>NZ_BAABTE010000005.1:0-503436 GCF_040371715.1 Brucella sp. NBRC 14130
GAGCGGCGTCGATCTGGTCATACGCCTTGAACTCACCAAAGAACTTGGTGATCGCTGCAGTCAGCGACGTCTTGCCATGGTCAACGTGACCAATCGTGCCGATGTTAACGTGGGGCTTCGTACGTTCGAATTTGCTCTTTGCCATCGCCGTTGTTCTCTTTGTTCTAGAACCGCTCAAGCGCCAGCACAAAAGCCTATTGGCTTCCGGGCCAGCATTTATGCCAAAACGGAACGGCGAACCGCCCGTCGATGATTCCTTACACGCCAAACCGCTCGGAAAAATTTGGAGCGGGTAGCGGGAATCGAACCCGCGTATTCAGCTTGGAAGGCTGCTGCTCTACCATTGAGCTATACCCGCGCACTCTTAACTCTGATCCGACAGTGGTGGAGGGAGTTGGATTTGAACCAACGTAGGCATAGCCAACGGATTTACAGTCCGTCCCCTTTAACCACTCGGGCATCCCTCCAGATATCACTATCAGCAGAGTCGAGCGACTAGGCATTTCCGCGGGGCTTCTGGCTGACTGTTGGGCCAGCCGTCGATCCGCGAGGGGCCTTATGACGATAAGCTTATCCCCTGTCAACAGGGTAAAAGCGAAAAGAATGCATGTCTGTTCACAACGGCGTGGAAACATTGCCTTCTCCGGCCCGTTCATGCGGGAAGAAAGGCCCGGTTTGGCGGGCTTTGCAAATTATTCTGCAATCAGAACAGCCTGATAGCATTTGCAGGGCTGGCCGCTATCTTCCGCACTGCTAAAGAGCTATAAGCACGCCATGACCGATCAAAATTCACCCCGCACACCAAAAGATTCTCATTATGCGCGCCTGCGCCGCCAGCATCGCGACCAGAAGGCCGGAACGGAAGGCAAATCACCGCGCAAGCCGCAGCGTCCTTCCATATCGGCAAGTGCCGTGACCGAAGGAACGGTACGCCTTTATGGATTGCATACGGTCCGCGCCGCCGTGGAAAACCCGGAACGCAGGATACTGCGCATGCTGGCGACACGAAACGGATTCGCACGTCTGGAAATCGGAGAGGCCGAATCTCTCCCCTTCCCTGTCGAAATCGTCGATCCGCGCGATATAGACAAGGAAACCGGTTCGGAAGCCGTCCATCAGGGCGTCATGATCGAGGCCGAGCCGCTGCGCGCCAGAAAGCTGTCCGAACTGAAGGACAGTCCGCTGCTGCTCGTGCTCGATCAGGTGACCGATCCGCATAATGTCGGCGCCATCATGCGTTCAGCGGTAGCCTTCGGTGCCGGTGCGCTGATTACGACAAGCCGCCACAGCCCGCAGGAAACTGGCGTCCTCGCCAAAGCAGCCTCCGGAGCCCTCGAACTGATCTCTCATATCGAAGTGCGCAATCTGGCCGAAGCGATTGAGGAACTTCATAGCCTCGGATTCCAGACCATCGGGCTTGATTCGGAGGGGCCGCTGGAAATGGAAGCCACCTTGTCCGGCGGACGAATCGCTCTCGTGCTTGGTGCGGAAGGCAAAGGCCTGCGTCAAAAGACACGCGAAACGGTCACCGCGCTTGCCCGCCTCGACATGCCGGGCGAAATAAAGTCGCTCAACGTATCGAATGCGGCTGCAATCTCGCTTTACGCTGCCGAGAGATATCTCCGCGCACGTTGAGTTGATTCGCCTGTAAAAATTCTCCCGGCTGGCCTTTCCATCCGGGAGAATGGCCAAAAGTCGAGTCGCTCAGGCCGTAGCGATATAGGTGCGGATATCTTCCGCCTCGCGTTCGACATCTTCGATGCGCCGTTTCACCACGTCACCGATTGAAACGATTCCCACGAGCTTGCCGCCTTCTTCCACCGGCATATGGCGGAATCGGCTCCTCGTCATGATTTCCATCACCTGATTGATCGTATGATGTTCGCGGCAGACCTGCACCTTTGCCGTCATTACTTCGGCGACGGGCATGCTCATGGCCTTGGTCTCCTGCGCAGCAACGGCGCGGACGACATCGCGTTCAGACAGGATTCCCTTGATTCGACCGGCCTCGTCGCACACCACCAACGCGCCGATCTTGTGTTTGTTCAGCATGGCGACAGCGTGGGACAGCGTATCGGCAGGCGCGATAACCACCACATCCCTGCCCTTTGTCTCGAGAATCGATCTTACGGTCATGCCAAAGTCCCTCCAAGATTAAAGCATTTCCGGCAAACGCGTGAAGCGGTTTTGCGTCGGATAATGCTTAAAACAAAGAGCTAGAGCGGTTCGACTGTTCTCTAATGAGGGAACAGCTCTAGCACTCGCTGCTTCGGGCGTTTCAGCGCCATATGAAGCAGAACGCAGCTCCTCCCACCACGTTCCATGATGGTGCGCTCTGAACGTCGGATTAGCAAGTGGCATCAAATGGGGAAGAAGGCCTTTCTGAGCCAGATTCCTAGCGCCTCAGAACCGCATCGTAACTGCGCGGGCGGTCCATCAGTGAAATGCCGAAAAAACCGGCGATGAAGCCGCCTATATGCGCTTCCCAGGCGATGCTGGAAAGGTCTGCACCGCCAGTCGAGTAGAGACCGGTAATGATGTTGATCAGGAACCAGACCCCGACAAAGGTCAGAACAGGCTTCAGCGTCAGGGTGAGCCCCACCGGAAGTACTGGCCCTGCAAATTCTGATTTGCGTCCGTGGCCGATGCGCCGGAAGCCGTAGCGCGCCGCAGCACCCATCATGCCCGAAATCGCTCCCGAAGCACCCACCAGCGGTGAAATACTGTCCGGATAGATCGCATAATGGGTCAGACCGGCGATAACCGACGTGAAGACCCAGAAAACTATCATCCGCCCGGTGCCGATGCGGCCCGCAAGCGGAGAACCAAAGGCGGCGAGCCAAATCATGTTGACGACCAGGTGCGCAATTCCGCCATGCATGAAGGAATAGCTGATGAGCGTGAAAAGCGCGGTCGGATCAGTAAAGCCGCCCGCAAGTGAGAATCGCGCCGGAATGAGCGCGAAGTTCAGCATGAAGCTGTAGTTCTGCTGCTCGCTGATGAGATAGTTCTGATAGACATACACCGCCGCGCACAGGCCGATAAGCGCAAGAACGACGCCGGGTATATTGAAGATCGGCTCGCTACCGCCTGACCGGCGGTTACTGCCGTCCGTTTCCGGCTGGGGAACGCTCATGAACTGCTGCTTTCTCATCCTTGCACGCCGACAACCGGGCCAGGTCGGCCCCTTACATCGGGTGGAAGCATCTAGATAGGGCAAAATCTGTTAAAAATAAAGGCCGACGGAGATACCCGGTCGGCCTGTCCGCGAACAGAATATTTCGCGAAATTAAATCTGGAGCTCAGAAAAACGCCAACCAAGTCAAAGGCTTCGTCTGATGCCTTATCAAAGCGCGTCTTTTAAAGCAGTGCAACCATTACTTATTGTTAACCTTAACGGACGAGCCCGGTGGATGAACAAAGGGTTAAACTGGCATCCTCCCCGTTAATACTATTTTAATGCGTCCACCAGCGGAGCCTGTCTCCGCGTGCAACGGAAAAACCAACGGCGCATGATGAAACACCGCAGTACGATCGCGATTTTCAGCGAATGGCAGCGACTGGCCCGCACGGAACGCGGCACCTTTCGCGCGCCGATGCGCGAGCGGATCGAGCCGCGCAAGCTGGGGCGTCATCTGTCCGACCTCTTCTTCCTCGAGGCTGGAGAGCATGGGGACCTGTCGTTCCGTCTGGCTGGAACGCGCATCTGCACCCTTTTTGGACGCGAACTGAAGAACACGCGGTTCCTCTCGCTCTGGTCCGAACGCGACCGCGCCGCACTTCGGGAAACCTCGCAAAACGTCAGTGGGCTCGAGATCCCTGCCCTCGTCTCGCATGTTGGAATCAGCATGTCGGGACGCAGCCTGGGGCTGGAAATGTTCCTCGCCCCGCTCGAAGCGGCGGACGGCCAGATCAGCATACTCGGCAGCATTGCAGTGCTTGATTCCGTCACGTGGGTAGGCGCCGACCCAATCGTGCTCGGCCATTTGAATTCCATCGAGCCGGTGGCGCCCGATCTGATTCTCGCGGACGACGTGCGGCAATCGGCAGCCGTAACCGTAAACGCACCCCGGACAGGCCGACAGTGGACGAATATTCGCCTGACGGAACCGCATGCAGCGCCGAAATTGCGCGTCATCAAGGGCGGCAAAGCCTGAAACAGGTCGCAATCGCGATTTCTCTTTATCAGTCCGTGCTGTAATGTGCTGACGTGGAGCGGACAAAATTCGAAATGGATCGGCTTTGATGAACAGATTTGCTGCGGCCCCCACTGCCAGCAATGTGCGGCAGGAAAACTTCAACGCCGTGAATGTCGATCTCAACGGTCGCTACATGCTGGAAAATCGCAGCGAATTTCCGTGCGTTATCAAGCGCATGTCGCCCGGCACGGCCCTGATGAGCGGCATAGCGACACCGCGCAACGGCGAACGGATCATCGCCTATATCGACCATGTGGGGCGGATCGAAGGAATTGCCCATGAGGTTACATCCGAGGGCTTCCATATTCTTCTGGCGACGTCCGAGCAGAAGAAGGACAAGCTTTCGGCACAGCTGACCTGGCTTGCCAACAAGCACGAGCTTGCCCTGCCCGAAGACCGCCGTCACGAACGCGTCGTGCCGCACAAGAACCGGCAGAACATCACTTTTGCCGACGGCACACAAAGGCTGTGTCGTATCGCCGACCTTTCGCTTTCAGGTGCGGCAATCGAAAGCGAGTTCAAGCCCGCGATCAAAAGCAGTGTCATGCTCGGGCCGATCCGGGGAACTGTCGTACGTCATTTCCAGGATGGTTTCGCAATCGAATTCGCCACCATCCAGACCAGCGCGACACTGGACAATCTTTTCGGCTGAAAGCATCGGCCCAAAAGATAAACGCGCGTCAAGGTTACGGAATGGCAAACCGCGAAACGACCGAAATCACAAAAAAGCCATAAAAATAGCCCGATTTGCCCTGAATTTGTCCGTCCGTTGACAAAAAGTTTCGGCGTTATTTGCACTTTTAATCGAATTTAACTCGCATTTTCGCGCTTAAATTTGCGTGCCTTCAAATTGTCTAAGTCATCTTGGTCTCCAACAGGGAGACAAAAGAATGACGAAGCAGACCATCATTGCAGCCATCCTGATGCTGCTCGGAATCGGACTGGCCGAGGCTGCAAGCCCCGCCGCCAATTCCCCGTGGATGACGACGGGCGAGCGCACGTCACAGCCGATCGGCCATTATGAATTCTGCGACCGGTACAAGTCCGAATGCAATATCACCAGCCGCAACAGCAACATGCTGAAGCTGACCCCGGAAATCTGGAAGCAGATCATCACGGTCAATGCGAGCGTCAACGAAAAGATCGCGCCGATGACCGACATGGAAGCCTGGGGCCGCGAAGAGTATTGGGAATATCCGACAACGGTGGGCGACTGCGACGACTATATGCTTTCGAAGCGCCGCGAACTGATGACGCTCGGCATTCCGGCGAACACCCTGCTTTTCACGGTGGTTCGACAGCCGAATGGCGAAGGCCACGCGGTTCTGACCGTCCGCACCGACCGCGGCGACTTCATTCTCGACAATCTCGATACCCGCGTTCTCGCCTGGAACAAGACCGACTACACTTACCTGAAGCGCCAGTCGACCACGAACACCGGCAGCTGGGTCTCGATCAAGGGCGACCGAGAACTGCTCGTCGGCAGCATCAAGAACTGATCAAAAAGAAAAACTGAAGAAGGACGGGCGCCAGTCTCCCTCTGGCCCCGTCCTTATTCATTTCACGCAAGTTCCAAGCCGCGCATGAAGGACCGTGCCTTCTCGACATAATGCGCTGCCGAAGCCTTCAGCTTTTCAACCGCCGCCTCGTCCAGTTCCCGAAGAACCCTTGCAGGAGAACCGACGACCAGCGAGTTATCCGGTATTACCTTGCCCTCGGTGACTAGTGCCCCTGCCCCGATCAGGCAGTTCTTTCCGATTCTCGCACCATTGAGAACGATGGCGCCCATGCCGATCAGTGTGTTTTCACCCACCGTGCAGCCATGGAGTATGGCTCGATGCCCGATGGTGCACCCCGCCCCGACCGTCAGCGGAAAGCCGATATCGGTATGCATGATGGTGTGTTCCTGAACATTGGTATCGTCGCCGATGGTGATAGGCTCATTATCGCCCCGCAAAACGGCGCCGAACCAGAAACCGGCATTTTCACCCACGACGATCTTGCCGATCAGGGTCGAATCGGGCGCGATCCAGTTGCTGCTGCGATCCACGAATTGCGGCTTGTGCCCGTTATAAGCATAGATCGGCATGTGCTTTCCTCCATCAGCAAACTCGATATTGAATCGCTAAGCTGTTTCAGGTCGCCAGACAAGCACGGTTTCACGCTCTGTTAACCATAGAAGACAGATATTCGAGCCAAATGGAAACAGCACCCGATTACACCGCCTCGAAAATGGGCAACCGCCTCTTCGGCTGGCTGCTGTTGGCCGTTGTCGCGCTGGTCCTCCTTTCGATCGCCGTGAATATCGGGGGGCGTCTGCTCGGTCCGCTGATTGCCCGGGGCGGCCATTCCGACAGCACGCAGGCTTATGAGATCATCATCGGCAACAACGTCCTCTCGATTCCCGCCAATATGATCCGCTTTTCGAATCAGCGGCGCGACGGAGTGACGGGCCGCCTCGATCTTTACGCCCGCTGGCCGGGGCTTACCGGCTATACGGAACGCGACCGCGCCATCTTCAACCTTCTTACCCCGAAACGGCACCTCATTTTCATGTCCATAGAGCAACGCACCATGTCCCGCGACATGAGCGGGCGTTACCTGCCGATCTACGCCGAGCTGATAGAACCCGGCGGAGAAACCGCTCCCGGAAACCTGACGGTACACCGGTTTCTGGAAAACAGCGGCTACAAGGGCGAGGAACTGGTGCTCTCCGACACCAGCAGCGGCAAGCCGGAATTTGTCGCACGATGCCTTGCCGACAGCGCGGCAGAAAGCTTCAATTCGTGCGAACGCGACGTCCAGTTCGGGCGCGACTTGCAGATACTCTATCGATTCCCCCGATCCATGTTGGGCGACTGGAAGTCACTGGACAAGGCGGTCGTCGATTTCGCCAATACTCATCTTCTTGATGGCAAACGCGCCAACTGATTCCGGACGAGCGTGATTGAGTGCCGGGTACCGAAGGCCCGGAGGGCCTGTTCGATCCTGGCTTGCTGGTGTCAATCGATGGATTGGAGCGGTATCGGCTGTCCCGATCGTTCCCGTTCACGCATCAATTCCTGAAATGCTCGTTGTCCCTCTCCGTCGAACTTGATCTTGTTCAACGGAACCCCGCTCATGACATGCTCCTCAGTGGCGCTTAGAACGATTTCCAGCTTCAGCATTTCTGCCGATCCGAGCAGCTTCCAGCATCCTTTTCCAACGGGCAGGGAAAAGTTGCTTTCCTTGACATAGACTGCGACGGCGTGAGCGCCATCGCATTTAGCGACACTTGGAGGTTCATCCAGAATCTCGATCACCGACAGGGAGCCGTCGTCCTGCTCGGTTTAGATGGTGCCTAGAACTTCTGCCCGCGCCGGAAACGACAGGCCGATCAGGAGGACGGTGAGTGAAAAGCGGAATTTCATGAAGTCGCACCGAAATCAGTCGCAGATTTCATAACTGCTCAGTTCAGCATGCCGGACAAGGTCAGAGCGGCAGCAATGATCTTCATGCATCCTCGCAAGCGTGTTTCAACAACAAAACGCCCTCTCCATGGGAAAGGGCGTCAAGAGCATTCCTGCATGGGCATGGGCGTCGCCTACGACGCACTCGCCGCTGCCGATCAAAGATCGACGTCGAGAATTGCCATCGAGAAATTGTAGGAGAGTTCGCCTTCGTCCTCATCCTTGTAGATCAGACCCAGGAATTCGTCCTCGAGATAAAGCTCGGCGGAGTCGTTCTTGCGCGGGCGTGCCTTGACCTGCAGGCCGGGATTGTTGAAGGTCCGTTTGAAATAGGCGTCCAGTTTTTTGAGTTCTTCGGGTTTCAACCGGCTTCTCCTGATATTGAATTGAGCCGGTTTATTGCACCCGGCATTTTCTTATGTAAACCCCTGACATCGACTATCCCAAGGGGCGTGGCCAGCTAATCGCCGCTTGCATCACAATATAGGCCGCCTGCGGGAGAAAACCAGCAAGCGGCCCGATTTCCTGACATCGGTTGGCCTCAGTGATGGAAAATGGATCTAGATTCCGTCACCCAGCATCTGGTCCATGACACGGGAAGGTTCCGCGCAGCCCGTGTCGCCCATGATCCGGGCGGGCACACCAGCGACGGTGACATTGTTGGGAACGGGTTTCAGAACCACCGAACCGGCTGCGATCTTGGAGCAATGGCCGACTTCGATATTGCCGAGAATTTTCGCCCCCGCGCCGATCAGCACGCCATGGCGGATTTTCGGATGACGGTCCCCGCTCGATTTGCCCGTACCGCCCAGCGTAACCCCGTGGAGGATCGACACATTGTCTTCAATCAGGGCCGTCTCGCCCACGACAAGACCGGTCGCATGATCGAGGAAGAGTCCGCTGCCGAGCCGCGCCGCCGGATGAATATCGGTCTGGAAGATCGATGAGGAACGGCTTTGCAGGTAATAGGCGAAATCCTTGCGGCCTTCATGGTAAAGCCAGTGCGCTAGGCGGTGGGTCTGTATCGCATGGAAACCCTTCAGATAAAGGATCGGGTCCATGAAGCGGCTATAGGCCGGATCGCGATCATAAACCGCCTGAATATCGACGCGGACAATCTGCGACCAATCTGGATTGGCATCCAGCATGGCATCAAAGGTCTGGCGTAGAATATCGGCGCTCAGGTCGGCATGGCCGAGACGCTCGGAAATGCGATGCATGACCGCGTCTTCCAGACTAGGCTGGTTGAGGATCGTGGCATAGAGGAACGTGCCCAGAACGGGATCATTCTTGGCCGCTTCCTCCGCTTCGGCACGGATGGAATGCCAGATAGGATCAACCTGACCCAGACCGGGGGTCGCTTTCGCTGATGTGCGAACGGACATATGCATACTCCAGTTTTGCACCGCGCGAGGGAAGAGACAGCCGTGCTTTCGCTCTGTCCCCGCACCGCAATACGAGTTCGGCGCGCAGCATACAGCATTTCCAGCAAAAGTGTGAAACGGTTTTGCGTTCGGAAATGCGCACCTGCAAATAGCAATCCTCGGTTGTCCGGGGGATTGGCTTAAAATGCCTTGCCTGCCACCGCCGAGTTTGGCGCAGCATCCAAGGTGCGTGCTTTGCTGAGGATCAAACTCCCGTCAAAGCGGGTTTTCTTTCAAAAACCCAAGCACTGCCTGCTTGTAGACCTTGTCGCCCACGGCCAGCATATGGTCGCGGCCCGGAATGTCGACCGCCTGTCCATTCGGCAGAAGATCGGCGAGTTCCTGTGCGCTGCCGGCAATATCGTCGGTCGTGCCGACTGCAACGAGAACAGGCTGCATGATGCGCGCTATCGCGGCAGCCGGAACAAGTTCCTTGGAGGTGATCACGCAGGCTGCAAGGGCGATACGGTCGCTCCTGGTCTGGTCGGCGAATTTGCGGAACATCTGGCCACGCGGATGCGTGATCGTCGTCGGGTCTTCGGCAAGCAGCGCCTCTCCAATCGGCTCCCAGTCGCCCGCGCCCGTTACCATGCCGATGCCAAGGCCACCGAAAACGGCACTGTGAACGCGCTCGGGATGTTCCAGCGCCAGAAATGCCGAGATACGCGCGCCCATGGAATAGCCCATGACATGCGCATTTTCGATGCCGAGATGATCGAGAAGCGCTGCCGCATCCGCCGCCATTTTCGTCGGCGTGTATTCGTCCGCATCATGGGGCTTCGCTGAAAGCCCGTGCCCGCGATTATCGATGGCAATCACGCGATATCCGGCTTCGGTCAGCGTTCGGAACCAGCCGGGCGAAACCCAGTTGACCAGACTTGACGAAGCAAAGCCGTGAATGAGCAGGATCGGATCGCCTTCACCGTCCTGACGATAGGCCAGGCGCAGGCCGTCATGTTCGAAATATTCGATATCGAGGGCACTCAATTCCTTATTCCTCTTGGGACATTTCCGAGCCAAGGTGCGAAGCCTTTGCATCAGGAAAATGCGTAAAACAGATAGACAGAGCGGTTCCGCTTTAGCTGGAACACCTGACTGCGATCAGGACCGACAAACACCGCAAATCACGCGGTGGGTGGCCCTGTCGCCAAGCTTTATGCCGGTTTGCTTGACCGTGCCGGCCAGAAGTTCCACGACATACGCCGCCGGAACCTCGGATGAAATGATATTTTCGGAGAATGGCACTGCATTTTCGTGAATGGCCGATACGCGTCCCTTGTCGTCAAGGAAGACCATATCGAGCGGCGACGGTGTATTCTGCATCCACATCATGACGCGGCGCATCTCGCCAAACACGAAGATCATCGCCCGGTCCCGGGGAAAGTCCGTGCGCCACATCAGGCCTCGAACGCGAGCGTCGTCAGTATCCGCCACTTCAAGCGCAAAATTCACCTTGTTGCCGTTGGCGGCGACGAATGTCAGCGGCTCCTTGTCGACCGGCAGCCTCATCGGTTGTGCTTCATCAGCCTGAGCGGTGAATGCGAGAAAAACAAATGCAAAAGCAAGAAAAATGCGGCCCATGACCTGCCTATTCAAAGAAAGAAACCAAGCCGGAACCTATCAACGGGAGGTGATGACCACAAGACCGCGCGAACAGCCACGCCGCGCCCTCACCTGCTTGTTACAGCGATCGGGTAAAGCCGGCGCACTTTGAACAGCCGCACTCCAGAACGCGCTTCGATCTGACGGGATCAGATGGACGCTCCGCCTTCTTCTATATCAAGCATAAACTTGAACGCCTTCGTTTCACTCTGGCCGGATTATGCTCTAGTGAGAAACAGGAATTGCCGTTCCGATATCCGGATGGATCTCAGCAGCCATCAGGCCCTTGTCGCCCTCACCGAAGCGGATCAGCACCACCTGACCGGGACGCAGTTCCATCATGCCGAAACGACGCAGCGTTTCCATATGGATGAAAATATCTTCCGTGCCTTCGCCGCGCGTCAGGAAACCGAACCCCTTGGTGCGGTTGAACCACTTCACAATCACGCGCTCAAGTCCGCTCGACGGCGTGACGGTGACATGGGTGCGCTGCGGCGGCATCTGCGCGGGATGAACGGCGGTCGAGGTATCCATCGACAGCACGCGGAAACATTGCAGGCCGCGCTCGCCCTGCCGGACCTCACAGACGATGCGAGCACCTTCCAGAGCGGTCTGGAAACCATCGCGACGCAGTGAAGTCACATGAAGAAGAATGTCATTAAGGCCCGGCTGGTCCGGAACAATGAAGCCGTAGCCCTTGGCTACGTCGAACCATTTGATATGGCCCGAAATTTCGATGATATCGCCCAGCTCTTCCGAGGCGTGCTGGCTGCGAAACTGGTCATTTGACACAGACTTGTCCGCCATGCGTTCGCCCCTCCTCTGTTCTTCCATTGCGATTCCGACCTGATTCTTGTCCAAAGAATAACACTTCCTTAACCGGAGGCGGCAAGTCCAAACTTGTGTCAGTCCCCATGAAGACCACACACTTCACAACTTCATGGTTACTTTTCCCGCGCGGCAGCCCTCGCAACCCGCCAACCACTTCAAATATGGCCGGTCGCCGATTTGGCAATGAGGGTCCGGGGACATTTCCGGTCACATCTGCGGCTCAAAATTCTTGAACCCTGTTCTGTGGGTGATAGCTTGACGTTCGGTCTCCGACATCGGATTCGATATCCCCGCCGAACCAATCGGCGTTCCATGCGTTTCACGAGCGTCAGCCCATGAATTACAACAGCCGAGGAAAAGACTATGCGCTATCTGCACACGATGGTCCGAATTCGCGACATCGATGAATCTCTCGATTTTTATGTAAACAAACTCGGCCTTGAAGAAATCCGCCGCACTGAAAATGAGAAGGGCCGCTTCACGCTGATCTTTCTCGCCGCGCCTTCCGATACGGACCGGGCAAAGGCGGAACGCGCGCCGGAACTGGAACTGACCTACAACTGGGACCCGGAAACCTATATGGGAGGCCGCAATTTCGGCCATCTGGCCTATATGGTCGACGACATCTACGCCACCTGCCAGAAGCTGCAGGATGCAGGTGTCACCATCAACCGTCCGCCGCGTGACGGTCATATGGCCTTCATCAAGTCACCCGACGGCATTTCCATCGAACTGATCCAGAAGGGCGAACGTCTGGCGCCACAGGAGCCTTGGGCTTCCGCCGAAAATATCGGCAGCTGGTAACAAAGACATGCATAAAACAAAAAGCCCGGTCGCGAGACCGGGCTTTTTTCGATCCTGAACGGCTATTCCGTTCCCTGAATGGCAGCAAGCTGCCATTCGCCGCCATCCTGGCGGGTGAATGTCCAAAGCTCGACGCTTTCCACCGGCTCATTCGGATTCCCTTCGACGACGGCGCCGGTATTGCGATCCAGCATGACGTCGATTGCTGAATAGCGGATCGCGACGGTTGCGTATTCGGCGTTGCCTTCGCGCCAGGCTTCGGAAACATCGCCCTGCAAAAGCTTGACATCCTTCACTTCGTTGCGCATGCCGCTGGAAGCGATCTCGCCCAGTTCTTCAGCCAGATAGGACATGGCTTCCGGGGTCGCGAGCTTGCGCAACGCCGCGTAGTCCTCACGGCCATAGGCTGTCTGGACTTCAGAAAGCATCTGCTCGAACCGGTCCAAATCTTCCTGACCGACATCCATCGGCTCGTCTTCAACGGCCGGAGCAGCCGGAGCAGCGTCCTGCTTTGTCTCAAACGGGTTTACCGATGGGGTGCGACCACCAAAACCCGCCAACGGCCCGGCCTGGGCAGCGGCGGATTTTGCCGCGCCAAAGGGCTGGGCGCCTGCATTACCGGCACCTGCCGCTGCCGGCTGGCGGCGGTTCGCGAACATGCGCATGACGAACATGGCAATGAGCGCGATCACGGCAACCTGCAGGATCAGGCCGAACATGCCGGCAAGACCGCCAAGGCCGTTGCCGAGCAGCATGCCGATAAGGCCGCCGACGAGAAGACCGCCGAGCATGGAACGACCGAAATTGCCGAACATGCCGCCGGAACGCTGCGCCTGAGCAGCATTCTGCGTTGCGCCCGCCGCCGGGCGGCTGGTTTGTGTAGCGCCGGTATTGGGCGTCATGGAACGTTCGATGGGAGCTGCGTTGTTAGGCGCGGTGCGGGTTGGCGCGGGTGCCGAATAGGTGCGCGCACCACGGCTGCCGAAACCGCCACCGCCCGCGCGGCGAGCCTCGGCGAAATCGACCGCAGCAAAGGAGGCAATCAGCCCCAGCACCATTGCAGCTGTCAGTTTGGTCAGGCGGTTTCCGGAACCCGGCATCGGTTTCTCCCACTTAGAGTCATGTCTGAATGTTTAAGTGCTCATATGGGAATTCGCCCCCGCCCCTCACAAGAGCGTGAAGACAAAAAACTGAAGAATTTCAAATGGCCCGGAAACGCTCTAGATTGGCAAAGCCGCGTCCAGAATCTGGATCTGGGGAGTGACCGAGCCATTCCAATGGTTTAGCGACAGATTGCCTGCGACATGGACACTCTGGCCGATATTGTTGAACAGGAAGCGTCCGAGATCGCCTTCCGCCGCCCGGAAGGCTATGGCGTTGACGCGCTTTCCATCCGCGCCGCGCAGTGTAACGCGCACATGATCGCGCCCGACGCCCCGCACATCGGCCAGTATGTGATGCGGCAGCGCCAATATGGGCTGCGGATGCGCCGAACCATAGGGCCCCGCCTTCTGCAAGGCTTCATAAAGCGATACGGTGGCGCCCGATGCGGCCAGCGCGCCATCGATGGAAAGGCTCTGATTTTCTCGCAGACGCGAGACGATATGCGCCGACTCTTCTTCAAGATAGGCACGCAACGCGCCAAGATTGCCGCGCTCGATGGTGATACCGGCGGCCATGGCGTGGCCGCCGCCCTTGACGAGCAGCCCACGATCCATCGCCCCGCGAACCAGTTTGCCAAGATCAAGCCCCATGATGGAGCGACCGGAGCCCGACCCAACGCCATTGGCGTTGAAGGCGATGGCAAAGGCCGGCCGCCGCGCCTTTTCCTTCAGCCGCGAGGCGAGCAGCCCCACAATGCCGGGATGCCAGCGGTCGCTTGCCGTCACGATCACCGAGGCGCCCGCACCACCGGAGATTTCCAGCGAGGCTTCCGCTTCCGCCTCCATGAGCATTTCCGCTTCCATGGCCTGCCGCTCCTGGTTGAGCCGGTCAAGCTCCACAGCGATGCGATCTGCCGTTGCGGGATCATCCAGCGTCAGCAGTCGCGCGCCAAGCCCGGCGTCGCCGATGCGCCCGCCCGCATTGATGCGCGGCCCGATCAGGTAACCCAGATGGAAGACATTGAGAGGCTCTCCAATCCGCGAGACGCGGGCAAGCGCCGCAAGGCCGACATTGCTCTGTGATCGCGCAACGAGCAGTCCCTTCACGACGAAAGCGCGATTGACGCCAGTCAGCGGCACCACGTCGCAGACCGTGGCGAGCGCCACGAGATCGAGCAGGGAAAGCAGGTCCGGGCCCGCCCCCTTGCCACGCTCCCGCAATATCTTGGTCACCTGCACCAGCGTCAGAAAGACCACGCCTGCAGCGCAGAGATGCCCTTGCAGCGAAATATCGTCTTCTCGGTTCGGGTTGACGATAGCCACGGCATCTTCCGGCAGATCACCACCCAACTGATGGTGATCGAGCACGACGACATCGGCGCCTGCCTGCTTCGCGGCTGTAATGGATGGCGCGCTGTTGGTGCCGCAATCGACTGTGACGATCAGAGTTGCGCCCTTGGCGACCAGATCGCGCATGGCATCGGGATTTGGGCCGTAACCTTCGAAAATCCGGTCGGGAATATAGATGGAATGCTGAATGCCGTAATGTTTGAGAAAACGCGACATCAGGGCGGAGGAACAGGCCCCATCCACATCGTAGTCGCCGAAAATGGCCACGGTCTCGCGGCGCAGAATGGCATCGGCAATGCGCCCTGCCGCCTTGTCCATATCGGTGAGCGTCGCCGGATCGGGCATGAGATTGCGCAACGTCGGGTCGACAAACTCAGGCGCGCCTTCCACCGACACACCCCGCCCGGCCAGCACGCGCGCGACGAGATCGGTAATGCCGTGATGCTGCGCAATGGCAAGGGCCGTGTTGGCCTCACGCAGGCCAAGCCGGTCCACCCATTTCTGCCCGGTTGCGGATTGTTTTATTCCGAGGAAAAAGCGCTCTGTCGTCATGAGATTCTAAAGACACAAAAGGCGGCAGACGGTCAAGCCGGACGATTTTTATCGCGCCAGTCGGCAGGACTGAGCGACGTCACCCGCCGGAACTCGCGATTGAAGTTCGATTTGGTCTGAAACCCGGATTCAAACATGACGGTTGTTATCGAAATGTCGTCCTTCTCAAGCCGACGGCAAGCTTCGGCAATTCGATAATCATTGATAAAACGGGAAACATTCTGGCCTGTCAGCCGGTTGACGGCGCCCGATATCTGGCGCGCCGGAATGGAGGCTCGTCGAGCCAGCCGCGACAGCGTCAGATTTTCATCGAGAAAGAGCTTTTGCTCAGTCAAAAGCGCTTCGACCTTATCCAGAACATTGCGATCTATTTCGGCATCCGGCGCCGATGGCGTCGTTTCAAAATCCGCTTCTGGCGCAGCTTTGGCGCGAGCTGCCGTCAGCGCGGTCAAGCCGATAAGGAACAGGCCGAGCAGATTGGCATTGCCGATGATCGCAGCCGTGTAATCGCCTTTCCGCCATTCGAAATCCAGCACCACCATCAGATCGAACAGGGCGGAAAAACACAAGGATGCAGCGGCAATGACAAGAGCCCGATGAGCTGCCACCGCACTATCGAGGCGCGCCGCATCCAAGGCATCGGGACCGGAGCGCCCTAGCAACAGCAGGGCAAGCGCATAGCCAACGTAAAGCCCAATCAGCGCCGCATCGATCAAACCCGGCGCGAAGTAGACCATTGCGGCAATGACGAATGGCGGCAACGCGTGAAACCAGACCAGAACGGTATCGTCTGCTTTCGACTGATGGATGAGGCTTCTGAAACTCATCAGCGTCAGTCCCGGCAGGCAACTGGCTACAACAGGCAGAACAAAGCGCAGTTCTGTAATCCCGTAGCCCCAGCGCAAACCGACAATGAGCGACTGCAACGCGCACAATCCCAACACGAGCAGGAAGGGCCGGTTCGCTCCGCGCCAGCCGAACCGATGCAGAAGAACGGCCATCAGCAGAAGCATCAAAAGGGAGGAAACGAAAGGCAAGGGAATGAAAATCATAAAACACACACGAGTGAAACGCAGACAGCCGATCATGGCCCAAATCGTGATCCGAAACGACCTGAATCATGATCAAGGACGCCGTTCGTGTGAAAACAGGTGACGGTCTCCCTGTTCCATCAATCAGCGGAGACCGTCATGTTCCCCTATCATACCGTCATATTCCTTCTTGCCCTTTTCGTCGCCGCCCCCAGTCAGGCTCATGAGGTCGGCCAGCGGGAGATCAACTTCACCAATGCGGAAACAGGCCGCACGCTTGAAGTCGGTATATGGTATCCAGCCGCGGCCGGTGGCAAAGCTACTTTGATCGGCGACAATATTATTTTCAAAGGTGCTCCGGCTGTGATCAATGCCACACCGGAAAAAGACAACTTCCCGTTGCTTGTCATGACTCACGGTTCCGGCGGTCGTTCTGAGAGCATGACCTGGCTGGCAACTGAATTGGCCAAAGCCGGATTTATCGTCGCAGCCCCCAACCACCCCGGTACAACCAGTGGCGATTCCACACCGCAGGACACGCCGAAAATCTGGGAGCGCACCGGGGACCTGTCGGCGGTGATCGATACGATGACAACGGACCCGACGTGGCGCGCAATAATCGACAAGGACAGGATCAGCGTTCTCGGCTTCTCGCTCGGCGGTGCTGCCGCCATGGAAATTGCAGGCGCAAGAGCCAATCTCGAAGCTTATGCCCGCTATTGCGATGCTTACAGCAAATGGGATTGCGCATGGTACGCCGGTGGCGTTGGCTATCGAAATGGCGGGCAGATCAAGGTCGACAAGGTTGATTTGCGCTCAATCGACAGGAACCGCTTCGAGCAATCCAATCTCGACCGCCGCATTACATCAGCTGTCATCGTTGATCCCGGTCTTGCGCAAGCCTACGATGAACAGAGCCTTGCATCGATTTCAATTCCGATGACCTTCATCAATCTCGGCGAAACCCAGACCGTTCCTCCGGGAGTGGTGGCCGACAAGCTGGCATCGATCACGCCCAAAGGAACTTATGCGGTTGTCGCTGGCGCCACCCATTTCAGTTTTCTGCCCGAATGCAAGGAAGGCGCCGCAGAACATCTGAAAGCCGCCGGAGAAATAGACCCCATTTGCAGTGATGGTGCCACTCGTCCGCGTGCCGACATTCATGCTGATGTCGCACGACTTGTATTGAAGGCGTTGCAGCCTCAGCCAAAAACCTGAACCAGAACAGACAAAGGCGGCATTCTGCAATGCCGCCTTTGAGAAACTTACGCTGATCCAGCTGAACTAAACGAAGGACCGACAGGTCCTAGAACTTCGACAGATCCTGATGGCGCGCCTTGATCTCACGGACAGTCTGCGACGAAGAACGCATTACGATAGTATGCGTCTGGATATAATCGCGGGCAAACTTGACGCCCGAGAGCATGTTGCCGTCCGTCACGCCGGTCGCGGCGAAGAGCACGTCGCCCTTGGCCATTTCTTCCATCGTATAGACCTTCTTTGGGTCTGCGATGCCCATCTTGGCGGCGCGGGCGATCTTTTCGTCGGTATTGAGCTGGAGACGGCCCTGCATCTGGCCGCCGATGCAGCGCAGGGCTGCCGCTGCCAGAACGCCTTCCGGCGCGCCGCCAATGCCGATATAGATGTCGATGCCCGTCTCGTCGGGATTGGTTGTGTGCATCACACCGGCCACGTCACCGTCGCCGATAAGGCGGATTGCGGCACCCGTCGCGCGCACTTCCTCAATCAGACGCGCATGGCGAGGGCGATCCATGATGCAGGCGGTGATTTCATTCGGCTTCACGCCCTTCGCCTTGGCGACCGACATGATGTTGTCCGTCGGGCTGGCATCGAGGTCGACGACGCCCTTCGAGTAACCCGGACCGACGGCGATCTTTTCCATGTAGACGTCAGGCGCGTAAAGCAGGTTGCCCTTCTCGGCAATCGCGATCACGGCAAGCGAGTTCGGCAGGTTCTTGGCGCAGATCGTCGTGCCTTCCAGCGGATCGAGCGCGATATCGACGTCCGGCCCCTGCTTGGTGCCAACTTCTTCGCCGATGTAGAGCATCGGCGCTTCGTCGCGCTCGCCCTCACCGATAACCACCGTTCCGGCAATCGGAAGGCGGTTCAGTTCCTGGCGCATGGCATCGACGGCCGCCTGATCGGCAGCCATTTCGTCGCCGCGGCCACGCAGCCTCGCCGCCGCCACTGCTGCACGCTCGGCCACGCGGACCAGTTCGAGTGTGAGAATGCGATCGAGTCCGTGGGGTTGCTGCTCTGCGGTCTTGGCCATTTGAACAAAGTCCTGAATTCGAATTGCGTGGATGGGGCGCATCACGCCCGCTACTGCCGCCTCTTATAGCGACACTGTGCAAACCTTTTGTCAAAGTCCCCCGCCCCCTGCAAGGGCGGGAAAGCTAAAAACATTGTACGCTCAAACTCTTAATCGATTTAAGCAATACACGGTTCGTTTCACCTCCCGGCCGGATGTGAACACTCACACCCGGCCAGAAGTTATTAAACAACCGAAAGATGTTGAACTATTCAGCTTCCGATAGCATCAAAGAAAAACTCCGGACTTTCCAGCTCGACCAGCTTTTTTCTTTCGATCATCCAGAACCGGTTGCCGACATTGCGAACAAAACTGCGGTCGTGCGAGACGATCAGGCTTGCTGCCTCATTGCGCAGCAGTTCCACCTCCAGCGCTTCCTGACCTTCGATATCAAGATGGTTCGTCGGTTCATCGAGGATATAGAAGTTTGGATTGGTCAGCCGCAGAACCAGCATGGCCAGCCGTGCCTTCTGCCCGCCGGACAGGCGTTCAAGCGGCTTTGCCTGCATCTCGAGCGTCATGCCGGCACCAGCCAGAAGGGACCGCGTCCGCTGGTCGCCAATATCGAAACGTTTCGCAATCGTCTCGAATGGGGTCCATTCCGGACGAAGTTCCGACAAGGCCTGATCGCTATATCCGAGCACCAGCGACGGTGTCGCCTTGATACCGGCCTGTGCGCGGTCCGGCGCAAGGATGGCCTCCCGCACCAGCGTCAGCAAACGGGTCTTGCCCATGCCATTGGCGCCCAGCAGGACGATACGGTCGCCCGGATTGATCCAGAGCTGCCCCGTCTTAAAGAGCAGCCTGCTGTCGGGGGTTGTAATTTCAGCCCGATCGAGAACAACCAGCGCCTTGGCGTGGCTGCCGCGGCTGTTCAGTATGATCTTGCCGGCAGAGCGTTCCACATGCGCTGCCTTGGCGCTTTCCTCGATCTTGTCGGCGCGCGCTTTCAACTGCTTGGTCTTGATCACCAGCAGATCGCTGCCGGAATTGATGCCGATATTGTTGAGCTTCGCGGCCTGCCTGCGCAGTTGCTGGACTGTCTTCATGTCCTTTTCGAACTGCCTGGCATCCGCCGCGTCGATTTCATCCAGAGCAACCCGCGCCTGACTGTATGGCAAGGTGAAGATCGGTGATTTTTCCGCCCGCAGGAACAGCGTCCGCTTCGTCACCGCATCCAGAAAGGCGCGGTCGTGACTGCTGACCACGACCGCGACTGAACGCGGCAGCGCATTCAGCCAGTCTTCCAGCAGCCGCACTTTTTCGAGATCCAGATGGTTGGTCGGCTCGTCGAGCAGGAGAACGTCGGGCTCCGACACCCATGCGCGGGCCAGAAGCGCGAGCCGCTGCCAGCCGCCGCTGAGTTGGCGCACGGGGAGCAGTCGCAATTCCTCGGCAACACGCAGGTCGTCCAGAACGATATCGGCGCGCCAGCTTTCATAATCGCGGGCTTCTTCGTCGAGACCATCCAGCACGAGATCATAGAATGTCCGGTCAAACAGCTGTTCCGGCACATACTGGCTGACATACCCGATCTTCAATCCACGCGACCGCGTGATCGTGCCGAGCGTCGGCTCGCCCTCCCCGACAAGAAGACGCAGGAGACTGGTCTTGCCGCGCCCGTTGGCAGCAACGAGACCAATACGTTCGCCCTCGCCTATGACGAGATCGAGATTGGCAAAAAGTGGCTCATGAAGAGTAAGCGAAAGATTCTGGATAGAAACAAGAGACATGGCAATCTGCTCAATTCTGCCACGCACCAATGCCCGGTTTCCAAACCGCGATATGCATCAATGTGCTGGCGAATGTCCGGCAGCGATCAATGACCGCGCCTTCAGGAAAAGGCAGAATAAGACAGTGTACTCGTCTTTTTCCGCCCTGCACAAGTTACTTATGCAGGGCAAAACCGGGGCCGTGCTGACGGTGATGATCATGACGCGTCACATACATCATACAGCCCTCCTTTTCCTGTTCTTGTCTCTTCAAATGAATCAAGCCGGATCGATTCCGACCCGGCTTTTATAACAAAGGTGAATTGAACCTGCAAGAGTGGCAGGACTTCCAGAAAACGCGCTAAAAGTGCAGCGCGTTCTGGATTTTGTCTAACGCATGTCTTTGTTCCCAAACCGGTACCCGCTTTGGGGAGGCACGCTTTATCCGGCGCGTTCGATGCGGATCATCTGTGGCTTGTCGACCAGATGATCGTCCTTGAGGATCGCTTCCAGCGCCTTTTTGACAGCCGATTCGGTCGTCTCATGCGTGACGAGAATGACCGTCTTGACACCTTCCCTTGCTGCATCATCCATCGGCGGGCGCTGCACGATCGATTCCAGCGAGATGTCGTTTTCAGCCATGCGCTTGGCGATGGCCGCGAAAGCGCCGATACGATCAAGCACGGTCAGGCGGATGAAGTAGCCGCCCGCATGCTTGCGCATCTTGGCGCGCTTGTAAGGCTGCAACGCCTTGGCAGGCGTGCCGAACACCGGCCCATGCTGGAAGCCCGGACGGCTCTTGGCGATATCGGCAACATCACCGATCACGGCGGATGCCGTCGCATTGCCACCCGCGCCGGGGCCGGAAAGCAGAAGCTCGCCCAGAAGATCGGTTTCGATTGCCACGGCGTTGGTCACGCCATGCACCTGCGCAATAACCGACGAGGTCGGCACCATGGTGGGATGCACGCGCTGTTCGATGCCTGTATCGGTCTTCTGCGCGACACCCAGAAGCTTGATGCGATAGCCGAGTTCATCGGCGGCGCGAATATCGGCGAGCGAAATATTGCTGATGCCTTCGAGATAAATGTCATCGGCAGCGATCTGCGTGCCGAAGGCAAGACTGGTCAGCAGCGCCAGCTTGTGCGCCGTGTCATTGCCTTCAATGTCGAAAGTCGGATCGGCCTCTGCATAACCGAGGCGCTGGGCATCCTTGAGACAGGCTTCGAACGAAATGCCCTCTTCCCACATCCGGGTCAGGATGTAGTTGCAGGTGCCGTTCATGATGCCATAGACGCGGGAAACCGTATTGCCGGTCAGCGATTCACGCATTGCCTTGATGACCGGAATACCCCCGGCCACCGCCGCTTCGAAGTTGAGAAGGACGCCCTTATCCTCGGCGATCTTGGCAAGCGCAACGCCGTGCCGCGCCAGCAGCGCCTTGTTGGCCGTGACCACATGGCGACCGGCGCGCAAAGCCGCTTCGACAGAAGCCCGGGCCGGTCCATCCTCGCCGCCGATGAGTTCTACGAAAACATCGATATCGGCAGATTTGGCCAGCTCGACCGGATCGTCGAACCAATTGATACCAGAAAGATCAATGCCGCGATCCCGGTTGCGGTCGCGGGCGCTGACCGCCGTGACCGTAACAGGCTTGCCGCACTGGCGCGTGAGCATTTCGGACTTGTCACGCAGGATACGCAACACCGAAGCACCAACGGTGCCGAGGCCGGCAACGCCGATCCGTAATGCATCACTCATTATTTCGACCTTCTGTATGGAGTGGCTATCAGGTGGGATGCCACGGGCGGCGAGTTGCCGTCCGTGGCGATTTCTAAAGACTATCCGCGACGACCGTCGAGCGGAATTACATTTTGCAGGTTCTCATGCTTGGCGGAGAGAAAACGCTTGATGTTACGCGCGGCCTGACGGATGCGGTGCTCGTTCTCGACCAGCGCAATACGCACGTAATCGTCGCCGTGCTCGCCAAAGCCGATACCGGGCGCGACGGCCACATCGGCCTGTTCGACCAGAAGCTTGGAGAATTCGAGCGAACCCAGCGAACGGAAGCGTTCCGGAATCGGAACCCAGGCGAACATGGTCGCAGCAGGCGGCGGAACATCCCAGCCCGCACGGCCAAAGCTCTCGACCAGCACATCCCGGCGCTGCTTGTAGACATTGCGCACATAGGCGATGTCCGATCCGTCTCCATTCAGCGCCGCTGTCGCCGCAACCTGAATAGGCGTGAAAGCACCATAATCGAGATAGGACTTCACGCGGGTGAGCGCTGCGATCAGGCGTTCATTACCGACCGCAAAGCCCATGCGCCAGCCTGGCATGGAGAATGTCTTCGACATGGAGGTGAACTCTACAGTCACATCCATGGCGCCCGGCACTTCCAGCACCGATGGCGGCGGATTGTCGTCGAAATAGATTTCCGAATAGGCAAGATCCGACAGGATGACGATGTCATGCTTGCGGGCGAACGCGACGACGTCCTTGTAGAAATCGAGCGTCGCCACATAGGCCGTCGGGTTGGACGGGAAATTCAGGATCAGCGCGATCGGCTTCGGGATCGAGTGCTTCACGCCGCGCTCCAGCGTCGGGATGAAGTTCTCGTCCGGCTTTGCCTGGACCGAGCGGATCACGCCGCCGGACATGATGAAGCCGAAGGAGTGGATCGGATAGGTAGGGTCCGGGCACAGAACCACATCGCCCGGCGCGGTGATGGCCTGCGCCATATTGGCGAAGCCTTCCTTGGAGCCGAGCGTGGCCACGACCTGCGTATCCGGATTGAGCTTCACCCCAAAGCGCCGCGCATAATATTGCGCCTGCGCACGACGCAGGCCGGGAATGCCCTTGGAAGCCGAATAACGATGTGCGCGCGGGTCCTGAACGGCCTCGCAGAGCTTGTCGACGATGTTCTGCGGGGTCGGAAGATCGGGGTTACCCATACCAAGATCGATAATGTCGGCGCCCGCCGCTCGCGCCGATGCCTTCAGACGGTTGACCTGTTCAAAGACATAAGGGGGCAGACGACGGACTTTATGGAATTCTTCCGACATGATCCTGTTCCAGTGGAGGGTTGACGTAATGGCGCGCATGCGCCGCAAAGGAGCTATACACCTGTTCTCGAATCGGGTCGAGACGTGTTGCCGCGTCAAAGGATGCGGATTTCGTCTCTAGAGCACATCCCGAAAAGTTTAACGGTTTCGGATAAGATGCGCGCCAAAAACCAAGGAAGAAGTTACTCTTCCCCGCTTTCGATCTGTTTCAGGGTAGCGTCCGTATCCTGCTGCGCCTGCTTGCGCAGG
Organism: Brucella sp. NBRC 14130; assembly: GCF_040371715.1. Lineage (NCBI taxonomy): Bacteria > Pseudomonadati > Pseudomonadota > Alphaproteobacteria > Hyphomicrobiales > Brucellaceae > Brucella > Brucella sp. NBRC 14130. Next base: position 23,704 of record NZ_BAABTE010000005.1, read on the forward strand.
GCAGCAGCCTCGGCGGGCGTGAACCCCGCACCGCCGGTTCTGGATGCCGCCAGACGCGTGCGGTCGGCATCAAGCTTGGTAGTAAGCTGCTGCTTTTCTTCTGCGGTGATCTGCGTGGTCGCAGCCTTCGGCATATGGCCGAATGTCGGGAAAACACCGGTGCGGGAAGCGCCTTCCTGCGGCGTACCCTGAAACTCTTTTCCGCCCGCGCATGCCGTGAGCATCGCCGCCGCTGTTGCTGCCAGCAATAGGTTGGCGATCTGCCGCGTGCGCTTGGTCATGTTTCTGTTCCCGGTTGATGCCGCATAAGGCGCCGTTGGTCACAGCGCCACACAAAGATAAAGCAATTGGCAAGGGATAGCACCAAGTCGAGGCATCCTGTCAACAAGTGAGTGATGCAAATCGGAAATTCGGCTTGCGTTGAAGGCCGGAGGCTGCTCCAAACCATCCGAGACCCCAGCAGAAAAGGAAAATGTAACCAAAGGTTACACAAAGTAATATTTCGTTATAAGCGAATATTCCGCCATAGGCGCGAAGTCATTTAACGCCAGATGCGCATCAATAGTTGCACTCGGCGATTAAAAAACTTAAAAATTGGTAACGAATTGCCGAACAGGTGATTTGTCCATTACAGCGGAATGACCGTCATTGCTCTGAGGTGACTATCATAACTCGCTGATATTTCTGAATTTCTTTCCCGGCACGAACAGTCGGGAGCTGTGGGGACGATCAGCCACTGGACGTGACGTCAGCCTCGCACGGGAGAGCCGATCTCCCGAAACCAGGTAGGCCCGGCGAATCCGGGTCGCCAAACTGGTCAGGGAAATCGAGCTGGAGCAGACTGTTGAAATTTGCACATTCTACACACCGGACCTCGGGCAGGTTTCTATCAGGCAGCGTGGCTTTGCTTGCGCTTCTTGTCACGTCCTGCACGTCGACCGGCACAGGCCTTGACGGCAAGCCGCTACAGATGACCTCCGCCTCCGATGGCTCCGTGATTGCGGATACATTGCAAAGCGCAGCCGATCAGACAGCCGTAGCCGAGGCGGCGAAGGCGTCGCCTGCGGAGGAGAAAAAGGCGGAAGCCAACCCCGGTGAAACAAAGCCCGCCGTCGTGGCAGAGGCGGCAAACACCAATAACAAGGAGCAGGCGAAGCCAGCCCCAACTGCCGCACCCGCCGAGCAGCAGCAGACCCAGGTAGCAGCCCTCGCCCCCCAGCAGCCGAAGAGCACATCGCTTTTTGGCATGTTCGGCGGCAGCAAGCCCGCTGCACCTGAAGCGGCTCCGGTCGTAGAGCAGCCAGCGGAAGCGGCTCCTGCCGAAACCGCGAAGAAGCCGCAGGAACCGGCAAAGGAAGAAAAGCCCGCCGAAGCAGCAGCGCCGGAACAGACCGCAGCGGCAAAGCCTGCCGAGGCTGAAAAGCCTGTTCAGGTCGCTTCGCTCTTTGGCTCCACGAAAAGCGCTTACGCCTCGCCACAGCGCCCAACGGCCTCGCAAGGAAGCATTGCCCGGCTTTTCTCCGACGAATCGACCGGCACGCGATCCGACCGAACCGAAAGCAGGAAGGTTGCCGTGGTGAAGCCTGTTTCGCCTTCCGCGAAGCATGATTACAATTATTCGCTACCGGGCGTGCGCCCGAATGGCGGCATCGAAATCAAACATCGCAACAGTCTCTATGACGATAGCGATATTGATGCGAACGAAGACGATGAATCGGCAAATCTGACGCTTGCTTCGGCTCCCGGCCTTGCGCGCCTTGCGCCCAACGGGCTGAAAGTGCAACGACAGACCGTGGATGTCGCCTGCCTCAAGCCCCAGCTCGTTTCCATGCTGAAAACCATGGAGCGTCATTTCCGCCGCCCGGTGATGGTGACTTCGGGTTACCGCAGCCCTTCCTATAACCGCAAGGTCAACGGCGCACGGAAATCGCTCCATATGATCTGCGCCGCCGCCGACATCCAGATCGATGGCGTGTCCAAGTGGGAAATCGCGCGCTTCGCCCGCTCCATGCCGGGACGTGGCGGCGTCGGCACCTACTGCCACACGACTTCGGTTCACGTCGATGTCGGGCCGGAGCGCGACTGGAACTGGCGCTGCAAGGGTTGACGAAGCGCCCTCACTGAACACTTAAAGCCGGATCACCCGATCCGGCTTTTTCTTTTGTCTTTATTTTTCAACCGAGTAACAAAATCGGCCGCAGGGATTTTCCCCATTTTTGCAGTACATTCGATTTTTTTCAGAAAAGTGTTTTTTGGGCTTGCGAGTCAGAACCTTCCTCAATATAAGCCCACTCACACCAGCAACGGGCGCCCATCGTCTAGCGGTTAGGACGCCGCCCTTTCACGGCGGAAACAGGGGTTCGATTCCCCTTGGGCGTACCATTGCTGGTTTTTTCTTTTCCCCTTACAATTCAATCTGTTAGCACTCGATGTGCTCTGTTTTGCGCTGTCAAAACTTATTCACAGACAAGTGAAAAAGGGGCTTGCATGTCGGAAATTTCCTGACTATAAGCGCCCCACACCAGCAACGGGCGCCCATCGTCTAGCGGTTAGGACGCCGCCCTTTCACGGCGGAAACAGGGGTTCGATTCCCCTTGGGCGTACCATTGCTGGTTTTTCTTTTCCCTCGAAATTGACGCAAATATTACTGGCTGAACTGCCAGGATGTTGCTACGCGCCGGACTGCAACCTTTTTGAAAGGACAGCATGATGCCGAAAGCAACAGCAATCGTTCCCACCACCCATGCCAGCCGTTACCTGCAGCAGCTCTGCAAGCATTGGGCGCACAAATTCGCGGTCGAATTCTCTCCTGAACATGGCACGATCGATCTTGGCGAGAATCGTCTCGTGATTCTCGATGCCGATGCTGAAAAACTGACCACGACTGTCGAAACATCGGAAGAAAACCTTGCCCGCCTCGAAGAAGTCGTGGCGAGCCATGTTGTCCGCTTCGCTTTTCGCGAGGAACTCGTCTTCGAGTGGATAAGGCAATAGCAAAGGCGGCAGCGTTTACCCTATCCGTAAAATGCCCGCAAATTGCCCGGAATAGCCATTATCGCATCACAATCCGGGCAAATTTTCCCGCGAAATTCCTCCCAGTTTCAAATGACTGATTTAATGGGGAAGAATAATGACAAGCGAAACAAGAACCACTCTCACCTTTCTCGGCGCCGGCCTGGTTGCTGCGGCAATGGCTCTCGGTGCGGATATGAGCTGGGCCGACGTCATCAAGGCCCTTTTCTGACCGCCACCGCCTATATTGGCTATTTCCGCGAAGCTGTCAGAAAAGCCTTTCGCATACGCGCCGAACTGCTCTACATCGGCGCATGATTTTTCAAACGCCTCTGGTCACCGGCAGGCTGGAACGCCGCTACAAAAGATTTCTCGCCGACGTCACGCTGGATGACGGGCGGTTCATCACAGCGTCCGTGCCCAACACCGGTTCGATGCTCGGACTGAGCGCTCCAGGTTCCCGCGTCTGGCTGAGTGTTTCGGATGCCCCTCACCGCAAATATGCCCATACGCTGCAGATTGTCGAAGCGGATAATACGCTGGTTGGCGTGAACACCGGCTTGCCCAACAGAATCGCCGAAGAAGCGATCGTGAAAGGTCTCATTCCGCACCTTTCAGGATATGCCAGCCTCAAGCGCGAGCAGAAATATGGCCGGAATTCGCGCATTGATCTTCTGCTGGATGACGGCCCCCGCCAGCGGGCCTATGTCGAGGTCAAAAATGTACATTTCATTCGCACGCTCGGACTGGCGGAGTTCCCCGACACGGTGACGGCGCGCGGAGCGAAGCACCTTGAGGAACTGATCGACGTGGTTGCCGCTAGTCATCGGGGCGTGATGCTGTTTATTATCCAGCGAAACGATTGCAGCAGATTCAGCATTTCCGGCGATCTCGATCCCACTTACGCACGCGCTTTTGAACATGCGCGTGCAAACGGGGTTGAGGCCTGGGCCGTTCGGTGCCACATAACGGATAACAGCATTGACGCCACTGAACTGGTGCCAATTGAATGATTAAGGTCTAAGACGGATCGAGTGATGGTAACCTATATCGAAGCGACAAGTGCACCCATGAAATATACGGGCCAGATCAGGCTCTATGGCCCCGAGGCTTTCGAGGGTATGCGCACGGTCTGCAATCTGACGGCACGCTGTCTCGATGCCCTCAACGATATCGTCAAGCCAGGTGTGACCACCAACGAGATCGACCGCTTCGTGTTCGAGTTCGGCATGGATCACGGCGCGTTTCCGGCAACGTTGAACTATCGCGGCTATACGAAATCGACCTGCACGTCGATCAATCACGTCGTCTGCCACGGTATTCCGAACGACAAGCCGCTGCGCGAGGGCGATATCGTCAATATCGACGTCACCTATCTCCTTGATGGCTGGCACGGCGATTCCAGCCGCATGTATGCGGTAGGCGAAATCAAGCGCGCCGCCGAGCGGCTGCTGGAAGTCACCTATGAAAGCCTTTTGCGCGGGATCGCAGCCGTCAAGCCGGGCGCCAAGACCGGTGCAATCGGTGCGGCGATCCAAACCTATGCCGAAGGCGAGCGCTGTTCTGTCGTGCGCGATTTCTGCGGCCACGGCGTCGGACAACTGTTCCATGACGCACCAAATATCCTTCACTACGGCACGCCTAATGAAGGGGTGGAAATCAAGGAAGGCATGATCTTCACCATCGAGCCGATGATCAATCTCGGCAAATCGCATGTGAAGGTTCTAGCCGATGGCTGGACGGCCGTTACACGGGACCGGTCGCTGACGGCGCAATATGAACATACGGTCGGCGTCACGAAAGACGGCTGCGAGATATTCACTCTCTCCCCAGCCAACGTCTTCGGACCGCCTTCCATGAGATGACGTCGAAGTGATATCATCTCGATAATTGTCTGGTCTGTTTTTGCGGGGGTTTAAACAGTATGGCAAAGAGCAAGACCGAGACGGGTAATGCGCAGATGCCCGGCTTCAGCGATACGCTGCAACTGACGCCAAAAATCGAAAAGCCGCATTACGCCGGGCATCGCGATCGTCTCAAACAGCGTTTCAGGGAAACTCCCGACGCGCTCGCGGATTATGAATTGCTCGAAATGCTGCTGTTTCGCGCCATTCGGCGCGCGGACACCAAGCCGCTCGCCAAGGCGCTTTTGACCCGGTTCGGCTCGATTGCCGAAGTGCTGGCCGCCCCCGAAAAACTGATCGCCGAAGTTCCCGGTGCCGGGCCCACCGTCGCGCATGAACTCAAGCTTGTGGAAGCCGTCGCCAAGCGAAGCGCCCGCAGCACGGTCATGGAGCGCGAGGTTCTGGGCTCATGGAATCAGGTGATCGAATATTGCACCACCGCCATGGTCTACGAGACCCGTGAGCAGTTCCGCATCCTGTTCCTCGACAAGAAGAACAAGATGATTGCCGATGAAGTGCAGCAGACCGGCACGGTCGATCATACGCCCGTCTATCCGCGCGAGGTCGTCAAACGGGCGCTGGAACTATCCGCGACCGCCATCATCCTGGTGCACAACCACCCGTCCGGCGACCCGACCCCATCGCGCGCCGATATCGACATGACCAGGCAACTCGTCAATGCCGCCAAGGCGCTCAACATCACGGTGCACGACCACGTCATCGTCGGAAAGCACGGTCATGCCAGCTTTCGCGGGTTGGGATTGATCTGACAGCGCATCCACCTCAAGCCGTTACCAATTGTTAAGCATAGCGCAAGGAATGGCTGCGCAATGCATGGAAATCGCTCGAATTTTCTTAAATTTGGACACAATCAGAGGTGAGACGGAAGCCAGAGCGAAGGCAAGGCCTTTCGATGGCAATAATGAATTCAGGCATGTTTCCCGCCAGCGTTCTTCGACGGGAAAATCGGAGTAAAAAATGTTGAAGCGTTCTATCATAGCAGTGGCGCTTGGCGCCGCAATCGTTGCTTTTGCAGGGTCGGCTTTCGCTGCCGACATGATGGGAGCAACGGACTATTCCTATAACGATCCGGTTGCCAGCGGTCCGCATGACTGGTCCGGCAATTATATCGGCGCACAGATCGGCGCTTCCTCGTCCAAGGTTCCCGGCCCCTTCACCAACCGCACCGGCGCTTTGGGCGGCGTTGTTGTCGGCAAGAACATGCAGAGCGGCAATGTCGTGTTCGGTGCGGAACTCGAAGGCAACTTCGCCGAAGCGGAGCATCGCATCGGCCATGGCGGCAGCCTCCAGCAATCGTGGAACGGCAATGCCAAGGGCAAGGTCGGCTATGCTTTCGACAAGACGCTGGTTTATGGCACCGCCGGCTACGGTGTGACCCGCTTCAAGGCCAAGGACAACACCACCTCGGCCCCCGGCTGGGAAGGCGGCGCACTGATCGGCGCCGGTGTCGAGCAGGCACTGACCGGCCCGCTTTCCGTCAAGGCCGAGTATGACTTCCAGCGCTTCAGCGATGTGAAGTCCCGCGTCAACGGCGTGGAGCAGCGCAACAATCTGAAGAACCATTCGATCAAGGCTGGCCTGAACTACAAGTTCTAGACCTCTTGATCGATGCGAAACTTCATTCTGTTTTCGCATCAAGCAATTCGCCTTTTGCACAAAGGGCTGCGTTTCACGGCGCAGCCCTTTCGTTTTGCATAAATTTATCTTCATTTCGCAGTCTGACTACGTCATCGGATGGCTTGACTCCGACAGGCACTCACCGCTTATAAATTGCGAGTGGATTGCGGGGAACAATAAGAGCGAAAAGTTCAACCATCATATCGGGAGGTTGTCTTACCTTGCCGTTTAATTCTCCCGCGCCTGAACACTTGGATATGTGGTTCTGCTTCCGCAGGCCATGCAGTCAGGAATGAAAGAATGCAGCGCGTTTTTGACGGACATAATGATGTCCTTCTGCGGCTTTGGGAAAATGCCCGCAAGGGCGAAGACCCGATCAGGGAATTTATCGACGGAACGGATAGCGGCCATATCGATCTCCCCCGCTCTCTTAAAGGCGGTCTCGCTGGCGGCATATGCGCCATTTATGTTCCCTCGGGCGAGCATATCGAACTGGGCAAGCCGGACGCGAATGGCCATTATGAAACGCCCCTTTCGCCACCGCTGGAACGCAGCCCCTCCCTCGATATCGCTCTCGATATCGCTGCCATTGCTCTCAAGCTGGAAGCCGCTGGCGGCTGGAAGCTCTGCCGCAATGGCCGCGATCTCGACGAGACGCTGGACAGCGACACATTCACCGCCGTGCTGCACATGGAAGGCTGCGAAGCCATCGATGAAGATCTGGCCGCGCTTGAAGTCTTTTACGCCGCGGGCCTGCGTTCGCTCGGACCTGTCTGGAGCCGCAACAATATCTTCGCTCACGGCGTTCCGTTCGCCTACCCGATGAGCCCCGACACCGGCCCTGGCCTGACGGATACGGGCAAGCGCCTCGTCAAGGCATGCAATGCCAAGGGCATTCTGATCGATCTGGCGCATATCACCGAAAAAGGCTTCTGGGACGTGGCGAAACTGAGCGATCAGCCGCTGGTTGCCAGCCATTCCAATGCACACGCCCTTACTCCCGTCGCACGCAACCTGACCGACCGTCAGCTTGATGCCATTCGCGAGAGCAAAGGCCTTGCCGGACTGAACTACGCCACGACGATGCTGCGCGCCGATGCCAAGGAAGACTCCAACACGCCGCTTTCCGATGTGGTGCGCCACGTGGATTACATGGTCGAACGGATGGGCATCGACTGTGTGGCGCTTGGTTCGGACTATGACGGTGCAACAATTCCAGCGGAAATCGGCGATGCGGCCGGCACGCAAAACCTTGTCGCAGCTTTGCGGAAAGCGGGATATGGTGAAGAAGAGCTGGCAAAAATTTGCCGGGGCAATTGGATACGCGTTTTGAAACAGGCCTGGCACGAAGCAGCGTGATCTGGAGCGCATCCTGTGAACGGTTATCGGAACAGGACGCGCAGGAACAAAGACAAAATCCCAAACAAAATCACAGGAAGGGAACTCTAACATGATGCATTTCGGACGTTTTCGTATTCTGGCTGCCGGTGCGGCACTTGCGGCCGTGCTGGCTGCAAATCCGGCCTGGTCCGCCACGCCGGCCGATACGCTGGTCCAGGCATGGGCCATCGACGACACGATCACGCTGGACCCGGCCGAGTCTTTCGAACTGAGCCCGGCTGAATTCATCGGTAACGCCTATGACATGCTCGTCCGTCTCGACATCAACGACACGTCGAAGGTCGTTCCGGGCGTCGCCGAAAGCTGGACCGTTTCCGACGACGGCCTCACCTATACGTTCAAGCTGAAGAAGGACATCAAGTTCGCTTCCGGCAACCCGATCACTTCTGCCGACGTTGCCTACTCCTTTGAGCGTGCCGTGCGTCTCGACAAGAGCCCGGCCTTCATCCTGACCCAGTTCGGCCTGACGAAGGATAACGTCAACGAAAAGGCGAAAGCCGTTGACGACAGCACCTTCGTTTTCACCGTCGACAAGCCTTATGCACCAAGCTTCGTGCTGAACTGCCTGACCGCGACCGTCGCCGCAGTCGTCGACAAGAAGCTTCTCGAAGAACATGCCGAGAAGGTGACGCCGACCGACGAGTACAAGTACGAAACCGATTACGCCAATGCATGGCTGAAAACCAAATCGGCAGGCTCCGGCCCGTTCGTGATCCGCGAATGGCGCGCCAATGAAGTCGTCATTCTGGAACGCAACGACAATTTCTATGGCGAAAAGGCCAACCTTAAGCGCGTCTTCTATCGTCACGTCAAGGAAAGCGCGACGCAGCGCCTGATGCTCGAATCCGGCGATGTCGATGTGGCGCGCAATCTGGAACCGGGCGACTACGAAGCTGTCCTGAAGAACGACAAGCTTTCCACGACCAGCGCCGCCAAGGGCACAGTCTATTACATCAGCCTCAACCAAAAGAACCCGAACCTGGCCAAGCCTGAAGTTCGCGAAGCTTTCAAATATCTGGTCGATTACGATGCAATCGGTTCGACGCTCATCAAGGGCATCGGCGAAATCCGCCAGACCTATCAGGCCAAGGGCGTTCTTGGCGCTCTCGATGCTGCGCCGTACAAGCTCGACGTCGCCAAGGCGAAGGAACTGCTTGCCAAGGCCGGTCTGAAGGACGGTCTTTCGGTTACGTTCGACGTGCGTAACGGTCAGCCGGTCACCGGCATTGCCGAATCCTTCCAGCAGACCGCTGCACAGGCCGGCGTGAAGATCGAAATCATCCCCGGCGACGGCAAGCAGACGCTGACCAAGTATCGCGCCCGCAACCACGATATGTATATCGGCCAGTGGGGCATGGACTATTGGGACCCCAATTCCAACGCTGAAGCTTTCACCAGCAACCCGGACAACAGCGACGACGCCTCGACCAAGACGCTTGCATGGCGCAACGCCTGGGACATTCCGGAGCTGACCAAGCAGACGCAGGCTGCTCTTCTGGAACGGGACAACGACAAGCGCGCCGAACAGTACAAGAAGCTGCAGCAGGAAGCGCTCGACCAGAGCCCGTTCGTCATGCTGTTCCAGCAGGTTGAAGTCGCCGGCATTGGCGGCAATGTGAAGGGCTACAAGCTCGGCCCGACATTCGACTCCAACTTCCTGGCGAACGTCAGCAAGGAATAGTCGGCCATGCTTCGGCGTGTGGAAACAACCACGTGCTGAAACGGCTTTAAATCAACGGGATGGAGCGGTTTTCTGAATCAATAAGGAAAGCCGCTCCACGAAATTTTCAGCGCTGCCGATCCGGCTTTCCGGAGCGACAGATGTCCTGAAACGCTCTCTGAGCCTGAAACAAAAGGCGGCATGAGTGTGCGAGAATGATGATTTTTGAGTTCCGCGACGGAGTGTACTTGAAAGTACATGTGCACCGGAACGCAAAAAATTGCCATTTGCAGCCACTCAAGGCGCGACTTTTGGAACAGGCTCTCACTGTCGGAAGCGGTCAAAACATTGAGTAACACTGTCACTACCAAAAAGGTAAGGCGAGCGCCGCGGCGCTCAACGGCCCTTGCCGCATCGATAGCCAGTTTTCTGGGTATCGTCGTCACGACCTATCTGGGCCTTCTGGCCGTAACTTTTTTCATCGGCCGCGTTGTGCCGATTGATCCCGTGCTTGCCATCGTTGGCGACCGCGCTCCAGCGCATGTCGTCGCCCGCGTGCGGGAAGAAATGGGCTTCAACCTGCCCTATTACCAGCAGTTCTTTCTCTACGTGAAGGGCGTGCTGCAGGGCGATTTCGGCACCTCGGTACTGACCACCAACCCCGTCATGACCGATATTCGCCGCGTTTTCCCGGCTACGATGGAACTCGCCACCGTCGGCACGATCATCGGCGCCCTGTTCGGCATTCCGCTCGGCGTTCTCGCTGCGGTCAAGCGCGGCAGCATTGTCGACCAGATCGTGCGCGTGATCGGCCTTGTCGGCTATTCGGTGCCGATCTTCTGGCTCGGCATGCTTGCGCTTCTGATCTTCTATGCACGGCTAGGCTGGACCTCTGGTCCCGGACGCATCGACATCACATTCGAATATACCTTCACCCCGATCACCGGTTTCTACCTGATCGACGCGATCCTCCAGCGCGATTGGCCAGCCCTCAAGGATATTGTCTCCCACCTTATCCTGCCATCCGTGCTGCTCGGCTATTTCTCGCTTGCCTATATCAGCCGCATGACCCGTTCCTTCATGCTCAACGAGCTGGAACAGGAGTATATCATTGCAGCGCGCGCCAAGGGCATTTCGGAAACTCGCATCATCTGGGGCCACGCACTGCGCAACGCCGCCGTACCGCTGGTGACCGTGATCGCGCTTTCCTATGCCGGACTTCTGGAAGGTTCGGTGCTGACCGAAACCATCTTCTCCTGGCCCGGCCTTGGACTCTACATCACCAATTCACTGCAAAACGCTGATATGAATGCCGTTCTGGGTGGCACCATCGTCATCGGGTCGGTCTTTATCGCGCTCAACCTCGTGTCCGATCTTCTCTATCGGCTTCTCGATCCAAGGACGCGCGCACGATGAGCCAAATGACAGATACTTCCAACCTCTCATGGCGTGAATGGCTGCTTACGGAGCGGCCACAGTCACGCACACAAGCCCGCCTCGGCCGTGCCTATATGGTCTGGCGACGCTTCACCGCCAACAAGCTGGCCGTCCTTGGCCTCCTCATCATCATCGGTCTTCTTGTCGTTGCAGCCCTGGCCGATGTGCTGGCGCCGCATTCGCCGGTCGCCGGCGATCTGGCCAATGCACGTCTGTTGCCGCCGGGATCACCGGGTTACCTGCTCGGCACTGACGATCAGGGTCGCGATATTCTTTCGCGTCTGATCTATGGCTCCCGCCTTACCCTTTATGTGGTGCTGCTGGTCGCCATCATCGCAGCTCCCATCGGCCTTCTGGTCGGCACCGTTGCAGGCTATGCAGGTGGTTGGGTGGATGCCGTGCTGATGCGCATCACCGACATCTTCCTCGCCTTCCCGAAGCTCATCCTGGCACTGGCATTCGTTGCCGCTCTCGGACCGGGCATCGAAAATGCCATCATCGCCATCGCCATCACTTCGTGGCCGCCATATGCGCGCATTGCGCGTGCGGAAACGTTGACCGTGCGCAATTCGGATTATATCTCCGCCGTCCGTTTGATGGGCGCTTCGCCTATCCGCATCGTCGTGCGCCACATCATGCCGCTCTGCACATCGTCACTGATCGTGCGTGTAACGCTCGACATGGCAGGCATCATCCTCACCGCCGCCGGTCTCGGCTTCCTCGGCCTCGGCGCACAGCCGCCTCTGCCTGAATGGGGTGCGATGATCGCTTCCGGTCGCCGCTTCATTCTCGACCAGTGGTGGGTGGCCGCCATGCCGGGTATCGCGATCCTCATCGTCAGCCTCGGCTTCAATCTTCTGGGCGATGGCCTGCGCGATGCGCTCGATCCGCGGGGTAACAACCAATGAAGCCTCTTCTGACTGTCGAAGACCTACGCGTCACTTTCCCGACCCGCACCGGTGCAATCGAGGCCGTGCGCGGCGTCAGCTTCGAACTGGGTCGTGAACGCCTCGGCATCGTAGGCGAATCCGGTTCCGGCAAGTCGCAGACCGGCCGCGCCATCATGGGTTTGACCCCGCCGCATGCGAAGATCACCGCCAAAAAACTCGAATTTGACGGCATCGATCTTCTGAACGCACCGGCACGCGAACGCCGCGCTTTGCGTGGCGGACGCATCGCCATGGTTTTGCAGGACCCGAAATACTCGCTCAACCCTGTGATGACCATCGGCAAGCAGATTGCCGAAACGCTGAAGGCCCACGGCAAGTTCAGCAGTGAAGAAATCCGCAGGCGCTCCATCGCCATGCTGGAAGCCGTGCAGATCCGCGATGCTGAACGCGTCATGAGCCTCTATCCGCACGAAGTTTCGGGCGGCATGGGCCAGCGCGTCATGATTGCCATGATGCTGGTTGCCGAACCGGAAATGCTGATCGCCGATGAGCCGACTTCGGCGCTCGACGTTACGGTCCAGCTTGAAGTGCTCGGCATCCTCGACAAGCTGGTTGCCGAACGCGGCATGGGTCTGATCTTCGTCAGCCACGACCTGCGCCTCGTTTCCTCCTTCTGCGACCGCGTCATCGTGATGTATGCGGGCAAGATCGTCGAGGAAATTGCGGCCAAGGACCTCGCCAATGCGAAACACCCCTATACGCAAGGATTGCTGAATTGCATGCCGAAAATCGGAGCCGATCGCCATCCCCTGCCAACCTTGCAGCGTGAGGAGGCATGGAAGCTATGAGCACGGCATCTGCACTGAGCGTCGACAATATCGACGTCTATTTCGACCACTTCCATGCACTGAAATCGGTCAGCATCGAAGTGGCTCGAGGCGAATCCTACGGCCTCGTGGGTGAATCCGGGTCGGGCAAATCCACCCTGCTGCGCGCTGTTGCGGGACTGGCGCCTGTCGAGGACGGCGAAATCCGTATCGACGGGCAATTGCTGAAAACACCGCGTGACAAGGCGTTCTATCGCAACGTTCAGATGGTGTTTCAGGACCCTTACGGCTCGCTGCATCCGCGCCAGACGGTGGACCGGCTGTTGCTGGAACCGCTCGCCATCCATGGGGTCGGCGATACGGAACAGCGCATCGTGAAGGCGCTCGATGAAGTCGGCCTCGGTTCCGGCTTCCGCTTTCGCTATCCGCACCAGCTTTCAGGCGGCCAGCGCCAGCGCATCGCCATTGCTCGCGCCCTGATCGTCGAGCCCAGCATATTGCTGCTCGACGAGCCGACCTCCGCGCTCGATGCTTCGGTTCAGGCGGAAGTGCTGAACCTGCTCGAACAGGTTCGGCGCGACCGCAACCTGACCTTCGTCATGGTCAGCCACGACCTTGGCGTCGTCACCCATATGTGCGACCGGCTTGCCGTCATGCGCAATGGTGAGGTCGTGGAACAGCTGCAGGCAAACGATCTTGTCAGCGGCAATATCCATGCCGACTATACGAAGAACCTGATGCGGGCGAGCGAAGGCTTCCGCAGGTAAAGCAGAAGCGGTCCGTTTCAGGATACACTAAAAACAAAGGGGACCTCGGGGCCCCCTTTTTCATTGCATCAATCGTCGGACTTACGCGGCGTGTCGCCATCCTGCCCGCGCCGCCAATAGGCGACGATCAACTGCCGATCCTTCGGAATATTGCGTTCCTTGCGCATATAGGTGCGGATCGACCGGAACGCGTTGAACTCACAACCGACCCAGACGTAAATATCGTCTTGGCCTTCCGGCAATTCGACCGCCCGCACGGCATCCTGCAACAAGGTCGTCGTTCCGGCTTCCGCGCCATTGCGGTTCAGCCACTGCAGATCGATATCGGCGCGCGAAAAAAGTTCCTGCTCTTCCTCTGCGCTGCCGATCTCGACCCGTACGACCGCCTTGGTTCCTTCCGGCAACCGTTCCAGAATGCGTCCGATGGCAGGCAGAGCGGTTTCGTCTCCGGCGAGCAGATACCACTTCGCCTCACCTGCATCGCCGCCGCCAGGACCTGTCATGCCGACAATATCGCCCGGCTTGGCGCTGAGGGCCCAACCGGAACCCGGTGCGTCGCAATCATCGCCGTGAACGACCATATCGATATCCACCCATCCGGCGACGGTATCGATGTTGCGGATCGTATAGACACGTGTCGCAAGCTTGGCTGCGCCTTCGGGCCAGACCGGACGGCCATCTTCACCGGTTGTGGGCCATTGCGGCTTTGCCAGGCCTTCGGGCGGAAACAGAAGGCGGATATGGAGCCCCAGCTGCGAGAAGCGGAACAGGTTTTCGCCTTTCAGGCGAACGCGCCGCATGTGCGGTGTTACATTCGACACCGAGACGACCTGCATCTCGCGGAAATAGGGCAGCGGCAGTCCGGCAGCCCCATCGCCTTCCCAGATGATTTTCGGTTTGGCGCTGCCCTTGTCGAGAAACTCCAGCACATGTTCGGCAATGGAATATTTCATATAGGCAAGGCCAGTTTCGTCCTCGCTGGAGACATCGACGCTGACCGTTTCATCGTCCCACTGCACATCCGCCTGACCGAAGCTCAGCACCAGCTTTGCCGTGCTGCCCTGACGGTGCACGTCGGCATGCTCGACGAAATGATCGAGAAGCTGATTGACCACATGACCGGCATTGGTAAGCGCAAAGCGGGTATTGGCGTTGAGTTCGGACATGCCCCGTCCTCCTTTGGGAAACAATTTCCCCAGCCTTACCCGAATATAACATGACTATTCAAGTCATCATTTTGGCTTGAACCCGCAATAAATCGTGACGGGTAGTGCCTGCCGCCAGACATCGAAAGAACCGAGCGCCCCAGCCTGCGCAACCGACAATCGCGTCAGTTCTCCGCCGTACTTTTCACGCCAGTTGAAAAGCAGCATTTCGCTTTGCAGGGTCACGGCGTTGGCAACCAGCCTACCCCCCGGATTCAAGGCGTTCCAGCAAGCTTCCAGCACACCATCATCCGTCACCCCGCCGCCGATGAAGATCGCGTCTGGCGCTTCCAAGCCCGCCAACGCCAGGGGCGCCTCCCCCCTGACAAGCTGCAATCCGGGAACGCCCAGTGCGGCGCGATTTCGCTCGATCATTGCCTGTCGCTGTTCGCTGGCCTCAATGGCAATCGCACGACACGAGGGATGAACACGCATCCATTCGATGCCAATCGAACCACAACCGGCACCCACATCCCATAGCAGTTGACGCGGCAATGGCTGCAATCGTGACAGCGTGACGGCACGAATGTCGCGCTTGGTCAATTGGCCATCATTCTCGAACGCTTCATCGGGAAGACCTACGACAGGCGAAAACACGTTCGCTTCCGGTGCGACGATGCATTCGATTGCCAGAACATTCAGATCGGCGCATCGCCCGTGCGACCAGTTTTCGGCGATATCCTGTACACGTTGCTCCTTGGAGCCACCAATATGCTCAAGAACAGTCATGCGGCTTTGGCCAAACCCCTTGCCCTTGAGCAGTGCCGCCGCTTTTGCTGGCGTCGTACCGTCATTGCTGAGCACCAGGAGCTTCTCGCCGGGCAGGATATGCGGCTGCAGCAATTCAAACGGACGACCGTGCACGCTGACTGTGCGGACATCCTGGAGCGGCCAGCCCATCCGCGCCGCGGCCAGTGAAAGCGAAGACGGATGCGGTAGAACCAGCAATTCTTCCGGCGAAAAATGCCGGGCCAAAGTTGCACCCACGCCAAAAAACATCGGATCGCCACTTGCCAGCGCGATGACCGGCTGGCCGCGATAGGCCTCGATCATCCCGATAGCTTCGTCGAATGGAGACGGCCAGGCCACGCGTTCGGCTTTGATGCCATCGTTCAGAAAATCCAGATGGCGTCTGCCGCCGAAAATGGCCTTGGCCGAGGCGATAGCCGCAAGCGCGGTTTTTCCAAGCCCATCAAACCCGTCTTCACCGATCCCGATCACTGTCAGCCAGCGTGCCATGCGCGATGCTCCTTTTCCCGAGTTCGTAGAGCATTTTGCAGTCAGGTGAAATCACCTGACTTCGCATAAATGCGGCAAAACAAACGGATAGAGCGGAAGCGCGAACGAATGTGAGGCATTTCGCTCTGTCGCGGACAGTAGCAAGTGCATGCGGCAAGGCGTATAAGACTGAAATGCCGAGCAATCCGATCACCAATTCGCTGCATACCTATCCTGACAGGCGCAACGCCTGCCCCGGCCTCTCGCGCATGGTGATGGCGAAAGACGGTGCGATTGCCCGCATAAAACTGAAGCTGGGCCGCTTGTCAGCCGATCAGGCACGTTCAATTGCAGCAATAGCTGAACGTTTCGATGCAGGCGCAATAGAGCTGTCGATTCGCTCCAATATCCAGTTGCGCGGTATTGCGCCCGAACATTGGGATAATGTTGTCGCTGCGCTGCACGACGCCGGCCTTGGAGCAGAAAACCCCGGTGCTGATGATATTCGCAACGTGATGGTCAGCCCCACGGCCGGCATTGATCGGAGCCAGATAGCCGATGTCACGGAACTGGCCTCATCCGCGCTCGATACGCTGCAGGCGAATGAGACTTTCTATGCGCTATCGCCGAAATTCTCCTTGCAGATTGACGGCGGTGAGGATTGCGCAATGGTTTCGCATCCGGGCGATATCTGGCTTTCATCCATGGACCGGAAAACCTACGCTTTTGGCCTCGCCTCGTCTCCCGAAAAACCCGCGCTGGGAACCATAGATGCGGGACACGCCCTGCTGTTCATCGAAGCGTTGCTGCATTGCTTTTTACAGCAGGGCAGCTTTGCGCGGATGAAGCATCTCTTCGAGATCATTTCGCCATCGCAGTTTCTGGCCAATTTGGAAAGGGAACTCCCTTTTCCCATCCATTCGGCAAATGGCTGGAAACGCAAGGTACCGATGGCGTTTTCGCATCTCGGACCGAACCGGCAGCGCGATGGGTCGATTTATATCGGCGCGACACCGCTGATGGGACGGCTGACGCCGCGCCAACTCAGCGCGCTGGCGGACCTCTCCGAGAGCGGAAAAAGCGAGCTGCGCCTTACGCCCTGGCAAGGTGTCATCCTGCCTTATGTAAACGAAACCCGGGTGATCGACCTCACCCAAAAACTCCGTTCGCTTGGTCTCGAAACGACAGCCGAAGTCCCGCACGCGCGGCTTCGTGCCTGTTCGGGCTCGAGTGGATGTGCCTCTGCGCTCGCCGACACTCAAACCGACGGCGGGAAGCTGGCGACACGTTTAAGTCCCGGAACGTCATCCGTGCACATTACAGGATGCGCCAAATCATGCGCCGCGCTTGCGCCATTGCCGCATACCCTGCTGGCGCGCTCGGCAGGCCGCTACGATCTCTATACGCAGGAGCCGTTTCCGCAAGACGGGGCTGGACCATCGCGCTTCGGACGGTTATTGGCGACTGATATTACCATTGACCAAGCGGCGCACCTTCTGAACGCCCGACACTGATTAGAGTGGTCCACCATGACAGACTACATCCGCGACGGACAGGCCATTTACGACCGGTCTTTCGCCATCATTCGTGCCGAGGCCGATCTGAGCCGCATACCCGCCGATCTGGAAAAGCTTGCAGTCCGGGTCATTCACGCCTGCGGCATGGTGGATGTAGTCAATGACCTCGCCTTCTCGGAAGGCGCAGGTAAAGCCGGGCGCGACGCCCTGCTCGCCGGTGCGCCCATTCTTTGTGATGCGCGCATGGTGGCCGAAGGCATTACCCGTTCCCGTCTGCCTGCAAATAATGAAGTCATCTGCACGCTTGGCGATCCGTCGGTTCCCGAGCTAGCCGCGAAGGTCGGCAACACCCGCTCGGCCGCAGCACTCGACCTCTGGCTTCCCCATCTCGCCAACAGCGTGGTTGCAATCGGCAATGCACCAACCGCCCTCTTCCGCCTCTTCGAATTGCTGGATGCCGGTGCGCCGAAACCGGCGCTCATCATCGGAATGCCGGTTGGCTTCGTGGGTGCGGCGGAATCCAAGGACGAACTCGCCGCCAACAGCCGTGGCGTGCCTTACGTGATCGTTCGCGGAAGACGCGGCGGCAGCGCCATGACGGCAGCGGCGGTCAACGCGCTCGCGTCGGAGCGCGAATAATGGCAGCAAAAGGCAGATTGTTTGGCCTCGGTGTCGGCCCCGGCGATCCTGAACTGATCACGCTGAAAGCCCTCCGCCTTCTCAAGAGCGCGCCGGTCGTTGCCTATCACGCCGCCAAGGGAAAGAAGGGCAACGCCCTTACCATCGTCGAGGAATATCTTTCGCCCGAACAGGTTCTCGTGCCGCTGATCTATCCGGTGACGACGGAAAAGCTCCCGGCGCATATGGATTACGAGCAGATCGTCAGCGATTTCTATGGTGAGATAACGGACACGATCGCGAGCCATCTTGATCGGGGACAGGATGTGGCCGTGATCGCGGAAGGCGATCCCTTCTTCTACGGCTCGTTCATGTATATCCACGACCGGCTCGCAGGGCGGTATGAAACGCAAGTCGTGCCCGGTGTCTGTTCCGTTCTCGGTGCCTCTGCCGTCCTCGGTGCGCCGCTTGTCTATCGCAACCAGACGCTCTCCGTTCTTTCCGGCGTCATGGGCGCGGAGGAACTGAAGCAGCGGCTCGCGGATACGGGAGCTGCGGCGATCATGAAGCTCGGCAAGAACCTCGACAAGGTCCGCGCAGTGCTGGGTGATCTCGGTCTCATGGACCGTGCGCTCTATGTCGAGCGCGCCACCATGTCCAACCAGCGCATCGTGCCCCTTGCCGAAGTCGATGGTGACGACTGCCCTTATTTCTCGATCATTCTCGTTCCGGGGCAAAAATGGAACGGCGCATGACCCCTGCGATTCTGGTGCTTGGAGAAGCAGCTGTTCCCACCGCGCAACGGATCGCAATGGCGTTGGAGCGCGCCGAAATACGCGGCCTTCAGAGCCGCGTTGCATCGGTTGACAACACCTTCATGCATTTCGGCGATGCAATAAGGTCGCTCTATGAGGAAGGCCGTCCGATCATCGCGCTTTGCGCCGCCGGTATCGTCATCCGGGCGCTCGCCCCGCTACTTGAGAACAAGCGTATCGAACCGCCAGTTCTCGCCGTGGCTGAGGATGGAAGTGCGGTCGTGCCACTGTTGGGTGGGCTCTCGGGTGTCAACGACATGGCGCGGCAGATTGCAGCGGCGCTTGAGGTCGCGCCTGCAATAACCACGTCCGGCGAACTGCGCTTCGGAATCAATCTGCTGCATCCGCCTGCCGAACTCACGCTTGCCAATCCAGACAGCGCGAAAAGTTTCATGTCGAACCTGCTCGCGGGACAGAAGCTGCGGATTGAAGGACGATCGCGCTGGCTTGCGCAATCGAAACTGCCTTTCGCCGACGACGGCGCGTTGACGATCAGCATAACGCCCCACAATCGCGTGCCGCGTCCCGACGAGTTGATTTATCATCCGCGCAGCGTGGCGATTGCCGTTGATATGGTCCGCGAAAACCTTCAGGCCAATGTTGAGCATGCGCTTGCCCGGGCGGGGAAAGCCCGGCAGTCACTGGCCTTGCTCCTCGCCGATGAAAAAGACTGCGCTGCGTCGGAACTTCACGGAGCGGCACAGATGCTTGGTATTCCACTCCGTTTTGTGGCGGATGCACCCCATGTCCGCGAACTCGTCCTTCGTTCGGTCGAGCAGCCGATTGAGCTGATAGAAGACGACGGACTCGCCATCGCCGTTGCGTCAACCCCGGCAGATGTGCTGTTTGTCGGTCGAAAGCGCGGCAAGCTGGTCGTTATCGGACTTGGGCCCGGATCGCGCAGCCTGATGACGCCTGCCGTCCAGCATGAACTGGAACAGGCTGAAGACATTCTCGGCTATGAGACCTATGTGCGAATGGCTGAGGAGAATCTTCGCCCTTTCCGCCCGGACCAAACCATTCACATGACCGACAATCGTGAGGAAATGCAGCGCGCCCGTCATGCATTCGAACTCGCGGCTTCCGGGCGGCATGTCGTCATGGTTTCGTCGGGAGATCCCGGTGTCTTTGCGATGGCTGCGGCGGTTGTCGAGGCGCTGCACGAAACGGACAATCCCGCGTGGCACGGCGTGGAGCTTGTCATCCAGCCTGGAATTTCAGCGGCAATGGCTGCCGCATCGCGCATTGGTGCGCCGCTGGGACATGACTTCTGCATCATTTCGCTATCGGACAACCTGAAGCCCTGGGAGGTCATCGAAAAGCGCCTGGCGCTTGCCGCCGAAGCCGATCTCGCCATGGCGTTCTACAATCCGATCTCCAGGGCGCGCCCGCATCAGCTTGGCCGCGCGCTGGAAATCCTGCGCCAATATCGATCGCCTGGAACGCCCGTCGTCCTTGGACGAGACATAGGCAGACCTGCCGAGACGACACGGACAACTACGCTGGGTGCATTGACGCCAGAGGATGTCGACATGCGCACCGTGGTCATCATCGGCTCCTCGCATACACAACGGTTTGCGAAGTCCGATGGCCGCGAATGGGTTTATACACCGCGTTGGTACGGCGAAAAGCCTGAGAAGTGACAAACAAAAAGGCAGGGAAAACCCTGCCTTTTTCGCATGTTAGCCGTGACAGTTGAATCAGTTCTTCTTCGCCTTGGCCTTCTTCGGCTGGGCAGCGGCGGCGGCGTCCGCCTTGGCGGCAGCTGCTTCGGCTGCAATCTGATCCGCGCTTTTCGGCGACGTGTCGATGACGGCACGCACACCGCCCTTTGCAGTGAGCTGGCAAACAGCCGTGCGCAGGTCCACCTTGAGATCGACATCCGTTCCGCCTGCTGCACCCGGACGGGAATTGACGGCGGAGATAACGCGTTCCGGCAGGAAGTATTTGTTGGCAGCAGCGGTGATGCACGGCTGCGCCAGCGCAGGGTCGACATAAGCAGTCGGAGTGAAGCGCGGCATCGAAATCGTCGGCGCGCTAACCGGGGCCTCGGTTTTGCCCGGCGTCGCCGTCGTGGTCGGTACAGTCGTCGTGCAGGCAGCGGCAAGCGGGGCCAACATGGCAATGGCTAGGAAACGGGCTCCGGTGCGGGCGCGTC
This sequence comes from Brucella sp. NBRC 14130, assembly GCF_040371715.1. Classification (NCBI taxonomy): domain Bacteria; kingdom Pseudomonadati; phylum Pseudomonadota; class Alphaproteobacteria; order Hyphomicrobiales; family Brucellaceae; genus Brucella; species Brucella sp. NBRC 14130. The sequence goes on from NZ_BAABTE010000005.1 coordinate 44,771, forward strand.
CGTACATGATCAACCTCATAGGATCTGCTGAGTAGGTAAAATTTAAGTTCGATAACTATTCGGTTTTGCTCGATTGTCGAGTGGCAGGAAGGTCACATTGCCAGAATTTCGATTCGCATCCACAGGCTGACGTCACTGCTTTGCCAAAATCCAGTTCAGCATTTCCCGCCAATCCGACATGCGGATGGGCGTGCCGTGATTGCCGCTCTCGAAACGGCGAAACTGAACCGGATAACCCGGCGCGCGCTTGCGTATCTCGCGATAGAAGGATTCCTGCTTGTCGATGGCGAAAACCGGGTCGCGGCTTCCATGACCGAAGAAAACGGGCACGCGCTTCCTGAATGCGGGAGACTTGAAAAATCCCTCATCCCAAAGCGAGCCGAGCAGGATGAGACCTGAAAGCTGACTACCGGCGTTTTCGTTGCCCGCTATGCGCCAGCACAGCGTTCCGCCCTGCGAGCCGCAGGACAGGATCAAGGGAGCGCTTGGCGACGAAGCTTTGACAGCTTCAATCAGCCCGGCAATCTGCGCCTCGCCCGCATCGGCGAAATCCTTGAAGTCCGGTGTGACATACAAGCCGCCGTTCAATGCAGCGAGATTCTTCACCCGGTTGAAATTACCGCCGAAGGTAAAATCATTCATGCCTTGCAGGCGATTGCCGCCCCGGCCATGCAGATAGATGACGATGAAGGATGCACCTTCGCGCTTGCCCGCCGTCATGGCCTTGACTGGCCCAGCTTTGGTCTGAAACGTGACGTCCTTCTGGTAGGCGCGCGCCTTTAGCGAGACATAGGCGTCTTTCACCCGCTTTTCGGGCACCGCATCGCGCCCGTTTATATCGCGCATTTCATTGTAACCGACGACCTTGTAATCGCCATTGTCGGCGCTGCTGATGACGCCGGGATAGGCGAAATAGTCGTCCTTGTAAGGCGGCAGCGACGAAGCCCCGGATGCCGTCGCCGCCGAAAGCAGAAACAACACTCCGAGGAGGCTGCGTGTTGCACGTCTCGACATCACAGCTCCAGCGTATGGTAGCGCCTGTTGAGATAAACCAGCGCTTCCTCTTCGGCCCTCGACCGCAGGCCTACCACTTCGCCGAAAAGCACGTGATGGGTGGAATGATCCTGAACGCTCACCACTCGGCAATCGAAAGAGGCAAGCGCTCCCTCCAATATGGGCGCTCCGGTAACCTGAACTTCCCACCGCGCCAGTTCGAACCGCTCGTCCTGCGTCAGACCAATGCGGCCGGAAAATGCGTCCGCCAGCTGCTGATGCGAGCCGGCAAGCGTGTTGACGGCAAAAACCCCATTGTCGATGAACAGCCGGTTTTCCTCGTGGATCTTCTGCAGGCAGATGAGGATGGTCGGCGGATTATCGGACACTGAGCAGGCCGCCGTCAGGGTTAGACCGCGCCGTCCCGCACTGCCCGCGGTCGTGACGATCTGCACTGCGCCGGCATAATGGCTCATGGCATCGCGGTAGGACTTGGATTCCACCGAAGCTGCACTTGAAATGATGTTCTTAATCGTTTGCACGTCCAACAGAATCCATCTCGCCCTATGGGTATGTTACCTGAAGCCAGCTACCATGTTCAGAAGCCCGCGATATCGGCCCCCAGAAACGGGCATTGCACAAAGGCGAGGAAACAGCTACCCACTTTTCGTTGAAAATGCCACGAATTGTTTATTGAAGACGGATCACGTGATCGAGCTAGGGAAACGTCCTGCCGCAGCGCTGACAAGCATCATCCTCTCACTGCTGGCCAGTTCCGTACTGGCACAGGCAGCAGATATGCGCATCGGACTTGCAGCGCCCCTGTCGGGAACCTTCGCTCCGTTGGGTAATCAGCTGGCCGAAGGGGCGCGCATCGCGGCCGCGACGAAAGGCGCTGAACTCGTCATTTCCGATGACCGCTGCGATGCCGAAGGCGGCAGGGAAGCGGCGGAACGTTTCGTGAGGGAAAACGTCCGGATCGTAACCGGCTTTCTGTGTCCCGACGCCCTTGAGGCGGCGCTCCCGGTTCTCGCAGCTGGCAACATAGTTATCGTGGCCTCGGGCGTCAGTGAACCCACGCTGACCGAAAGGCGCGCACCCGCACCGATGGCAGTATTCCGACTCGCAACCGGACTCGACAAGGAAACGGAAGCAACAGGCAGTTTTCTCGGCAGTCTCTGGCGTGCCCAGGCTTTTGCCGTCATCGATGACGGGACGATTGAGGGACGCGAACGTGCCGCACGTGTTCTGGCCAGCCTCAAGGAGCAGCAGCTGCAACCGGTTTTTACCGATACCTATCGGCCCGGCCTCGACAATCAGAATGCGCTAGTCGCCCGCCTGCGGCGCGCAGGCGCAACCCATGTCTATGTCGGCGGCGAACGTGACGATATCGCCGCCATCGGTACAAGCGCTGCCGTCCTCAATCATCCGTTGACGATTGCAGGCGGGAGCCTGCTTGATGCCGCGCCCGGCGCACAGCCCTTAAGCGAGGGCACTTTGATGATCGCTCCGGTCCGGCCGCAGGACCTTTCAACAGCAAAACCCGCAATCGACGCACTGCATCAGGCCGGAAAACTGGCCGATGCTTATGCCATCATCGGCTATGCCAGCGCGGAGATTGCTGCGGATGCGATCCTGCGCGCCGACGAGAAGAAGCAGCCGGTGCTTGATACGCTTCGCACTGGTTCCTTCGAAACCGTGCTTGGCACGATCAAGTTCGACGACAACGGCATCCGAACGGACAACCCCAACCGCCTCCAGCGGTTCGACGGCAAACGGTTCGTGCTAGCCGACAAGTAGCCCAATGAGACTGGCGGCGATCACCAGCCCGGTCATCAGGCTCATGGTTGACCAGAAAAGGTGAAGCGCGGCATCTATATCATCGGCATTGGCATCGCGTTTGCCGGATGCATTGAGCATGGGACCTTCAACTTTTTCCGTCCCATATTGGCGCGGACCGGCCAATGCCAGCCCCAGCCCGCCTGCAAATGCCGATTCCGGCCAGCCTGCGTTGGGCGAGCGATGCAGGCGCGCGTCACGGCGCATGACCGAGAAAGCTCCCCTTCCTGAAAGCCTGTCTTTCGTGATCGCGGTGGCCAGTGAAGCCAGCAGCCCCGTCAACCGGGCAGGAATGTAGTTTGCAACATCGTCCAGCTTCGCCGCGAAACGGCCGAAATCGCGATAGCGATCATTGAGATGACCAATCATCGAGTCGGCGGTATTGATCATTTTGTAGGCAAACAGCCCCGGCAATCCGCCCACCAGAAACCAGAATGCAGGCGCGACAATGCCGTCGGATGCGTTTTCGGCCAGACTTTCTATCGCTGCCCTGCTGATGCCGCCCTCATCAAGATGCTCGGGATTGCGTCCAACAATCATCGACACGGCCCGCCGTCCGCCCTCGAGGCCGTCCTCCCGCAGCGCCAGCGCAACCGCCTGCACATGATCGGCAAGGCTTTTCTGCGCAAGCAGCACCGTCACGATCAGAATTTCGGCAACAGCGCCTGCTGTTCCGGCAAAGGGCAGTAGGAACTCAAGGACAAGCCCCAGAACGACAGAGACAGCCACCAGCCCAACCGTCAGCCACATGCCATTTCGGCGAAGCACCGCAGCAGCGAGATTTCGGTTGTTCCAGCGCTTTTCACCCCATGAAATTGCTTTCCCGAACAGGACGACGGGATGCGGCATCCTTTGCCATAGCTGCGGCGGATCGCCGACAAAGCGATCGAGAAGCAGCGCAAGCGAAAGAATAATCAGCTTTATTTCCATGAGCTTGACCAGAAAAACTGAATCAAAGTTTCAACGCCTTTTCCAAGCGCGCAAGCGCCACGTCATCCAACGGCAGACCAATGCGCAACCAGCGCGAGGCGTAATTGAATTTCCGGACCAGAATATGTCTCTGGCACAGTCTGACATAGAGTTCGTGCGCATCCGGGTGTTCAACAAGAGAAAACAGCGCCGTGCCGCCGATTTCCTTCAGACCGGATTTCTCGAGAACAGCAGAGAGTTCCAGGCGCCTCAGATCAATACGCGCGCGATAGTTGGAAAGCGCCTCGGCACCGCGGAAGGCATGGCTGGCAATGGCAAGCGCCGGGCCGGATACCGCCCATGGCCCAAGCCGCTGCTGCAATGCCTCGACAAACGGCTGACCGGCAACGGCAAAGCCCAGACGAACGCCAGCCAGCCCGAAAAACTTGCCGAAAGATTTCAGCACGATCATCGGCATGTCTTCCGCATCCGCTGCAACGCTGACATCCTCATGCGCGTCCGCAAAAGCCTCGTCCACGATCAGAAAGCCGCCCAGCGCACCAAGTTTTCGCGCCAGATGCTGAAGATCGTCTTTTGAAACCACACGACCATCGGGATTATTGGGATTGACGATAACTGCCGCCGTCGCCTCGTCCGGAATTTCACCGATTGCCGCACACGACACGACCTTCCAGCCGCAGGCAACGAACGAAGCGGCATGTTCCTGATAGGTCGGCCCGAGAACCGCAACCGTCGACGGAGCAACTAATGTCGGGACGAGCTGGATCAAAGCCTGTGTGCCGGGAGCTGCGACAATGGACGCATTCTCACGCAGCCCATAATAGCTGCGGGCCAGCCGCAGCGTTTCCAGCATCAGCCGTTCATCCGGCAAGCGGTTCCAGATTTCCGGTGTCAGTTCGGGAAGTGAAAAAGGCTCCGGGTTGATGCCCGTTGAAAGATCAAGCCAGCCTCCCGGCTTTCCGCCAAAGCGCGCGACGGCCTTGTCCAGCGCGCCGCCATGCTCGATTTCTGCACTCAAGCTTTGTCTCCGCAAAAATCGATCACATGCATGAAAGAGCCTGAAACGGACCCGACCCTGAGACCTGCCTCGCCAAGCTCGTCTCGTGCGGCATCCCGCACACGGAAAAGCCGATCCGCCTCTCCTTCGCGCAGGATGCTTGCATAATGAAACTCGTGCGCCTTCAATGGCTCCTTCCAGGGTGAGCCCTCAAGCGGTTCCAGCAGGCGATAGCCAAGATGCAGCTTTCTTTTCGCGAAGCTCGTTTCAAGCGGCAGAAGACCCAGCATCGGATGCGCAACACCCTCCGCATCCTGCAAGCTCTCGCCAAGAACCATGTAGCCGCCGCATTCGCCATAAACAGTCGCACCACGCGTTGCGGCATCGCGTATTGCCGTTTGAAAACGTGCGGCTTGTGCCAGACGGCCTGCGTAAAGTTCCGGATAACCGCCGGGCAGATAGATTGCGTCTGCATCCTGTCTCGGAGCCTCATCTGCAAGCGGCGAGAAGAACGAAATCTCCACACCTCGCCTGCGCCAGCCTTCAAACAGATGCGCATAGGCAAAGGCGAATGCATCGTCGCGGGCAACCGCAATGTGGTTCCCAAGCGGTTTCAGGCGTGGAACATTGGCCATCGCATCGTAACGCTTCGGCCGCGACCAGATCGACTGCAACGTATCCAGATCGATATGCGCTTCAATCACATCAGCGGCATGATCCAGAAAAGTTTCGAGGTCGGAATGCTCGCCCGCCTGCACCAGTCCCAGATGCCTTTCTGGCAGCGAAAGATCGGTATCGCGAGGCAAGGCGCCGAGAACCGGAATGCCGAGTGGCTCCAACGCGCCACGCAGCATCGCTTCGTGCCGCGGGCTGCCAACCCGGTTGAGGATAATTCCGGCAATCAGCACATCCTTGCGAAACTGGCTGAAGCCCCACACAAGCGCCGCGACCGAGTGTGATTGCCGTGCACAATCCACCACCAGCACCACCGGCAGCTCGAGAACCCGGGCCAGATCGGCGGAAGAACCCTTCCCGTCCATCGCTCCGTCAAAGAGCCCCATCATGCCCTCGGCGACCAGCAGCTTGGCGCTGCTTTCGGTCATGCGCGAGGAAAGCGCGCTGATAAGTTCAGGACGCATCGCCCAAGGGTCGAGATTGAAGCAATCCGCGCCGCTCGCAGCCTTGTGATAGGCAGGGTCGATATAATCCGGCCCGGCTTTCGCCGGTGCAAGCGCTACGCCCCTGCGTTTCAAAACCCTCAACAAACCCAGCGTTACCGTTGTCTTGCCCGACCCGGAAGCCGGTGCAGCGATCATGAAACCCTTCATGCGGTTTGCGCTCCCTCATTTTGGTTCTTTCTGCCAAGCGGGTCGCTGAACAGGATCTTGCCGCTCAAAGCGCCCATCCAGTCCAATCCATCCCGCAGGCGAACCACTTGCCCCACAACCACGATCGCAGGCGGGTTCAGCCCCGCCGCTTCCACGTCTTTTGCAGCCTGCGCCAATGTCGTTTCGAGCACGGTCTGGCTAGGCAGGCTCGCATTGCACACAAAGGCGACAGGCTCGTCGGGCGAGCGTCCGGCATCGATCAGCCGCCTGGCAATAAGATCAATATGTTTCATCGCCATATACATGACGATCACCGGAGAGGTTCTGGCGATACCGGTCCAGTCTACTCCGTCGGGCACCAGACCGCTGGCGTCGTGGCCAGTCAGAAACGTCACGGACTGATTGATGTCGCGATGCGTAGCGGCGATGCCTGCATAGGCGAGGCCGCCAATTCCGGCAGTCACTCCGGGAACGACGCGAAACGGAACCCCGTGTTCCACTAGCGTCAGCGCCTCTTCTGCTCCGCGTCCGAAAACAAACGGATCGCCACCTTTCAACCGCAGCACCTTATTGCCTTGTTTCGCAAGTTCGACAAGCCGCAGAGAAATATCGCGCTGTTTCGGCGAAGGCTTGCCGCCGCGCTTGCCTGCATATTCCAGAACAGCATCTGCATGTTTCAGAGAGAGGCAGGCATCATCCACCAGTGCGTCATAAACGATAACATCCGCCTGTTGCAGGGCGTTGACGGCATGAAGCGTCAAAAGGCCGGGATCCCCCGGCCCAGCCCCCACGAGCCAGACGTGGCCGGGCTCCATGACGGGCAACGTCATTTTGCTTTTAGCAATGACACATGCCGCTGTTTCTTCAGCCTTGTTCATTCTCGTCAACCATTATTCTATCTGGCGACACAGCTAGCAGATACATTATAAGGCGTCCATGAATGACGAAACTGCTCCAACGAATAAAAGTCAGGAAAAGGTCGAGCTTCGCCGCGGCTGGACCACTGGCGCCTGCGCGACGGCTGCCACCAAAGCGGCTTTGACGGCGCTCATCACCGGGGAATTTCCCGATCCTGTCGGCATAATTCTACCCAAGGGCGAAGTGCCGTACTTCCAGCTTGCCTATGAAGGACTGGGCGACGGCTATGCGATGGCGGGCATCGTCAAGGATGCGGGCGACGATCCCGACGTAACCCACGGCGCAACCATCATCTCGACGGTATACCCGGCCCCGCCGGGGACCGGCGTCGTCTTTCGCGCCGGTGAAGGGGTTGGCACGGTCACGCGTCCCGGCTTGCAAATTCCACCCGGCGAAGCAGCGATCAACCCGGTTCCACGCCGCATGATGACGGAAATCTGCGAGCAGATTTGCGCCGAATATGGCCTGCCCGCCGACCTCGTGATCACGATATCAGTGCCAGGCGGGGAAGAGATTGCCACGAAAACATGGAACCCGCGCCTCGGCATTATCGGCGGCATTTCCATTCTCGGCACCACTGGTGTGGTTCACCCGTTTTCCTGCTCGGCCTGGATTCACTCGATCCATCGCGGCATCGACGTTGCGCGTGCTGCCGGGCAAAAACATGTGCTCGGCGCAACCGGTTCCACGTCCGAAGACGCAGCGCAGGCGCTCTATGATCTGCCGGATTTTGCCATTCTCGACATGGGCGATTTCGCAGGCGGCGTGCTTAAATATCTGCGAGACCATCCCATCGACAAGTTGACGATCGCAGGTGGCTTCGCCAAGCTGACCAAGCTTGCGCAAGGCGCGCTCGATCTTCATTCGTCGCGCTCGCAAGTGGACAAGGGCTTCCTCTGGGCCATTGCCGATAAGGCGGGCGCCCCGACAAGTATGAAGGATCAGATTCTCTTTGCGAACACTGCGCTGGAAGTACTTGAACTGACTCAATCAATCGGCATCGACATGGCCACACCGATTGCGCTCAAAGCGAAGGAAACTGCGCTGGAAACCCTTCGCGGCGCACCTGTGGAGGTTGAGATTATCGTGACTGACCGCAGTGGAAATATCCTTGCGCGGGTCTGAGCCGAAGATACTCATTCTGGGCGGAACCGCCGAGGCGGCAGCGCTCGCAACGGCTTTTGCGGAACTCCCTGTCAAAGCCATCACCTCGCTTGCCGGACGCACCAGCAATCCAGCCAGACTCACTGGAACGGTTCGCATCGGTGGCTTCGGTGGACCGGAGGGCCTTGCAGACTATATCAGGGCCGAAAAAATCCACCTCGTGATCGACGCCACCCATCCTTACGCGGCGCGTATATCGCAAAATGCCGTCATCGCCACAGAGGCGACGAAAACCCCACTCGTTCGGCTGGAGCGCACCGCCTGGGAAAAGCAGCCAGATGACAACTGGATCGATATTTCCGGCGAAGCCGAAGCTGCGAACGCCATTCCTCCCCACGCGCGCGTCTTTCTGGCGCTCGGTCGCCAGCACATCGCCCCTTTTGCCAAGCGCGCTGATGTTCATTTCGTCATGCGCATGATCGACCCGCCGGACGCGGCGCTGCCGCCGGATTGCGAGCTTATCCTCGCAAGGCCCGGCGATTTCGCTGCGGAAAAGCAATTTCTGGAGAAACACAAGATCGGACTGATCGTCAGCCGCAATTCGGGTGGCACCATTTCCTATGCCAAGATCGAAGCCGCTCGCGCGCTCAGGCTTCCGGTCATGATAATTTCCCGCCCGCCGGTTGCGGCCAGGAACATCGTCACCTCGCCGGAAGATGCAATCGCATTTGCCCGCACAAGCTTAGGCTTTTGAACGTGCCGCGTGGTTATGCGCCTCATGATAGAGCGCTGAATCGCGAAAGCTCTTTGGGTCCAGCCCGCGCCCGACAAAAATCATCGCCGTGCGTATCAACCCGGATGCCGCCACCTTCTCCGCTATATCCGCCAAAGTACCGCGCAATATCTGCTCGTCCGGCCATCCTATGCGATAGGCAACGACAACAGGGCAATCAGCGCCATAAAGGGGCATCAGCTCGGCCTTGATCTTCGTGAGGTTGCGAATGGAGAGGTGAATCACCAGCGTCGCGCCTGACCGGCCAAGCGTGGCGAGGTCTTCGCCTTCGGGCATGGCGGACGATTTCATCGAGGTGCGGGTCAGAATGATGGTCTGGTTGACCTCTGGAATGGTCAATTCCTGCTTCATGGCGGCGGCAGCGGCCGCAAAGGCTGGCACGCCCGGCGTCACATCATAGGGAATGCCGAGACTGTCCAGCCGGCGCATCTGTTCGGCCATCGCGCCGTAGATCGATGGATCACCGGAATGCACCCGCGCGACATCGAGGCCGTTAGCGTGGGCGACTTCCATTTCGGCGATGATCTCATCCAAAGTTAGGGATGAACTGTCGACCAGACGTGCATCCTTTGGTGCTCCGGCAACAAGTTCAATCGGCACCAGTGATCCCGCATAGATGCAGACGGGGCATCGCTCGATCAGGCGCAGGCCACGAACGGTGATAAGATCCGCCGCGCCAGGACCGGCGCCAATGAAATGAACAGTCACAATTTTACCTTCCTGAACTGCGGAGCGGCGTCGGAACCAGCAATCGCCAAGGCGGCAGTTGTCCGGACGGACGCGGTTTTCTCGACCGCGAGAATACCGTGCGGACCGGCAGCAGCAAGCGCTGCCGCTTCGGCAACGCCATGACAACCGACTGCCCGGAAAACAGCGTCCGACGGGTTTTTGAGACGCGGTGTTTCCTGCTCCAGTCGCGCGGCATCGAAAAAACAGAGCGCACAATCATAATGCGACGCAAGCTCCGCCCACACCGGCTCGGCGCGCTTCGCGCTCAAGGTTGCAATAGCATCGGGCCGTGCGCCCCCACCCCGAGCCAACACCTGCTCGGCCAAGGCCAAAAGTTCATCAAGCGTCACGCCCGACGAACCGCCCATGCCAAGAACCCTATTGAAATTTCTAGAACCCAAAGGGAGATGACTGGCGCGCTTTGTGCAGTTCTTCCGGCTTGACCCCAAGCGTATCGGCAATGCGCTGGATCATTGTTGCTTCGCTACGATCAAGGCGATTATCGGAGCAGGCAATCGTCACGAGGTCACCAAGCAGTGCCAGCCGACGCTCCGGCGCCATTTCCGCCAGCATGTTGGCGGCTTGCTTGGTTGTCGTCTCGTAAGCAAAATCCTTGAGATATTCCGCGACTTCCGGAAGCTCTTCCGGTGGAATGCCGAAATTCTTTTCGGCAATTTCCTTGAATGCGGCTATTTCGGCTGGGTGCTGATCGCCATCGGCAAACACCACATGCAACAGCAAAAGCAGTTCAGAAGCGAGCGCCGGATCATCGGCGACACGCTGCACGGCGCTCTTCCTGCTCAGAAAAGCAGTAATCCGCTCAAAGATGCTTTCGCTCATGGAACCCCTCTAAACTTTCAGTCTGCTTATAATGAATAGCGCCGGACGAGCAGGAAAACAATCTCGCTCCGAGACCCAGCTTTCTTCCGAGTGCGCCTTTGTTTGACTGGCGTTCGCCAAGCAGCTGCTCTATGTTGCCCCAACCTCTCCTTTAGGCTCCCCCGATGCTTGAATTTTTTGACACGCTTACCCTGCTCCTCACGGCTGCGGCATTCATTGCCGGAATCATCGATTCCATAGCCGGAGGCGGCGGAATGATTACGATTCCCGCCCTGTTGCTGGCCGGAATACCGCCCGTTGAAGCATTGGGCACGAACAAGCTGCAAGGACTGTTCGGCTCATCGTCAGCAACCATTGCGTATGCGCGCAAAGGGCATGTCAATATCAGGGAACAGTGGCCCGAAGCGCTCGCTTCGCTCATCGGCTCGGTATTCGGCGCATTGCTGGCAACCGTTCTGCCCGTGGATATCATGCGCGCGGCCCTGCCGATCCTCCTGATCGCCATCGCAGTCTATTTTGCCGTCAAGCCGAGCCTTGGCGATGTTGATCGGGCACGACGTCTCGGACCGTTTCTTTTCGGCGTAACCCTCGTTCCGCTGATCGGTTTTTACGATGGGCTTTTCGGCCCCGGAACCGGATCGTTCTTCATGCTCGCTTTTGTGGCGCTTGCCGGTTTCGGTGTGTTGAAAGCTACCGCGCATACGAAGCTTCTCAACTGCGCTTCCAATGTCGGCAGTTTTGTAACCTTTGCCCTCGTCGGCACCATCAACTGGAAAATCGGCATCTGCATGGGTATTGCCCAGTTCATCGGCGCGCAGATCGGCGCAAGCCTCGCCATGAAGGTCGGCTCACGCATCATCAAGCCGCTTCTGGTCGTCGTCAGCCTGGCGCTGGCAGTTCGCCTCCTGATGGATGGAACCAATCCGCTGCGCCAGTGGATGGGATTTTAAATTCTAAGCGCCACCAAAACGACACCACAACCAATCAGCAGAATGCCGAACCAGTTGATGGTGGACATGCGCTCGCCGAGGAATGCCGCGCCGAACAGGGCCACCAGCACCACCGACAATTTATCGATCGGCGCGACGCGCGATGCGTCACCTATCTGCAAGGCCCGGAAATAAGCAAGCCACGAAGCGCCGGTCGCCAGCCCAGAAAGCACCAGAAACAGCCACGACCGCCCGGAAATTTCGCCCGGTTTCTGCCACTGGCCGGTAACGGTCAGGAACAGGCACAATGCACCGATGATAACCAGCGTGCGCACGAGCGTGGCGAAATCCGAATTGATGCCTTGAATACCGATCTTGGCAAAGATCGCCGTCAACGCGGCAAACACCGCCGACATCAGTGCCCAGAACTGCCAGCTGTCCAACATTGAAGCATTTCCAGCAAAAGTGTGAAACGGTTTTGCGCAGGATAATGCGCAACTAGAACTCGATGCCCTTCTGTGCCTTCACCCCGGCGCGGAATGGATGCTTGATCATCTCCATCTCGGTCACCAGGTCTGCGGCTTCAATCAGCTCGTCCTTGGCATTGCGGCCAGTGATGATGACATGCTTCATCTCCGGCTTGGCCTTGAGAACCTCTATCACTTCCTCGACCGGCAGGTAATCGTAGCGAAGCACGATATTCAACTCGTCGCAGAGCACCATATCGTAGCTTTCATCCATTATCAGCGCCTTGGCTTGTTCCCAAGCACCGCGCGCCATGGCGATATCTCGCGTGCGATCCTGCGTCTCCCAGGTAAAGCCCTCTCCCAGCGCTGAAATCGTGACCTGATCGGGAAATTTTTCGAGAACCCAGCGCTCGCCTGTGTCCCACGATCCCTTGACGAACTGCACGACCCCGATCTTCATTCCGTGGCCCAACGCGCGGAAAACCATCCCGAAACCGGCGGTCGATTTGCCCTTGCCCTTGCCGGTATGGACAATCACCAGACCTTTTTCCTCGGTCTTTGTCGCCTGGATCTTGTCGCGGGCAGCTTTCTTCTTGCGCATCTTGTCCGCATGGCGGGCGTTCAGTTCCTCTTCCGTCATGGACAGAAGTTTTGCAGATTTTTCAGCCATTTGTCCTCATTCCCGGATTCAAAGTCGCAAGTTGTTCCAGTTCAAACCGCGCCGAATTGGAGCGTGGTGTCCAGAAGCCCCGCTCGATGGCATTGTTCAGCTTCGCCGCTGTCTCGGCAAGCGCCGCGGGATTTTTCTCGGCCATGAAATCATGCACTGTCCTGTCGGCAATATAAGCCTGATAGACCGCCTCGAAGTGATGATTTCCGACCTTGCCGGTGGTCGCCGCAAAGGCGAACAGATAGTCGACGGTCGCCGCAATCTCTGCCGCGCCTTTATAGCCGTGACGCATCACACCTGTGATCCATTTCGGATTAGCCGCCCGCCCGCGCACGACGCGTGACAGCTCTTCTTCCAGCGCCCGGATCGCTGGCTTTTCCGGGCGGGAATGGTCATTGTGATAAACCGCAGGCATTGCCCCGTTCAGGCTTTCCACGGTCGCGGCCATTCCACCTTCGAACTGGTAGTAATCATCGCTGTCGAGAAGGTCGTGCTCGCGATTGTCCTGATTCTGAACCACGGCCTGAACAGAGCGAAGCCTTTCTTCAAGAAGACCGCGCTCGGCCTGCCCTTCCTCGCCTGCACCATAGGCGTAGCCGCCCCAGACAAGCCAGGCTTCGGCCAGATCGTTGCGCCCGGCCCAGCCATTCTCGTCGATCAGGGCCTGCAAGCCTGCTCCATAAGCGCCGGGTTTGGAACCGAAGACACGATAGCCCGCGCGGCGTTGCGCTGTCTTTTCATCCGCCCCTTCGACAACAAGACGCGCCTGCTCAATCCGCATACGAACTGCGACTGGATTGTCCTCGGCATCTTCGTCGAGAGCGCCAACTGCACGCACGGCCTTGTCGAAGAGCGCAATCTGTTCCGGGAACGCATCGCGGAAGAAACCGGAAATGCGCAGCGTCACATCGACCCGGGGACGGCCAAGCTTTGCAATCGGAATGATTTCATATCCAGTCACCCGGCGTGATGCCATATCCCACAGCGGCTTGACGCCGATCAGTGCCAAAGCCTGCGCTATATCATCGCCGCCGGTACGCATATTCGACGTTCCCCAGGCGGTCAGGCCGAAAGACGTCGGCCATTCACCATGATCCTGTGTGTAGCGAGTAATCAGGAGTTCGGCCGATTTGCGACCAAGTTCCCATGCCGCCGGAGTGGGAACGGCCCGACTGTCGGTAGAGAAGAAATTGCGACCGGTCGGCAGCACATCGGGGCGGCCCCGCGTCGGTGCGCCGGACGGTCCCGGCGGCACAAATCGCCCGTCGAGTGCGGCAAGAAACCCGTCTATCTCCGAAGGCCCGCATGAAACGACCATGGGGCGCAGATGCTCCTCTATGGATTGCAGCACCGCCCGCGTCTGCAGCCAGTCTTCCGGGCAGTCCGTTTCGCCCGCAATAAAACTCGCCGCCAGCAGTTCGATACGTTCCACCGTATCGCCTGCTATGCGCCACGTTGCAGGGCTTGCGGCGCAAAGGAGTTCCGGTTTGGACCCGGTCCAGGCTTCGGCCATATTGCAACCGAGCGGATCGAATGTTTCGCCAAGTCCACAATCCGCAGCGATTGCCCGCTGGAGACTTTGATCGCCCGGCGCACCACCGAGCGCAACCGGAACACCGCGCGGCACGCGGGCCAGCGCGACCAAAAGATCGGTCAGCAGCCTGCCTTGAGGTGCAAGTCCGAAAATATGCAGCCCGTCGCGTATCTGCATTTCCTTCAGATCGCAAAGATAGGCATCCAGCTTTTGCAAAGCCATGTCTTCATCGTCATGATCGTGAATGCCCGCATCCCGATCGAGCCCGATGTCGCGCACGAGATCGAGTATCTGTCCTTTCAGCCTCAGCAGGCGGCGAGGATCGACACCGGAGGCCTCGTAGTATTCGTCCACCAGCGCTTCCAGATCTTTGAGCGGACCATAGCTTTCGGCGCGTGTCAGCGGCGGCGTCAGGTGGTCGATAATGACCGCGCTGGCGCGACGCTTGGCCTGCGTGCCTTCCCCGGGGTCATTCACGATGAAAGGATAGATATGCGGGGTGGGACCAAACACGGCTTCCGGATAACAGTTTTCGGACAGCGCAAGCGCCTTTCCCGGCAGCCATTCCAGATTTCCATGCTTACCCATATGCACAATGGCATCGATACCTGCGACCTCGCGCAGAAACGCGTAGAAGGCAATATATCCGTGTGGAGGCACCAGATCGGGCGAGTGGTATGTCTCTTTCGGATCGATATTGTAACCGCGCGCGGGCTGAATACCGACAAAGGTTTCACCCAGCCGCATCAACGGCAATGCAAAAGCGACAAGTTCCTCCGCAAAGTAAGGATCGTTTTCTGGCGCACCCCAGCGGACTTCAATTTCCTTCTGAATCGCAGTGGGAAGTCTTTTGAAGAAAGCCTTGTATTGATTCAGTGAAATCGTCTCGCGTATCTCTCGCCCGTCACGCGCGGCATTGGTCGGACCAGCTGTCAGGGCGCGCATCAGAGCATTCCCGTCCACCGGCAGGTCAGAGAGGGAATAGCCGCCATCCGCCATCGCGTGCAGGACTTCGATCGTCCCGGCTGGCGTATCGAGCCCTACCCCGTTTCCAAGCCGCCCGTCACGGTTCGGATAATTCGCAAGAATAAGCGCAACACGTCTTTCTTCGGGTGATTTCCGTTTCAACCGCACCCAGTTTGCCGCAAGTTGCGCCACAAAATCCACGCGGTTTTCATGCGGCTCGTGGGTAACGATATTCGCCTCCACTGCCGCGTCGAACTGTTTGGCCGACTTGAAGGAAACCGCACGTGAAAGCACGCGCCCGTCCACTTCCGGCAAGGCGACATTCATCGCCAGATCGCGCGCCAGCAGCCCTTGCTGCGACGATTCCCAGACGGACTTCGGCGTACCGGAAAAGATGACTTGCAGCACCATGTTGCCGCGCCTGTCGAGCACGGTCGGCTGGCGCTCGGCACCCGGCGAAGAAATCGCAAATCCCGTGGCATTCAATACGATATCCGGCGGACAATCCTCAAACAGACCATCGACAACGGCTGCGGACAACCGGTCCTTGAGGCTCGAGACGAATATCGGAAGCGGGTTAAGGCCCCTTGCCTGCAACGAAGCGATCAGCGCATCGACGGGCTGCGTCTGTCCGCTTTGCACCAGCGCCCGGTAAAAAATGATGGCAGCGACAGGTGCTTTTGCATCGCTCCAGTGCTGGCCGATGCTGTCCAGCGACGAGACATGGTCTCCCGGCCACCACAGACCAGCCTTGAGCAGAGGTGCGGCACTCTCCGGCTTCTCGGAACCTGAAATCAGTGCGGCGCAATATTGAAGAAATGCGCCCGTATTCGCTGCCCCGCCTTCGACCAGATACTGCCAGAGTTCATTTCGATCATGGGCAGAGACGGTCGAAAACCGGTCCAGCCCGTGGTCCGGTTTGTCGTCTCCCGGCAATACGGCAATCTTGATGCCATGATTGACGGCGCAGGCATGCAGCGCTTCCAGCCCGTAAGGCCAATAGGTCTCACCGCCAATGATGCGCACCACAATAAGGCTCGCATATCTGGCCGTACGCTCCACATAAGCATCCACCGACATGGGATGAGTGAGGGTCAGGAAATTGGCCAGCCGCAAACTCAGCAAATCCGGCGCGAGCCTGTGCGCCTGCGCCAGACTGGCCAGTTCCGTATCGGCGGCGGAAAGGAACAATATCTCTCCCGGCGTCTGGGCGAGATCGACGGCCTCATTGCCGTCGCTGATTGTTCCTTTCTGGGCAAGGAGAAGATGCATCGGTCAGACGGCGTCTTTCACTGCCTTGGCGATGGCCGCCTCATCAATGTCATGCAGCCCGATCACGACCAGTCGCGTGGAGCGCGCTTCATCCTTGCCCCATGGACGGTCGAAATAATGCTCGATGCGCGGGCCGACTGCCTGCACAACCAGACGCATCGGTTTGCCAGGAACATCGACAAAGCCCTTCAGACGAAGAATGTCATGTTCCGCGATAACCGCTTTCAGCTTATCCGCAAATAGCTTGGGATTGGCGACAGAACCCGCTTCAACCACAAAACTCTCGAATTCGTCGTGATCGTGCTCGTGTCCATCTGCATGATGGATTTCATGGTGAGACTTGCGGTTGGCGATATCGTCTTCAGTGCCGACACCAAGACCGAGCAGAACATCGGCGCCAAGCTTGCCGAAGCTCGCAGGAACCATATTCACGCGGCGCGCCGAACGCTCGGCGACGTCGGCCTTGACGCTTTCCAGTCTTGATGAATCGATCAGATCGGCCTTGTTGAGAACGATAAGGTCGGCTGCATGAATCTGATCCTCAAACAGTTCCTCCAAGGGGCTTTCATGATCAAGGGATTCGTCCGCTGCCCGCTGCGCATCAACCTTGTCGTGGTCATCAGCGAAACGACCTTCGGCAACAGCTGCGGCATCGATCACCGTCACCACGCCATCGACCGTCACCTGCGTCTTGATCTCCGGCCAGTTGAAAGCCGCGACCAGCGGCTGCGGCAAGGCAAGGCCGGAGGTTTCGATCACGATATGATCGGGGCGATCAGCGCGATCCAGAAGCTTGGTCATGGTCGGGATGAAATCATCGGCAACAGTGCAGCAGATGCAGCCATTGTTGAGCTCGATTACATCTTCCTCGCGACAGGTCTCGATACCGCAGCCTTTCAGAATACCGCCATCGACCCCGAGATCCCCGAACTCATTGATGATCAATGCAATGCGTTTTCCGTTGGCGTTTTCCAGCAGGTTGCGGATCATCGTCGTTTTGCCCGATCCAAGAAAACCCGTGATAACGGTTGCGGGAATTTTCTGTCCCTGCATTGATTTATCCCTTCATCTTCAGCGGCAACCCTGCCGCTATCAAATAAACTTCATCCGCAACCGCAGCTACTGCCTGATGCAGAAAGCCTGCGTGGTCGCGAAATTCCCGTGCCATGCGATTTTCAGGCACGATTCCAAACCCAACTTCGTTCGAAACAAAAACCACAGGTCCCGCGAGGTCCGGCAGCATGGCGACGAGTCCTGCCGTCTCCGCCGCTATGTCGCGCTCGGCCAACATCAGATTAGTCAGCCACAGGGTCAGGCAGTCAACCAGCACGAACCGATTAACGGTAACATGCAGCGTGAGTGCACTGACGAGATCGAGCGGCTCTTCTACTGTCTGCCAGTCGGATCCACGTCGGTCCCGATGAATGGCAATGCGGTTTTCCATTTCGTCGTCGAAGGCGCGCCCAGTTGCAAGATAGAGCGGCTGCAACCCCGAGGACTGCGCCATTTTCTCGGCATAGGACGACTTGCCCGAACGGGCTCCGCCAAGGACCAGAACCGATTTTCCCGGCGAAGCCATTTTCGTCAGCCCTCAATCTCGGACGATGCATAATGCTGGATGAACCAGCCGAGCGCGAGGCCAATCACCGCCCACATGAACAAGTTGGTCGCCAGCGATGCGACCGCATATTGCGACGCAAGCAGCGCGGGAACGGGAGACGAGATATCTTCCGGATGCGGTGCTCCATAGAGCTGTGGCGCAACGATCAGAACCAGCCCCAGGATTTTCGCCCAAATTTCCTGACGCAACACGACGAGATATATACCGAGACCGCTCAGCACCACGGCAGCAATCCACCATAGCTGCCGCTCTGCCAGATCGGCCGCCGGCATTGCCGGCAACTCCGGCGAGAGCCCCAACGCAGGCAGAAATGCCACCGCGAAGAAGCCTGCAACGCCCCAATAAATGCCATTCTGCACGGTAATACGACGTCCGAGCAGCAACGCCACGCCGCCAAGCAGCAGGGCAAAGCCAGCCCCCGCAACAAGATTGGCAAGGATCGTGTTACCCAATCGTCCGAACGGCAGTTCGGCACCTTCCTCTTCGGCGTCTGCAGTAACAGCGCCATGATCATGCGGTGCAGCTTCCACCTCGCCGTGGCTATGGCCACCACCAGCTTCTTCGAAAGTTTCAGCCTGCAGGATCAAAGGCACTGTTCTCAGATACATGGCAGGCGTAACCAGCAACCCGGCCAGAAGACCGGCGGCGAGCGACGCCAACAAATAGCGGATCAACATTTCTGTCCCCCATAGCAATTCCGCGCCGATGGCCATCCACCATCAAGCTTTGCTCAACTTCAATTCTGACAGCTATTCGACTGCTCAGTGGCAGGGAAAACCATAGGAATGGCGCGTATCGTGTGCCGAATCGTGCAGCGTATCGGAATGGGCAAGCCCTACGCCGTAAATCAGGAACGCGCCAAGAAGCAGCGAAACAACAGCCGTGCCCAGACGGGCAGCGAGCGGCATTGCGAGTGTGCTGGAAACAGAATTCTGAGTATGTGCAGCCATGACAACCTCCGTGCAGGCAGCAGGGAAAAACCTCCCATGGGGTGCGGGCTCAATGCCCTCACGCAACAGGCAGGTCTCCTGGCTCACGGGTCGCGGGGATTAAGGCTACCTTCCCAGAGGTCCTTCTGCCTCCAGTGGTTACCGGTTGCCCGGCTTGCCTCATCCCTCTCCGCTCTACAGTCGCGGGGTCGGCTGCGATAAAGACGCCCGGATTGGGTCCGTCCGTCGCATTCCCTTTTTGGTATCGCCGGGATTCGTCCCGACAAAAACCTGTTGCATGGTTTGACATTAGGCTTTCGCCCCACCGGCGTCAATCGCGGCAGAATATCTGCAATCTCATTTCAAATTAAACAAAGCGTCGATATTGAGACATTCTTCCAGTCCTTCGGCCAGCTCATTCAATGCATCTTCGACGCCGGCGCGATAATTTACCGAGCTGCTTCGCACACCAAGACTCTTCAGAAATTTTCGCCGAAATTCGTCCGCATTGAAAACACCATGGAGATAGGTTCCCATGATCCGGCCATCCGGCGATATCGCGCCATCGTGATGCTCAGCTAACCGGGCGAAAGGCCGCGCCATATCCGGTCCGGTCGTGCGACCGATATGGATTTCGTAGCCCTCCAGCGGTGCATTGTGCAGACAAGAAGTCGCCTGCACGTTGCGGACCACTTTTTCAGGCGCCATCACCGTTTCTATATCGAGAAATCCGAGGCCATCGATGTCGCGCACATGCCCTTCGATACCAGCAGGATCGCTGATGTGGCGACCAAGCATCTGAAATCCACCACAGATACCAAGCACATGACCGCCCCGTCTCACATGGGCGGACAACTGCCGGTCCCAGCCATTGTCCCGAAGCGCCATCAGATCAGCTATCGTAGACTTGGTTCCGGGCAGAATGACGAGACCCGCCTCGCCGGGAATGCTCGAACCGGGCGGCACCATGACCACTTCCACATCCGGCTCAGCTTTCAGCGGATCGAGGTCATCAAAATTCGCGATGCGCGGCAACATCGGCACCGCGACCACAAGCGCCTTCTTGTGCCCAGCCACAGCACGTTCAAGAACGACTGAGTCCTCCGCTGGCAATCGCGACACTGCTTTCAGCCACGGCACCACCCCAAATGAACGCCAGCCGGTAAACCGGGTAATCGCGGCCAGCCCGTCATCAAAAAGCGAAATATCGCCCCGGAACTTGTTTATCAGGAACCCGCGAACCATCGCGCGATCCTGTACGGAAAGAATTGTGTGCGTCCCGACAAGGGAAGCGATCACTCCGCCCCTGTCTATATCGCCGACGAGAACCACCGGCACATCGGCCTGCGTAGCGAATCCCATATTGGCGATATCACCAGCACGCAGATTGATCTCGGCGGGCGATCCTGCCCCCTCCACCAGCACAAGGTCTGCACCTTCGCTGACATGGGCGAATGATTCCATGACCGCTGCCATGAGCTGCGGTTTCAATTCCTGATAATAGCGCCCGCGCGCCTCGCCTCGCACCTGCCCCTGCACGACGACCTGACTGCCCATGTCGGTCTGCGGCTTCAGGAGCACCGGGTTCATATGGACGGACGACGGTACTCCGCAAGCCAGAGCCTGCAGCCACTGCGCCCTGCCGATTTCTCCGCCATCATCGCTGACTGCAGCATTGTTGGACATGTTCTGCGGCTTGAACGGTCTGACTTTGAGCCCCCGATTGCGTGCAACGCGGCATAATCCGGCAACAAGAACACTTTTGCCGACGTCCGAACCCGTCCCTTGAAACATGATTGCGCGTGCCATGGAAGGTGCGTAGCTTAAACTCGAGGCGCTGGCAACGGCATGCCGTTCGGCCACCTTCTATGCAAAAATGCGCATCAGTTTATTACAAATGTGAGCAACATTATTCCAATGGAGCGTTGGCAGCCTCACCCGGTTATGATCTAGTTCGGCGGAGGGGTACGGTGCTACAGGGAGGAAACCATGGATGCTGCCGACCAGAATCAGTTCGAACTGAACGAAGATCAGCTTGCCATTCAGGATATGGCGCGAGCCTTCGCCAGTGATCGTGTCGCGCCGCATGCATTGCAGTGGGATCGTGACAAGCATTTCCCCGTCGATGTATTGCAAGAGACGGGACCGCTCGGCATGGGCGGCATTTATGTGCGTGAAGATGTAGGTGGCTCGGCGTTGAAACGGCTCGACGCGGTGCTCATTTTCGAAGCGCTGGCAACCGCATGTCCTTCATTCTCGGCCTTCGTCTCCATCCACAACATGGCCGCATGGATGATCGACACTTTCGGAAACGAAGAACCGCGGCAACGCTTTCTGCCGAAGCTCACGTCGATGGAATCGCTTGCGAGCTATTGCCTGACAGAGCCCGGATCAGGTTCGGATGCTGCAGCGCTCAGAACACGCGCCACGCGCGATGGTGACCATTATATTCTCAACGGCTCCAAGCAGTTCATTTCTGGTGCTGGCGCAACAGATATCTATGTGACAATGGTGCGTACCGGCGAGGACGGTCCCAAGGGAATTTCCACCATCGTTGTGCCAAAAGATGCACCCGGCCTTTCTTTCGGCGCCAATGAATTCAAGATGGGTTGGAATGCGCAGCCGACGAGAACCGTCATTTTCGATAATTGCCGCGTTCCGGTTGAAAATCTTCTAGGGGAGGAAGGAACCGGCTTCCGCATAGCAATGGCAGGGCTTGATGGGGGGCGGCTCAACATCGCTGCCTGCTCGCTCGGTGGAGCACAGTCAGCGCTCGACAAGTCGTTGGAATATTGCAGCCAGCGCAAGGCTTTCGGCCAGACGATTGACCGGTTTCAGGCGCTGCAATTCCGTCTGGCCGACATGGAAACCGAACTCTCCGCCTCGCGTCTTCTTCTATATACCGCAGCCAGCAAGCTTGATCGTAAAACCTATGACGCAGGAAAATGGTCCGCGATGGCCAAACGCTTCGTCACGGACACGGGGTTTGATGTAGCAAACGAAGCGCTCCAGCTTTTCGGCGGCTACGGCTATCTTCATGAATACGGGATCGAAAAGCTTGTCCGTGATTTGCGCGTGCACCAGATTCTCGAAGGCACGAACGAAATCATGCGCGTCATCATTGCACGCCAGATGATCGGGCGCTGACTGAATTAATAATCGCCAAGGGAGGAGTTCATTATGGCCAAAATAGCATTTATCGGCCTTGGCAATATGGGCGGGCCAATGGCCGCAAACCTCGTGAAAGCCGGTCACACCGTGCGCGGTTTCGACCTTTTGCCGCAACATCTTGATGAAGCAAGGACAAACGGTCTCTCGGTCGCTTCGAGCGCCCAGGACGCAGTTGCTGACGTGGACGTGGTGATCACCATGCTGCCGGCGGGAAAGCATGTTCTCGCGGTCTATGAAGACATTGCACCAACGGCACGCAGAGATTCACTTTTCATCGACTGTTCCACAATCGATGTGGATTCGGCGCGCAAGGCACATGAACTGGCCGCGAGCCACGGACATCTTTCAATCGATGCGCCGGTTTCCGGCGGCACCGGGGGCGCTTCCGCAGGCACATTGACTTTCATGGCTGGCGGAAGCGACGAAGCGTTCAAGCGCGGCGAGCCGATCCTCCAGCCCATGGCCGGAAAGATCGTGCATTGTGGCGGCAATGGCGCGGGACAGGCCGCGAAGATATGCAACAATATGATCCTCGGCATATCGATGATCGGTGTCAGCGAAGCCTTTGTTCTTGCGGAAAAGCTGGGACTTTCACATCAGGCCCTCTTCGACGTGGCTTCGACTTCATCGGGGCAATGCTGGTCGCTGACGACCTATTGTCCTGTTCCCGGCCCCGTTCCTACGTCGCCTGCCAATCGGGACTATAAACCCGGCTTTGCCGCAGCCCTGATGCTGAAAGACCTCAAGCTCTCTCAGGAAGCCGCTCAAAGCGCTGGCGCTGAAACGCCGCTCGGAGCGCATGCGCAGGAACTCTACCGTCTCTTCGACAGTGAGGGCCACGGCGGCGAAGACTTTTCAGGCATCATCAATTATCTGCGCGCTAAATCTGGAGCAAGGTAAACAAATCCCCATGCAAAAAACTTGCATTGTTTAGATTTGCTTAAGTGTCTGATAACCGTACGGTAACGATGTTGAGCTAGAAAGGAGCAAGAGGCGGTTCACACCGGCTCGACGCTCCGGATCTGGTACTGCGTACCGGAGCTAAGTATATCCCGCCAGTGTATTGTTCGGCGGAGATGCCATGCGTAATTGGCAAAACCGTGCACCTTTGGCAGCGCGGTTTTTGCCGTTCCTGGCCTGAAAATACTGCCGTATCAGCACTAGGCTCAGGAACTGTTAATCTGACGGACATGGTGTGAGGCTCGCAGCTTTTATCATTTCCATTGCTGGTCTCCATTAAATTGTTGGGTCTCGAGCCCAGACCTCTTGCCCCCACGTTATTGCCCAATTACACGCCTTTGTTACAAAGCTTTTTGAGCCGTCCGATTGAAATCCGGACATAATCCTGTGAAATGCAGTGTGCCTCCAATGGCGCGCCTGCACAGGCCATATTTTATTCGGGGCAATGAGTTTGACCGCACAACGATCAGCCACCGCTATTTCCAGCGCAGACAGGAAGCTCTTCGGCCTGCCCGTGGCTGTCATTTTCGTGCTGTGCTATTTTGCGTTCCAGGCCGTTCTTGTCACTGTTGTTTCGAACGGTGCCGGTCTCGATGACGCTGAACAATTGGCGAATATCGGCTATCTGGACTGGGGCTATGGCGGATCGCAACCCCCTCTCTATACATGGATTACCAACCTGGCGGCGTCATTGCTCGGCACCTCGATGCTCACGCTGCAGATCGTCAAGTTCAGCCTTCTCGCAAGCCTGTTCCTGAGCGTTTACGGCGCGATGAAATTGCTTGGTTTTTCGCGCATTATTGCGTCGGCCAGCATGCTCGGATTGTTCCTCATTCCGCAAATTGGATGGGAATCGCAGCGCGCATTGACGCATTCAGTTGCAGGTACCGCCGGTTGTGGCTGGGCATTTCTGGCTTTTGCCTGGCATATGCGGGCGCGTCACGCGGGATCTGCTGCCGCTCTTGGCGTCGCGATGGCTGCGGCACTTCTCGGCAAGTTCAACGCGTCGTTTTTCCTGATCATGCTGATTGTGACGGGCCTTCTCATGCCCGAATATCGCCGGATACTGCTCTCCAGGCTCAGTCTCGTAACGGTTCTGACATTCGCGATCTGCTTCGGACCAACCGCGACCTGGATGCTGGCGCACAAATCGAGTGTCATGGCGCGTGCGAGCAAGTTTGAGATCGGCGCTTCCGGCAATCTGCTCTTCGACAGGCTGATGGGCGTCGAAAGCCTCATTGAAGCGGCATTTCTGTTCTCAATCCTTGCGATCGCGATTGCTGGCATCATCGCGCTTATTCACTGGAGGAAACGTAACGCACCCGCAACCCCGCTGACCACCGGCGAAAAATTTCTCCGTCTCCTCATCTTGGTCGGGCTGGTTATTGTGCTTGTGGGTGTTGTGGCGACCGGTGCCAATAACGTGAAAGACCGCTGGCTGCAGCCAGTGCTGTTTCTGACTCCGGCACTGATGGCGAGCCTTATGGGGCGTTATCGGATCGGAGATCGGCCTTTGTTCGACTATGCCGTCGTCAGCGCTGTTGCCGCGCTGATTGTTCCGCCGGTGTTGAGCTACAATCTGACCTACGGCTCCGGCTCGCCGCCTTACGGCCAACTCGACTATCGACATCTTTATGAGGAAGTGCAGGCGAAAGGCCCGTTCAAGACGATCCTGACGGACAATGCCCAGATACCGGGCAATTTCAGATTATTTGATTCTGCCTTACGAGTAGTGCACCCAGAAACACCGGATACCAGAGCGCATTTGACGCCACCTGTCCTCGTGATGTGGTTTGGTGGGGCTGAACCAAATGAGCGCATTGCCGCCTTGTTGCAGAACGCAAATATAGCCGTGCCTCATGAAAGCATCGTAACCACGGAAGTTGTATACAAAACCCGGCCCGACAAGCATATGACGGTCAGCTATTTTCTGGTGCCGTAGCGAAATGGCCCGGGTCTTCCCGGGCCATTTGTTCTTTATTCTACGGTATCCTGGACCGCATGTGCGGTACTCTTTACATCGCGGCCAACGCCTCGAACCGTGTTTGCGCAGGAGGCGAGCGTAAATGCGCAGAGAACGATAGCTAATGGGACAAGTCGGGTCAGCTTCATGACAGTCTCTCCAATGGGATGCGCGTTTCTGCCCTTTTGAAGGAGCAGACGCCTAAAGTTCCAAGCCTATTCAAACCAGTTATGCCTCCCGCCGCATACAAGCCCCTGCTCGGCAGCTGGCGGTGAAGCCGATTCACTCGGCTGTCACACAAGAAATCTAGCGCAGCGTTTTTCACTGGCAAGAGAATGCTTTAGTCCTATCCCAATAAACTGTGATCTTCATCAGCAAGCACGGAAGGTCTCGAACCGCCCGGAGCGACGATAACCTTCGAAAACACTTCGCAAATGGTCGGCGACAACCTGAATATGCGGACCGGCTTCCGGTTTCACAACCATGCCAAGCTGATAGCGACCGAGAGCAGGCAAGCCGTGCTCCGGCCCCAAAGCAACGATTCCTTCACTCAACAGCGTTTTACCGAAAGGCGCGATGGCAAGATCAGCCATGATTGCGGCCCGCTGCCCGGTCGAGTGTGAACTCATATAAGCGATCCGATAAGGACGCCCGCTGCTTTCAAGCGCTTCGAGCGCATTGCCCCGCCAGGCGCAGCCCTCTTCCCATATGGAGAGCGGCAAAGGGTCCCGGCGATAAGCCGTACCACACTTGGCGCCAGCCCACACCAGTTCCTCGTCCAGCAAAACTTCCACATCGCCTTTGTTGGGCACCGTGTGGGAAATATTGATCAGCGTCACATCCAGTCGGCGCTCATCCAGCCGCTTGCGCAGGTTGCTGCTTTGGTCGATCACCACATCGACCGTTACCCCCGGATGGCTTTCAGAAAAACGCTTCAACACGAGAGGCAGGACACATTCGCCAATATCGTCCGGCGAGCCCAGCCGGACCACGCCGGTCACCGTGGGCGCAACGAATTTCGACACCGCTTCGCGATTGAGAGCCAGAAGACGCCGCGCATAGCCGAGCAGAATCTCACCATCGCTGGTCAACGTGACCGAACGCGCGTCACGGTCGAAAACCGCTACCTCCAGCTGTTCTTCCAGTTTCTTGATCTGCATCGAAACAGCAGACGGCGTGCGGAACACCGCGTTCGCCGCTGAAGAAAAGCTTCCGGTATCGGCAATCGCCACAAATGTGCGCAACACATCAATATCGAGCATCGGAAGAGGATGTTGAACGGGCGCTGTCATGACGGACTCCGTTTCTAGCACTTTGTTCAAATTTTCTGATCTTAAGCCTTTCTATATTTCGTTTGATTGAACGTCAAGCGGAATACATATTCAGAGCATCAACAAGGCGAGCTGCAGCGAACGCATCAACCGGACTTTCTGAACGAGGAGAGAGAAAATGACCGTTCAATGCCAAACCGCTTCCCATGGCAAGGCGGCGACAGTTCGCTTCCTGCCAACTTGGACCGTCACAAATGCGCCGTCATGGCTTCTGGAACTTCACTCCAGAATGCGGCAGCAGCTGCAAATCTGGGCTTATGAGGGACGCGTGAAGCGCAGCCGCCGGGTACTGGAATCATTGCCTGAACACATACTGCACGATATTGGCTGGCCCAACGTGGATGATCGGCTGGCCGGCACCCCGCGAAATCCGGCCGAAATCCGGCGCAAAAACTGAAATCGATTGAGGGCGACCATGCGGCCCGCCCTCAATTTCCCGACATTGAAATACCTTTTCGCGGCAGGCATTTAGCCGCACTTTGCAACCTACCCGTTCTGTGTCTCAATAGAACACTATCTTGTTTGCGTCATCACCTGCCCCCTGTGAATCCGGGTATGCGCGACAGGATCGCCGGTCTGAAAGCGACCGGATAGAAACCGGGCCCAAAATGACCCGGAGTCGTGACGGAGACACAAGGCCTCAGCTGCGTCGGGAACCGCGGCCAAAGCCTTCGAGAATGGGAACGATCGGGCATGATCCAGGCTTCATCGGTTAAGCGGTCTATTGTCTTTTTTCTTGTTCCAAATTTTTCGATGATTGCTTTCGCAACGGCCATCGAGCCATTGCGCATTGCAAATCGAATGCTGGGCTATGACGCCTATCGTTGGCGGCTGACATCTGTCGACGGAAAGCCGGTGACGGCCTCCAATGGCGTGGAATGCGCTGTCAACGCATCGCTGGAAGACGAGCGGCGCTTTTTACAGCGCGAACAGCGTCCATCGATGGTGTTCGTCTGTTCAGGCGTCTACGTAGAAGAATTCAGGAACAAATCAGTCTTTGCGTGGCTGCGCGAGGAGTATAATCGCGGTGTTGCCGTCGGCGGGCTTTGTACTGGCGCCCACATACTGGCGGCAGCCGGACTTCTATCCGGAAAACGCTGCGCAATTCACTGGGAAAATCTTCCGGGTTTTTCGGAGGCTTTCCCCAAGGCCGAGGTATATGCCGATCTTTTTGAGGTGGATAGCAACCTCTACACCTGCGCCGGCGGAACAGCTTCTCTCGATATGATGCTGAAACTGATTGGCGACGATTTCGACGCGAACCTGGTCAACAAGATTTGCGAGCAGGCCCTGACCGATCGTGTTCGCAGCCCACAGGATCGCCAGCGCCTGCCACTGCGCGCCCGCCTCGGCATTCAAAATTCGAAGGTACTGACCATTATCGAGATGATGGAAGCCAACCTTTCGGAACCGCAGGCGCTGATCAATGTCGCCCATACGATAGGCCTGTCCCGCCGGCAGGTTGAACGACTTTTCCGCCAGGAAATGGGCCGATCTCCGGCGCGCTATTACCTCGAAATCCGGCTAGATCGGGCACGGCACCTGTTGCTGCAGTCGTCCATGCCGGTCGTTGAGGTTGCAGTTGCCTGCGGTTTCGTATCCGCGTCGCATTTTTCCAAATGCTACCGGGAACTATATGGGCGCTCGCCCCAACAGGAACGTGCTGAGCGCAAAATGCTCATCGCTGCCTGAGCACGATATCGAACGGGAACGGTGCGGGCTCTTGAACGGGAGGGCTCGGCCCTTCCGGCTTTCGAAAGAAAATCAAAACCATACAGTTCTTTTCGGAATCACTTACGTAAGGCGTGCTGTGTGCCCCCTCGGATGGGCTAGCACGTCGCGAACAGAACAGCATCTTTCGGCCATTCGGCGATTTCCAGAAGCTGCCATGCAGTCGTCTGGCGCTGCGAATATGTCGTATAAAGGCAAATGTCGCGGCCAGCCAACGACTATGGTTTTGTAAAAATACCAACTAGGGTCGCATAAAATGGCAGAGTTTCCTAAGAAGGCGAAAGTTGTGATTGTCGGGCTGGGCGGTATCGTCGGGGCCTCGGTTGCACATCATCTGATCGAGCGCGGCTGGGATGATATCGTCGGCATCGATAAATCCGGCATTCCGACCGACATCGGCTCGACAGCCCATGCGTCAGACTTCTGCTATGCGACGAGCCACGACTTCCTTTCCTGCTGGACGACGCTCTATTCCATCGATTTCTACGAAAAGATGGGGCATTACGCCCGCGTCGGCGGTATCGAAGTGGCGCGCGTGGGCGACGATGCCCGCATGGACGAAATCAAGCGCAAGGTTGCATCGGGCAAGGCCTTCGGCACCCGCGCGCGGTTGATGGAACCGGCGGAGATAAAGGAAAAGTTCCCTCTCATCGAGGAGAGCCTCGTTCAAGGCGGCCTGTGGGACCCGGATGCCGGCCTGGTTATCCCGCGCTCGCAGACCGTTGCCGGCAAGCTGATCGATCAGGCGGAGGCCGCAGGCAAGCTGCAGAGTTTCGCCAACACGCCTGCACAGTCGCTGATCGTGGAAAACGGTCGCATCAAGGGCGTCGTCACGCATCGTGGCAGCATCGAGGCCGATTATGTCATCATCTGTGCGGGACTTTGGGGCCGCCTGATTGCCGAAATGGTTGGCGAAGACCTGCCTGTCATGCCGATCGATCATCCGCTGACATTTTTCGGTCCCTATACCGAGTTCGAAGGAACGGGCAAGGAAATCGGCTGGCCGCTCATGCGCGATCAGGGCAACTCGGCCTATATGCGCGATACGGGCGATCCAAAGACCGCCGAAGGCGGACAGATCGAATGGGGCTATTACGAAGAAAAGAACCCGCGCTTGTGCCATCCTCGTGACCTTCTGGAAAAGCATGAAGCGCGTCTCTCGCCATCGCAGCGCGACCTTGAAATGGACCAGATTCTGGAACCGCTGGAGCGTGCAATCGAACTGACGCCCATTCTGGGCGAACTTGGCTATAATGAAAGCCACTCCTTCAACGGCTTCCTGCAAGTCACGACCGATGGCGGTCCATCCATGGGCGAAAGCCAGAAGGTGCGCGGCCTGTGGTATGCCGTCGCCATCTGGGTCAAGGACGGCCCCGGCATGGGTAAGCTCATTGCTGACTGGATGACCGACGGCCGCACATCCATCGACCATCACGCTATCGACTATTCGCGCTTTTATCCGCATCAGATGACAGAAAAGTTCATCTGGGACCGCTGCACGGAAACCGCGATGAAGGTTTATAATCCGGCAGTTCACCCGCGCGAACCCTTTTCAAAGGGCCGCAACATCCGCCGTTCGCCGTTCTACGAACGTGAGGTCGAACTCGGCGGCTATTTCATGGAACTGGGCGGATGGGAGCGTGCGCATGGCTACGCCGCCAATGAGCACCTGCTGGAGAAATACGGCGACCGCGTTCCCGTGCGCGAGAACGAATGGGACAACCGCCATTTCTGGCGCGTTTCCAATGCCGAACATCTCGAACTCACCGAAAACTGCGGCATCATCAATCTCTCCCACTTCGCCATGTACGATATCGAAGGCCCCGACCAAGTCGAACTGATGGAGTGGCTGTGTGCTGCCAAGATTGGCGGCGACGCCAATATCGGCAAGGGTATCTATACCCACTTCCTCGATGACGAAGGCATGGTGCGCGCCGACTTCACAGCAATCCGCATGGCTGATCGTATCCGCATGATCAATGGCGCCGATGCCGGGCCTCGTGACTTCCACTATATGCGCCGCGTAGCCGAAGATAAGGGCTTTGACGTCACCATCACCGATGTGACCGAAAAATACGTCACCATCGGCATCTGGGGTCCGAATGCACGTGAAAACCTGAAAAAGGTGGTTGAGAACCCGGAAGGCCTTGATGCGGAAAACTTCCCGTTCGCTGCCATCAAGCCTATCAGGATTGCAGGCAAAGACGTTACCGCCTTCCGTATCTCCTATGTCGGCGAGCAGGGTTGGGAACTGCATATGCGTTATGAAGACGGCCTCGCCGTCTGGGATGCGCTTCGCTCCACCGGCGTGATTGCGGTCGGTGTCGAGACCTACGCCAACACGCGGCGCATGGAAAAGAGCCTGCGCCTGCAAAATGCCGATCTGCTGACCGAATACAATCTTCTGGAAGCAGATCTTGCCCGTCCTAAGGTCAAGGAAGCTGACTTCCGTGGCAAGGCAAAGTATCTGGAATATCGCGCCCGCGAGCACCAACCGGCCATGCTTTGCACGC
Organism: Brucella sp. NBRC 14130; assembly: GCF_040371715.1. Classification (NCBI taxonomy): domain Bacteria; kingdom Pseudomonadati; phylum Pseudomonadota; class Alphaproteobacteria; order Hyphomicrobiales; family Brucellaceae; genus Brucella; species Brucella sp. NBRC 14130. The sequence continues at coordinate 75,299 of NZ_BAABTE010000005.1, forward strand.
TGGTAATGACTGACAATCTCGATAAGAACGGCGTGGCCCGTTATCCGGTCGGCATCATGCCAGTACAGGACCCTGAAACGGGAGAAACGCTTGTCGACGAATTGGGCCGCCGGTCTTTCACCACATCCGTCGCTTATGGCCCGACCATCGGCAAGAATATTGCTCTTGCTTATCTGCCCTGGGCTTATTGCCAGGAAGGCCGCAAACTGAGCGTGGAATATTTCGGTGAGACTTATCCGGTCGAAGTACGCTCTATCGGTTATAAACCGCTCTACGATCCGGAAAACTTGAAGCCTCGAAGCTGAACACTTTTTATAAAAAAAGCCGAGGGTGTCGCCTCGGCTTTTTTATTACCGGAGGAAGTGTTATTTCAATGTTGCCTTGCCACCGCTGATCGTGATCTTTTCATCACCGGTCAATGCTTCACGATCCCCATTGGGAAAGGTCACAAAACAACCTGAAGCGCAGAAATCCACCGTCTCACCCGGCGCGACGATCATTTCGCGCTTGGAAGCGCCTTCCGTAACCACAACCGTCTGAGGGCCGCTATCATTATTGGATATCTGGGCAGCGTAGGCGCCGCCAGTCGAGACCGCAAAACCAATTGCTGCACCAAGAACAAGTTTGCCCAAACTGTTGAGCTGATTTGTGTTCATATCGTCCCGACCTTTCTATCGCTCCCGCTGCGATATATCCTGTGTCGCGTGAGCCCTATTGCCCTGAGACAGCCCTTTATAAGCGGACAAAACTGAACTGCAACTGAACGTAATGTTCATCAAGCGCGATCATCGTCCTTGTCCTTGGCTTCCGGCTTTTCCGCACTTGCCTTTTTTGTCCTGACCGCAGACGAATTCTCTCTTTCCTGCTGCATTAACCCGGAAAGTTTTTCGATTTCCGGCACGCTGAGGATGAGATCGGTCGAGGATGAGGACAGATGCAGTCCTTCTTCATGGAAACGCTCGACGATCTGGAAACGCAGCTCATTCTTGATGCCGCCGGTCGATGTAATATCGGCTACATGAGCATAGATATCAAAAACCATCAGTGAATCGTTCATGCTTTGAAAAGCGACGAAAGGCTCCGGATTCTTCAAGATTGATGGATGGCCACGAACGATTTCCAGCAGCAATGCATGAACCCGGCGCGGTTCCGCAGTATAGGAGGCCTGCACGTTGATATCGATGCGTCCAAGCTTGTTGCGATGAGTCCAGTTGCCAACGTTACCATTGATAAGCGTCGAATTGGGCACGATGATCGACTGCTTCTGGAAAGTTTCGACTTCCGTCGCGCGCACGCTGATCTTCTTGACGATACCACTGACCGTGCCGGCCTCCACCCAGTCGCCTACCTTGAAGGGACGCTCGGCGAGCAGGATGAGACCTGAAACAAAGTTCTGAACGATATTCTGCAGGCCAAAACCGATACCGAGTGAAAGACCACCGGCAATAAGAGCGAGATTCGACATGTTGAACCCGGCTGCCGATATCCCCATCAAGGCCGCCAGACAGAGACCGACATACCCTATGACCGTGCGGATCGAATTGCGTACGCCGGAATCGACGCGCCCGCGCGCCATGACACTGTTGTCGAGCCAGTTCTGGAACCATCGCGTCAGCAGATAACCGATCACAAACAGCAGCACGCCTGACAGCAGCCCCATCAGCGAGATTGACATATTGCCGATCTGGAAGCCGGTCATCAGCTGATAGAATGTGCTTTTCAGTTCCGCCCACTGGAAGCCCAGCTGCATCAGAACAAGCGGAATACCGATCAGCGCCACGACGAGATTGATCAGGATGCCTGCTGCGAGGCCAAGCTGATCCAGCGTCGCGTCATCGAAATGAAAGCGCTCCCGCATTGCCCTGCCGATCTGGCTGGATGCAAAAGCCTGCTCCTCGGAAATCGCACGCCCGGTCAGGAAACCCATATACATGGTCACAAGGAATGCGCCGGTCACCACGATCTGCTGCGATATGAAGCGCGCCATGCCTATATAGCCGAAGACCGCAGTCAGAATAGGCAAAAGCCCCAATATGATGAGGAACGTTCTGAAGGCACGCGGCCACGACCGGACAATGCCATCCTTTTCGCGCTCAACGGGCTTCAGGAAAGCAATCGCCAGAATAAGAACACCGACCATTACGGTAGCGAGCAGGCTTTTCGCCATCGTCAGCGACAGCGGTGATGAAAGTATCTGATTGACCGTTCCGAAGAAGGAATCGAGCCCGCTTGTCAGCGCCGTTCCCGTTATCAGCCAGCCCAGAACTCGTCCCGGACGCGGCGCGACCGGAACCAGCCGCCATTGCGGCATATCAGAGCTGATGCAGGCGGATGCCAGCCTGTGGATGAAGAAAACCAGCCCGAGCACCAGAAAAAGCGACTGGAGAAGAGACGCAATGTCCGTTCTCAAGACGTTGAAGTAATTCAGAAAAAAGTACGTGGTCGCCAAGAATACACCGACAGCCGCCGATGGTATTACCGTGGACCAGAAGGCCACCGACAGTCGGCTCAGATAGGAGGGCGACTCCACCGTTGGATCACGCTGGTACAGCGTTCCCAGAACGCGTCGCGCACCCAGCTGGATGACCAACGCGGCTACGAACGCAAAAAAGGCGGCGGCGAGAAACGAATTGAGCTTGAACGTGCTTACAAAGCGCCACCATGACTGGACGATGCGCCAGAGCGATACCATTTGAGAGCTCGCCGCCGATGCAACCTCAGTCCCCAGCGTCGTGTCGATGTTCACGCGCTGGGAAAGCGTCCTTGCAAAAAGATCTCGGCGCATATCCCCGATTTTTGCGGACATCTGGTTGACGGAAAGCGACGTATCCTCCGTCTCGCCGACAATCGCATTGATTTCCGCCTTTTCGGAGGTCAGCCGGGCACGTTCTTCGCTGACGATGGCCGGTTCAGGCGGCTGATCGCTCGACGGCGCTGGCCCCAGCTGTTCCAGCCGCGTGTTGATTTCGCTTAGACGCGGACGGAATGAAACACCGGCATCAAGAAGCTTCTTTGAAAGAGAATCCAACTGGAGCTTGAGGTTGGCGAGCGTTTCATCGTTTGAAGCCGCTTTCGGAAGCTGATCGCTGATCCGTTTCGTCTGCTGCTGCAGATCGTCGATAACGGGCCTTTGCTGCTTAACGATATTGGAAACCGGCGTGGGCTGATCAGTGGCAGCAGGCGCTTGCTGGGCTGTATTGCTCTGGGGAGCCGCAACTGGTGAGGCTTGCGTCGCGGCCGGTGTCGGCTGCTTATTGTCCTGCGCGATGGCGGGCGCAAGGCTCCCCGGCGACAGGACGCCGATCAGAAGAGAAAATGCAAGAACACGAAACGTCGATGAATATGCCAATTCAATTCTGCCGTTAAACAAGACATGGTTTCAACATAAAGCGCCCTAAAACGGATGCAAGGCGTGGCTGTTTACAAGATTTCATCGCGCGTAGGAAGCGGACAGATACCGTATAAGACAAGCCGTGATGCCAGTATTTCCTTGTTCCCGCGAACACAAATGATTAATGAGGATTCGCAATGAGTGTGAAAAGCTGGCTCGACTCCACGGATAGACTCTAGAGAAAGTCTTGGCGAATTGATGAAGGGCATAACAAACACGGAACAGCACAAACGGCATGGCTTCATGCTGTTCGTGACCTGCGTTCTGTCTTTTACCGCTTTTCTCTTTGCCGTCAATTTTTCGTCCATTGATGAGGATGCAGCCCGCAGCCATGCCGGGGGGATTGTAGCAAGACAGGTCGAAGGCAGTCCGGCGACACCTGTTCGCCAGCAGTCCACTCCTTCACCCCAGCCCATGCGGGCAATCCTGATCGAAGCCATAGCGGCCAAAATCAAGACAGCTTATCTCGATGGCACCGGGGCGGCCCTGCTCGTTGCTTCGGCAGGCGTGATACTGCCAGAGACGAAATCAGCCGAAGCGGCGCAGAATTTCCCGCGTCTCGCGGTCTTGCAGAGACATTTTGGCTCTGCCCGTGCGCCTCCGAAAAGCGCATAATACGCCATTCTTGATGATTGGCCCTTACCAATCCTAACGCCCGTAATAAACAAAGCCCGCACCGCCACTCAGTAAGTGGCAATTGGGGCGCACCAACCGGAACCTTAATCCATGCGTACTTCGAAATGGGTGGTTGCGCTGTATAGCCTGATCGTTGTGATCGGCGTTATCATCGCCTTGCCCAACTTTTTTACCCAGAAGCACCTTGACGCGATGCCGTCCTGGTTCCCGAAGCGTCAGGTCACGCTCGGTCTCGACCTGCGCGGCGGCTCCTATCTCGTGCTTGAAGTCGATGCCGCTGGTCTGAAAAAGGACCGTCTGCGGACCCTGCTCGACGATGCCCGCAGCAAGCTGCGCGCCGAGCGTATCCAGCCGCAGTCTATCCGCGCAGTTGGCGACGCCGTTGTCGTCACCATTCCTGATGCCGATCAGCGTTCCAGGGCGGAAACTGCACTGCGCACCTTGATCTCGCAGGTCAACACCAGCGGTTTCGGCACTGCGATCAACGACATCGATGTCGCCTCGACCGACAACCAGGTGCGCCTGACCCTGACCGAGGCGGGCTTCAACTACCGTCTCGACGCCGCTCTCCAGCAGAGCCTCGAAATCATCCGTCAGCGCGTTGACCAGGTCGGCGTTGCCGAGCCTTCCATCCAGCGTGTGGGTTCGGATCGCATCGTCGTTCAGCTTCCAGGTCTTCAGGACCCGGCACAGCTTCGCCAGCTTCTCGGAAGCACGGCGAAAATGAGCTTCCACATGGTTGCCGATGCCAATCCGAACGATCCGCCGCCTCCGGGCGTAACGATCATGCCGGATTCCAAGAACCCGAACATCAAGTTCCCGATCGAGGATCAGATCGCCCTTTCCGGCGAGCGTCTCACTGACGCGCGTGCAGGGTTCGACCAGCGCACCAATGAACCGATCGTCTCCTTCCGTTTCGACAGCCTTGGGGCCCGCCAGTTCGCGGACATTACGACCAAGAACGTCAATCGTCCGTTCGCAATCGTGCTCGATGGCAAGGTGCTGAGCGCACCGGTCATCCGCGAACCGATCACCGGCGGTTCGGGCCAGATTTCCGGCAGCTTCACAGTCCAGGACACGGTCGTCCTTTCCGCGCTCCTTCGCGCCGGCGCCCTGCCCGCTCCGCTTACCGTTATCGAAGAACGTACCGTTGGTCCGGATCTTGGCGGCGACGCTATCAAGATGGGCCTGATCACCGGTATCGTCGGCTTTGTGCTTGTCGCGGTCTTCATCCAGCTGCTTTATGGCGTCTGGGGTACCATTGCGAACGTGGCGCTGCTGCTCCACACCTTGCTCACCTTCTCTGCACTGAGCCTTATCGGGGCAACTCTGACATTGCCCGGTATTGCCGGTATCATTCTCGGTATTGGGATCGCGGTCGACGCCAATATTCTCATCAACGAACGTATTCGTGAAGAAACGCGCCGGGGCCTCGGAGCCATGGCGGCGCTGGACAAGGGCTTCCACAGCGCTTTCTCCACCATCGTGGATGCGAACGTTACGTCCCTGATCTCGACCTTGCTGCTCTTCACGTTCGGCACAGGTCCGGTTCGCGGCTTTGCCATCACTATGATGCTCGGTATCGCGATCTCCATGTTTACGGATGTGACGCTGGTGCGCATGGTCATGGCCTGGTACGTGCGCAAGCGTAAGCTGAAGGTGCTCGTCATCGAGCCATTCCTGAAATTCGTTCCCGAAAAGACGAACATCAGCTTCATGAACGCCCGTTTCGTCGGCATCGGCGTCTCGATCGTCCTGTCCATCCTTTCGATTGGTCTGTTCTTCAAGCCGGGTCTGAATTACGGCATCGATTTCAAGGGCGGTATCCAGGCGGAAATCGTCACGTCACAACCTGCCGATCTGGCACAATTGCGCGAAAAGCTTGGGGCGCTTGGCCTTGGTGAAGTAGCACTGCAGTCTGCAGGCAGTCCGAATGATGTACTGATCCGTGTGCAGCGTCAGGATGGTGGCGAAGAAGCGCAGACGGCCGCCGTCAACAAGATGCGCCAGGCCGTAACCGAGCTTGATCCGGGCGTGAAGATCGAACGGACGGAAGTCGTCGGTCCGAAGGTTTCGGGCGAATTGGCTCGTTCCGGCTTCATCGCCGTTGTCCTTTCGGCACTCGGTATGCTCATCTATCTGTGGTGGCGTTTCGAGTGGTTCTTCGCGATGGGAGCGATCATCACCCTCGTCCTCGACACCACGAAGATGGTCGGCTTTTTCGCGCTGTTCCAGCTCGACTTCAACCTGACCGCCATCGCAGCGCTTCTGACCGCCATCGGCTACTCGGTAAACGACAAGGTCGTGGTTTATGACCGCATGCGCGAAAACATGCGCCTTTATAAATCGAAACCTCTGCGCGAAATCGTCGACATGAGTATCAATCAGGTGCTCGTGCGCTGTATTTATACATCGGTGACGACATTCCTGTGTATGGTTCCGATGGCCATCTGGGGTGGCAGCGCGGTTCATAATTTTGCCGTGCCGATGCTGTTCGGTATCGTGATCGCAACGTCGTCGTCGATCTTCATCGCCGCTCCGATTCTGCTTCTGCTGGGCAACTGGTGGCAGCACCGGAAGGAAGCCCATCAGGCTATCGAAGACAGCGCTGCAGCGCAGAAATAAAATCATTCGCCGGGCAGGGCTCAGTCCTTGCCCGGCATCCACATGCAAAAAGCCGAGAAGCCAGAGGGGGAAGGCACCTGATGCCCCATGACACGCCTTTGATTGCGACAATCGTCATCGGGTTATGCCTGGCCTTCATCTTCGGTGCGATAGCCACCCGTTTGAAAATCTCGCCCCTCGTTGGCTATCTCCTTGCCGGTGTTATTGCCGGTCCCCATACTCCCGGCTTCGTCGCAGATCAGGACCTCATCCTTCAGCTCGCCGAAATCGGTGTCATCCTGCTGATGTTCGGTGTGGGCTTGCATTTTTCGCTTAAGGATCTTCTTTCCGTCAAAGCCATCGCGGTGCCCGGCGCGCTTGCGCAGATTGCCGCCGCTGCCGCACTTGGCACGGGCCTCGGCCTGGCCCTCGGCTGGGATGTTCAGGCGGGTCTGGTTTTCGGCCTGGCCCTTTCAACCGCCAGTACAGTCGTCCTGCTCCGCGCCATGCAGGAGCGCCGCCTGATCGATACCGAGCGTGGGCGCATTGCCGTCGGCTGGCTGATCGTTGAAGATCTCGCCATGGTCATGGCCCTGGTATTGCTTCCGGCCATTGCCAGCGTCACCGGCCGCGCTGAAGGCACGGCAGCAAGCGATCCCATTGTTTCATGGCTTGGCCTCGGCATAGGCGGCATCATTCTTCTCACCATTGCCAAGGTCATTGTCTTCGTTGCGCTGATGCTCATAGTCGGGCGCAAGGTCATACCGTGGCTTCTCAACGTCGTGGCCCAGACCGGCTCACGTGAATTGTTTCGTCTCGGTGTGCTCGCCATAGCACTGGGCGTTGCCTTCGGCGCGGCCCATCTGTTTGGCGTTTCCTTCGCGTTGGGCGCGTTCTTCGCCGGAATGGTGATGAGCGAATCCGAGCTCAGCCATCGGGCAGCGGAAGAATCCCTCCCCTTGCGCGACGCTTTCGCGGTGCTGTTCTTCATTTCCGTCGGGATGCTGTTCGATCCCATGAGCCTTGTTCGCGATCCGCTCCCGCTACTGGGAACACTCGCCATCATTCTCGTCGGAAAATCGGTTGCGGCGTTCTTCATCGTGCGCGCTTTCCGTCGCCCGGTCAGCACGGCGCTCACCATTTCCGCAAGCCTTGCGCAAATCGGTGAGTTCTCCTTCATTCTTGCTGGGTTGGGCGTCAGCCTCAATCTACTCCCTCCGGCGGGGCGCGACCTCATTCTCGCTGGCGCAATCCTCTCGATTTTCCTCAATCCGGTCATGTTCATCGTGGCAGAGCGGATGCGGCCATGGATCGAGAAGCGGAGCAAGGGCGAAATTACAGCTGGTGACAACAGCGATGTCGAACCCAGCATTTCCGAGCCCGAGCCTTTACCGCAAACATTACTGGCCGGACACACGATTGTCGTTGGCTATGGCCAAATCGGTGCGGGGATCGCAGAAGGATTGCAGGCGCAAACTTCGCCTTTCCTCGTGATTGAAGATTCGCCGAAAGTCAGCGCATCTTTGAAGGATAAAGCCATTGAGGCGATTACCGGCAATGCCTCCGATTCGGAAATATTGGAGGCCGCCAATCCGTCAGCTGCTCGAAATCTGGTCATCGCGATACCCAACGCCTTTGAGGCTGGTCGGGTGACAGCGCTGGCTCGAGCTGCCAACCCGGAAATCAACATCGTCGTGCGCGCCTGCTCGAAGGCAGAAGCACAATATCTGCATGATCTTGGCGCCAATTCTGTCATTCTGGGAGAAGAAGAAATTGCAGCCGCCATGGCGAAGGCAATCGGCACCGAGATCAAGAGGAAAAACGCCGACACCGTTTCGGAAGGCGCCCCTCAGACAGGCATAATGGGGATAATATCGGACGGAACAACCGATATTATGGGCAAAAAAGGGGACGATATGAAGCATGAAGGCGTGGTGACCGGTTGATGAAAGCAAAGGATTACATCTGGCCGGTCGTAGGCATTTGCGCAGTTGGAATTTCGGTCTGGCTCCTTTATCGAGAGCTTCGCAGCATCTCGCTGGATGATGTTCTGGACAGTTTTTATGCCATCCGCACCCATCATTGGATTCTTGCGGCTGGCTCCGCGCTTCTCGCCTATAGTTCGCTTGCAGGCTATGATCGTATCGCGCTCATGCATCTCAAGCGCAAAATCTCCTGGCTGTTCATCGCGCTCTGCTCTTTCACCACCTACGCCTTGTCGCACAATATCGGGGCCTCCGTCGTCTCCGGCGCCGTGGTGCGCTATCGAGCGTACTCCTCGCAAGGCATGCCCGGCAGTGAAATCGCCGTTCTCATCGCTTTCTGCTCCTTCACGTTCATTCTTGGCGTCATCATAACTTCCAGCGTCGTTCTTCTACTCGAACCGCACATTCTGATGCGTTTCAACGAGGAGCTGACACCGACAGTCTCTATCGTTATTGCGCTTTTGATGCTGGCATTCGTGCTGGTTTATGTCTTCGGCAGCTGGTTGGGCCTGCGCCCGCTGAAGATCGGCAGCTTCCGTCTGGAATATCCGCGCATGTCGGTGGTTGTGCAGCAGCTCATCGTCGCTCCTCTGGAACTGATCGGCGCCGCCGGCATCATCTATTTTGCCCTGCCCGAAGCCGGCAATCCCGGATTTCTCATTATTCTCGGCATTTTTCTGGTCTCGTTTTCGGCAGCCCTGATATCGCACGCTCCCGGTGGTCTCGGTGTCCTGGAGCTCGTTTTCCTCACAGGTCTGCCGGACATGGATCAGGCCGATGTCCTCGCCGCCCTGATCGTCTTCCGCCTGCTCTACCTGCTTATTCCGTTCGCAATGTCGCTCGTGGTGGTGCTGGTTTTCGAAAAGTCCCAATTTCTGCTGCGCTGGAACGAAAAACAGCAGAAATAGGAGCGGACCAAGGGTGGAGTATATTTTTCACAAACTCCGCCCTTATTTGAATTTATCTTCCTTAAAATAGCGGCTGACGCCGCCTATCTTGGAACCAGTTTCGCGAAGCATCGACATTGCGAAATTGAACGCCCTCCCAAGGCTTTATCCAAGAGGAAAAAACGCATGCCTGCGACATTGATCATCCCCGGTTACAAGGGATCGGAAGCAGGCCACTGGCAGCGCCAATGGTTGCATGACGATCCGTCAGCATTGCTCGTCGAACAGGACGACTGGCACTATCCCGTTCTATCCGACTGGATGCACGCGCTCGAAGCCAAGCTGGCTGAAAATCCCGGCGCAGTTCTGGTTGCCCATAGTTTGGGCTGTGCGCTCGTCGCACATCTGGCGAGCCGCCCATCGGCCGCTCATGTGGCGGGTGCACTTCTCGTTGCACCGGCCGACGCCGAGACCATGGCCCGCAAGGATAGCCGCTTCCAGAGCTTTGCCCCGCTGCCCCGCCATGAACTGGGTTTTCCTTCCATCGTCGTGGCAAGTCGTAACGATGAATATATGAGCTTTGCCAAGGCTGAAGCGCTTTCGCATGTGTGGGGATCGGGGTTTGTCGATCTTGGTCATGCCGGTCACATCAACGTGGCAAGCGGATTCAGCCGCTGGCCTGAGGGGATTATCCTCGCGTCCTCTCTTCACAGAGAACCTGTAAACAATACGCTTTCCCAAGCAGCGTGACCGCCCAGCCGCCCATTTTTCGAATGGGCGGCTCTTCATTTCAGGCACCTTGCCTTCGCTCAAGCAGTATCTTCAAGACAAGCGTCACAAGTGCGATCAATGCCAGCGTCGAGGCTGCGGCGAAAGCACCGGCGACATTATAGTCATTGAACAGCAGCTCTACCTGCAGGGGCAGCGTATTGGTTTTGCCGCGAATTGCGCCCGAAACAACCGACGTTGCCCCAAACTCCCCCATCACACGTGCATTGCAAAGCACCGCGCCATAAAGCAACGCCCATCTGATATTGGGCAAGGTGACATAGAAAAAGGTCTGCCAGGCGTTGGCCCCCAGTGTCAGGGCCGCTTCTTCTTCATCGCTCCCCTGCACTTCCATAAGCGGGATCAGCTCACGTGCCACAAAAGGCGAAGTCACGAAGAGGCTGACAAGAAAAATCGCCGGGACCGTGAACATGATCTTGATGTCATAGGACTCCAGCAACGGCCCCAGCAAACCCTGCGATCCATAGAGGAAGAGATATGTCACACCGGCCACGATAGGTGACACGGAAAACGGTATTTCGACGAAAGTAATGAGCAACCGCCGCCCCGGGAACCGAAACTTGGTTACCAGCCATGCAACACAGACGCCAAAAGCCATATTGATCGGCACGACCACAATTGCCGTCAGAATGGTCAACCACACCGCATGCAATGTATCCGGCATCAATATCTCGCTGAAAAAGACATCGACTCCCTTGCTGAAGGCATAGGAGAAGATGACGGCGAGCGGCGCCCCGATACAGATGACCGACAACAGGGCCGCGAGCCAGATCAACAGGCTGCGCATTGGCCCTGAATTTCGCGCGTGCATGCTTGCGCTAGCGTTCTGCATAACGAAGCTGCCTTGCCTGAATGAGATTGGTCACGAGAAGCATGACAAAAGCCGTGACAAGCATCACGAATGCAAGCGCAGCCGCGGCTGGATAATCATACTCATCCAACCGGATGAAAACGAGGAGTGATGTGACTTCGGTTTCGAAGGGCAGATTGCCGGAGATGAAGACAATTGAGCCAAATTCGCCAAGGCTGCGCGCAAAGGAAAGCGACGAGCCTGCAAGGAAAGCGGGAAAGATCGTCGGCCAGATAATGTGGGAGAATGTCTGCCACGAACTGGCACCAAGGCTGCGTGCGGCCTCTTCCACATCGGCACTCATATCCTCCAGGACCGGCTGAACCGTGCGGATGACGAACGGGATGCTGGTGAAGAACATCGCGATCATGATGCCAAGCGGTGCGTAAGCGACCTTTATGCCGATCGGTTCAAGAAACCGTCCGAACCAGCCGTTCTGGGCAAACAGTGTTACCAGCGCCAGACCCGCAATGGCAGTTGGCAGCGCGAAAGGAAGATCGACAGCGGCGTCGATCAAACGTTTGCCTGGGAATTCATACCGCGTCAGTACCCAGGCCAGCAGAAGACCGAACAGACCGTTGAACACGGTCGCCACTGCAGCGGCGCTCAAGGTGATCTTGTAAGTTGCCAGCGCCCGCTCTGAAGTCACAATATTCCAGAAGTCGCTCCAGCCGAGACTCGCCGTTTTCAGGATCATTGCTAATAGCGGCAAGGCTACGATCACGGCCAGATAAAGCAAGGTGCAGCCGAGGGTCAGCCCGAACCCCGGCAACACCGAATTACGTTTCATGCTTAGAAGCGCCACTGGATTTTTCCAAAATGCGAGGCGACCCCGCCCGGGATCGCCAGTTGGCTTTATTATTTGCCTTTGAAAAGCTGATCAAGCACTCCGCCTTCGGCGAAATGTTCCTTCTGCACCTTCTCCCAGCCACCGAAAGCATCCTCAACCGTTACAAGGCGCACATCAGGGTAGATATCCTTGTGCTTTGCGATGACGTCCTTGTCATGCACGCGGTTGAAGTTCTGGGCCAGGATTTCCTGCCCCTCCGGGGAATAGAGGTAATCGAGATAAGCTTCGGCGATCTTGCGCGATCCCCGCTTGTCCACCACCTTATCCACGACCGTAACCGGGAACTCTGCCAGCAGGCTGACTTCCGGTACGACAACATCGTACTTGTCCGGCCCCAGCACCTTTTCGGTGCCGCGCGTTTCCGCCTCGAAAGTCACCAGCACGTCGCCAATACCACGCTCGGCAAATGTTGTCGTTGCCCCGCGACCGCCCGTGTCGAAAACCGGAACGTTTTTGAAAATCTTCCCAATGAAGTCGTGCACCTTTGCCTGATCACCCTTGAACGCCTCGTTCGCGTAAGCGGTCGCAGCAAGATAGGTATAACGCGCATTGCCCGACGTTTTGGGGTTCGGGAAGATCACCTTGACATCGTCGCGCGCCAGATCATCCCAATTCTTGATGTTTTTCGGATTCCCCTCACGTACAAGGAACGCAGGGAAGGAATAATAGGGCGACGAGTTGTTGGGCAACCGCTTCTGCCAGTCCGCCGGGATCAGATTGCCCTTGTCATGGAGGACCTGCACGTCGGTTACCTGATTGAAGGTCACGACGTCAGCTTCGAGCCCTTCCAGAATCGAACGCGCCTGCTTCGACGAGCCGGCATGGGACTGGTTGACGGTCAGATCTTCACCGGTCTTGGTCTTCCAGTCGGCGATGAAGGCCTTGTTGACTTGTTCGTAGAGTTCCCGCGCGATGTCATAGGAAACGTTGAGGATTTCCTTTGGCTCCTGCGCATGAAGCGGGGCGGAGCCCAAACCGAGGGCGACCGCCGCATATAGAATAATTTTTCTCATTAGACCCATCCCCACCGCGCCGTTTGCGAGAAGCGCTATAAACTGGATTGTTTTCGGAAAACAAATCTAACGAGAGAAGAGACAAAATCAATCTAAATAATTGATTTAAATATATAAACTACTTTCATAGTCATTCATGGAACCTGCACCCAATCCATTTGCTGGCATGAGAAAATAATTCTCACCTGGGGCAAAACCATAAAATGCAATGCAAAAGGCAGGAGCCTTCCCTCTCCTGCCTTCAAAACTTTACGCGCTTGCGCGGATTTACCAGAAACCGCGATGCTGCCAGCACCAGAGAAAATTATGCTCGCCACGCTCGACCCGACTGCGGCGGCGGGCTGCAATTTCCTCGGCATTCAGCTTCATTTCGCGCCATGGCTGCTCAAGAAAGGTCGGAATACGCAAGAACGCATTCTTCATTTTAGTAGCGACCAGTTGAACTATTCGCTTCATGCCAAGCCTCCTCATCACCTCACGCTCAGATATTGTCGCGCTTTCGCCGCAACAATGAACGACAGGTTAATTTTGTAGGCTTCCGGGAATTTGTCAATAACCTACTTATTTTATGGGAGTTAACATCGTGAAATAATTTGCGAGCCAAACCGTTTGGCCCGCAAATCTGTTCCAATCACACCTCGTAATCGACGGGCGCGGTAATGCGGACCTTGCCGATATGACGGCCATTCATCGACTCGATCTTGAACTCCAGCCCGTCAGCGGCGAAGCTCTCTCCTCCCAGGGGCAAGTGTCCCAGATGCCAGAGGACATAGCCCGCGAGCGTCGTATAGCGATCAACCTCGTCCACCAGATCGCGTTCCAAGAGCCCGCTCAAGCGACGAATATCGGTGAAACCGTCAACGAGATAGCCGCCCTTTCCGTCCGACTGAGCGACAGCCGCTTCTTCGTCTTCATCCGGAAACTCGCCAGCGATAGCCTCAAGAACATCGGTCGGCGTCACAACGCCTTCGAATGAGCCATGCTCGTCCACCACCACCGCGATCTGAACAGGAGAGTTGCGCAATTGCTCCATGACGCGGAGCACGTTAGCATTCTCATGCACGACCAGCGGCTGCTTCACGGTTTTATCCCAGTCTATGGGTTTCTTGTCACCTATATCCAGCAGAAGGTCCCTGACCAGAGCCACACCGACGAATTCATCCACCTGACGGCGCGCAACGACGACGCGCGAATGCGTCAACTTGCGAATAGCTGCGTCAAGTTCCGCCTCGTCTTCATCAAGGTCGAGCCATTCGATCTCATTGCGCGGCGACATGATGGAGCGTACAGGCCGATCAGCCAGATCCAGCACACCGCGGATCATCTCCTTTTCTTCCGGAAGAAAGACATCGCTGGCCGCCGTCTGCTGAGCAATTACGTCAACCGTATCGGAGAGCGGGTTTTCACCGCGCCCGCCCCCGAGCAGACGCAAGACCGCGCCTGCCGTGCGTTCTCGCAGATCATTGGTGGTGACCAGCTTCTCGCGATTGTGTCGCGCCATCTGGTTGGCTGCTTCGATCAGTACGGAGAAGCCGATCGCTGCATAGAGATAGCCCTTTGGAATATGGTAGCCGAAACCTTCCACGATCAGGCTGAAACCGATCATCATCAGGAAGCCAAGACAGAGGATGACAACCGTGGGATGCTTGTTGACAAAGTCCATCAGCGGCTTGGAAGCAAGCATCATGACGCCGATGGCGACTACGACGGCAATCATCATGACCGGCAGGTGCTGAACCATGCCCACTGCGGTAATGACGCTATCCAGCGAGAACACAGCATCCAGCACGACAATCTGAACGATCACCTGCCAGAACACGGCATGCACGACCTTGGAATTTTTGGGTCCATGTGCCCCTTCCAGACGCTCGTGAAGCTCCATCGTGCCTTTTGCAAGCAGGAAGAGACCGCCAATCAGCATGATGATATCGCGTCCCGAGAAGGATATTTCCATCAACGTGACCAAAGGCTCACGCAGGGCAACGATCCATGAAATGGAGGCAAGCAGTACAAGGCGCATCAAAAGCGCCAGACTGAGGCCGATCAACCGTGCACGATTGCGTTGATGCGGCGGCAGTTTGTCGGCGAGAATGGCGATGAAAACGAGATTGTCGATACCGAGAACAATCTCGAGTACAACCAATGTCACCAAACCTATCCAGGCATTGGGGTCGGCAATCCAGTCCATGGACCAGTCCATGATATGTCGGCTCCTTTAAAGTTCAGCAGAAACAGTGAATAGAACTAACGCTGCAAACAGGTGCTGGCCGGACCACTTTGAGCGGACCAGCCCCATGCAGGCGAGATTGTCGGGAGTTGTGCAACGCGCAGGAAGCCCGGAACGTCCCTCTAGGGAATCCGGACTTCGGGAAGACGAATCGTCAGAACTGTCGTCGGGCATAAAGCGCGATGAACCTTATATCGGGCAATGTGAAGCTCGGCGCCTCAGCGAATACCGGTTGTCATATGGAAGATATCGTTCGTGATTATGCAGACGGAAACCAGCCGCACAAGAGATTACTATTCGGCCGGTGACACATGAACGCGACGCTTGCGTTCGCGGCGCGGACGCGCCTTGAAAAACCGGACACCAATGACGGTCACGATAATCGTGGCGATGGTGATCCCGATTACGAACCAGAACATGTGATCCCCGTCCATCCTGGCGAAAACGCCGGCGCCGCGGCCAGCCAGCCAGCCCGGAAGGAACATCACCGGAGCCCACACCAGCGCTGAGAGGATATTGGCGGTCTGAAAGCGCGTCTGGTCCATCGACATCATACCTGCCACCATTGGCACGGTGCAGCGGATGGGGCCGAAGAAGCGCCCCAGAAACACTGCCAAAAAACCATAACGGCGGAAAAGAAGGCGCGCACGCGCCACGCCGCTCCGGTGCTTGTTGAGGGGCCACTTGTGGATGATGTTACGGCCCAGCCACCAGCCAAGGAAATAGGAGATGATATCGCCAATCACCGCACCGATGATCGCGCCGATGATGACGGGAATGGGTTCGATGATTCCGGCGCCCACAAGGCCGCCGATAGCGATCATGATCGGTGTGGCCGGAATGAACATTCCTATGATGGCGAGAGATTCGCCAAAGGCGATGATGCCCACGATAGGCCCAGCCCATGCCCGATGATCGGAAATAAACTGTCCGAGATCGCCTATTATGCTTTCCATTCCGTCCTCAAATACCGCGAACCGGATTCCGAAACGATATGAACCGTTCCTTTATTCGGCAAGGGCAACTCCGGTGCATGAATCGCCTTGCTCTCATAACTTTGGGCGGTACGGGTGCCTCCTGTCCAGGACGACTACCAACCGATCAAGTCTTTTATATGCCGTAGCTTCTCAGACAAGCATCAATAATTGATGACATGGCTGCGACATTTGCAGCGTAGCCCTACTCCCCGATCAACCTCCCGCCGCACATATTGTACCGGCAACGCCGAATATGGAGTCGGCCAGCTCTCCATACAACGCCACAATGGAAAAAAATGAATCAAATCAAGAATTTCTCTTTTTTGATTCTCAAACACGCGCTGAAAATCCACAACCATAGTAAGCATATTTCAAAGAGACACTGGTAACGTGCAAAATCGGGTATTTAAAAATCCCGCATTTCCGGGCTTTTTGCGCCAGCTGTCATTTTTTTCAGAAAATTTGCAGTTGGAGGCTGGACAGGTGGAAAAGAGGCCGTTATAGAACCGCTCACTTCACCGGGGCCGCTGCCTCGGCAAAGCGAGTGGGTGATTAGCTCAGTTGGTAGAGCAGCTGACTCTTAATCAGCGGGTCGTAGGTTCGATCCCTACATCACCCACCATTTTCTCTTCAGAAAACAAACGCTTCCGCTGATAAATTGTCTTGAGTGACTGGACAAACCCAGACTCTTCCTATGGAGCATACGCTTCGATGCTTCGGGATTCCCCGCACCTTTAAGAATGTTCTCGTGGGCCGCTCTATTGCTCCCCTGATACATTACCGATAATTAATTCGCCCATTCATATGGGGTTCATCTAAAATGACAGACATTACTCGCACGCCATTTAGCGGCGCCCCTGTAAAAGAGTAATGGAGTTAAATAGCCATGAAATCCAAGACCGCACTTATCGCTGTAATTGCAACGTCTTTGCTTTCCCTACCCGCATTGGCACAAGAAAAAAGCAATTCAAATACTGATAAACCGGCGACAGAGACGACCGCTGCACAAAACAGTGACATGAAGGGCAGACACGGCCCCGTTGATCTCGACAAATTCTCACGCCTGGACGATCTCCAGGCAGCCGACACGGATGGCGACGGCGTACTCTCGCGAACCGAAATCGAAGCGCTGGCACAAAAGCGCATTGTGAGCCGTGCGGCTGACCGCATGGAGCGTCGTCTCGATATCAACGGCGACGGCAAGGTCACGCTTGCGGAAATTGAGAACCAGCGCAAGAAGGAATTCGCTGCACTGGATCGGAACGAGGACGGCAAGATTGATCGCAGCGAAATGCGCGCAGCGAAGATGCACCACGCCAGAGGTTCTCATCATAAGGGTCCCCATCGCATGGAGCACCATAAGGGCGGAGAGCACAAAGGCCCGATGAAGGGCCAGGCAGAAAAGCCGCAGGAATAAATCCAAACAAAAGCCCGGGCTCAATGCCCGGGCTTTTTTCGACAGATATCAGCGACAGGTTCACGAGCGGATGACGCCCTTCTTGAAGATGATATTTCCGTAGAGCCTCTTTTCGCCCGTCCGAATGATCGCGAAAGCGTCACGGGCACGGTGATAGAAAGCAAATCTCTCCATTGGATCGACGGTAATTTTACGCCCTTCGGCCTTTTCAATGACGGTTTCAAACTCCTTGAAAATCGCCGGCGTTTCATTGGGTGCCTGCATGACAGCCGCTGGCTTGTCGACAAAATCGTCTAGAGGCAGCAGCGACAGCACGGCCTCAGCCATATCCGTCGCCGTGATTCCCGGAAAATCGAGCACGTGCACGCCGGAAGACTGCGCCGGATAATTGGCATCCACAATCACCAGATCGTCGCCATGCCCCATATCTGCGAGGACTTCCAGCAGCGAGCCCGTCAGCAATGGATTGATATTCTTCAACATAAGGAGTCAGTTCCCATAAAAATTCGAACAGGTCACACTAAACAACTCGCTTTCAGAATCGCAAGGTCCAAGTGCTGGCGGAGGTGCGGCCCTATCGGGTTGTCGGGTCCAGCTTGTCACGCAGCCAATCGCCCACAAAACTGATCGACAGCGTAGTGAACATGATCACAAATGACGGCGCGAGCATGATCCACGGCGCGCGGGTAAGATACTCGCGACCATAACCGACCATATTGCCGAGGCTGGTCATTGGCGGCTGCACGCCGAGACCAAGGAATGACAGACTGCTTTCAAGCAGAATGATCTCCGGGAAGGTCAGCGTCATCGAGACGATCAGCGTCGAAGCGATATTCGGGAGAATATGCTTGAGATAAACGCGTGACGGCGTAGCGCCAAGCTGCGTAACCGCCGCAGCGTAGCCTTGCGCATTGGCAGAAACGGCCAGTCCACGTGCTATACGGGCATAACGCTCCCAACCGTAGAAGCCCATCAGGCAGGTCAGCAGCAGGAGCGAGCTTCCGAAGAATGCAAGCACGGCCAGCGACAGAATGAGGAATGGCAGCGCTGCCTGAAAATCAGCCAGCATGACCACAACCTGTTCGACGGCCCCCCGAAAATAGGCCGCAAGGAAACCGAGCGTTGTCCCGAACACTGCGGAAATGATCGTCGCGCCAAACGCGATGAGCAGCGAAATGCGGATGGACTCGATAAGGCGCGAAAGCACGTCGCGACCGAGCTCATCGGTTCCCAGCCAGTGCTGTGCGTTCCCGGGCAGCGCGAGGCGATTTTTCAGGTCGAAGGCTGTGATGTTGTACGGTCTTATCCAATCTGCGGTGACCGCAATCAGGATCATCGCCGCAATCCAGACAAATCCGATGATGACCATCAGTGGAATGCGCCTGCGGTTCTTTTTCAGTTGCGTGGAAACAGCGGCGGCATTGGCAATCATATCCGTCATCGGTTCAGCCTCACGCCTTGCCCTGCGCCTGACGCAGACGCGGATCGAGATAACCATAGAGAAGATCGACCACGAAATTGGAGATCACCATCGTCGCGGCCACGAGAAGCAGGATGCATTGCACGATTGCGAGGTCGCGATTAGCTACCGAAACCACCAGCAATCTGCCCACTCCTGGCCAGGAAAAGAGCGACTCTACCACCACAGCGCCTGCAATCAGTGATCCGACCATAAACCCCACGATCGTGACAATCGGAATAGCCGCATTAGGCAGCGCGTGCCGCCAGACGACATTGCGCCAGGACACACCTTTGGCGCTCGCCGTGCGAATATATGGCTGCCCGAGAATCTCGATCATCGCGCTGCGGGAAAAACGCGCCAGAATAGCCGCACCGCCAAGTCCCATCGTGATGATAGGGAGAATGGCGTGCATCCAGCTATCCTGTCCGCCCGAAGGCAACCATCCAAGCGATACCGAGAACACGAGCACGAGCAGCAGGCCGAGTACGAAACTCGGTAACGTGAAGCCAATGACAGCCGTTGCCATCACGGCCCGGTCAATGAAGCTGTTGCGGTGCAGCGCCGCATAAATTCCCGCGGGAATGCCAAGCCCAAGCTTGATCAGCAACGCCGGTATCGTAAGCTGAAGGGTGGCAGGGATGCGCTCCGCCACAAGCGTGATCGCAGACTGACCGTCGCGCATCGATATTCCAAGGTCGCCACGCGCGATGGCTCCGAAATAGCGCAAATATTGCTGCCAGAGGGGATCGTCGAGACCCCAGTTCTTCCGGAATGCAGCTATGGCTTCCGGCGGAGCGTCCGGTCCCATGATGATCTGGGCTGGATCACCAGACATGCGCAACACCACAAAGGCAAATGTCACCACCAGAAGAATGGTCACAAATGCACGGAATCCGCGAACCATCAGAAATCTAAGCATGAATATTGTCCGTCTGCGGGGTTCCGGCAAAATGGCAAGCCACTTTACGTCCCGCTGGCATGTCGAGGAGTTCAGGTACCTCGCTGCTGCAGCGTGGAGCGGCAAAACGGCAGCGGGGATGAAAGGCACAGCCACTGGGCCGCGCCGCAGGATTAGGCGGCTCACCCTGCAGAATGATGCGATCGCTGAGCGGCGTTCCCGCGACAGGAACACTCGACACGAGTGCCTGCGTATAGGGGTGAAGCGGCTTGGCAAAAACTTCGTCAGAGGAAGCTTCTTCGACGATACGGCCCAGATACATGACCGCGACACGATCCGATATATTGCGCACCACTTTCAGATCATGGCTGATGAAAACCATCGCAATGCCCTCGCGTTCCTGCAAATCCCGCAGAAGGTTTACGACCTGCGCCTGAATAGAAACATCCAGCGCTGATACTGGTTCATCGCAGACAATGAGTTGCGGTCTGGACGCGATGGCCCGCGCGATGACGACACGCTGACGCTGCCCGCCGGAAAGCTCGTGCGGGTAGCGTGAAGCCTGATCGGGACGAAGCCCCACCGCTCGCATCAATTCGGCGACACAGGCTTTCTGCTCATCCGGAGTCCCAATGGCGTGGATTTCCAGCGGCTCGGCTATCTGACGGCCAACAGGCAACCGCCGGTCCAGAGCAGCAAGAGGGTCCTGATAAATGAGTTGCATACGCGCGCGTAAAGCGCGCCAGCTCGCCGTCTTTTGCCGCGGCAGAGCTGAGCCCTCAAAGGTGACTTCCCCTTCGCTGGGATCTTCCAGACCGAGAAGCAGGCGTCCAGTTGTGGATTTGCCCGAGCCGGATTCGCCAACTATTCCGAGTGTCGTCGCGGGAGCTACCGACAGGGAAAGCCCATCTACAGCGCGAACTGCAACTGGTTGCGCGAACAGCCCTTTGCGTGACGTATAGGTTTTGACAAGGTCGCGGGCTTCGATGAGAGCGGCTGTCATTGTGCTATCGCCTTTGTACTCGCTTGCGTTGAAACACGACCGCGCATTGATGGCAGTGAAGACGACACTGCCGGATAGGGATGAAAACAGGCGACCATGCGCCCCTCACCGGCGTCGTCCTGCGGAACTCCAAGCCTTGGAAGACTTCGCGCGCAGAGGTCGCTCGCGCTCAGGCAGCGTGGCGAGAATGCACAACCTTGCGGAAGCTTGCCGGGTTCGGGAACCGTGCCTTCGATGGGGATCAGACGATTACGCCCGCCGTCAAGGCTCGGAATGGAATCAAACAGGCCATGCGTATAAGGATGACGGGGCGTAGCGAAGAGCGCTTCGGTCCGGGCCTGCTCGACAATACGTCCCGCATACATGACGGAAACCCGTTCGCAGATTTGCGAAACAGCGCCAAGATCGTGGCTGATAAACACCAGAGCCATGCCGGTTTCCGCGCGCAGGGCAGCCAGCAGATCGAGAATTTGAGCCTGGATCGTCGCATCGAGGGCGGTCGTCGGCTCATCAGCGATAAGGATGTCGGGGTTGCCCGCGAGCGCCATGGCGATCATCAAACGCTGGTTCTGGCCACCCGAAAATTCGTGCGGATAATTATCAATACGTCGGCGAGCATCGGGAATTCCAACAAGCTCCATCAATCGCAACGCCTCTGCCCGGGCCGCAGTTCCTCTCAGGCCGCGATGCAGCCGCACGGCTTCCTCTATCTGTCGCCCCACCCGGATAACCGGGTTCAAGGAACTCGAGGGGTCCTGAAAGATCATTGCGACGCGGCCGCCGCGAACATTTTCGAGCGTGCTGTGGGAAGCGGTCAGCAATTCCGTTCCTTCGAGGAGAACACTGCCGGAGATTGACGCCTTCTTCGGAAGGAGACCGAGCGCTGCCAGCCAGGTTACAGACTTGCCGCAGCCGGATTCCCCGACAAGCCCCACAGCTTCGCCACGCTCAATCGAGAGGTCGATACCATGCAGAACCGGCACGCCGTCAAAGGCTACGTGGAGATTGGAAATTTCGACCAGCGGCATCATGCAATCCTTCTGGTTCATTCACATTCGCGGGGCGGGAAGCCCCGAAGGACAAGCGAGCCCGGTCAGACCGGGCTCGCTACTACAAATGGTTCAAGCCCAATTGTTCTTGCGGAAGTCCATCGCGAAAGCAGGTGCCGCCTTCCACTTCAATGACTTCGGCTTGGCCGTGAACGTCGCGTTCTGATGGAGGACCGTGTAGGCTGGGTCTTCACGTTCGCAGATTTCCAGCATCCGCTTGAACGCTTCCTTGCGCTTCGCGTGATCCGTGCTTGTTTCCAGAATGACGGAAAGCTTGTTTGCTTCCTCATTCGTCCATTCGCCGACCTGCTGCTGCTGGCCGTTCGGGCCGTGCTGGCTGACGATGGAAGAAACAGGATCGTTGAACGGCGCAGAATTGGACCAGTCTCGCACTGCGCGTCCCGGGCTTTTTTCCAGGATTTGCTGCCAGTTTTCCTTCATCTGGATTTCGACGTTCAGGCCCACCTGATTCCACATCTCCACAAGGATCTGCGCGGTCGGGGTCTGGTTGGTGTAGTAATTGTTTAGCAGGCGGTAAGGGATTGCATCACCCTTGTAACCGGCCTCTTTCAGAAGCTGCTTGGCGAGATCAGGGTTATATTCCGGAACATTCCAGCCTTGGACGAACATATCGCCATAATAATCCCACTGAAGCCCTGCCGGAACGACCGTGCGGCCAGCCCACAGCGAATCCACGATCGCCTGACGATCGATCGCGTGGGTGAATGCGCGACGCACCAGCGGATTTTCAAGCTGCGGATGGAACTTGTCGAAAACGGTCAGACGATGGTTAAGGATCGTACCGCCTTGGACCTCGAAAGCGTCGTTCTTTTCGATGCCCTCGATCTGGTCCGGCGGAATGTCGCAAGCAAACTGATACTCACCCGAGAGCAGACCATTGATGCGGGAGGCTACTTCCGGCACTTCGATGAAACGGATCTGCTTCAGCGGCGGACGTCCGCCCCAATATTCGTCATGAGCTTCGAGCACCAGCATGTTGTCTGGCTTGAACTCGACAACCTTGTAGGGGCCGGTGGTGATCGGCTTGCGCGCCCAATCGAGATAGCTTGGGGATTCCTCCCAACCGCGACGGCTCATGATCTGGCTGCCGTAACGCGAGATGCGGCCTTCCATGGTGACGTCCGGCGTACCGTTCTTGAAACGCACCGTATATTTGTCGACCACTTCCACACCCAGCAGGGCCGGCCATGAACGGCGAGCAGTCGCGGGAACTTCCAGCGGCAGTTCCTTGCTTTCGCGACCCAGCGGATTCTTTTCCGTGACGTAAATCGTCTTGCCTTCGGCTGGCTGCGTGTCGCCGAACATGCGTTCCTTGCCGAAGGTAAAGGCAACGTCTTCGGCGGTCATCTCGTCGCCATTGTGGAACTTCACGCCCTGACGGAGTTTCAATTCGACGGTCTTGTCGTCAATGCGGGTCCATTCGGTCGCAAGGCCCGGCACGGCAGAAAGCCCGCCCAGCCAGTCACGGTCGATTAGCGCTTCCCAGATGCTGGAGAAGAAGACGCGTTCGCCGACGTTCGATTGTTCGCGAAGGACATCGAGCGTATTGCTGTTCGCCACCTTTTGCACGGCTATGGTGATCGATGGGCGATTGTCGGCCTGTGCGATGGCAAAGCGCGGCAGGATGAGCGAACCCGCGGCACCGGCTGAAAGTCCAAGCATCCCGCGTCGGGTCAGATTGATCATTGGTTGCTCCTGAGATCAATGGTTGCGCGTTGTCAGCCCTTGCGGGCTGGATCTGTAATGGGTGAGTGTCCGGTCGGCATGAGACAGTCGCCACGACAATGCCTTCTGGGCATAGTCACGAACGAGGGCCGCATAAGCAGGATCGCCAGCCAGATTGCTGAATTCATGCGGGTCTGCCTTCAGATCGAAGAACAGCGGCGGCAGGGCGGCAAAATGCACGTACTTGTAGTTTTCGTCCTCGATCACACAGAGGCTGCAATCATCCTGGGAAAGCTGGACCGAGTTCTGCGGCTGATCGTAGAAGACATCGCGAAAATCGAACTCGTAATGTAGTTCCGTGCGCCAGTCGGAGGGCTTTCCCTCAGCCAGAAACGGCAACAGCGAACGGCCGTCGCAGGCGCGAGGCGTTTCCCCGCCCAGCCATTCGAGGATGGTCGGCATGACGTCGATGCTTTCGGAGAAGCCTTCTTCGATCTGGCCGGCGTGCCGGTTCTGTCCCGCATCCTTTATGACCAAGGGAATACGGAAGCTTTCGGCATTGTAACCGATCTTGCCGAGCAGGTGATGATCGCCCAGTTGTTCGCCATGATCGCTCGTGAAGATAATCAGCGTGTCGTCCCACTGACCGGTTTCATCGAGATAGGCAAAGACCCTCCCCAGACAATCGTCGATCTCGGTGATCAGTCCGCAATATGTAGCGCGCATCTGGCGAATTTCGCCTTCATCAAGCGTTGCTCCCGAGCCTTCCGCGCCATGGAAGAACGAGCCGCGTCTGATGTGGTCGATATAGTGCTTCATGAGCGGATGCTGTGCCGCTTCGGCATCCGGATTCTCCGCACGTATAGGCGCAGGCATATCTTCGGCTTTGTACATCGCATGGTAGGGCGCGGAGGCTACGAAAGGCGGATGCGGGCGATAATAGCCAAGATGCAGGAAGAAAGGCTTGCCGTCCCTGCCCTTCAGATATGTCAGGGCGCGCTCCGTGAAGAATGTCGAATCCGAAAATTCCTTCGGAATGCGCGACGGTTTGTCGGTAGCACCGGGAACGGAATGTTCACCTTCCGGCAGCCAGATATCTTCGCGGTTCTCTGGCAGTTCGAAGCCGTTCTGCGCCACCCAGCCAAAATACCCCTCCATATTGGGCTCGAATGCGCCGACCGAACGAAAGCCGTCCATGATGTCGCCCAGGACCGTGAAACGCGGATCCCTTGCAGAGGTTGTGCGCGGATCAGGTGTCGTGGTGGTGTAACCAATGAGCGCGGGATCGTAGCCAATGGCGCGCAGGGCCTTGCCAAGGTTTAGATGGCGCTGGTCAAGCGGAACAGTGTTCTGCACCGCCCGGTGGTTCATCAGGTAGAGGCCCGTCAGCAGGCTTGCCCTTGCCGGACCACACGGCACGCACGTCGTGACATGATTGCGGAAGGTCAAGCCTTCCCGGCAAAGACGATCAAGATTGGGAGTTTTAAGGAAAGGTTCGCGCCCCTCCGCCCGCATCAGGTGAGGGATAAAATCTGCTCGCCATTGATCAACGACGATAAGCAGGACATTTTTTCTGGTCATGTTGGCCTCGTTATTTCCGAGGCTTACTAGGACCCTTGTATTTCAAGGGCATGACCCTTGTGTAATGTTTTGGTGAAGCTCTGATTACAAGAACGCCGGCCAAAGGCCGGCGTTTCGCTTATGTCGATTGAATAGCCGATTATTCCGTCTTGGCTTCGATATCGACCTTGTCGAGCAAAGTGAGCGGATCCTGCGATGCAGCTACCATTTCAAGGGCGCCAATGCCCTTATCGGCTTTCGCCTTGACGGCAAGCTCGAAAATATTCGGCTTAGCAAGGAAGGTAGAAAACGCCGCCGCAACATCCTGTAACTGCGGCTGATCCGCTGCCAGTTCCTGTAGAGCGGCTGCAGCTATCAGAGACACAGTGCTGCGCACTTCGTCTTCGGTCAAATTATTTTCTTGGGCATACATTTTGATGCCCTTCGCGATGATACCCTTTTCCTGGATTTTGAGGTTTACCTGCTTGGCCTTGAGCCCAAGCAAAGCGACCTGTGTCATCACCTTGTCACCCGAGAAGAACTCCTTGGTGAAGCCCCCCATCAAGCCCGACATGGACACGGACCCCATATCCTTACCGCTGACCGAGATGTCCTTGATGATCAAATTCTGGTTTGCTTCATCCCAGTTGGCCTCGAAATTTGAGGACATGGTGAGACGGTCATAACCAAGTTTGCGAAGCTGCTGGTAGAATTCGTCATCGCCCTGTGCCGGGACTTTGAGCGACATATCTTCGTAAGCCACGCGCACGTCGGTCGGAATGCCGTTGTAAGGCTTGTTGAGAGAGACTTCGTAGCTCTTCATGGCAAACTGAATGCGTTCCGGCAGCGAAGGAACCGACGTTTCTTCCGTTGCAGCCTGATCCGCATCGTCCGCGTTTTCTTCGCCTGCATCTACATCTTCAGATTCGTCGTATGGCAGGTCTGCGTCGATTCCCACAATCCGAAGCGTGCCGAATTCCGGGAGCATGGTCGTATAAGGGAAGTTCTCAATCTGATCGTCGCTTAGCGCCGCAAACTTTTTCAACGCTTCGATTGATGTCGCCCAGGAGAAGCCCTGCAAGGAAGCTTCTTCCATCTTCATGTAATTCGGGCCTTCCGCAAACCCGAAACCCTTGATGGTCGCGTCCATCTTCTGATTGTCGAAAGCGACCGCAATGCGTTCGATGCCGCCCTTGCCCTTCGAGGCGTCGGTAGGCTCGATCTTCATGCCGATCAGCTCGACATCACCCTTGCCGATCGTCTCGAATAGGGAAGTCAGCTGGAGAATAAGCTCACGCGTTTCTGCCGGGGAAGGTTCGTCCATCTTTTCGAGAGCTTGCAGCTTTTGCAAAGTTTCGGTGAATGGTACGGCAGGCATACGAGCTGAAAAGCCGTTGCTGCGAACTTCATCGTAGCTGAAAGTCACATCCTTCGTCTTCATGACGATGTTTTTCGCCGAGAACGGACCGTAGACCGGCTTGGCCTCCTTGTCGTCCGGACCTGCCTTCTCGGTATAAAGGCGAGCAAGGAAGACACCATCTATGTCCTTGCCTTCTGCGGCACCGATGGTACCGGTCATTTTTTCCGTGACTTTTTCGCCGTCTTCGTCTGGAACTTCGACCGTAAAGTCGAAATCTGTGCTGCCAGCGGTATAGTGAGCAACCTTGCCGAGGTTGATATCTTCCAGCGCAACGTCCTTGTAGACAACGTTCTGTTCGTTATTCGCAACCGTCTGGACGACCTTGATTTCCTGCGCGGTGAGGCGCTTTGCCGAGAAACGGCCAACGCGCTCCGGCAGCGTGAGACCGCTATTGCCGAAAGTGTCCTTCAGCATGGCGCTATCGAAATTGGCGTCTTCGATCGCCACGCTTGGAATGGAAATCTTGTAGTTGCCGATCTCTGTATCGATGCCCGACGCATTCAGCATCCCCGTGAGGAACAGGAACTTCGGGCGACCATCGACCGAAGCAATACGAACGTCAGAGCCATCCTTCAGCGGCAACGTCACGTCGCGCAGGTGGATACGTCCGAGAAAATCCGCTTCGACGGAAGATGCCTTGCCGCCACGCTTTTCAAGCTGCGATGTAATGGTCTTCTCAAGTGTGAATTTGTATCCGGTCAAACCGGCGGCGGCGATAGCGATTATCGCAACAGCCGCCCACAGCGCCTTGCGCCCACCCTTGCGGGTTCCGTTCTTTGCCTGCTCCACGATGCTGGTCCTTTCAGCGCAAATTAAAACGGTGTCTGTGCCAGCTTATTGTCTAGAGCGAATTCGCAGTCGAAGGGAGGCTTTGACATTGCGTTAATACGGCTGAAACAACTGCTTGAAACACACAGCCTGAATCGGTCAGGCAGGCAGATGCTCTAACTACCTGAAATTGCAAGCGCAAGAAGGGATATAAAATTTTCTCACAATATTTTATGCTTTGCTCAAGCAATACTCGAACAAAGCAACATACAAATATTCGCAATCTCGATGGAAATATCTATCAAACCACTTCAGTTGCCGAACCAGGCTCCAACCCCTCATACGAACATACGGATACTGTCAGCCGCTAAAGCGGCTGATCTGGATGCGGAGATGCACCATACGCGCCCCAGACGGATTGATCGAAATTCACGTTGGCGCCGGTCATCAATCCGGATTCTTCCGAGGCCAGGAAAGCTATCGCACGGGCAACTTCGGCCGGATCGATCAGCCTTCCGAAAGGCTGGCTCCGGGCCGCTTCATCGAGCCAGTTCGCCGGCGCATTGTGAAATTCGCGCTGGATGCGATCCTCGCCGTCCGATGCCATCCAGCCAATATTCAGGCTATTGATGCGAATGCGGTTGCGAAGCACCGAATAGGCCACGTTGCGGGTCAGCGTGTCGAGCGCCCCCTTGGAGGCACAGTAAGCCGCAATGAATGGCTGGCC
This sequence comes from Brucella sp. NBRC 14130, assembly GCF_040371715.1. Lineage (NCBI taxonomy): Bacteria > Pseudomonadati > Pseudomonadota > Alphaproteobacteria > Hyphomicrobiales > Brucellaceae > Brucella > Brucella sp. NBRC 14130. The sequence goes on from NZ_BAABTE010000005.1 coordinate 103,498, forward strand.
GCCCATGGAGGACATCGAAGAAATATTGACGATGGTTCCCTCAACCTTGTCGCGTCGGAACAGCTTTATCGCTTCCTGAATGAGGAAGAACGGCGCTCGCATATTCACCGCAAACAAACGGTCGAACAGTTCGGGGTCGGTATCCAGAATGGTGCCCCGATCCGTGAGACCAGCAGCGTTTACGAGGACATCGAGTCGTCCAAACACACGATCAGCTTCCGAGATGATCTTGCGGCAGTCTTCCACCTTCTCAAGATCGGCCTGAACGAAAACGGCTTCTGTTCCCGCTTTTTTCAACTGATCGACCTGTGCCCGCCCCTTCTCAGCCGAACGCCCGCATATCAAGAGACCTTTCGCGCCTCTTTCAGCAAACAGTTTGGCCGTTGCTGCTCCCAGCCCTTGGGTGCTTCCCGTTATGACAGCAACTTTACCGCTGAATTGTCCGTTCATTCTACACTCCGAAAACCCATCAAACCCTGCCGCCCAGTTCGGCAGTCAGATCGGCAAGCTCCTGCCCACCCGCCATCAGGCTTTGCAGTTCGTCCATGTCCACATCGTTCTTGGTTCGCGTTCCAAGCGTTACGCCGCGATTGAGAACCGTGAACTTGTCGCCGACCGCATGGGCATGACGAACATTGTGGGTGATGAAGATGACGCCCAGCCCCCGCGAGCGCACCAGATTGATGTATTTGAGAACCATCGCTGTCTGGCGCACGCCCAGCGCCGAGGTAGGTTCATCAAGGATGAGCACCTTCGCCCCGAAATAGACGGCGCGGGCAATGGCCACACACTGGCGCTCGCCGCCGGAAAGCGTTCCCACAGCCTGCTGTGGATCACGAACGTCAATCCCGATCTTGCGCATTTCCTCGCGTGTTACCTCTTCGGCCTGTTGTGCATCGAACCAGCGGAAAGGTCCGACGCCCTTTGTCGGTTCGCGCCCAAGAAAGAAATTGCGCATGACGGACATCAACGGGATCATAGCTAGATCCTGATAGACGGTCGCGATGCCATGATCGAGCGCATCACGCGGACTGTTGAAGAAGACAGGCTTCCCCTCAACCAGAAAGTCGCCGCTCGTCGGCTTATGCACGCCGGACAGCGTTTTGATCAGGGTCGATTTACCAGCGCCATTGTCACCAAGCAGACAGTGCACCTGCCCCGGTTCGACGCTTAACGAGACGCCGTTCAATGCGATGACTGGGCCGAAATGTTTAACGAGATTGCGGACTTCGATGATGGGCGTCGTCATGGCAAACCTCCTCAGCGCTCGCCGGTCGCACGCTTGCGAATGAAATTGTTGAAGAGCACCGCGATCAATAGCATTCCGCCGAGAAAGACCAGATACCAGTCCTGATCGATCTGGGTATAGGTCAACCCGATCAACACCATCCCGAATATGATCGCACCGAAGAATGCGCCTATCGCAGAGCCATAACCGCCGGTCAGCAGACAGCCCCCAATCACCGCGGCAATAATCGCCTCGAATTCCTTCTGGAAGCCGCGGCGCGCGTCGGTTGAGCCAGCATCCAGAACGGTAAGGATAGCCACCAGTGCTGCAGCCATTGCCGTGCACATGAAGAGTGTCGTCTTGACACGGCGCACGGGAACACCGGAATTGCGGGCGGCAAGTGCATCACCGCCTGCCGCGAAAATCCAGTTGCCGAAGCGGGTGCGCACCAGCACATAGGTCGCGATAAGCGCAATGGCGATGAACCAGAGAACTTCGACAGGGACGCCTCTTACCGACGGCTCCCCATTGGGGAATTTGGCGATCAGGTCGTTTTCAGCCATCCAGGCAAAAACTCCCTGAAAGGCATCGCCGGAAAAGAGTCCTGCAAGATAACTGCCCGCAACGGCTTCCTTCACACCCCGCAATTGGGTGGCTCCGCCCGTGGCCCATTTCAGCCCAACCAACGACAAACCACGCAGAATGAAGAGGAAAGCGAGCGTTACGATAAAGGATGGCAGGCCCGTCCGGATAACTATCTGGGCATTCACCACGCCCACGAAAGCCGCAAAAAGCAGGGTGACGATGATGGCGACGGCGAGTGGTACCTGCCACACGACGAGGGCAGCGGCGAAGATCAGGCCAGCAAAGGCGACCATCGAGCCGATGGAGAGATCGAACTCGCCGCCGATCATAAGAAGCGCCGCGGCGACGGCCAGAATGCCAAGCTGCGAAGCAGGCGCCATGAAGTTCATGATACCGGCTGCCGTGAACATCGCAGGGTTGGCAACAGAAACGAAAAAGATCGTTATAAGGATCAGACCAGACACCGCCCCCAATTCCGGCCGGCTCAGGAGCCGCTGCAACGGGCTGGCCGATTGCAAACGCTCATCCTTCGACAGCGGTGCCGTTCCGGCCTTTTGATGGGGAAGTGGCTCACTCATGATCTTCTCCTGATACATTCCGGGCGCAGAAACCCATTCCCGCCCATTGTCATGGGCGGGCTTGATGTTTGATCGTCGAAACGAGGTTAACGGATGCCCTTGGCCGAAAGTTCAACGACCTGCTTGGCTTTGTCCTTGGTGATCAGGTTCGGACCCGATGGAACATTACCACCCGGCATCAAGCCGTACTTCGCGTTAAGCGCGAGAAACGATACCGGCAGATAGCCTTGCAGGAACTGCTGCTGATCGATGGCGAAATCCGCCTGTCCCTTTTCGACGGCTTCCAGAAAGCCAGCCGACATATCGAACGTCGCAACGTGGATACCGCTGCGACCGCTCTCTGCAGCAGCCTTCACAGCTGGTTCACCCGCGAGTGTCGCATTGAGGGTCAGGATCGTGTCGACGGCAGCATCGGATGCCAAAGCCGCACGAACCTTGGCTTCGTTTTCTGCAGGATCTGTCGACGTAGGCAGAACCGTCACCTCACCAAAGCCCTCTTTGAAGCCTGCACAACGCTGATCGAGCGAGACGTTTCCGACTTCCTGATTGACGCAAATGCCTTTCTTTCCGCCAGCATTCTTCAATGCTTCACCGGCAACCTTACCGGCATCGAATTCATCCTGACCGACATGCAGCAGAGCGCCGAGCTTCTTCGAAGCATCGGACCCGGAATTCATGGAAATGACGGGAATACCGGCTGCGACAGCACGTTGAATCGACGGTCCAAGCGCATCCGCATCTGGAATGGAAACCACGATACCTTGTGGTTTCTGATTGATCGCAGCATCGATAAGCTGCGCCATCTGCACCATGTCAAAGGTTTCCGGTGCGCGGTAATCGACCTTCACACCCGTATCCTTTGCCGCTTCCGCAACGCCATTCTTCACGACAGACCAGAACGGGTCGGATGCCTGACCATGGCTGACCACGACGATATTAATATCAGCTGCCTGGGCTGCGACAGAAGCAGCCAACAAGGCCACCCCGGCTACGGCCGACTTCAATAGAGATTGCATGTTCACTCCTCCCTTGTCCGGCGCTCCCCGCCGGTTTGCGTTAACGCTTTACCTTCGTCTGCGGCATCCCGGCGCTCCTCCAAGCGTTTGTCCGGCAACTCATGCAGAGGTTGGGTTTATTCAATAGAATGAAACATTCATAACAAATTATCGTGGAATTATAATTCCATTTCTGGTAGCTGATGTCAATCGCATAAGCTGCCGACGATATGCTTATTTCGCAAAGGAGTTGCGCAGCGCCAAACACCTCGACCATCGTTTCGGGAGGAATGCCATGACTGGTAGAACTGAGCTTCTGACGGTCGGTTTGATCGGGTCCGGTTTCATGGGCAAGACGCACGCCCTTGCACTCGCAAACGTCAACCGGGTGTTCGACTTGCCGATTGAAGTGCGGCTTCACACATTGGCCGATGTGAATGCGGAAATAGCGACAAAAGCCGCAAAACAACTGGGCTTTGCAAATGCCACCGGCGATTGGCGTACACTGATCTCAAACCCGGATGTCGATCTCATCGACATCACTACGCCAAACCGTTTTCACAGGGAAATGGCGCTCGCCGCCATTGAAGCAGGCAAACACGTCTATTGCGAAAAGCCGCTTGCCCCCACCGCAGCCGAGTGCCTCGAAATGGCGCTCGCCGCTGAACGGAAAGGTGTTCAGACCGCAGTCGGATTCAACTACCTCAAAAACCCGATGATAAAGCTGGCAAGGGAAATCATCGAAAGCGGAGAACTGGGCGAAATCCGCAATTTTCGCGGCATTCACGCTGAGGACTTCATGGCCGACGCCCGTATCCCCTGGACCTGGAGGCTTGATCCGGCGGGCGGAGGCGGAGCACTGGCCGACATCGGCAGTCATATCATCGCTGCTGCGCGCTATCTCGTTGGACCGATCACAGCCGTCATGGGAGACGCCGTGACAGTCATCAGCGAGCGTCCGGATAGTTTGAACCCTTCACGGATGAAACCCGTGGAAGTGGACGACGTTTCGCGTGCTTTCCTGCGTTTTGAAAACGGAGCGACCGGAACGCTCGAAGCAAGCTGGATCGCCAGCGGTCGCAAGATGCAGCATGATTTCGAGATTTCCGGATCGAAAGGTTCGTTATGCTTTTCGCAGGAACGCTTCAACGAGCTCGACCTGTTTCTCTTTTCCGACAAAAAAGGGCAACAGGGCTTCCGCAAGATATTCGCAGGACCTGAGCACGAACCCTATGGAGCCTTTTGCGTCGCGGGCGGTCACCAGATCGGCTTCAATGATCTCAAGACAATCGAGGTCCGCGACTTCCTGCTTGCCACCGCTGGACAGAGGAACGGTCACGCCGATTTTCGTGAGGGTTATGAAGTGCAGAAGGCTGTAGAAACGATCTACGCCTCGTCCCGTGACCGCCAATGGAAAAATGTCTAGCCTGTACGTGAAGCAGGATGAACGATGAACTCTCCGTCGACTGTCAGTATTTTCGCATCTATGCCATAGACGTCTTGCAATAGTTGCGGCGTGAGGACCTCCGTTGGCGCCCCGTCCGCAACGATTTCCCCCTTGTCCACCACAAGCAGGCGCGTGCAATGCTGTGCCGCAAGGCTCAACTCATGCAATGAGGCAACAACCGTTCTCCCCTCCCGCGCAAGTTCAGAAAAACTCTCCATCAACCCCAGTTGATGAGAAGGGTCGAGGCCTGCCACCGGCTCGTCAGCGAGTATCATCGGCGTATCCTGCGCCAGCACACGCGCAATCAGTACCCGCGCCCGCTCGCCGCCGGAAAGCTCCATTGCGGGCCTGTCTCGGAATTGGGCAACGTCCATACGCTGCATTGCACTATCGACAAGCGCCTTGTCCTGCGCATTCATGCTCGCAAAGACCGGTTTCAACGCAGAACGGCCCAAGGAAACAAGCATCTCCACTGATATCGGCCACGCCACATCACGCTCCTGGGGCAGATAGGCAAGCTTTTGCGCTTTTTCCGAAGCCGTCATTCGGCGCAAGTCGTCCCCATCAAGCGAAATCTCTCCTCGGGACGCAACAAGCCCCAGGATAGCGCGCAACAACGTCGTCTTTCCGGCGCCATTGGGTCCGATCAACCCGATGAATTCACCGTCGCGAATAGCGAAACTTGCATCGTTGAGCGCAGCTTTTCCGCCGAGCGTAACGGAAAGATTTTTTGCCGAAAGCGATGTCATACGAGCCGCCTCCGATATTTGAAAACCAGCCACAGGAAGAACGGCGCACCGATGATTGCGGTGAGGACGCCCAGTTTCAGCTCACGCCCCGGCATGACGATGCGCACCAATATGTCAGCCGCCAGCAAAAGGCCAGCGCCACCGAAACCGCTTGCGACCAGTAATCGCGATGGACGCGAACCCACAAGGGGACGCAAGAGATGAGGGACCACCAGTCCTACGAAACCGATTGCCCCTGCAACCGCAGTGGAAGCACCGACGCAGGCCGCGGTACCCAGCACGGCAAAAAGCTGCACACGAGCCAGATTGACGCCCATCGTGGCCGCAGCGTCGACCCCTAATGTCAGGCTGTCGAGAGACCGCCCGAGTGCCAGAAGCATCGTCCAGCCAACCAGAATAAATGGTGCGGCAAGACCGACATGGGTCATTGATCTGTCTGCCAGCGATCCGAGCATCCAGAACACGATTTCCATTGCCGCAAATGGATTGGGTGACAGGTTGAGCGCCAGCGCCGTCAATGCTCCGGCAAGGCTCGTCACCGCGACACCTGCCAGAATGACGGCGAGCGTGCCGGCATTCCGCCCCGCCAGAAGCTTGACGAGAAACACCGACACAAAAGCCCCCGCCAGCGCAAGCAGCGGCAAGGCCAGCGGAAACAGAAGCGACAGGCCGCTATAGATAGCAATAACCGCTCCGAACGACGCCGATGCGCTCACTCCCAGCAAACCCGGTTCCGCGAGCGGGTTGCGCAGATAGCCCTGCAAGGCAGCGCCAGACAGCCCAAGCGAAGCTCCGATAAGGAGCGCGAGCAATGCCCGGGGCAGACGGATTTCGCGCATCACTAGCACGATCATTTCGCTGTCATCGCCGAAAAGTGCCTTGAGGCTGTCGGGGATGCTGATTGCCGCAGGTCCCGTCAGCAGCGAAACAACGAAAAGCAAAGCCACGAGCAGGGCCAGCCCGACCAGCAGAAGATAGAAGCGGTTACACTCAGTCACGCGCGGCCTCCGCGAGTTCTGCCACGGCTTCCACGCTGAATGGTCCACCGCACACGGTCAGATTGTCTGCTATCGTCACCGCCCTCGCCTGTCTCTCGAGCGCCCGCAAGGCCGGGTGTTCGAAATTCTCGAAAGCCAGCGCAGGCGCGCGTTCTCTGGAACTGCGCACCAGAATATCCGGCTTTTCGAGCACCAGTTTTTCCAGTGATAGCGGCGCAGAGCCACTGACGCCTGCCTGGTCGGCCAGATTATCAAGTCCGGCAAGGCGAACTGCTTCATCGACCAGCGTGCCCCGACCGGATGTGTAACTGTTGGCGTAATAAAGCGCGACCGTCTTGCGACGGACAGGCTGCTGGATTGCCGCTAAAGCAGCTTTCATCTTATCGATTTCCCGGCTGGCTTCCGCCTGTCTTCCGAGCAACTCGCCCATGCGACGCAGATGATCTTCTATATCGCTGAACGAGCGGGCGGGCGCGAACTCTTCCACCCGTACGCCGAGCCTCCGCAATAGTCCAACCGTCGCTCTCGAGGAGAATGTTCCCGCCAGCACAAGGTCGGGCTTCATCAGGAAAACTTCTTCTGCCTGCGCATGGTTGGCCGGCAACTGCCGGGCTTTCGCCGCCATGACGGACAATTCCGGGTCCTGCGATAGATAGGAAACCGATTGTAGCTGCCCTTCCCTGGCCAACAGAATTGCGAGCTGATCGGTACATACATTGATGGAAACAACCCGCTTTGGACTATCCGCTGCATCTGCCGGATTTCGAACGAAAAGGGCCAGCCCCGCCGCGAGGCAGAAGCTGATGGTCCAGTTTGCGGATGCCCTTTTCATTCTCTGTTCAGCCTCAGAAATTCCGGGTCAATCCGACATTGATCGTACGTCCTGGCGCAATATAGCCAGAGCTGGCCTGATAGTCCTTGTCAAAAATATTCTCGACCGAAAACTTCAGTTGCGATTGCTTGTCGATGGAATACAGCGCCACAAAATCAGCGGTCACATAATCACCGAGTTTCTTGTTGTTCGCAGCGTCCGCGTAGCGGGAGCCGCCGTAGATCAATCTTGCAGCCAGATCGAGCTTTTCAATCGGCGTGAAATTGACCTCAGCCGCTGCCTTGAAACGTTCACGATAGGGAAGATCGTTTCCAGTGTCTTCATCGATAGGCCGCTTGAAATCCACCATGCCTTTGGCACCCCACTGGTCGTTGAAGCGGTGGTCGAGCGTCGCTTCAAAACCGGTAATGTGGGCTCGGTCAACGTTCACCGGCAACCAGAGATGCGTTTGCTCGTTTTCTCTCCAGCTGATGCCCTGCTTTAGTCTGGTATCGTAGAAAGCCATATCCAGACTGGTGCGAGCGCCGATCCGCCAATTCAAACCGAGTTCATAAGAACCCGATTTCTCGGGGTTCAAATCAGGATTTCCCGACAGCGGATAGTAAAGATCATTAAATGTCGGCGCACGGAAACCGGTTGCGTAAGAAGACCTCAGCACCAAATCCGGCAAAATTTCATAGCTCGCGCCAAGGTTATAAGTGGCGACGTTGCCGAATTGACTGTTGTGGTCATAGCGAATGCCACCGTCAATGCGCAACGCCTCATATTCCAGCGAATATTGACCGAACACGGCAGCCAGGTCGCGGCTGGTTTCATCATAGGCAACCGTGGTGTTGATCTCCTCGCGGTAGGCCTCCACGCCAACGGTGACCGTATGACCAACGTTGCGGGTATCGAAGCTCTTCTCGGTCGATCCAAAAACCCCATAACGCCTGGTTTCAAACCGGTCAGATCCGTTCACGCCCTTGCGGAAGTTACGGCTATTGTCGATACCGGTGCTGAATTCCAGTGTTGACGACCAGTCCGCCGAATGATCGATCCGCGTTCCGATCTTGCCGTTAAATGCCGTGCTGTCAGCCTGGTTCGGCGAAGGCGCTTTGGCGTCATACTGGTTACGCCCCCGGCTGAAGAGACCATCTGCATAAATTTTACCCCAATCGAAATCTTTCGACAGCGCAAAGTTGAAGGAGCCCTGTAGAAATCCATCGCGATCAGGCTCATGACCAAACGCATCCGATGTGGTGAAGTCATATCCTTGCGTGCCGGTGATAGCCGCGCCGAAAGTGTAATCGACCCCATCTTTACTGCGCCCCTGAACGGAACCGGAAACATAGCCGCCCCATGGATGGCTAACCCCGGTAGAAAGGCTGCCGCACCAGGAGCGCTCGCCACAGGCACCACCCTGCTTGGTAATGATATTGACCACGCCACCCATGGCGTCGGCGCCATATTGAGCAGAATGAGGGCCTTTTGCGATCTCAATGCGGTCTATTGAGCTCAGGGGAATATTCGCCAATCCAGTTGCGCCGCTTGTCGCGGACGCGGTGCGCACGCCATTGACCAGCACGACTGTTTGCGTGGCGGACATCCCACGAATGAAGATACCAGCCGAAGAACCCTGCCCGCCATTCGTCTTGATGGAAATACCGTTATAGGATTTCAGCAGTGACTGCAGATCGGGAGCGGCCGAACGCTCGATATCCGAGGAATCGATGACAGTCACCGATGAGGTCGAGCGCTGCAGCGAAGACGCGCGGCGCAATGGCGTGACCACGATTGTATCGAGAACGACGCTGCCCTCGCTTTCCGGCAGGTTTTGCGCAAGCGTCACAGACGGTAGTGCAAGAACACTGGCCGATACCAATAGAACCGATGATTTCAAAAGATGCATTTTTTCCTCAACCTGCCGTATCGGAGGACCGATAACCGGCTTTTCCTCTCACCGCAGGTTGAAGTGATAGTGGCGTGATACGCCCTTCTTCCCGACGGCAACATTTCAACAATGTCACCGCCACGGACAGCCGCGCCTGGACACACCCCGTATCCATGCATGGGTGACCGGATACGGCAGGTCTCCTGACTTCCGGGTCATCGCTTTTCCGCCGCCTTCCCGATCGCACGATAGCTTTCAGTGGCTTTCACCGCTTGCACGGCTGTGGAGGATAGCTCTCCGGTTACAGTTGCGGGGGCAGTCGCGGCATCAGCCCGAATGGCTTCACCGTGTTCCCTTTTCATCCGCCTGAACAGCGGAACCGTTTCCTAGTGATTGCGATAGCAACATGGTTAAGGATTCGCAACTGCGACGAAGCGCAATCCGGAAGAGAAAACTGAATCACATTGGCAAGGAATGGATTCAGCCTCCTGTTTTCAAAAGAATTTTCTTATCGCAGGAACGCACGGAAGCGCTGGAGCGCGAAGTAGAAAAGCACCGAGCCGATGACGACAAGGGCCAGAAACTGCGGCCACACGACGCTTAGCCCTGCACCACGAAACAGGATCGACTGCGCCAATATGACGAAATGCGTGTTCGGCGCCGCCAGCATGATCGTCTGGATGACCTCGGGCATGCTTTCACGAGGGGTTGTGCCTCCTGAAAGCACTTGCAAGGGCAGTAGCACCAGCATCAGCAGCATTCCGAATTGCGGCATGGAACCAGCCGCAGTCGCCAGAAAGATACCAAGACTGGTCGTCGCAAAAAGCTGCAGCGCCGCACCGACGAGGAACAACGACACCGATCCATAGATGGGAACAGCGAGCAGTCCCTGCACCACCACGACCAAGGCAAAAGCTGAAGCAATCAGCACGACCAGCCCCATAGACCATATTTTGCTGACCATGATTTCGACGGGCGTTACCGGCATCACCAGCAGATGCTCTATGGTTCCGTGTTCGCGCTCTCGAATAAGGGCTGCGCCCGTCAGAATGATAGACAGCATCGTCACCGACGAAATCACATTGTTGATCGCCCCGAACCAACCCTTGTTCAAATCCTGATTGAATCTCGCCCTCAGATTGAGTTCGACGGGTGTTTGTGCGCTGCCGCGATAGCGATTGAGAAATTCGTTCACCTCGCTCGTCACAATCGCCTGCACATATCCACCCCCGGTAAAGGCCTGGCTCATCCGGGTCGCGTCGACATTGAGCTGGATCGTCGGGGAACGCCCAGCCAGAAGATCCCGCTGAAAATTCGGCGGGATGTTGAGTGCGAACGTGTCCAGCCCTTCATCCATCCGGGCATCCATTTCATAAGATGAAATGAGTTTCGGAGGTACGAAATATGGCGGATAGAACGCTGTCGTGATGCGGGCCGAAACCGGTGACAGATCTTCATCGACAATCGCTATGGCCGCATTGTTGAGCGTTTCGGGCATCGCCTTGGAAGCGGTGTAGATCGCAAGCGTAAAGGCATAGACGATGAGGATCAGCAGCATCGGATCGCGTGCGAGACCCCGCAGTTCCTTCACACCAAGCTGGACTATGTTGGATATCCGCATCTCAGCCCGCCTGTTTCTTGAGAAGAATGATGGCGAGCGCCATGAGTAGCGGCACCGCGATCAACAAGGGCAGAAACGAACCTGCGAGATCGGCAAATCCCAGTGCCTTGGAGAAAACGCCACGCGAAATGGTTACGAAATGCGTTGCAGGATAGATTTTGCCGATGAAAGCGCCCGCGCCTTGCAGCGACGACACAGGGTCAATAATGCCAGAATATTGCACCGCCGGAATGAGTGTCAGCAACGCCGTGCCGAAGATTGCAGCGATCTGGCTGTTCATGAAAGTCGACAGCACCAGTCCCATGCCGGTCGCGATCGTGACATAGAGCAATGCCGCCAGCGCATAGGTTGGGAAGCTGCCCGTAAACGGTACCCGAAAAATGAAGACTGCGAAGGCAGTCAGCATCAGGAAATTGAGAAACGCCAACCCGATATACGGCAATTGCTTGCCGAACAGAAATTCGAATTTCGTCACTGGCGTCACGTAGAAGTTGATGATGGAACCCAGTTCTTTTTCACGGACTACGCTTAGCACCGCCAGCATCGCCGGGATCATCAGCAGCAGAAGCGGAATGACCGCCGGCACCATGGCCACGAGGCTTTGCACATCGGGATTATAACGGTAGCGGATTTCCAGGTTGAAACTGCCGACAGTCGCCGCGCGCCCATAAAGCTCACGCGCTTTCTGCGTCAGCCAATTGGCATGCATCCCCTGAACATAGCCTTTGATTGTCTCCGCGCGGGTTGGCATCGCGCCGTCAATCCATGCGGCGATTTCCACTGGGCGTCCGCGCATGACATCTGCGCCGAAATTCGGCGGTATTTCGATGGCGAGGCTGATTTCCCCCTCGCGCATTCGCCGGTCGAGATCGTCATAATCGGTTATCGGAGCCTGTTCGGAAAAATAACGCGAACCTGCAATCTGCTGGACATAATTACGGCTGATCGTCGTGTCGTCCCGGTCGAGAACAGCGAATTTCAGGTTCTCGACATCCATGTTGATGCCGTAACCGATGACAAACATCAGGATAACGCTGCCAAGGATAGCAAGCGTTGCACGGATCGGATCGCGCTTCAATTCCAGCGCCTCGCGCCGCGTATAGGCCAGCATTCGCCTCAGGTCCGGCAACCAGCCTGAAGCCTGCTTTGGATGCGATTCATCTGCCTCTGCCGCTTGATCCGGCAAGACTGCGGGCAATTGCGCGAGCTGTCCTGTTTCGCCGATAGCATCCTGAAGATAAGCGACGAAGGCCTCCTCCAGAGTTTCCGCATGGCGACTTTCGGTAATCGCCTTGGGGGTATCGCTGATCAACACCTTGCCCGCATGCATCAGCGAAATACGGTCGCAGAGTTCCGCTTCGTTCATGAAATGGGTGGAGACAAAAATGGTGACGTTGTCCTTGCGCGACAAATCGGCAAGGATTTGCCAGAAGGCGTCACGGGCGACCGGGTCGACACCAGATGTCGGCTCATCGAGGATAAGGATATCGGGCGAATGGATCAAAGCCACAGCCAGTGAGAGCCGCTGGCGAATACCAAGCGGCAAGGCGTCGGGCAAGGAATCCATGACCTCTGTAAGATCAAAACGTTCGGTCAATTCCTTGATCCGACGTTCGGTCAGGTCGTCCGCCATCTCGAACAGCTTGGCGTGAAGCTCCAGATTCTGGCGAACGGTCAATTCCGAGTAAAGTGAAAACGCCTGGGACATATATCCGACATGGCGGCGTATATCGATATCCTTCGGGTCGACCTCACGCCCGAACAGCAGGGCTGTACCCTCACTGGCGGGCAACAGCCCCGTCAGGACTTTCATGGTCGTGGTCTTGCCACAACCGTTGGAGCCCAGAAAGCCGAAAATCTCGCCACGCGGGATGCGAAAACTCACGTCATTCACTGCCGTGAAATTGCCGAAGCGAACAGTGACGTTTTGCGCCTCGATTGCGATTTCGGCATCGTCGCCGAATTCACGCTTTGGGATTTCGATATCGTGATGCCCTTTTCGCAATTCTTCCGGCAGAAGCGCGATAAAGGCAGCATCGAGATTGGGAGTATTGGTACGCTGCAGCAATTCCTGCGACGTACCCGTCGCCAGTATCTGACCGTCATTCATCGCGACGAGCCAGTCAAAACGCTCGGCTTCTTCCATATAGGCCGTGGCAACGATGACGCTCATTCCCGGACGATCCTTGCGGATATCGTCGATCAACTCCCAGAACTGACGCCGGGATAGTGGATCGACACCGGTCGTCGGCTCATCAAGTATGAGCAGGTCGGGATCATGGATCAGCGAGCAGCAGAGGCTTGTCTTCTGCTTCATGCCGCCGGAAAGTTTGCCCGCGGGACGGTCGGCGAAGGGCGACATGCCGGTTCGTGCCAGAAGATCGGTAATACGCCGCTCGCGTTCTTTCCGGTTATGTCCAAACAACCGTCCGAAAAAATCGATATTTTCGAACACCGAAAGCGTCGGATAAAGGTTCTTCCCAAGCCCTTGTGGCATATAGGCGATGCGCGGATAGGCGGACTGAAGATGCCGCTTATCGGAAATATCGCCGTTCAGGACCTCGATATGGCCCTGCTGCACCGTCCGGGCCCCGGCGATCAGCGATAACAGGCTCGACTTGCCCACCCCATCAGGCCCGATCAGCCCGACCATGCAACCTGCCGGAACATCAAGGTTGATCTCCCGCAGCGCGCGGGTTTTTCCGTAGGACAATCCTACGTCTTGCGCCCGGACGACAAAGCTGTCGTCGCTAGCGCCAGCTTTGACCGGAACATCATTCATTTCATTGTTTCCGCAAGATGCTGCGGCCACTCGGCATTGGGATCAAGCTTGACATAGGCCATGCCCGGAAGTCCCGTTTTTACCTGCTGAATATATTTTTGAAGCAGTTCCTGCGAGATCTTCGCCTTGACGCGGAACATCAGTTTCTGGCGCTCCTCCTCCGTTTCCACGGTCTTGGGCGTGAACTGGGCAACATCGGCCACAAAGCTAATATTCGCAGGAATGACATATTGCGGCGCGGCGTCGAGAACAATCCGGGCCTCGGCACCAATGGCGACCCGCCCTGCTTGAGCAGTCGGCAGGAAAAAGGTCATATAAACATCGCTGACATCGACAAGATTGAGCACCCGTCCGCCGGCGGAAAGCACCTCGCCCGGCTGGGCGACGCGATACTGGACGCGCCCGGGTTTCGGGGCCCTCAGGGTGGCGTCGTTGATATCTGCCTGAATGCTGGCGATTGCCGCCCTGGCGGCCTCTACGGATGCCTCGGCATCGATGACCTGCGCCTTTGCGGCGCCTATGGCGGCTTCCGTGGCGGCGAGCTGTGCTCTGGCTGCACCGACCGCTGCCTCTGCTCCCTGCGCAGTCGCGCGATCGTCGTCAAGAACCTGCTGAGAAATCGTGCGTGTTTGCGTCAATTGCTGGGAGCGGGCCAAACGTCGTTGCGCGGCATCGAGCTGCGCTTCCCGCTGCGCCACCGTCGCTTCCGCAGCCGTGTGTTCAGCTTCGCGTTGCGTGACCAGGCTCCGTGCCGTCTCGATACCGATCTCGGCTCGGCGCAGTTGCGCTTCGGCCTGTTTGAGCTGGCTTTCAAGCTGGTCCGTATCCATGCGTGCAAGGATGTCATTTGCCTGTACGAAATCGCCTTCGTCGACGAGGATTTCGCGGATGCGCCCCGGACTCTTCGTTGAAATATCGATTTCAACCGCCTCGATGCGGCCGTTACCCCGGGCGATGCCTTCCGGCAGCCCGTCTCCGTTCAGCGATTTCCAGGCGTAATACACGCCTGCGGCAAGGACGATAATCGCTCCAGCCAGTATCCATTGCTTGCGGTTGAAAGCCATAATGAAGCACCCTCATTGCCATCGTCGTCACGATACCGTCTTCAAACGAAGCATCGGCAAGCGGTCGCTGTCTGCGAGGGTTTTCGTCATCCCCACCGCCCCGCCTCCGGCATGGACCGGAACCTTCTTTGGGGGATATGGAACTACCTTCTCATTTAGCAACCGGTGAATTGGGGGAAGCGATCCAGAATCGCAAACTCCCGGCTGGGTCTGCTCTAGCCATCGCCGAAACCGTTCGCCTTGATTAGGATCAAGAACAGCTAAAACATCGATGTCGTTGGAGACGCGGGTGCTGATTTGATGAAACAGAGGGGAGCAACGCCGACAGCACCCGCTGGCTGCCGACAGGCGACGTTGCAGAAAGATCGCGCTCATGCGCTCGACAGATTGATTTAGCCGGGGTGCCTTTCGAGTAGGGCCTCGGCACCCCGGGTCACCGGCTCTGGTGGAACCCGGCAACGATGGCTAGTTAGCACCCGCTCATAGGAAGCTCTTTGATTTCAATCAAACAGGAGACAATTCCGCGAACTATGATCGTTTTCCCAGTCAGTTTTTTCGTGGCCTGCATTTGCCCCATGTCTTCTTCAGATAGTTCGAGACAGCTCCGAGCTTCGGATCGGAGAGAAACCCCTGACGGAATAGAATGCTTCCCTTCACTTCCGGTAATGCATCATTGAGTTCGAGCTGGCGCTTGATTTCTGTCACGCCATCGCCAGCCTCCCATCCGGGCTCGAGTGTAGTCCCGGCGCCGGCCCGATAAAGCGCCAGACCGATATAAAGGTCGGTCTGCGTCCCCCGAACCGTCTCTGCCCACCATCTGGCAATCGTCCCGTAGGACGCTTCCTTCCTTCCGAAGGACCAGTAAATCTGCGGCGCAATATAATCGATCATCCCCTCCTTCACCCAGCGCCGGGTGTCGGCAAAATCTCCATCGTAATTGGTTTTCCCGGCGCGGGTTGCAGAACCGCGCGGATCGTCAGCGGCATTGCGCCAGACGCCGCTCGGACTGATGCCGAAACGAACATTCGGTTTGATTGATTTTATCTTGTCGGAAATCTGCCGCACCAGCGTATGGGTATTGTAGCGACGCCATTCATATTTGCTCGAAAAACGCGTCCCGAACTGTGCATAGGATTTATCGTCATCGAGTCTCGACGATGCAGTTTCATAGTAGAAATAGTCATCGAACTGAATGCCATCGACATCATATTTCTGAACAACCTCAGCGGTAACATTCGTCACCCATTCGCGAACGGCCGGAATGCCGGGATCGAGAACATAACGATCCGCCGATACGCCAACCCAGGCCGGGTGGGTTTTATATACGCTGGCTGGCGACTCCTTCGACGAATTTCGCAACTCCTTGCGGGTTGACGGCTTTGTATCCATCGAAACGCGATAGGGGTTCAACCAAGCGTGCAGTTCTATGCCCCGCTTATGCGCTTCCTGAACCGCAAATTTCAGCGAATCGAAGCCCGGATTTTTGCCTAGCGTTCCCGTCAGATAGGACGACCACGGCAAATAGGCTGACTGGTAAAACGCATCGGCAGTGGGCGAAACCTGAAAAATGACGGCGTTGATACCGTGCTCGGCCGCCTCGTCAAAAAGCCTGACAAGTTCTTCTTTCTGGCGCTTTACACGTTCGGCATCGTCCTCGATCCGAGAGGAACTGCGCGACGGCCAATCGAGATTGAGGACCGTCGCTATCCAGCTGGCATGAAATGCATCGCAATCGAGGGGCATGAATTCGTTCCGTCTAAACAACTTGTCAGGCAAGGGGTTTGATATGGCTGTTTAAAACATTAGGTTAAAGATTGAAAACCGACAGCGAGGGCAACATGTACAAGAATATTCTCGTCACGACCGATGGGTCGGAGTTTGCAGAGCGCGGCCTTGCCCACGCATTTAAGCTGGCGCATAGCGTTGGTGCGAAGGTGACCGTGTTGACGGTGACCGCGCCCTATTCGGTTTCGGGGCTTCCGGGCGGCTGGACCGATAGCCCTGCTTTCATCGAGCGTTTCGAGCAGGAATGGAACGAGTATGCCGATAAAACCCTCGCGCGTGCGCGCGAGCTGGCGAACGAAGCGGAAGTCGAAGTTCATACGCTGCATGAGGTTGCCCCGCATCCGGCGACATCCATCATTGAGACAGCCAAGGAACTGCGCAACGATCTCATCGTCATGGCTTCCCATGGTCGTCGCGGACTGAAGGGCATGCTTCTCGGCAGTCAGACCCATGAAGTCCTGACCCGCGGCAACACACCGGTTCTGGTCGTAAAGTAACACGAAGTCGAGCCCGGCCTGAAATGCCGGCCCTTATTTCAGCCGGCCTGATGACCTGTTGCGCTTTCGATATCAACGCGAAAAAAGACTGGCGCAAGTTTGCGTTCGTGACCGTCTTTGGCAACCGTTTTTGTGTAGGCGGGTTCCCACCAGGTTGGCTCCGAAGCCATGAGCGCGACGATCGAGTTTTTTTCGTCTTCGCGTTCGATCTCCCGATATCGGCCGTTCAGCACTACGGTGCGCCAGCTGGTCCGGGATTCAATCTGATCGAAAAGGATGCAAACCGCATCGTTCTTGCGCAAGGCGTCGGTTTTATGGCCCTCGGTCGTAAAACAATAGAGTGAACCGCCGCTAAACCGGAAACTCAGTGGTAGGATATACGGGCGATTGTCGAGAACGTAAGCCAGCCGCCCCAACTGGGTGTGCTGTATCATGTTCCGGATATCGTAATCCGACATTTCCCTGATCATCATGGCTCAGCTCCGCCGTTTGCTTGTCTGCCGACAGGTTAACATAGGGCGGCGTTCCAGCTTTGACCGTAATCAAAGCGCAGGGGCGGTAATTTTATCAGATGAAGAGACGTCCTTCCGCGATCTTGACTGCGGTTCCGCCGATCCGGGCACCTGTAAGCTGCTGTTTGGCAACGTCCAGTTCAAGGCGAATCCGCGAAGGCCGCCCCATCTCCATACCTTGCTCGATCCACCACTGCGAACTGCCATCAACAGGCTTGTCGTTTTTCTGGATCATGCCTGCAAAGGCAGCCGCTGCAGAACCGGTAGCCGGATCTTCATAGACATTGGCGCCCGTTACAAACATGCGTGCATGGAAATTGCTGTCGAACAGAATTGTTTCGCGGCAATAGACATAAATCGGCAAGGGACGGCCATCGACGTGCGGCAGGCTTTCATTGACATAGACCGGATCAATGGACACTTTTGCTGCCGCTATCAGATTATGGACCGGCACCAGCAGATAGGGTGTACCCGCACTCCAGACTGCGGGCACATGGTTCTCGAATCCGATCTCGTGTGTGCCGAGACCGATTGCGGCGGCGGCCTCTTCCTTTTCGATCTTGACCTCGAGCCGTTCCGGAAGGCGGGGGAGATCGAACTCGGCGAAAGCGCTGTTCTCGCCAAGTATCACGCCACACCGAACAATGCCGACCTTCTCTTCCAGAGCGACGAGCCTGTCCGTCTCATCCCCCGTCTTGCGGCGTCGGGCGAGCGAAACCGCCGCACCCACCGTAGGGTGCCCGGCAAAGGGAAGCTCATAATCAGGCGTGAAGATACGCACCGCCGCCTCATGCGCCGGATTGCTCGGCGGGAAAATGAACACCGTTTCAGAAAGATTGAACTCGCGTGCGATGGCCTGCATGCGCGTATCGTTCAAACCTTCGCTGTCATGAACCACAGCCAGCGGATTTCCAGCCAGAGCCTTGTCGGCGAAAACGTCGAAAACCTCGTAAAATCTGCCGGAAACAGCGGCTTCACTCATCCCTCATTCTCCCCACGACATGCTCACAAGACAAATTGCAAAGGCGATTTCACTCCGATGCTTCATGCTGCGCGTTATCTGCGAGCATAGACAATTTCGTGGCGCTGTCATCTGCAAGTCTGACCAAGTTTTAGAGATTGTTAAAATGCCAGTCCGCGAAGGCTCGCACATAACTCGGCGTGGCCTCGCCCATCGCCCCTGCTGCCTTCACCGGAATGATCTCTGACAGCTCGGGCTCGGCCTCATCAGCCAAGTACTGCTCGATCCGCGACACCAGCTCCGTCGATGGCGCGTCAAAATAATAACGGCGGAAAAGCGCAACGCTGCGATTGCCAGTCACGAGATTGATTTGCTGCTCCGCTCTGGCGTCATGAAGATCGAGACCGGTTTCTTCCTGAACCTCTCGCCTGCGATTGGCATCATAGTCGACATATCCGTCGACAATATCGTTATCGTCGATCGAGCCAGCCGGAAAATAAACCCTTCCGGCTCCCGCATTCTGCACCCCCATGCGGCCTGCGATCAGATGACCCTCGCTGGAGACAATCACACCGACGCCGAAAATGTGCCAAGGACGTTCCTGCGATACGTCACGTCGCCAGTGCATCAATGTCGCAAAACTTGTACGCTTGAAACCGGCTTTAAATAGACCGCCCGTCAATTCCGCTTGCGGGGCGAGATAAAACTCACCATCGAACAAGGTCGGGTTCGCAGCCCGCTCTTTCGTCCAGTTCGAAGCAATCGCTTCGCTGTTCTCCACCGTATATGGCAAAGAACCGGGCAGCACCCGCACATCCGCACGGTCGATTATATGGACGGTGTTTTCGCGGACCTGTTCCATCATTCAAACCATATTCAGCGTCACTGCAACCGGGCAATGATCGCTTGCCTTCGGACGATCCCACCCGGTTCGGGGATAGCGGTCGATCTGCTGACCCGGCGGAAAAATCGTGCGCCACGGCTGCCCGCGCCGAATGATGTTGGGAACCGCTCTTTCATTCTTCTTCGCGAATGAAGGCGACGCCATGATGTAGTCAAGCTGGCAGAGATGGCGCTCTTGCGGCCCGCGCGTGTGATAGAGCGTCCAGCGGTCCATCACGGGACGGCGTTCGACCAGGTTGACCGCAAACCCGTCTCCCAGAAGCACGTCCAGCGCACTTTCTTCCTCGACCATTGGCGTGAATTCGTAACCGTTCCATTCATCGCCTCCGATGATGATCCGCTCGCGATAGTCATTGAAGTCACCGCAAATCAGCCAGCGGCGATTGGCAACATTGGAAGGACCGAACTTGTCTTCGATGATACGGCGTATCGCTCGCGCTTCCGCGCGACGCACCGGCAAAGAGGAAGTTCGTCCATCAAAGCCGTTGCGCGCGCCCGTCATCGATTTCAGATGTGTCACGAAAAGCGACAGCGGCTTTCCGGCAATACGAATATCCACATTAAGGCAATCCCGCTTGAAGATGCGGTCATGGGCTTCAAGTCCGAGTTCGCCGAGGGCAGGCTCGTACAGGCCGAAATCATTATAGGTTACGTAGGCGTAGCTTGTGACCTCATCAACCTCAATGGGCTGGCCGTCCCGTGTGGTGTCGCGCATCATAACGGCGACATCGATGCCACGGCTGTCGTTTCCGTCAATCAGGTATTTATGCCGGAAGCCATGGCCTATCATCTTGAAAAGATAGCCATACTCGAATGCATTCAGCGCAGCGAGGTTGTCCACTTCCTGCAGGCAAAGAATGTCGGCGCGTGTTTCGGCGATAGCAAGGGCCGTCATCTGGCGCGTATCGTCGGCATGCGCAATGGCCCGTGCCTGCTCGAGAAGGCGATATTGCGCCTCATCGCTGATTTCAAAGAGTTGCAAGGTGCGATCCTGATGCAATTCATTGCGAAAGCCGGAAAAATCGAACCGGCGCATCAGGTTTTCGACATTGAAGGTAGCTATTGTAAACATGCATGCGCAATCTCTCCGCTTGCCGGGCGATTGGCAAGAGGATGAATTCCGAAACCAATAAATTTCTGCTGAAACCGTGACTTGGGTTTCAAAAGTACCCATATACCGGGAGAAACGTCATTGAAGCGAGCCGAGACGATGCGAAACCTACTGCACCTGACGATACTGACCGGACTTTTCGTTGCCGGTATTGCGAGTGCGGGGTCAGCCGTCGAACTTCGCAACAGCCAGTATCTTCCCTCGTTGAAGCCGAGCGGCCCTTTGATTATCGGCGGTCAGGCGGGAGCCAATCGCACCGACCCGAGCGCCCGCAATTGCTACGGTTCGACACTTTGCCGGGAAAGCGGAACTTATATTACCGAACACGGCGTATTAAATTACAAGAACGGCGATGCCCTGCAATATCGGCGCACGATGCAGCCGCCGACCGCCGGCGCGCGCCCGAGCAGCAACCATATCCAGTGGTGTTCGAACCGCTATCGCAGCTATCGAACATCCGACAACACCTACCAGCCGATAGCCGGTCCGAGAACGGGCTGCAATTCACCCTTCCAGTAAGAAAAAAGCCGGGTCAGAACCCGGCTTTTACATCTGCGGCTTAGGCAGCGGCAGATTTTGTGTGAGCGCGTATCAGGCGACCAAGCCGCTTGATGCCTTCATCGATCATCTCGTCATTGGCGCAGGAATAGCTGAGGCGCAGTGTATTGGCTCCGCTGCCGTCAGCAAAGAAAGCGCGGCCCGGAACGAACGCGACTTTTTCGCTATCGATGGACGCGGCAAGCAGTGCAGCTCCATCCATGCCTTCCGGCAACGTGACCCAGACGAACATGCCGCCCTCAGGCTTCGTCCAACTCGTGGTCTCCGGCATATATTTCGCCAGCGCTTCGAGCATCTTGTCGCGACGGTGCTTATAAACCCTGTGCAGCTTCGCTACCTGAGCATCGAAGCCACTGCTGGCAACGCGCTGAATGGCGATCTGGTTGATCGTGGAAGAGTGAAGGTCCGCTGCCTGCTTCATCAGAACAAGCTTGCGAATAACCGGCTTCGACGCCACCACATAGCCGACGCGCAGGCCCGGAGCCAGCGTCTTGGAGAAGGAACCGCAATAGATGGTGCGGGTCTTCTCGATATCGCCGCCGTTACGGGCAATGTCGAGTGCCAGGATCGGCGAAATCGCATCGCCATTGTAGCGAAGATACTGGTAAGCCGCGTCCTCGATCACCGGAATGTCAAGTTCATCCGCCTGTGCGAGCAGTTTCTCGCGGCCAGCAAGATCGACGGTTTCGCCCGTCGGATTGCTGAAATCGGCAGACAGATAAGCGAACTTCACCTGACCGCCAGCTTTTTCCGCTGCCTGCGCATAGGATTCCGGCGTGCGATTGCCCTTGATCGCCAGTATATCGTAATTGGGCTCGTAAGCGTTGAAGGCCTGGAGCGCGCCGAGATAGGTCGGTGCGGTCACGAGCGCCGTGTCGGCAGGCGACAGGAACAGCTTGCCCAGATAGTCGAGCGCCTGCTGGGAACCCGATGTGATGAACACATTGTCTTCCGTGCAGGGAATGCCGATCTTGGCAAGCTCACCGACGAGCCAGGTGCGCAGCGGCTTGTAGCCTTCCGAAATGGAATATTGCAGCGCTGCATTGGCTTCGGGACCGGTAAGAATATCCTTATAGGCGGCCTGGAATTCGTCATGCGGGAAAAGCGCCGGATCAGGAATTCCGCCCGCAAACGAAATAATATCGGGCCGTTCCAGAAGCTTCAGCAGTTCGCGGATTTCTGATGCGCGCATACGTTTCGAGCGCGTTGCAAATACATTTTCCCAGTCCAACACGGGAAATCTCCTCAATTAGACTATCCGTAGATTTTACGGAACTTGTAATAGCGAAGTCTCCTCAGAACTTGGCTATTGGATGTGAAGCTCTAGCGCACTTTTCGGCAGACGAGAACAGCTTTTCCCATGCTTCTATGGAATAAAGATATTCGGAATTGTTTTGGGCCTTTAAGTGCATGAAACGAAAAACTGGCGCAGAATTTGAGTTCTTTTCGTTCGCAACGAACGCATAAGCCTTCTGGGACGCCAACTATTAAGGGGGCGCATGAAACGCCCCCTTGATCGAACAATGGAAGCTGAAGTCTCTTAGTTGCGAGCCTTGTCCACGAGCTTGTTCTTTTCAATCCACGGCATCATTGCGCGCAGCTTGCCGCCCACTTCTTCGATCTGGTGAGCATCGTTCATGCGGCGGATACCCTTGAAGCGGGCAGCGCCGGCCTTCCACTCCTGCATCCAATCCGATGTGAACTTGCCCGTCTGGATGTCTTTGAGGACGCGCTTCATTTCAGCCTTGGTTTCGGCAGTGATAATGCGCGGGCCGGTCACGTACTCGCCCCACTCGGCCGTATTCGAGATCGAGTAGTTCATGTTGGCGATGCCGCCTTCGTAGATCAGGTCCACGATCAGCTTCATTTCGTGCAGGCACTCGAAATACGCCATTTCCGGCGCATAGCCAGCTTCGACCAGAACTTCAAAGCCTGTACGGATCAGTTCGACCACGCCGCCGCAGAGAACAGCCTGTTCGCCGAACAGATCGGTTTCGCACTCTTCCTTGAAAGTGGTTTCGATGACGCCCGAACGACCGCCGCCGACGCCCGAAGCGTAGGAGAGCGCCAGATCGTGCGCGTTGCCCGACGCATCCTGGTGAATGGCGATGAGGCAAGGTACGCCGCCACCCTTCTGATATTCGCCGCGAACCGTATGGCCCGGGCCCTTTGGCGCGATCATCACGACGTCAACCGACTTCTTTGGCTCGATGAGGCCGAAATGGACATTGAGGCCATGGGCGAAGGCGATAGCAGTGCCATCACGAAGATTGTCGTGAATGTGCTCCTTGTAGATGTCGGCCTGCAACTCGTCAGGCGTTGCCATCATCATGAGGTCGGCCCACTTGGCGGCATCGGCAACATTCATCACTTCGAAGCCGTCAGCCTGTGCCTTCTTCGCAGTCGCAGAACCTTCACGAAGGGCCACGCGCACGTTAGCGGCACCGGAATCCTTGAGGTTCAGCGCATGGGCACGGCCCTGGCTGCCGTAACCGACGATAACCACCTTCTTCGACTTGATCAGGTTAACGTCTGCATCCCGATCGTAGTAAACGCGCATTTCCTTATTCCCTTCGTTCAGATTGTTCTTCGGCTTTCTCGCGTCCGCCGATGTGATTAGGCCCCGTAGAGGGCAAAAAACTGCTTGGTGGCGCGCCGGGCGTCCCGGATGACCACGTCGTCAGTCAGTTCCAGATGGTCGCCAAGCAGCAACCGTATTTGCATGTCCCGGACGACGAGCCCGAAAAACGTGCGAAATGCCTCATCAATATCGTCGAAGGTCAGCAAACCGGCCTCCTGCCCCATATGCAGAATGGGCTTGAGGCGCTTGGCCATGGCCACAGGGCCGTTGGCCAGGACGATATCGCCCAATGCGGATTTTGCGGACGCTGCGTGGCTCACCGCGAGGCGGTTCAGAGCAATCGAGGTCTTCCCCGACAGCACCAGAAGCCAGTCGCGCGCGAAATGCTCCAGACTGGAAAACAGGGACTCCGCATCGAGCTTCTCACGCGTCAGCGGCACAACGCGAACCTTCGAGGCTTGCCAGCGAACCATCGCGGTCAACAGACCATCGCGGTCACCAAACCATTTGTAGAGGCTTTCCTTCGAGCAGTTGGCGGCACGCGCAATACTTGCCGTCGTCAAAGCGCGGTCCCCGCCTTCCACTAGAAGGCGCAACGCCTGCTCCAGAACATCGTTCTGACGCGGCGAAAGAGCCTGCTGCTTTTGAGCCTGCAATTCGTCGCTGGTATCAGTCACGGGTCTTTCCTCCACCTTGTACCGTACGGTACGGTTCCCCAATTCATAATTATTGTTCCCGCCACGGTCAAGCGTGTTTTCGAAAATTACAGTTCGCTACTGCAGAATTCAGTTCGGTGCGCATAGAACGCAAAAAGCGCCCTCCCGAAGCCGGGAAAGCGCCTTGGAAAATTGTCGGCTCAAGCAGGTTTAGAGGTTTACCTGCGTTCCAATTTCCACCACTCGACCTGTCGGTATCTGGAAATATTCGGTTGCGTCTGATGCCGTGCGCGCAAGCAGGATGAACAGCTTGTCCTGCCAGAGCGGCAGGCCGGAATGCGCGGATGCCTTGAGTGACCGGCGCGACAGGAAGAAAGACGTGGTCATGATGTCGAATTTCCAGCCGAGCTTGCGACAGATGCCGAGCGCCCGCGGGATGTTAGGCTGTTGCATATAGCCGAAAGTGAGCGTCACCTGCATGAAGCGCTCGTTATATTGGGACACCCGTGCCCGGTCGGCACTCGAAACCCATGGCTTCGAGGCGGTCACAACCGTCAATATGACATTGTTTTCGTGCAGAACCTTGTAGTGTTTCAGGCTATGCATGAGGGCGGTCGGAGCGCTTTTTGGGTCGCCCGTCAGAAAAACAGCCGTACCCGGCACGATGGTAGGCGGACGCTTGGTCATTTGCTGGACGATCAGGTCCAGCGGAACTTCAGCCTTGCGGGTCTTGTGAAACAGGTGCCGCGTTCCCCGCACCCAGGTCCACATGATGAGGACCAGCACCACTGCGATACCGATCGACGCCCACCCGCCTTCGTGAACCTTGATGATGTTCGCACTGAAAAACATGATGTCGATGATAAGGAAGCCGAGAATAAATGGCAGGGCGCGGCTTACACGCCAGTTCCAGATACGAGTCATCACGATATAGAGCAGAACCGTCGTCACCAGCATGTTACCGGTGACGGCAATGCCATATGCCGCCGCAAGATTGCTGGATTTCTCGAAACCGAGCACCAGAATGACCACTGCCAGCCCCAGAAGCAGGTTGACGCGCGGGATATAAATCTGGCCGTGCAGCTTTTCCGAGGTGTGCTGGATTTCCAAGCGGGGAAGAATGTTGAGCTGAACGGCCTGACGCGCCACGGAGTAGGCGCCGGTAATAACCGCCTGGCTCGCTATCACGGTCGCAGCGGTGGCAAGCAACACCATGGGCAGGAGTGCGAAACTTGGCATCATTTGGAAGAACGGCAGCGCAGCCGCTTCACCGTGAGAAAGAATGAACGCAGCCTGCCCGAAATAGTTGAGCAGCAGGCATGGGAAAACGATCCAGAGCCATGCACGGACAATGGGCTTGCGCCCAAAATGGCCGAGATCGGCGTAAAGGGCTTCAGCGCCCGTCATTGCGAGAAAAACGGCGCCGACCGTAATGAATGCGATGCCGGGGCTGACCACCAGAAAGCGCACCGCATAATAGGGATTAAGCGCGACCATCACGGTAGGATCATCGAAAATATGCCATAGACCCGACGCGCCCAGCGCCAGAAACCACAATGCCATGATCGGTCCGAAGACGATGGCAACCTTTCCCGTTCCCAATTTTTGTACGGAGAACAGCGTCACGAGAATAACGACGGTTATGGGAACCACGAAAGGCGTAAGATCGGGAGCGACAATCTCCAGTCCTTCCATTGCCGAAAGGACCGATATGGCGGGCGTGATGACCGCATCGCCGAAGAACAGCGCCGCGCCGCAGATGCCTACCCCCAGGATCAGGTCCGGCCTGCCTTTCAACGCACTTCTGACAAGGGCCATTAGCGAAAGAATGCCACCCTCGCCATTATTGTCTGCACGCAGAACAAACAGCACATATTTGATTGTGACAACCAGTGTCAGCGCCCAGAAGATCAGTGAAACGACGCCGAGAATATCGCTGCGGGCGAGAATGCCGTCACTCGCGGCTGCATGAAGCGCTTCACGAAAAGCGTAGATAGGGCTGGTGCCGATGTCGCCGTAGACGACACCCAATGCTCCCAGCACCAGCGTCTTCATGCTCTCATTGTGCTGCCCGGCATCTTCAGCAAACGCAACGCTTTCAGGAACACCGACTGCAGGCACACCAGCCTGCATCGGCGTGTCATTGCCATTTAGCTCGCCGCTCATATGCAGGCACCTCGCAACTTCCTGAAAACGTTCTGGCTGGAGTTACTGGGATCGAATTGAGATAATGAGCGTATTCGCAAAAAGTTGCGAATTGCGGCATCGCTGCCAAGCTTTCCCCCGACCAGTTTCAATCATGGTCATGGCGTCGACTGAACGTAGCAATCTGCACGAATGCAACAACATTGCAAATGCCGCAGCGCGCAAAGCAGACGTCGGAGAACTGCTTCAATGCTTCCCTCATACGATCCTGCGCGCCCCCAAACGCATCTGAATAGTGGCGGACGCCTATAGCTTGTCGCATCCGAATGCAAATGCGCTTTTTGCAAAGCTCCAATCCCAGCCATGCATCAAGCGCATTGAATAACATCTATCGCAAGGCCGCGATATAGCGGCTTACCGTCGTCGGCATCCCATACATGAGGGCATCGGCTGTCAATCCATGCCCGATGGAAACTTCATTCAGTTGAGGAACACGTTTAACAAGCGCAGGCAGGTTGTCTACTGTTAGATCATGCCCGGCATTGATGGCCAATCCCAACGCCGTGGCAACATTTGCAGCCTTTTCCAGACGATCCAGTTCGTGCACCGCGGCAGCCGGATCGTCGTAGGTAGCGCCGTAGGGACCGGTATAGAGTTCCACCCGGTCCGCCCCGATAGCCTTTGCGCGTTCGTATCCCAACGGATCGGGGTCGGCGAACAACGACACCCTCATTCCACCTGCTTTCAGGCGAGCGACTATCGGCGCGAGAAAATCAGACTTCGACACGAAGTCCCATCCGTGATCAGATGTCGCCTGTGTCGGATCATCAGGCACAAGCGTCACCTGCTCAGGCTGATGCTTCTCCACGAGATCTAGAAATGCCTCGCTTGGAAAGCCTTCGATATTGAACTCCGCCTGCGGAAACTCGTCATCGATCAAAGCGCGTATTTCGCCGAGGTCGGAAAACCGGATGTGACGCTGGTCTGGACGCGGATGCACCGTCAATCCGGCAGCCCCTGCAGCGAGCGCGGCGCGGCCTAGACCGGTAACGCTTGGCCACGGCAAATCGCGCCGGTTTCGCAGCATCGCAACAGCGTTGAGATTGACCGATAATTTCGCAGGCATTGGAGACTCCCGGATGAATATTCCGCTTTATAACGCCTGCCATGAAAAAATGTGAGTGTTTTGCCGTCGCACCACGCCTGCAATCCCCAACCGCGCAAGTTTGTTGTAACAAACTGGGTTTGCAGAGCTTTTTCAGTTCGTATCAATTTGGCGCTGGACGCAACCTTTGACCCCGCTTCGGCGTTTGAATCTGATCAATGATGGAGGTCTATGATGCGAAATGAGGACATACCCGTCATTCGCCGCATTCCCACAAACCGGGATGACGTTTTTGCCTTTGCAATCGAGGGGCATCTTGACGACGCATCGCTGGAGAACCTCTACGGACTTCTCGATGCCGCTTACGAAACCCACGACGAAATCGATCTTCTGGTCCGTCTCACCGGCTATGAAGGCTTCGACTGGACCGCTGCGTTTTCGGAGAGCATGTTGTCCATGCGTGCCAAATCGCTCAAAAAGCTTCGCCGCTATGCTATCGTGGGCGGTCCACTGTGGATACAGGCCAGCATAACCCTCATGCAGCCGTTCCTCTCGATAGAACTCCGTGCATTTGAAGCGGACGAAGAAAACGAGGCTTGGGAATGGCTCGGCGCAAGACCGATCGAAGAATGATTATTTTACGATAGTCAGGCGTTCGGCGGCGCGGGTAATGGCCGTATAAAGCCAACGCTCACGCGTATCGCGGAACGCAAAACTTTCGTCAAAAAGCACCACTTCGTCCCATTGGGAGCCCTGCGCTTTATGAACCGTCAAGGCATAGCCATAATCGAAATCGTCATAACGCTTTTTGGTCTGCCACGGAATTTCACTGTCCGGATCTTCGAACTGCGCCTTCAACAGCTTGATCTTCGCAACGCCGCGGTCATCGTCCTCGGGCGTAACAAGCAGGTTGATGCCCGGCTTCACGGTTTCCTTGGAAGAGGTCATCACCTTCCATAAAGATCCGTTGAGAAGCCCCTTGGCAGGATCGTTGCGAAGGCAAACCAGCTTGTCGCCAGCCTGCGGATAATCCGCAGTGAAGCCCTTCAATTCCCGCAGGCGCTGATTGTAGCGGCGTCGCGTTCGGTTTGTACCGACCAGCACCTGATCGGCAGCCAGAACCATCTCCTGATTGACATCGCCTTTACCGATAACCTTCGCAGCGCCGTGGTCGCCATAGGGAAGTTCCCTTCCCTCTCGCACGTCGAGCGCCATACGGATGATCGGATTGTCCTGTGCCTGACGATGAATCTCGGTCAGCAGGTAATCCGGCTCGTGCTCCGTGAAAAACCCACCACCGGAAATCGGAGGCAACTGTCCCGGATCGCCAAGGACAAGGATAGGCGTGCCGAAACTCATCAAATCCCGCCCCAGCGCTTCATCGACCATGGAACATTCGTCCACGACGATCATCGCTGCCTTGGCGACAGGGCTTTGCCGGTTGAGCGAGAAGGTCGGCGCGATGGAGGTCTTGCCGGTGGTTTCGTCTTCGATCGCTTCTTCACCGCGCGGGCGATAGATGAGCGAATGAAGCGTGCGAGCGTTGCTGGCACCTTTCGAACGCAGCACCTGAGCTGCCTTCCCGGTAAACGCAGCAAACTGCACATCGCCATCCACATGCTCGGCGAAATAACGGGCGAGCGTCGTCTTGCCCGTACCCGCATAGCCGAACAATCTGAAAATGGGGCTGCGACCGTCCTTGAGCCAATGCCCCACGGCTTTCAGCGCCTGATCCTGTTCCGGTGAAAACTGCATGATCCTTTCAGACAGGATTCGCCGCCTGAAAACAAGATCAAACCGTGATCAAACGTTTTTGCTCATCAAAGCTGCAAATCTGTCGAGATCAACGTTACCGCCGCTGACGATGACGCCTACGCGCTTGCCTTGCAGCTTCGACGCTATCTGTCGCGCTCCGGCAAAAGCAAGACAGCCGGTGGGCTCGACGATCATCTTCATCCGGCTGGCGAAGAATTTCATGCCTTGCACGAGCTCATCGTCGCCAACCGCCAGAATATCGCGAACGGTGTTGCGAATGATAGCAAAGGTCATGTCACCCAGCGCCTGCGTCTGCGCACCGTCCGCCAACGTCTTTGGAACATCTATATGGACTATCTTGCCGGAGCGGAACGATTGCTGGCCGTCATTTCCAGCCTCCGGTTCCACCCCGTAGACATCGCAAGCGGGCGACAAGGCTTTCGCGGCCAGCGCCGAACCCGCAAGCAGGCCACCGCCGCCGAGACAGACGAACAATGCATCGAGCGGGCCGGTTTCCTCGATCAGTTCCTTGGCGGCGGTCCCCTGGCCAGCGATGATATCGGGATGATTGAACGGCGGAATGAGGGTCAGCCCGCCCTCCTCCGCCAGCCGGCCTGAAATCGCATCGCGATCTTCTTCGTAGCGGTTATAGGTTACAACCCTCGCACCATAGCCTCGCGTTGCTTCCAGCTTGGCGCGCGGCGCGTCTTCGGGCATGATGATGGTCGCTCCGATGCCGAGCAATTTTGCTGCAAGCGCTATCGCCTGGGCATGATTGCCGGATGAAAAAGCCAGCACACCCCGCGCCTTTTGCTCATCTGTAAACCGGGACAAAGCATTGAATGCACCTCGAAACTTGAATGCACCAATGCGCTGAAAATTTTCACACTTGAAAAAGAACTGCGCGCCGGTTTCGCGGTCGATCGTGGACGATGTGAATACGGGCGTATGGTGCGCATGGCCTTCGATCTGCTTTGCGGCCGAGATCACGTCATCGTAAGTTGGAAGCTTGTTCATCATCTGCCTCTTCATCTTTATTTCAGCATTGGCCACAGGCTCAGCACGAGCAGCAAAGCCATGACAAGATTGAACCATTTCAACCGAACAGGATCGGAAAGCCAGTTGCGCAGCAAGGTTCCGAACCCCGCCCAGACCGACACGCTCGGCAAGTTCACGATCGCGAAGGCAGTGCTCACCAGAAGCACGGCAACATAATAATTGTCGTGGTTGGCATAGGTGGCAATGCCGGTGACTGCCATCACCCACGCTTTCGGATTGACCCACTGGAACGCTGCCGCCTGAAGGAAAGTCATCGGCACGCTCTTATCGCGATGTCTGGCTTCTCCGATGGAGCGCGACATGGCGATTTTCCAGGCGAGATAAAGCATATAGGCGCCACCGGCGAATTTCAGCGCCGTATAGAATGACGGCACCGTTTCGATCAAAGCGCCGAGGCCGAAGCCGACCGCCAGGAGCAATACGAAGAAGCCGACGCCGATCCCCAGCATATGCGGAATGGTGCGGCGGAAACCGAAATTTACACCTGATGCCAGCAGCATCAGATTGTTCGGTCCCGGTGTAACGGATGAGACAAAGGCGAAGACAAGAAGCGCCAGAAAAATTTCGATAGACATAGGACGGCCCCGATTTATAGGGACAAATTAGCTCAATAAAAAACCGGCACAATCGAAACATTGTGCCGGTTTTTAACGATATTGTATCGATCGCCTCGGAAGCTATTACATGCCTTCCGGCCCCCGGTTCATGGCCGCAACGCCGGTACGACAGGTCTCAACCAGACCGAGCGGCTTCATGATCGAGATGAACTGATCGATCTTGGCAGTTTTTCCGGTGATTTCCAGAATGAAATGATCTGTCGTCGCATCAACCACCTTGGCCTTGAATGCGTCGGCCAGACGTAGCGTCTCGGCCCTTGCCTCACCTTTGCCGGCGACCTTCACCAATGCCAGTTCACGCTCCACCGGACGATCATGGCCGAGTTCCGAGGCGCGATGACTGAGATCGACAACGCGGTGAACCGGCACGATGCGGGCCAGCTGGTGGCGTATCTGGTCGAGCACATGCGGGGTGCCGCGCGTCACGATTGTGATGCGCGAGAGGTGCTTTTCATGCTCGGTTTCCGAAACGGTCAGGCTTTCGATATTGTAGCCACGGCCGGAGAAAAGACCGATCACGCGGGCAAGGACGCCCGGTTCGTTGTCAACGAGGACGGCAAGCGTGTGCGTTTCCGGCATTTGCGTTTCGGCAGCGATGAAATAGGCCGATCCGGAAGCTAGGTTCTGTGCGTTCATGATTTCTTTCCTCCGGGTCAGACGAGCGCGCGGCCCTTGGCATCGATTGCATTGGCAACGGCTTCATCTGTTGCTTCATCCGGCAACAGCATTTCGTTATGCGCCTTGCCCGACGGGATCATTGGGAAGCAGTTGGCGAGATTTGCCACGCGGCAATCGAAAATAACCGGCTTGTCGATATCGATCATTTCCTGAATGGCGGCATCGAGATCGCCCGGCTTTTCACAGCGGATGCCGTGCGCGCCATAGGCTTCGGCCAGCTTCACGAAATCCGGCATCGCCTCCGTGTAGGAGTGCGACAGACGGTTGCCATGCAGAAGCTGCTGCCACTGGCGCACCATGCCCATATACTGGTTGTTCAGGATGAAGATCTTGATCGGTGCATTGTGCTGGATCGCAGCCGACATTTCCTGAATGCACATCTGGATGGATGCATCGCCTGCAATATCGATAACCAGAGCATCAGGGTGCGCGATCTGCACGCCGAGCGCCGCCGGCAGACCATAACCCATGGTGCCGAGACCCCCGGAGGTCAGCCAGCGGTTGGGCTCCTCGAAGCCATAGAACTGCGCAGCCCACATCTGGTGCTGTCCCACCTCAGTAGTGATGTAGGTCTTGCGATCCTTTGTCAGTTCATACAGCCGCTGAATTGCATATTGCGGCATGATGACGTCCCGGTTCGGCGCATAGGCAAGCGAATTGCGGGAGCGCCAGCGGTCGATCTGCTCCCACCATGCGCCGATTGCCTGCTTTTCCGGTTTCCTCTCAGAAGCGCGGAACTGACGAACGATGTCTTCCAGAACGTGGGCAACGTCGCCAATGATCGGCACGTCGACGCGAACATTCTTGTTGATCGAAGATGGATCGATATCGATATGAATTTTCTTCGAGTTCGGGGAAAATGCGTTCAGGCGCCCGGTGATACGGTCGTCGAAACGGGCACCAACACACAGCATGACATCGCAGTCATGCATGCTCATGTTGGCTTCATAGGTGCCGTGCATGCCGAGCATTCCAAGCCAGTTCTTGCCGGAAGCCGGATAAGCGCCCAGTCCCATAAGCGTGGAGGTGATCGGGAAATTGCTGATCTCCACCAGCTCGCGCAGCAGACGGGAAGCTGCCGGGCCGGAATTGATCACGCCGCCGCCGGAATAGATGACGGGCTTCTTCGCATTGACGAGCAGACGAACGGCATCCGAAATTGCCTGCGCATTGCCGTCGAGAACCGGACGGTAGCTGGTGCGCGGTGCAGTTTCCGGCGGCGTATAAATGCCCTTGGCGAACTGGATATCCTTCGGAATGTCGACCACAACGGGACCCGGACGACCGGTGGAAGCGACATGAAAGGCTTCGTGCAGGATGCGCGCCAGATCGTTGACGTCCTTTACGAGCCAATTGTGCTTCGTGCAGGGGCGTGTAATGCCGATCGTATCGCATTCCTGAAATGCATCGGAACCGATCAGGGTCGTCGGCACCTGGCCCGAAATGCAAACCAGCGGAATGGAGTCCATCAGAGCGTCCTGAAGCGGCGTGACCGCATTGGTCGCACCCGGACCGGATGTGACAAGCATCACCCCAACCTTGCCGGTCGAACGCGCGTAGCCTTCCGCCGCATGTCCGGCGCCCTGCTCGTGACGCACCAGAACGTGCTGAACCTTGTCCTGCTGGAAGAGCTCGTCATAGATCGGAAGCACAGCGCCACCGGGATAACCGAAGATGCTCTCGACGCCCTGATCGATCAAAGCCTGAATGACCATTTCCGCGCCGGTCATTTCGCGCGGATTGCTTGCTTCCTGCGTTTCTGCGGCGTTTGCGTCCGCCTCACGTTTACCTGCAGTCATTGTTCTCTTCCCGTCTGCATTTCATTTCTGATTTGGATAATAAAAAAGGCCCCCGAGGGAGCCTGTCTTTCGCGCATGGGAGCTTTCGCCGGATGGTTACACCATCCTGCCCATGCGCGCCCGTACCACAAGAATAATAATCGTGTTCATGGTGGCGGACACTAATAGCCGGATTTGGCGTCGTCAACGCATAAATACATCGCCCGCGATATTTTCTTAGGCTCGCTCACCCTAAACGATAACTTTATTTCAACCGAAGACTCTTATCCTGATGCGAAACCTCCTGTTGAAAGTTGGGGCAAGCGGGCAGCATGAGCGAAATCGGCGACAATTCCGGCGCACGAGAAGACGGCGAATACGTGCAGCGCAATCGCACGGAAGGGTACGTCATCCAGTGTGATGGCGCAGGCGCCATCGTCTCGGCGTTGTCAGGCCCTTCCTCCGCCGCATCCGACGATTACTGGGCAGTAGGACAGCTGATATCCATTCGGTCAGGCGACAATCGCGTCGTCGGTCTTATTCGCAATGTGCTTGTGCCGGGTGATGTCTGGATACGCGGCGGTGACAACACGCTCCATGTCCATGTCGAGTTTCTGGGCGAGGTTCGCGTGCAGTCCAATGGGCAAACCACATTCAACGGCGGTATTTCTCAATTTCCCCATCCGGGCGCTATCGCCCACCGTATCCGCGCGAGCGACCTGGCGGCCATTTATGCCCAGACCGGGCACAGCAGCGTTTCGATCGGCACGTTGACACAGGACGCAACAGTTCAGGCTCATATTTCGGTCGACGATCTTATTTCCCGGCATTTCGCCATCGTTGGCACAACGGGCGTCGGTAAATCGAGCGCAGTCATGCTGCTTCTGCGCCGCATCGTCGCCGAAAAGCCCAATCTTCGTGTACTCATCCTAGATCCACACAACGAGTTCGCGAGCGCATTTCCTGACCTCGCAGTAGCCGTCGATCAGACGAATATCGAGCTGCCGTTCTGGATGCTGCGGCTTGAAGAATTCGCAGACGTGATCTTTCGCGGGCGCGCGCCCGATCCGATGGAACTCGATATACTGCGCGATCTTGTCCAGCTTGCGCGGGAAAAAATGCAAGGCACCGAGCCGTTGTCCGCGAAAACCTTGCGGCGGCAGCTGGCGGACCGGCAGAGCGTCAGCGCCGACACGCCCGTTGCCTATCGCCTCCCAGATCTGATCGCCCTCATCGACGAACGCATGGGGCTTCTCGACAGCAAAGCGGAACGTCCTTATCTGCGAAGCCTCAAGGCTCGTCTGGAATCGATTTCTGCCGATCCTCGCTTCCGCTTCATGTTTGCCGTGACTGGGGGACCCGAGACGATGCGGCACGCCATTGGCCGCATTTTCCGCATCCCACAAAACGGAAAGCCCATCTGCACATTCCAGCTTGCGGGATTGCCTTCCGAGGTGGTCAACGCCGTCGCGTCGGTTTTGTGCCGACTGGCGTTCGATATCGCTCTATCAAGCGAAGGCAGCCTGCAGACGCTGGTGATCTGCGAAGAAGCTCACCGCTATATTCCGGCCGACCGCGACGCCGGCTTCTGGCCGACACGGCAGGCTATAGCCCGGATTGCCAAGGAAGGCCGAAAATACGGTTCCTATCTTGGCGTCATCAGCCAGCGCCCTGGCGAGCTTGACGCGACAATCCTGTCGCAATGCAATTCCATTTTCGCGATGCGGCTCGGCAATGAACGCGACCAGGAAATCATCAAAGGTGCCATTCGCGGCGGCGCGCAAAGTATGGCGGGTTTCCTTTCATCGATCGCCAATCGCGAGGCCATCGCCTTCGGCGAAGCCTTCTCGACGCCCATGCGACTTACATTTGAGACTATTCCATCCCATCAGCTTCCGGGACGCAGCAAAAGCGAAAGCGCCCTTTCCGGTTGGCGCAACGACGGCAAGATATCGCTGGACCGTATCGTCGAAAAGCTGCGCGCATTCGAAAGCAGCTCCCAGGCGGAACCAGCGGACCGGCTCGCAGACGACGACAATCTTTGGGGCAACCCGGCTTCCACCTCTCATCGCGACCATGCATCGATCGGAGAGCAATTTCATCGGGCACCTTCATTGAAGCCGCAAACTCCACTCAGCCTGGACACGAAACAGAGCATTGAGAAGATGGGCGAATTGGTGCGCAGTTTTCGCAAGGACCGCGAGCGCTAGACACGCTCAGGCGCAGACGCGGTTGCGTCCCATGTTCTTTGCTGCATAGAGCATCTTGTCTGCGCGGCGATAGAGATCCTTCGAGGTCTCGCGACGGTCCCATATCGCAAGACCGATACTGACGGTAACACCAAGCTTTTCGTCACCGAGATCGATTTCAAGCGCCGATATTGCCTTGCGAATGCGATTGGCAAGCTTGATCATCAATTCCGCATCCATGTTCGGTGCGAGGACTGCGAACTCCTCCCCACCCAGCCGGGCGACAACGTCATGATAGCGTGTGTAATCCCTGAGGCACCGCGCCACCTCCTGCAATACGATGTCGCCAACGTCATGCCCGTAAGTATCATTCACGGTCTTGAAGTGATCGAGGTCGATAATCATCAGCCCGACGGGCCGGTGAATACGGTCGAACTGGACCAGATATTCCTTCAGCGCCTCGTCGAAATAACGCCGGTTCTGCATGCCCGTCAGGCTGTCCGTCAGCGCAGCATGTTCGAGGGTCTGCGACCGCTCGGAAAGATCCTGCGTGATGACCTGCAACTTGCCGCGATCCAGCGCATCGATTCTTATTTGGGGGTAGATCAGGAACAGCCCGCAAGCGAGCGTCGCCGCCAGCAACCAGATCGTGACGTCGTTCAACTGGTCCAGCCGCGAAACCAGTTCCAAGGTGCGCCCCTCAAGCGGTAAGGTCAGCAATTGTCCGATGTCAACGCGAGCCTGGTAGAGCAGCAGCCCGATACCGACCATCAAAACGATCAGAATAAAAAATGCCCGCTCCGATCTGTTGAACCGCATAATCCACGCCCGCCTCCTGTTTCAGAGAGTGCCAGCGAGTTATTTCGTTGTCGTTAATTGAGCGAAAGCATCATTAGAATTTGCATGGACGGACCAGCTGGCATTGAGCTGATTTCGAAACCATGTCGATTGACGCTTCGCATATTGCCGCGTGGCGATAACCGAACGATCAACAGCTTCTTCTCGGGACATCGTGCCTTCAAGGTACGCAGTGATTTCACGCACACCGATGGCTTTCATCGCTGGCAGTCCGGGGTCCAGATCAAGGGCCAGCAATGCCTTGACCTCGTCGATCGCGCCATTGTCCCACATCAACGCAAATCGCTGCGCGATGCGCTCTGAAAGCCATGCCCGATCAGGCGCCAATACAATTTTATGGGCGCTGTTTTCATCTACAAGGGCCCTACCTTTTGTCTGCTGCCAATCGAGAAGAGACTTTCCGGTGCCCTCCAGCACTTCCAGTGCCCGAACGATGCGCTGACTGTCGGCAGGCTGAAGTGTTGCAGCCATATCTGGATCGCGTTCACCGAGGATCCGGTGAAGCAACTCCGGTCCATCTGTCTCCATTCGCCCTCGCCAATAGGCCCGAACATCACCCGGCACCTCCGGCATTTGCGACAGTCCGCCCAGCAATGCCCTGAAATAAAGCCCCGTCCCGCCGACAAAGATCGGAGTGCGGTCCTTCATCCGGGGGTGCGATAACAGACGAGCTACGTCCTCCAGCCATCGTCCGGTTGAATAGCTTATCGATGGCGCGACATGGCCGTAAAGATAATGCGGCGCGGCAGCAAGATCGGCTTTGTCCGGCCGGGCAGTCAGAAGATCGAGTACGTCGTAAACCTGCATGGAGTCGGTATTCACGATGAAGCCATCTGTGTCTCGAGCCATGCGAACCGCAAGTGCCGACTTGCCGCTGGCTGTCGGGCCAGCTATCAGGATTGCATTCGTGATCGCATCCTCATTCATCGCCGGAATTGCTCTCCATGTCCCAACAGCTTTCTCTCGTCGCCACCTTGATCGCCAATCCGGCCAAGGCTTCGCTTGCATCAGCGCTTGGGATTAAAGCGTCCTCGGCAGTGAATGCAACCGGGCTTTACTGGCTGGCCGACAACATCGCCTGCGACATTCCGCTACCATCGGGGATCAGCAGCGAAGAAGCAGAAGCCCTGCTTCGTGATGCGCTTGATGGCGCGCCAGTCGATGTCGTGGTGCAGGAACAGGAGCGTCGGCGCAAGAAGATTCTGATTGCCGACATGGATTCCACCATGATCCAGCAGGAATGCATCGACGAACTGGCGGAAGAAGCCGGCCTGCGCGAGCATGTGGCAGCGATCACCGCGCGCGCCATGAACGGTGAGATTGCATTCGAACCGGCCTTGCGCGAGCGGGTGGCCCTGTTGAAAGGCCTGCCGCTCTCCGTCATCGACAAGGTGATTTCAACCCGCATCACACTGATGCCCGGCGGACCCGAACTTGTACGCACCATGCGCAAGCATGGCGCTTACACCGCGCTTGTGTCCGGCGGCTTTACATCGTTCACCCATCGCATTGCCGAAATGATCGGCTTCAACGAAGAGCGCGCAAACAGGTTGATCGATGATGGCATGCACCTGACCGGCCTGGTCACGGAACCCATTCTCGGCCGTGAGGCCAAGGTGGAGAAGCTCGTGGAAATCGCTGATCGTCTTGGTCTTACACCGGATGATGCGATTGCGGTGGGGGACGGCGCGAACGATCTCGGCATGATCCAGCTTGCGGGAACAGGCGTGGCGCTTCATGCAAAACCAGCCGTGGCAGCGCAAGCCCGGATGCGCGTTGACCATGGCGACCTGACTGCCCTGCTCTATATTCAAGGCTACCGAAAAACGGACTTCGTTCAATGATCATTCTGGAAACCCCACGCCTCGTCGTCCGAAACTGGGAAGATCGCGACCGCGGTCTGTTCCATGTCATCAATTCCGATGAAGAGGTGATGCGTTTCTTTCCCTTTCGCAGAAACCGCGTGCAATCAGATGAATTGTTCAACCGCCTCCAGAAGACCATTTCTGAAACGGGTCTCGGTTTCTATGCGCTGGAAGAAAAAACAGGCGGTCAATGCATCGGCTTCGCCGGTCTCGCCCGCACCGATCTTGAACCTCATCTACCGGACGGCACTGTTGAAATCGGCTGGCGGCTGGCCACGCCCTATTGGGGCAAGGGTTACGTAACCGAGGCCGGCAAAGCGCTGATCGACTATGCTTTCGACACCCTTGGCCTCTCGGAAGTCGTTTCTTTCGCCGTTCACAATAACGATCGGTCTACAGCTGTCATGCAGCGCATCGGCATGATCCGTGATCCAGGGCGTGATTTTGATCACCCGCGCGTGCCGGATGAAACTCCGCATTTGAAGCGTCATGCGGTCTATCGCATTTTACAATCAGATCGATCACCTGACGTTGCATAAGCATTCAGGCAGCCTGACCGGCAACCCAGCCGGACGACCAGGCCCACTGGAAGTTATAGCCGCCGAGCCAGCCGGTGACATCCACCACCTCGCCGATGAAAAAGAGGCCGGGGACGGATTTGGCTTCCATGGTCTTGGAATCGAGCTCACGCGTATCGACCCCTCCAAGCGTAACTTCTGCGGTACGGTAACCTTCCGAGCCCGCAGGCTTGATGCGCCAGTCGTTTATCGCTGCCTCGACGCGACGGAACATCTTGTCGGACATATCCGCCAGATGACCCGTTGCGCCGACATCCTCGGCTAAGGTCTGCGCCAGCTTTCTTGGAAGATAAACAGCCAGTGCGGTCTGCAATGCCTGCTTGCCGTTCTGCTTGCGCTGCTCGCGCAGTGCTTCGAAAATGTCTGTTTCGGGCAGCATGGCTATGCGGATTTCGTCGCCTTCCCGCCAGTAGGAAGAAATCTGCAAAATCGAAGGGCCACTAATGCCGCGATGCGTAAAAAGCATCGCCTCGGCGAATTTGGTTTTACCACAGGAGACAACAGCGTCGACGGCAACACCGGCCAGCGGCTTCAGCCTTTCCAGCGTGTTGGGTTCAAACGTCAGCGGAACCAGCGCAGGTCGTGTTTCTACAATCCGCAATCCGAATTGTGTCGCGACATCGTAGCCGAAGCCTGTCGCCCCCATCTTCGGAATCGATTTCCCGCCACAGGCCACGACCAGTGATCGACAGCTAACAGGTCCGTCCGACAGTTGAAGAGAAAAGCCTTCTACAGATTTTTCAACCGAGCTGACGCTGCAACCAAGCTTCCGTCGCGCACCATGGCACTTCATTTCTGCCAGCAGCATTTCGATTATCTGCAATGCCGAACCATCGCAGAAGAGTTGTCCCAGCGTCTTCTCGTGATAGGCGATGCGATAGCGCTCAACCAGTGCAATAAAATCGCGCTGTGTATAGCGGCTGAGGGCCGAGATACAAAAGTGCGGATTCTGCGAGAGATAATTCTTCGGGCTCGCATGAAGATTAGTGAAATTGCAGCGTCCACCGCCCGATATGCGAATTTTCTCACCGGCTGTTTTGGCGTGATCCACGACCAGCACGGAACGCCCGCGTCTGGCCGCTTCGATGGCGCACATCATGCCTGCCGCACCGGCGCCTATGACCACAATATCGACTGTTTCCAACTCATCTTACTCCGAATGGCGCCGGTCCATAGCACAGCCGAAGCTTATGAAACAGAAAGCTTTGCCATTGCGGATAACCATGGAGGGATCAATTGATCCGGACAGTCACAAAACGCAGTTCGCCCGAGCGGGATGCCAGCATCAGGAGTGCATTCTTGCGTCCCTCGCGGCGCAGCGCATCGATGCGCTTCTTCACATCGTCGGGTGTTTTTACGGTCACCTGGCCAATATCGACGATGACATCGCCGGTTTCGATACGCTTTTCGCCGGCAGCGGACCCGGGAGAGACATAAAGAACCGCAACGCCTTCTACATCTTCGGCAATACCAAACTCACCGCGGACCTCGTCGCTCAGCTCGCTGAGCTTCATCCCAAGTACGCTTGGAGCAGCGTCGCTCTTCTGGTCCTTTTTCGGCGTATCCGGCATTTGCTTGCCTTCGTCTCCGCCTTCACCTTCAGGAAGCGGAGCCTGGTCTTCCGTCGCAGCCTCGGTGCTCTTGTCGTCCTCTAGGAGACGACCGAGCTTTACCTTCACGGTCTTTTCCTCACCCTGACGGACCACGACAATTTCAACTTCCTTGCCGACAGGCGTTTCGGCAACCAATCGAGGCAGATCGCGGGCAGTGTTAACCGGCTTGCCTTCATAACGGATCACGACATCGCCTGCTTCAATGGCCTTGTTGTCGACGCCGGAGTTTTCGATCAATCCGGCGACCAGCGCGCCCTTGGCTTCCTTCAACCCGAGGCTCTGGGCGATATCGTCCGTAACCGGCTGGATGCGCACACCGAGCCAGCCGCGGCGAACCTCACCAAATTCCTTGAGCTGGTCGATCACACCGACAGCCATTTCTGCCGGAATGGCGAAGCCGATACCGATGGAACCTCCCGACGGCGAAATGATCGCCGTGTTGATGCCGATCACCTTTCCTTCCATATCGAACAGGGGACCACCGGAATTGCCCCGGTTGATCGCCGCGTCGGTCTGGATGAAATCATCATAGGGACCGGAATTGATATCACGCTTGCGGGCCGAAATAATGCCGGCGGTAACCGTTCCGCCAAGACCGAACGGATTGCCGATTGCAAGGACCCAGTCGCCGATACGCGCCTTTTCCGAATTGCCGAACTGGACGGCCTTCAGTTTGTGCTTGGACGGGTCCACTTTAAGGATCGCCAGATCGGTCTTGATGTCCTTTCCGACGAGCTCCGCTTTCAGCTTGGAACCATCATTGAAATTGACTTCGATTTCGTCAGCATCGGCAATGACGTGATTGTTTGTGACGATGAACCCCTTCTCGGCATCGATGACGAAGCCCGAACCCAGCGACTGGACCTTGCGCGATTCGTCACCCTGCGCGCCGCCATTGTCGCCGAAGAAGTCCTTGAAATATTCCTGGAACGGAGAGCCTTCCGGCACCTGCGGCATGGGAACGGCACCGTCACCTTCCCCGTCTCCCTTGACGGTCTGGGATGTGGAGATGTTCACGACCGCATCGAGCAGACCCTCGGCCAGGTCAGCAACGGAAGCTGGCCCCTGAGCCGCGATTGCCGGAGGCGTCCCCATCGAAAGAGTGCCACCAACCGTCATCGCCCCCAGCGCCACGGTTGCGAAAAGGGTGCGAGCAAATCCCGCCTTTGGTGCAATTACCATGAAGCCCTGCTCCGTTCCTGTCTGCTTGCAGTCGTTTGATTAGCGATAGATGTACTACGGCTTGATCGCTGCAAAATACGACCTGTTTACGGCCTCGCATAGACCGCAGACAATAAATAACGGGAGGAAAACGGCTTATCCCCTGACAAGCCAGACAATGCCGACGCCAATTGCAAGCGCTGCAATCCCGGCGATGCGCAACATATTCTCCGGCGTCTCGCTAGCCTCACGGGCCAGCTTCTTCGCCAAAGAAGGAAAGCCGCCGTAGAGCAGCCCTTCGAGAACGAAAAGAAGACCTACGGCGGCTAGAAAATCGCTCATGAGCGTTTGCCCCGGTTGTTACTGGGCAGGCGTTGCAAGTCTGCCGCCAGCGTCCCGGAAGAACTTGAAGAACTCCGAGTCCGGGGAGAGAACCAGCGTTGTATCCGGTGTCTCAAGTGCTTCACGATAAGCGGACATCGACCGGTAGAAGGCGAAGAAACCGGGGTCCTTGCCTGCGGAACGGGCGAAGATCTCACTGCGCTGGGCATCGCCCTCACCGCGAAGGATTTCCGATTCCTTGCGCGCTTCAGCTATCGTTTCGACGACCTGACGGTCGGCCACAGCGCGGATGCGCTGGGCGGCCTCACGGCCCCGGGCACGCAGGCGCTCCGCCTCGGCCAGACGTTCGGCCTTCATGCGGTCATAAGTCTGCTGCGAGACCTCGGCGGTCAGATCCGTACGGCGAATGCGAACATCGGCAATGGTAAGGCCAAGCGACGTCGCGTCGGGACGAAGCTGGTCACGCACTTCGCGCATCATGTCGCCACGCTCTTCCGAAAGCGCCGCTTCAAAACCGCGCTGGCCGTAAACGCTGCGCAGTGCAGCATCAAGACGGGTGCGCAGCCGCTGCTCGGCAAGAAGCGTGCTGCCTGAAACGGTTTCACGGAACTTGCGCGCATCGGTGATGCGGTAGACGAGGAAGGCATCGACGTCATAGAACTTGCCGCCCGAAACCTGAACGCGGATATCGTCCAGATCGAAGCGCAGCAGACGGTCATCGATCAACTGCACGGTGTCAGCATCCAGGAAGCCGAAAGGCAGCTTGAAATAGATGCCCGGGTCCGTCTTCACATCGACGATCTGGCCGAAGCGAAGCACGATAGCCTGTTGACGCTCGGATACGATGAACGTG
Organism: Brucella sp. NBRC 14130; assembly: GCF_040371715.1. Lineage (NCBI taxonomy): Bacteria > Pseudomonadati > Pseudomonadota > Alphaproteobacteria > Hyphomicrobiales > Brucellaceae > Brucella > Brucella sp. NBRC 14130. Next base: position 146,410 of record NZ_BAABTE010000005.1, read on the forward strand.
GCGGAGTAGATCAGGAAAGCGATGACGGCAACGATACCGCCAATGATTGGAAGCCTGTTCTGGGCCATTACTGGTTACCTCCGCTCGGGGTCGTCGTCGTCGCATTCACGCCGGGGCGTGGCTGGCGCATGAGCTCGTTCAGCGGCAGATAAGGCACGACATCCTTTCCAGGTTCGACAATAACTTTCTTGGTGCTCTTCAGCACCTGTTCCATGGTTTCGAGGAACAGACGATTGCGCGTGACTTCAGGCGCCTTCTGGTATTCACCCAAAACGGAGCTGAAACGCTGCGCCTCACCTTCCGCATCCTGAACGACGCGGTTCTTGTAGGCGGCTGCTTCTTCACGAAGCTGCGCTGCTTCACCGCGGGCCTGACCGAGCTTCTGATTCGAATACTGGTTCGATTCTTCCACGAAACGATCTTCGTCCTGTTCGGCGCGCTGCACCTCATCGAAGGCATCTGCCACTTCACGCGGCGGCGCTGCGTCTTCGATGGAAACGGCATTGATCTGAATACCCGCCTTGTAGGCGTCGAGCGTCTGCTGGACGATATCGCGGACGCTCGTTGCGATAGCCGCACGGTTGTCACGGAAAACATCCTGAGCCGGGCGACGGCCAACGATTTCGCGGATCGCGCTTTCAGAAACCTGCTGCACCATCGCATCGGGATTATCGACGTTGAACAGATATGCCTGCGGGTCGGAGACACGGTAAAGAACCGAGAACTGAACATTGACGATGTTCTGGTCACCCGTCAGCATCAGGCCCTGGGTCGCGCTCCGGTTGCCCTGGCCGCCAATGTTGATCTGCTTTTCGACGATCTGCGCCTTCTCATAGGTTTCGATCGGCCACCAATGGAAATGCAGGCCCGGTTCGGACACTTCTTCCTTCGGCTTTCCAAAGCGCAGTTCGACGGCAAGTTCATCCGGCTGCACGGTATAGATCGACTGGAAAAGCCAGAAGCCGAGAACAGCTGCGCCGATCAGGAACAGAACGCTTCGATTGCTGCCGCCCTTGCCCCCACCGCCGGGGAATACCTGCTTCAGACGGTCTTGGCCCTTGCGCAAAATATCTTCGAGATCAGGTGGCGTGTTCTGGCCGCCACCACGAGGACCTTTCGGCCCTTGTCCCCACGGGCCACCATTATTGTTGTTATTATCGCCGCCGCCACCCCACGGGCCGCCGCCACCATTCTGGTTACTCCAGGGCATCCTCACCTCTCGTCCAGGCGACGGGAAAGCGAGTTGCCCACTCCCGTCATCAACTAATGTTTCCGTTTTATAGGCATCGGGAGGTCCGCTTTCAACGCGAAGACGACAAAATTCGTGAACTATGCTTTACACAGCACGTTTTTCGTACACGACATAGCGCGTTGGGTGGCTGTCCTTGTCCCCGGCGGGCACATCTTCCTGCGAAACCGCTTGCCATAGGTTCGGATCGATTTCCGGAAAACGCGTATCGCCGTCGATCTCCGCCAGAACGCGCGTCAGGTGAACGCGGTCGGCGAGAGGCAGAGCCTGCGCATAGATTTTTCCCCCGCCGATGACACAGACCTCTTCGGCCCCCACCTTGGCAGCGAGTTTGCACCCAAGCGCAATCGCTTCATCAAGAGAACCGACCGTGGCCGCGCCCTCAGCCTGAAATCCCTTGTCTCTTGTCACCACGATGTTGGGCCGTCCCGGCAAGGGCCGTCCGATGGATTCCCAGGTCCGCCGCCCCATGATGACAGGCTTTCCGAGCGTCAGCGCCTTGAAGCGCTTGAGATCGGTCGAAAGCCGCCACGGCATATCATTATCGCGCCCGATAACCCCGTTTTCAGCGGCAGCGACAATGATCGAAACGATGGGCTTCTTTGCGGACATGATGCACCTCAGACCGCAATCGGAGCTTTGATCGTCGGATCGGCCTCATAGCCCTCAAGCCGGAAATCCTCGAAACGGAAGGCAAAAAGGTCTTTCACATCCGGATTGATCCACATCTGGGGCAATTTCTTTGGAGTACGCGTGAGTTGCTCGCGCGCCTGATCGAAATGATTGGCGTAAATATGTGCGTCACCCAGCGTGTGGACGAACTCTCCCGGCTTCAATCCCGTGACCTGCGCGATCATCATCGTCAGCAATGCGTAGGACGCAATATTAAACGGCACGCCCAGGAAAATATCAGCCGAGCGCTGATAGAGTTGGCACGATAGCTTGCCGTCGGCGACATAAAACTGGAAAAGACAATGGCATGGCGGCAGCGCCATTTCATCGACAAGCGCCGGATTCCAGGCCGATACGATGAGGCGGCGCGAATTGGGATTCCCATGCAGCATCTTCAGAAGATTCGCGATCTGATCGATGTGACGGCCGTCCGGCGCGGGCCATGAGCGCCACTGATAACCGTAAACCGGCCCCAGATCGCCGTTTTCGTCTGCCCATTCATCCCAGATCGAAACGCCGTTTTCCTTCAGATAGGCGATGTTCGTGTCGCCTTTCAGAAACCAGAGAAGTTCATGGATGATCGACCGGAGATGCAGCTTCTTGGTGGTGAGCACGGGAAAGCCCTCTTCCAGATTGAAGCGCATCTGATATCCGAAAACCGACCGCGTACCCGTGCCTGTGCGGTCGCCACGGTCAACACCGTTATCGAGCACATGTTGAAGAAGATCGAGATAGGTGCGCATGGGGGATATCCAGAATCCGATTCGGTTGAGCCCAGTATAAAGAAAAACCCCGGCGTCGGGCACCGGGGCTTCGATTTCACCAGATCGCTGTGGATCAAAGGCTGCCGAGTTTTCCGAGCTGCTTGGCAACCAGATAATAGAAGGTGACGCGATGCTTGTTGCGGTCGCCCTTCATGACTTCAGCAACATGGGCAACGACCTCATCACCCTTGGCTTCGTCGTCGACGCCAAGCTTCTTGGCGACCCAATTCGTGCGGACGCGCTTCAGTTCTTCCGGGTCCGTTGCCGAAACGAGGGAGGAATCGCGATTGCGCAGCGCAATACCCAGATGCTTGACGATCTTGTCGACGACAGCTTCATCGGCAGCGGCATCGTAACGACGGACATCCGCGAGATATTCACTCATATATCCACTCTCCTTCGATTGGGGTTTCAATACCCCGTTTCAGCTCACGGAAACCGGCTTCATCGAAATTTCGCTCGCCGCCCCCGATATATTGGTAGGATTGACCAGCGAAAGCAGACTGTCAATGAAAAATGAACGGGAACCGCAGGCCCCGGAATATCAGCAAAACCCGTTAAAAACTGCGTCCCCTCTTCCAATCGCGGTCAACCGCGCCTATATACGGCGTGTCAGCGCAAGTTGACTATGGTGATAAATGGACGGTGTAATAAACCCATTGGACCCGGGGGCGGTACCCGGCGCCTCCACCAGAATACAGATCGGCTAGTGGTTTGTATTGTGGCGGGGGCGAAACAGGATCGACAAGGGTGTAAAGATCGCTCTTTTACTCGGCATGATACCACCGTTATCGGGTCAATTGAGTAGTTGCAAATGACAACAAAGCTCAGGGTTATGCTCTCGCTGCCTAATGGCGGTGCGGGAAACCCACTCTAAAGCCCTTGGGGTTAGCACCTTAAGGCGGGGTTCGGAGGCACCTGGCAACAGAAGCCTCCACTTCCCTTTCCATGGATTACGCCGCAGCAGCCTCTGTATCGAGTTCGCTCGCCTTGCGCGACAGAACGACTTGCGTCAGCACGAAGGCGGTCAGCGCACAACCGGCAATCCCGCCGACCATTGGCAGTGCCGTTCCATCGAAGAACGAACCGGTCACGCCGATCGCCACGCCGCCGATCACGAAATGCAGCGTGCCCATGAGCGCCGAAGCCGTACCGGCAATTTCACCGTGATCCTCAAGAGCCAGAACTGCTGTTGTCGGGATGACGAGGCCGAGGAAGCCATATCCCACGAACAGGAAACCGGCGATCAGCCAGAGCGACTGGTGCCCCATCAGGGCGGCGGCGAACATGGCGAGCATTGCCGCAGCAAATCCGGAGACCGCGAATCGCATGACCCGACGAAGGCCGAAGCGCGATCCCAGCCAGCCGTTCAACTGCGAAACACCGAAGAACGATACTGCATTGGCTGAAAAGGCGATCGCATATTGCGTGGGCGTCAGGCCGTAATGGTCGATAAGCACGAAAGACGAATTGGCGAGATAGACGAAGAAGGACGCAATCCCGAAGCCCCCCACAAAAACCAGCCCGAGAAAGTAACGATCTTTCAACAGACGACCATAGCCGCGTAAGGCGCTGCCCAGATTGCTTTCTAGCCGGGCTTCCGCCGTTCTCGTCTCCTTCTGCGCAGTCGCCACGAGAACGATACCGATAGCAGCCGCAACCAGAACGGCCCAGAAGACACCCCGCCAGCCGAAGAAGCTGATAATGACGGATCCCGTCAAGGGAGCCAGAATCGGCGATATGGAGAAAACCAGCATCAGAAGCGACATGAGGCGCGCAGCCTCGATGCCCGTATGAAGATCACGCACGACAGCACGTGGAATAACCATCCCCGCAGCAGCACCCAGCCCCTGCACAAAACGGAAAAGCACGAGCACATCTATGTCGGTGGCGACAGCCGAACCGATGCTGCCTATGCCAAACAGGACCAGCCCGCCATAGAGCGGCAGTTTGCGCCCGATCATGTCGGACAGCGGTCCGCAGAAGAGCTGCGCTATCGCGAGCGCAATGAAAAAGGCCAGAAGGCTCATCTGCACGGCACCGGTTTCCGCATGCAGATCGGCGGCAATGGTGGGCAGAGCGGGCAGATACATATCGATCGCAAATGGGCCAATGGCGGAAAGAAGGCCAAGAACAATGGCATTGCGCACAAGACTGGAAGCCATGGGGGACGCGCTTTCATCAATGTTTCGTGAGATTCCCGCACCGATTTCGGATCTCCGGTTTTGCTTGGGAGGATGGCGCCATCGGGCTCGCAAAATCGGTACAGGACAGATAAATCTTTGTATTCGCTTCGAGTTTTCGTTCTCACTCGATGAAGTCAGCCCATTTTTGGTTGTGGCTGACATTTGAAAACTCTGAAGCGAAAGGCATTCTATACGGATGGTCAAAACAGATTTGACACTAATGTCAAATTAGACACCATTGTCCAAAACGTCAAGCTATCTTATGTTGGGATTATGAAACCTACTGACATAATCGACATGGCCGTCCTGCCCGAGAAGCGCGCCGTATCCGAAAAGGGCTTGAATTCCGCGGCGATAAAGCCCGGACAGTGCATGAAGCGCGACTTCATCTTGTGTTCCGCAGCGCGGGTTTTCAACCGCGACGGGTTTCAGGGGGCGAGTATCGATCTCATTGCCAGCGAAGCGGGCGTGTCACGCCAGACCATCTACAATCATTACCGCGACAAGGAAGCGCTGCTCGCTGCCGTCGTCGAGGATGCACTGGCGCGTATGAGTGCGAGCATGTTCGCGGTTCTGGCCACATTTCCCCAGACCGGCGACAATCTGGAGCATGATCTGGTGGCGTTCTCCATCCGCATGAGCCGGAACTGCATCTACGATTCGTCCGGGGCGTTTCTGCGCAAGATATTGCAGGCCAATGAGACCAACCTGCCGCTTGCCGCCAGCATTTGCAATACGAAGGGCCCTGCACAGGCCATACCTGCGATCGCGGCGCGCCTGGCCCGCCTTGCGATGGATGGCCATCTGCACGTCGATGATCCCGATCTGGCGGCGCGCCATTTCATGGCGCTGATCAACGCCGACACCCATTATCATATACTGACCGGCCAGTGTCTGGATGATGCGATCATCGAGAAGAGCGCCGTCAACGGAGTGCGCACCTTCCTGAGGGCATTCGGACGTCGATAGACCCGGCGCCTCCAGTGGCGTTCAAAAATTGCACATCTTCAGGCCACAAGCATCGCGCTGTTGCATTTTCAGGTCATATATCATCGTATCTGATGAGAACGAACTTGACATCGACCTCCGAATCCGTGGGATAAGCAAACCATGGTACAGGACCTAATCCGTTACGATATTCTCGCTCAGGAAGCCCTCCGCGGCGTCATTCGCAAGGTTCTTGCGGAAGTGGCCAAGGCTGGCTTGCCAGGTAACCACCACTTCTTCATCACGTTCCTGACCGGAGCGCCTGGTGTGCGAATTTCATCGCGCCTGAAGGAGAAATATCCCGAGCAGATGACGATCGTTTTACAGCATCAGTTCTGGGACATGCATGTGACCGACCAACTTTTCGAAGTTGGTCTTTCCTTCGGAGATATTCCGGAAAAGTTGACCGTTCCATTTTCGGCAGTCCGCGGTTTCTATGACCCTTCGGTCAATTTCGAACTCGAATTCGACGTAGCGATCAGCCAGCCCGAAAGCGACAATGACGAAGGCGGCAATGTTGCCCCCATTGAGATCGCTTCAACGGAAGCCCCGGTCGAGAAGGCGGAAAAGCCTAAATCGAAGTCGCGCAAGACTTCGGCCGAAAAAGAAGCTGCTGCTTCCAAAGACAGCAATGCAGATGAGGCCGACAAGGAAGCCAAGCCTTCGGCCGATGTGGTTTCGCTGGATGCATTCCGGAAGAAATAATACCGCGATTGCCATCCCGATCTGAAAATCTGCTGGCTCTATTTGTTTGATTGAATGGATCCCTTTTCACCGTTGATTGCAATCAATGGTGAAAAGCAAACGGCCGCTTTATAGTCGGTTTCGACGGCAACCGGTTCAGGATGAGTTCGATGATTCGTGCAATTGCTCAGGCAGTATTGTGGATAAGCGGCCTTGTCGCAGCCTTCTTTGTGGCCAAGGACGAACCGAATTTCCCTCTTCTGCAAATGACGGTCGGGCTCATACTTCTAATTCTGGTTTCCCTGGCTATCTGGTGGTTCACCAATCCGAAGAACCCGCAGAAATAGTGCCAACCTATTACGCACTTGCAGGCTCGGACCTAAACGCGGTAATTTTTCGAAAAATCTTCAACGTTTCCGCGTGGTTCCATGAGCGATATTGTCAACCTACGGCAGTTCAGAAAACAGAAAGCCCGCGCTGAGAAAGAGAAACACGCGGACCAGAACCGCGTTCATTTCGGACGAACGAAATCCGAAAAGGTTCTTACGCAGGCGGAAATGACAAAAGCGCACCGTTTTCTGGATCAGAACCGCCTGGAGAAAAGCGACAAACCGGACGCGGAAAAGTGAACGCGCCGGGACGGTTACGTAAACATTCCGTCAGTATTCGCGGACATGCGACGAGCTATACACTCGAAGACCCGTTCTTTGAGTTGATTGAAGAAATTGCAGGTGCGCGCGAGATGTCCGTTGCAAGCTTGATCGCAGAAATCGATGGCAGGCGTGACAGGTCAATCAACCTGTCTTCCGCGCTGAGGCTCCACGTTCTGGATTGGCTCAAATCCCGATTGCCTCAAGGCTGAGGTGCCGGAGCAGCAGGCACTTGCTCCAGGCTTTTCAGAAATTCGTTGAGGGATTGCCCGCCGTCCGGCGATGCGAGGGGAGCATTCGTCCCTCCCGCCGGAGCGGCCTGCGGCTTCTGCGCCTCAAGCTGTTGCGCTTCCTCTGCGGCTTGCCGGGCCACTTCACGCGCCTTTGCTTCAGAACGGCGCCTTGCCTCTTCGTCACGCTGCAAGCGGTTGCGTTCCTCTTCATCCGCCTCAAAAAGTCCAAGCTGGCGGCGAAGACGCTGCTTCTCCATGAGGCTCGCCTGCATCGATTCAACACGCTCCTGCTCGCGCTCGAGTGCACGCTGGGTGAGGAACTGGATCAAGGGCTGCTTATCGAAAGTCACTTCCGGTACGCTATAGGTGCCCCCCAGAGAAAAGGCTACCTGCGGTGAGATGCCGGTATCGGAACCGCCATCGTTCTGGAACGTCAGACTGCCGTTTCCGCCAATACCGAGCGTGGACAGATCGAATTGCAGATCACCGAGAAGGACTGCATTGCCGTCATTCAGGTTCGCCGCAGCCATACGCGCGACACCGCCGCTAATGGTAAAGTCAAACCGCGCATTACCCGGCGTGAACATACCTTGCCCCATAGCCTTGTCGGCAATACCGACAAATTGCTTCGAAGCGAGCTTGTCCGGGCCAGACGACTGATCGCCCGCCGCGTCAGCTGCCGCGATCATCGCGGGCAATGCCGCCCCGTCCAGACCATTGACGGTAAAATTCTCCACGTCGAAACTTGCAGTTCCGGCTAGCGATCCGACGAGCGCCGCCACGCTCTCGCCACTTCCGTTCAGATTGACGGCAGCTTTCACTACGCCGCCAATCGGCGCAGCACCGGTCTCCAGCTGGTAGAAATCCTTGAGGTTTGCGCCACTCCACTTGAGTTCCGTCGAGAGAAGAGCATTCTTGTCGCTGTTGCTCAAGGAGACATTGCCGACCAGATATCCGCCCGCCCAATTACCAGTCAGTTCGTTCAGCTGAAGGCCGTCCATGGTCTTCAGAAGCCGTGCCGAAAACTCCGTGGCGGTCCCGAAGCCGCCCATATGCGCCTGCGCTACATTGAGTTTCACATCCAGCAGGAGCGGCAGCGATGATCGCACAGCGAATGCGCCACGCGGCCAGATCGTCTTCGCAACAGGTTTTGCCGGCTCGAACGCATCCTGCCCGAGCATGATCGCTGCGAGGCTGTCGACCTCAAGCGTGGCAAGCTTTGCCTCACCTTTCAGCTGCGGAAGTCCGCTGTCGGCAAAATTGGCCTCCAGCCTCGCCGAGACCTCTTCCCCGTCCAGCTTTCCCGTCAGATTGGGGAACCGCAAGATACCTTTTGCAAACTGGAAGTCGCTGGCAAGGTCTGCTGAAAGTCCCTCCCCAAATCCAGGCAGGGCGAAACCCGCCGTCGCGATGAAGGGTTGCAGATCGGCGGACTTCAGCTGAGCCTTGCCACTGGCGGCAATATCACCGCCAACCAGCGAAATCACACCGTCGGCGGTCGCTGCCCCGTCAGGTGCCGTGAGCTTGAGGAGCGTCCGCATACCCGCGCTCGGTGCACCTTGCATACTTAGATCGGCCGTAAGTTCACCCGCAAGCCCCAGCGGCAGGGTGGGCAATCCGATCAATGCAAGCACCGCTTCGCCTTGTTCCGATGCCGCGGTACCGTTCAATTGCATCTGCAACGGCTCGCTCTCCCCTTCGCCGCCGCTCGCGGTCCCCGACAGGTCCAGCTTCATGCCACCCGCCTTGCCGGTAACGCTGAACGAAAACTCGCCAACACCGGGAGGATTCTTGGCTTTCGCCTCGGCGGGTCGGTCGCTCTTGCCTTTTGATGCCGCAGTTTTTGCAGGCACCGGGGCCACCGCTGGTACCGAAGGCGAAACTGCGTTGGCGATGACATTGATTTCGCTGTCCTCGAACAGGCTAGGGAAATTGGCTGCCCGTATCGAAAGCGCGTGGAACAGCGGCAACTGGGGATAGCGATTGGCCATCAGCGACAGGAACCGCGAAAGGTCGGCAGACAGGATTGTCGCGTCGAGCGAGCCGGACGGCGTATTGGCAAAGGGTTCGTAAGTGCCGGTCGCAGTCAGTGTCGTGCCCGCCACGTCGCCGATCATCAGCCGGTCGAAATCGAAGCGTCCGTCATGAAGCCGGAGCGCCATATCGACATTGCCAGCCTCCATGTCCTGATACCGGACTGGTCCCGCCTTGAATGCCAGATTCAACGACTGACCATCAAGGAGACCGAGGCCGTCACCGCTCGAGAAAAATCCTGTAAAGGCTTGCAGTGCTTCGCTTTCCACCACACCGCCATTGAGCGCGAGCGTTATTGCAGGCTGCGCCAACCCCTTTACTTCGCGAACAAACGAGCCTTTGAGCGTTGTCTTTCCCAAGGCGATTTCAAGATTATCGATCCGCTGCATACCGTCGCGAAGTTCGACTTGACCGGAGAAGCCTGCACCGTCCAGCTTGCGGACGGAATCATCGACTGTCTCGTTGAGCCATGTTGCCAGTCCCGAAGGCTGGCGCGAAGCAACCAGCAATTCGCCCTTGAAGCCGAAATCCTTGCCGACCGAAAGCGTGCCCTTGGCTTCCACCTTGGTTCGTCCAGGAAGATCGGCAGCGAACTGACGAATATTCCAGTTGTTTCCATCAGGTTCCGCACTCACCGTGACCGAGCGTATCGTCGTACCACCCGCGATCACCGCAGGCAGGCGCAAATCCACATTGCCGGGTATGGTCGGAATGGGCAATTGCTCAAGAACACGGCGTGCAATCGCAATCCGGTCTGCAATTGGCATGTCTGAGCCAGTCTGTTCTTCGCTGGCGGCTTCGTTCGGCCCCCAGTAGAGCTGCTGGCCATCGGCGCTGACTTCGAAACGTGGCTCTTCGCCGTAATCGATGAAGGCCTTGCCATTCACCACATAAGGATTGTCGGCTGGCCCCTGTTCCATCCGGAATTCGCTCGCGTCGAAGCGACTGCCATCCGCCTTGAACTTTCCGGTTACACGCACGCCACTGAAAAAGGGCGTTTCCGCCGGCGCCTTCTGGTCTTTGCCCGTCTTTGCAACCATATCCGACGAACGGAGAGAAAAGTCGCCCGCATAGTCGAGCCGCCCATCGGTTACGGTCACATCGCCATCGGTCTCGAAAGTAGCCGGGATTGCATCCGGTGAAATTCGAGCCCGCACGCGCAGCGATCCATCAGGCTTCGCTTCGCCGCTTGTCAGGTCGATCGCAAGCCTTTCTCCCCGCAAGACGAGGCTTCCATTGGCCTGCCACGGACCTGCCAGACTGTTTGCAGAAATCACCGCATTGAGTTCGGTCGCCGTATGACTGCGACCGCTCGCTTCTTCGCGAAGCGTGATGGTGCCATCTTTGACGGAAAGTCGTTCCAGCTTGATTTTCGCCGGATCGAGCGGCGTCGACGGACGGATTGCCCAATCGACCTTGCCATCCCTGTCGAGCGAAATCGTCGCCCGCGGTCGGTCGACACGCATATCGAAGATCAGAAGCTGGCCGCGCAGGAACGGCATCAGTTCGGCATCCATCGAGAACGTGTCGACGGTCATCACCGGCTGAGCCGCGTCGGCCCCCACACGCACATCGGAGAAGGCCACCGAGGGAAATGGCAAAAGCCGGGCGCTGACATCACCGGCGACTTTGACGGGGCGGCCCAAAATACGGCTCGCCTCCCGCTCGAAATCGGCGCGATAGCCGCTCCAGTCAACAAAAGGCGGCACGACAAGTGCTGCCGTCAACAGCAGCACGAGTAGCCCGCCGACGATGACGAATATGCGGCCCAAAAACCAGCTCCGGTCAAACAGATTGCAAGTTAGCGTGAAACAAACGGTGAATCACGCTGTCTTTATCTGCGCAACATAACGGCATCGATCCGGCGACAACAAGGCAAATTGCATCCCGGCCACGCCGATATGCACGCCTGCATGAATCAAACTCTTGGCAAAATCGTTCAAAGGCCTGATTTGAATCACGAAATCAGTATTTTACCCGGATTCATGATGTTGTCGGGATCGAGCGCCTGTTTGATGGCCCGCATGTAATCCGTGGCCTCACCCAATTCCATGGTAAGATACTTCATCTTGCCCTGCCCGATACCGTGCTCACCGGTGCAGGTGCCCTCCATGGCGATGGCGCGTTTGGCGAGCCGGTCCATGAAAGCTTCGGCACGTTCCATTTCGCTCGCATCATCCGTGTCCAGAAGCAGGAGCAGGTGGAAATTTCCATCGCCCACATGCCCAACGATCGGAGCGATCAGGCCGGTTTCGGCGAGGTCCTTTTCCGTCTCGCCAATGCAATCGGCCAGACGCGAAATCGGCACGCAAACGTCCGTCGAAACACCTTTGCAACCCGGTCTCAGCAGGAACGATGCCAGATAGGCATCGTGCCGGGCACGCCAGAGCCTGTCGCGCTCCTCTCCATCGTGTGTCCACCGGAAATCGCCGCCGCCATTGCCCGCAGCAATCTCTCCAAACAATTCCGCCTGCTCGGCAACGCCGCTTTCCGTGCCGTGAAACTCGACGAACAGATAGGGCTGCGCCTCATAAGGCAGTTTGGAGTGGAGTATCAGCGCCTGCATCTGAAGCGTGTTCACAAGCTCGATGCGCGCAACGGGAATGCCCATCTGGATGGTTTCGATCACCGTGCGGCAAGCCGAATCCACATCCGGGAAAGGACAGATGCCACCGGAAATCGCCTGTGGAATTCCCTGTAGTTTCAATGTCAGTTCGGTGATGATGCCAAGAGTTCCTTCCGCTCCGACAAGCAGCCTCGTGAGGTCGTAGCCCGCAGCCGTCTTCTTCACGCGCTTGGAGGTCTCGATCAGGCGGCCATCGGGCATCACGGCTTTAAGCGCCAGCACATTTTCGCGCATGGTCCCATAGCGCACCGCATTCGTGCCCGAAGCGCGGGTTGAAGCCATGCCGCCCAGCGTGGCATTGGCGCCCGGATCGATCGGGAAGAACAGTCCCGTGTCGCGCAGATATTCATTCAGTTCCCGACGCGTAACGCCCGGCTCCACCACGCAATCGAGATCCTCTGCATGAACGGCAATGACCTTGTTCATGCGGGTGAGGTCAAGCGACACGCCGCCAGCGGGCGCGTTCACCTGCCCTTCGAGCGACGAACCGGCACCGAAAGCGATAACCGGCACACGGTGCTCGGCACATATACGCACGACATCCTGCACTTCCTGCGCGTTCTCGGCAAAGATGACGATGTCGGGCGCCTGCGTCGGCACATAGGTTGTCGTGTGGCCGTGCTGTTCGCGGATAGCCTGACCGGTCTGCGCACGCTCACCGAAACGCTGCTTGAGGACACCGACTGCTGCGGCGATACCGTCCTCGTTGCGGGCAAGCGCGACAACATTTTCAAGCGACATCGTTCATTCTCCGAAACTCGATATTCAAACGGCAGGCAGCGCCAGAGCAACCGGGTCTTGCCCAAGATGTTTCGCCACTGCCCGGATCACCAGATTATGGTCCTCGCGCTGCGGCAGCCCCGATACGATCACCGCACCGATCACGCCCGCCCCGGCAACGCAAATCGGAAACCCGCCCCCTGCCAGCGCGTAATCCTCCACATTCAGCGCCTTGTGGGGAGCGAACATGCGGTCCTCGCGGTTCTGTTCCAGAACAAGACGATAGGTCGAAGCGTGAAAGCGGCGCACCACATTGAACTTGCGGCGCAACCATTCCTGATTGTCCACTGTGCTTCCGGCTGTCGTTGCATAAAACAATTGCCGGTCCCACAGGGATATTTCGATGGCGATTCCAAGCTTTTCCTTCACGGCGATATCGCGGATGCTCGCACCCAGCGCAAATGCTGCATTTTCGTCAAACGAGGGAAAAATAAGCGCCTGTTCCTGTCGGATGATCTGCGCAATCGCCTGCTTGCTGTCGTCGCCTTGTGCCATTTTCTGCATTTCCCCGATGAGCTGCACGAAATCTGTGCGTTCCTTGTGCGCCTTCGATCACGTGATTGCAATAAGGCTTGTCGGCCATCAAACTTGATTGATCGGATGCAATCCACTAGTGGAGCCTTATGGTTCAGAACCCCAATATAGATGTGCCTCTGAAAGGCGATCAAATACCGGAATTTGTGGAAACCGCCGTATTCAAGCGCGACGTGTTTTCAGAAACCCATGCCGGCTATTTCGTGAACGATCCCGAAACCCGCATCATCCGTCGCGTGGTGAGCGCCGCTCCCTGGTGGTCGAAGCCGCTGGCCTGGATATTGGCCCGGCGCGAAATTCGCGGTCTCAAGACAGTGCGCGGTATCGAAGGCGTCCCACAACTCCTCGCCACCGACAAGGACGGGCTTTATCGATCCTGGACAGAAGGAACGCCATTGCATCTTGCGCGCCCTTCCGATCCGAAATGGTATCGCACCGCGCATCGCATTCTGCGCGACATGCGCCGGCTCGGTGTCACCCATAACGATCTCGCCAAGCCACAGAATTGGCTGATGACGCCTGAAGGCGAAGCAGCGGTCATCGACTTCCAGCTGGCAAGCGTTCATCGCCGTCGCGGTGCCCTCTATCGCCTGATGGCATATGAGGATTTCCGCCATCTGCTCAAGCAGAAGCGTGCCTTCGCCAAGGACCGGATGACGCCAACGGAAAAACGCATTCTGGCGCGCCGGTCGCTGCCCTCCCGCATCTGGCTCGCGACAGGCAAGAAGGTCTACAACTTCATCACCCGTGGCATTTTCAGCTGGTCGGACGGTGAAGGTACGGGCGACCGGATCGACAACGAAGGTCCTGCAATCCGTGCGGCACTGAAATCCGATCCGCGCGTAACCGATGTGGCGCTTGCGCTCTATTCACTTCCAGCCAAGGGCGTCGGCATCTACGCTTTCGTGGAAACGCTGAACGCAGACGAGAAAAGTCTGCGCGCAAGGCTTAAAGGACAGAAGGTCGAACTGATCCAGCCGGTTGCCCATCTGCCACGGCGCGCCGATGGGACCGTCCGCGACGACATTCTGCGGCTGATCGCCATGAACCAGATGACGGAACTGGACGATCTGTTGCAGCGTGAACCCGAACTGCGCGGGCTCGTCGAAGCGCTGGCTTCTCATCGCCTGAACTTTACGGATCGGCGCGTTACTCAATTAGAGTAGTCGAATATTTTAACCCTTTCGCTGGTCTTTCAGCCACGAATCATTACATTCGGGTCAAATGTCTGACTTTCCCGACGATATGCCGTTTTTCGGCGATGACGACGCTCCGGCAAGCCGCACGCCTGCTCCCGGCAGCATTGCCGCACGTGCCATGGCAGCACGCAACCAGCAGCGCGGCGAACCCGATTACCTGAAAGGGCTGAACCCCGAACAGCGTCAGGCCGTGCTGACGACAGAGGGTCCGGTGCTGGTGCTTGCCGGTGCGGGCACTGGCAAGACACGCGTTCTGACGACCCGTATCGCGTATATTCTGACCACCGGCCGTGCCTATCCAAGCCAGATTCTCGCCGTGACCTTCACCAACAAGGCTGCGCGTGAAATGAAGGAGCGTATCGGCCATCTGGTCGGCGGCGCAGTGGAAGGCATGCCATGGCTCGGCACATTCCACTCCATCGGCGTCAAGCTTTTGCGCCGCCATGCGGAACTTGCCAATCTGACATCGGATTTCACGATCCTCGATACGGATGATGTGATCCGGCTGATCAAGCAGCTCATTCAGGCTGAAGGCCTTGATGACAAGCGCTGGCCGGCGCGCACCTTCGCCAACATGATCGACGGATGGAAGAACAAGGGATTCGGCCCATCCGATATTCCTGAAGGCGATGCACGCTCATTCGGCAATGGTCGCGGGCGCGAGCTTTATCAAGCCTATCAGGAACGCCTGCGCACATTGAACGCCTGCGATTTCGGCGATCTTCTGCTGCATCCGATCCGCATCTTCCGCAATCATCCGGATATCCTGCGCGAATATCACGCAAAGTTCCGCTACATTCTGGTGGACGAGTATCAGGATACAAATACAGCGCAGTATCTCTGGCTGCGCTTGCTTGCACAACGCCCTCAATCGAGAAATACCTCTCCCACAACACAAAACACAAATGCGCCCATACAGCCCGCTAGGGCGTCCGAAGGCCCCCGCGGAGCCGGTGAGCGCCGCGAACTCGGCGTGAGCGAAAACAAAGTCAATCTGTGCTGTGTCGGCGATGACGACCAGTCGATCTATGGCTGGCGCGGGGCAGAAGTGGACAATATTCTTCGTTTCGAGAAGGATTTCCCGGGCGCAGTCGTCATCAAGCTCGAGCGCAACTACCGCTCCACGGCGCATATTCTCGGCGCCGCCGCACACCTGATCGCCCATAATGAGGGCCGCCTCGGCAAAACGCTGTTTACGGAAGCGCCCAATCCGGACGATCCACGGGTGAAAGTTCATGCCGCCTGGGACTCCGAAGAAGAAGCGCGCGCAGTCGGCGAAGCGATCGAACAAGCGCAGCGTCAGGGGCACCTCCTCAACAACATGGCGATCCTCGTTCGCGCCTCTTTCCAGATGCGTGAATTCGAAGACCGCTTTGTCACGCTTGGCCTCAATTACCGTGTCATTGGCGGTCCGCGCTTCTATGAGCGCCTCGAAATCCGCGATGCGATGGCCTATCTGCGCGTGGTCGCGCAACCGGCCGACGATCTGGCGTTGGAGCGCATCATCAATACGCCGAAGCGCGGGTTGGGCGAAGCCGCCATCCGGCAGGTGCATGATTATGCCCGCGCACGCGACATTTCCATGTTCGCTGCGGCTTGCGACCTCATCGAAACCGAAGAGTTGAAGCCGAAGCCACGCTCCGCGCTGCGCGAAGTGGTCGAGAATTTCCTGCGCTGGCAGTCAATGATCGACAATACCCCGCACACGGAACTGGCGGAAACCATCCTCGATGAGTCCGGCTACACGGCTATGTGGCAGAATGACAAGTCTGCCGAAGCACCGGGTCGGCTTGAAAACCTCAAGGAACTCATCCGTTCCATGGAGGAATATGAAAGTCTGCGTGGTTTCCTTGAACATGTCGCCCTTGTCATGGATGCCGAGCAGAACGAGGATCTGGATGCCGTCAACATTATGACGCTGCATTCGGCCAAAGGTCTGGAGTTTGAAACCGTCTTCCTTCCTGGCTGGGAAGAAGGCCTGTTTCCCCACCAGCGCGCGCTTGATGAAGGTGGCCGTTCGGGCCTTGAGGAAGAACGTCGCCTCGCCTATGTCGGCGTGACCCGCGCCAAGAAAAATCTGCATATCTGGTTCGTGTCCAACCGGCGCATTCATGGAATGTGGCAATCCACCATTCCCTCCCGTTTTCTGGAAGAATTGCCGGAAGCGCATGTGGAAGTGGCTGAACTGGAAGGCAATTACGGCGGTTATGGCGGTGGCTATGGGCAGTCCCGTTTCGATAAGGCCGATCCGTTCCAGAACACCTATTCGACGCCCGGCTGGCAGCGCGCACAGCAGAACCGTTCCGATGCGACACGCAATAACTGGGGCTCGCGCTCCGGCAGCCGCGTCGAGCGTATCGGCTATGGCGAGACCGATTCCGGCTTCGGCGCCGGACGTGGTTCTGTGAAGGGCCGCACGATAGACGGCGAACTGGTAGCCAAGTCAGTGGCAGACAAGCCATCGGCCTTCAAGCTTGGCGACCGCGTGTTTCATATCAAGTTCGGCAATGGCACGATCTCGCTTATCGACGGCAACAAACTCACCATCGATTTCGACAAGGCCGGGCAGAAGCGCGTTCTCGACAGCTTCGTCCAGCCGATCTGAATAACATCTGGTCAAGAAGCCGGAATAGCAAAAGCTTTGTTATTCCGGCTTACCTTTAGCCCACGTAACATCGCCCTTATAGAGCGGCACGGTCGAAAGCGAGGTCTTCGCGGAACCGTCCTGAACCTGCGTCGCATGGGCGAGATAAAGCAGCGTATTGTTCGTCTTGTCGTAAATGCGCGTGATGACGAGCTTCTTCCAGATCAGACTGGTGCGTTCGGAGAAAACCCGCTCTCCACCCTTGCCAAGATCAATGTCGCCTATGGTGATCGGCCCTGTCTGCTCACATGAAATCGAAGCATTGGATGGGTCTTCAAACCAGTTACCCTTTTGCAACCGGTCGATCATGCCACGTGAGAACGACGCCAGATGGCAGGTTACGCCCTGCACCTTCGGGTCCTGTACCGCGTCGATGACGATATCATTTCCAAGCCAGTCGACGCCGACCTTGCCGACTTCCTCGGCGGGAGCCGCCGAAGCTGCAACAACCATCATTGGAGCAAGCAACAAACCGGCAAAACGCTTCAGTCCGACCATATTTTCCAGTCTCCAGAACTATCGTGACGTGAAAGTGGGAAAATAATTACGGCTTTGCAAGAGCCGGATTCAGCCGCTCCACTTTTCAAGAAACGCCTCGATCTCGAGCGTCTGAATGTACGGCACCGCTTCGTAGAGTTTTTCCACTGGCCAGTTCCACCATTCAAGTTCAAGCAGCCGTTCTATGACGGCATTGTCGAACCTTTTGCGAATAAAATGGGCCGGAACACCACCGACCACATGATAAGGCGGCACATCCTTCGTGACCACGGCGTTCGCGCCAATCACAGCGCCATGGCCGATCTGGACGCCCGGTGTGATGACCGCACCGTGGCCGATCCACACATCATTACCGATGATCACGCGCTGCGCCTGACGCCTTGCGCGGAACTCTCCATCAACGCCCAGATAACGAAAATATTCATTTGGCCGGTAGCTGACCTTATGCGTCGTCAGCCGCTCCATCGGGTGTTCAAGCGCATTGATGCGGACATTCGCAGCAATGGAGCAGAACTTGCCAATCTCGGCATAGATCCCCTCACCGTTCCGCTCGAAATAGGTGAAATCGCCGACCGTGACTTCACGCAGAATCACACGCTCACCGATATCCGCATACCGCCCCAGCTTGACTGATTTCAGCTGAGCAGTGGAATGAATGCGAGGTTCACTGTTTTGGAAACGAAGGTCATCTGACGACGTCATGAATATTCACCCGAAGCATCGCTACAAACAGCGAAATCCGCGAAGATCGGCCTATGCCGCTGCCATTTCAGGCATATATCAGTTCGCCCCCTTGCGAAAGACAAAGCAAGTGTCCCCTAAACTCGTTCATCTCCCACGCGACAAATAGTCAAAAATTTCAGAAATTATTGAAAATTGAACAAATGACCCTACACTGCCGCCAGCTCTTCATGATGGCAGGATGCGGCTTTAACGACGGTTCTGCAATGCATAAAGAAAAGATAGGTTGTTGAGCAGCGCAACGAGGCGCGTTCGGAAATTCAAGGCTGACTGGACATGAAAAAATTCCTGCCCATCTTCATCATCGCCTTTATCGTCGTCATTGTCGGCGCTGCGGGGCTTAACCTTTTCCGCGACAAGCAGGCGGCTAAAGAACCGTTTGGCGGCCCACTCAACCTCGTCACCATGGACGGAAAGCCGTTCACCGAGAACGACCTGCGCGCTGCGCCGGCGGCCATCTTCTTCGGCTTCACTCACTGCCCCGATGTCTGCCCCACCACGCTCTATGAGATGGATGGCTGGCTGAAGCAGCTCGGACCGGAGGGCAGTGACAT
The DNA here is from genome assembly GCF_040371715.1 of Brucella sp. NBRC 14130. Taxonomy (NCBI): domain Bacteria; kingdom Pseudomonadati; phylum Pseudomonadota; class Alphaproteobacteria; order Hyphomicrobiales; family Brucellaceae; genus Brucella; species Brucella sp. NBRC 14130. The sequence continues at coordinate 165,445 of NZ_BAABTE010000005.1, forward strand.
CAAGGCTTATTTTATCACCGTCGACCCGGAACGTGACACGCAGGAAGTCATGAAAACCTATGTCGGCAACGTTTCCGACCGCATCATCGGCGTCACCGGTACGCCGCAGAATATTGCGGATGTGGTGAAGTCCTACCACGTCTACGCAAAGAAGGTTCCCGGTGAAGACGGCGAATATACCATGGATCATACGGCATCGGTATTTCTGCTCGACAAGGGCGGCCGCTTCCGCAGCACCATCGCCTATCAGGAAAACCCGGATACGGCTCTGGAAAAGTTGAAGAATCTGGCCAAAGGCGCTGCAAAGAGCTAAGGAGAAGCTCTAGAACATTTCCAGCAGAGAGCTTTTTACTTCATGGCCCAGTCACGACTTTTCTTTTCGGCAGATAAGGCGGAAGCCGAGCGCGTCTACAACATTCTCGAACAGGCTTTCGAGGAGGATGGCTTTCCCATAGCAATCACCGAGATCGATGAAGATCGACAGGTTTTCGAGGTTTCGGTCTATGTCGAGGACAATGCCGAAGAAGTTGCTGGGCGGATCGATGAACTGGTGGGTACGGGCCTTTTTGCCGTCGAGGAACTGCCGGACATCGATTGGGTCACGCATTCGCTGGATGGTCTGAAGCCGGTGAGAGCCGGACGTTTCTTCGTCCATGGCTCGCACGACCGCGACAAGATCGAAGTGGGCGATATTCCCATCGAAATCGACGCGGGTCTTGCTTTTGGCACCGGCCATCACGGAACAACGGCGGGATGCCTCGAACTGATCGAGGAGACCGTCACCAGCGAACATCCGACCAATGCGCTTGATCTCGGTACCGGCAGCGCCGTTCTCGCCATCGCTATCGCCAAGCTCGCTCCCATTCCGGTATTGGCTACCGATATCGACCCCGTCGCCGTTACGGTCGCTGCTGAAAATGCCGCCAAGAATGGCGTTGCCGAGCACATCGTCACGGCAACGGCCGAAGGCTTCGGCCACGCGATATTCCGTTCCCATTCGCCGTTCGACCTGATCGTCGCCAATATTCTGGCCAATCCGCTTATCGAGCTTGCGCCTTCCCTAAAAGAACATCTCGCGTCCGGCGGTTCCATCATTCTTTCCGGAATACTTGACAGCCAGCACGATGCGGTGCTCGCTGCCTATCAGGCACAGGGTCTCACCCATCAAAAGACGCTGCATCGCGAAGGCTGGGTGGCGATCCATTTGAAATAAAGCATTTCCAGCAAAAGTGCGAAGTGGTTTTGCTCCGGATAATGCGTAACATCTAAGAGTCAGAGCAGTTTAACCAGACTGCTCTAACTGGCCGCATGCACCACGGCGTATTCCTGTTTTGAGCGAGTTACAAAATGGCTATTCAGAATTTCGACGTCACCACAAATCCGGCCAATGGAGCCCCGCGCGTTGCAAAGCTGCGCGCGAAGATGGCCGAGCTTGGCCTCGACGGTTTTCTGGTTCCTCGCGCCGATGAGCATCAGGGCGAATATGTCCCGCCCCATGCGCAGCGTCTTGCCTGGCTGACCGGCTTCACCGGATCGGCAGGTGCTGCGCTCATCCTCAAGAACAGCGCCTATGTGTTCGTGGATGGACGCTACGAATTGCAGGTTCGCGCCCAGACCGACCCAAAGGTCTTTTCCTATGAAAGCCTCGTCACCAACCCACCGGCTTCCTGGCTGGCGGAGAACGGCAAGGGTCTGAATATCGGCTTCGACCCGTGGCTTCACACCATTTCGGAAGCCCGCGCTTTGCGCGAGGCGCTCGAAAACCAGGGTGGTCAACTGGTTCCAGTCGAAATCAACCTTGTCAACGCCATTTGGGACGACCAGCCCGGCGTGCCTGCGGCGGAAGTCACGATCCAGCCAGCCCGTTTCGCAGGTCATGAGGCGGAGGACAAAATCAGGGAAATGCAGACGGCCGTTGCCGCTAGTGGCGCCAGCGCGACTGTCCTCACCGATCCGTCCTCGGTCGCGTGGGTGTTCAATATTCGCGGCAAGGACGTTTCCAACACGCCGCTTCCGCTCAGCTTTGCCATCATTCCCGCGCAAGGCGAGCCAGAGCTTTTTATTGATGAACGCAAGCTTGCCATCGAACCGCGTGCCTATCTGACGCAGCTTACCAGGCTCGCAGCACCTGCCGATCTGGAGGGGCATCTCAGTGCTCGCGCGGTCAAAGGCGAAGCCATCCTTCTCGATCCCGCTCTTGCTGCCGAAAAACTCCGCCTTATCGTCGACAGTTCAGGCGGTAGCGTGATCGAAGGGAAGGATCCAGCCCGTATTCCTCGCGCCATCAAGAACAAGGCTGAGCTTGATGGCTCGCGCGCAGCACATGAGCGCGACGGTGTGGCGATGGTCAATTTCCTTTCCTGGATCGACGCCCAGAAGCCCGGTACGGTCGATGAAATCAGCGCGGCCCGAAAGTTGGAAGAATCGCGTGCCGATGCCGGGCGAGATTTCCAGATGCCGCTGGAAGACATATCCTTCGACACGATCTCCGGTGCGGGGCCAAATGGTGCGATCATCCATTACCGCGTCAACACCGATACCAACAGGACGCTCGAAGACGGTGAGCTTTATCTGGTCGATTCCGGCGCGCAATATCGCGATGGCACCACCGACATCACCCGCACCGTGCCCATCGGCAGCGTGTCGCCGGAGACGATCAAGGCCTTCACGCTCGTGCTGAAAGGGGTGATCGCGATCACCACCGCCCGTTTCCCGAAAGGCACGCGCGGCCAGGATATCGACGTTCTGGCCCGCATCGCACTGTGGAAGCATGGTTTCGACTACGCGCACGGAACCGGCCATGGCGTCGGCTCCTACCTGTCGGTCCATGAAGGTCCGCAGAGCATTTCGAAGAAGGGCGCGCAGGAGTTGCTGCCGGGCATGATCCTTTCCAATGAGCCGGGTTATTACAAACCGGGTTCATTCGGCATCCGCATCGAAAACCTCATCATCGTCACCGAACCGGAAGTGCCCGAAGGGGGCGACATTCCGATGATGGGCTTCGAGACACTGACTTTCTGCCCCATCGACCGGCGCTTGATCGACAAGTCGCTGTTCACGCAGGAGGAAATAGACTGGCTGAACAGCTATCACGCCCGCGTGCGCGAGAAGCTCTCCGGCCATCTCAAGGACGCTGAACGCAAATGGCTTGAAGCGGCCACCGCGCCGCTTTAATAGCACTTTCACGCAGCAAAATGGCGTAGCACTATCAGGAGCGCTACGCCCGCAAAGAACATTGTCATCATGCTGAGCCGCAGCGAGAGCACGATACACACCGCCAACACGAGCAGTTCCCGCCAGCCGTGATCTGAAGCGGGTGCGGCCACAATGGCCGTCAGAACAGCCGCAGGCACAGCGTTGAGCGCCGCTTCCACCCGATAATGCACATGGCTGAAGCGTGACAGGACCAGATGCCCGCCGATGCGGGTAAGATAGGTACAGAGCGCACTTGCAAGAATGATCCAGATCGTGGTGGACATTTATGCCTCCCCTTCGCGTGGTTTTGCGATAATCGCCGCCAGCGCAATTCCGCCAAGCGCGCCCAGCGAAACATGCCACGGAGACCCCACGAATTTGTAGGCTGCGACCGCAGAAATCGCACTGGCTATAACGACAGGCAGCCAGTTCTGGCGATGGCGGAAACTCATGACCATGCCGAGAAAATAGATTGGCAAAAGAAAGTCGATGCCGAAGGCATAGGGGTTGGTAATCAGATTGCCAAACAATCCACCGATAAGCGCTTCCAGAACCCAGGTCAGATAGAAGGTGAGCCCGAGGGCCATGTACCAGGCGAAGGTGACCGGCTTGCCGGCTTCCGCACGCTGTTCGACTTCCGCATACTGGATGTCCACCAGAACGAAAAAAGCCAGCGCCTTTTGCCATAGCTTGAAGTGACGGATGCGGCGACCTGTCGTCGCCGAATAGAGCACGTGCCGGAAATTGACCGCGAAGATCGACATGACGATCATCCACGGCGCAATATTCTGGCTGAAGAGATCGAGCCCCACCATCTGACTGGCACCGGCATAGATGATCGCGCTCATGAACACCGCTTCGGAAAGCGACAAGCCGTTATCGACAGCCAGCGCGCCGAACAGCAAGCCAAATGGCGCTCCTGCGACGACAAGCGGAAGTCCACGCCGGACACCGTCAACAATATCGGCGCGCGCTGAAGCCCTTCCGGGCCGAAAAGTCTGATTCACGAATACTTACTCCTCCGAATGAAGAGTAGTTATGAAATTCTGCTGCCCGTTGGAATATGATTTCCCAAAAAATCATACTATTAAACGGCGATGCCGCATTTGGGCATCACTCATAAATCCCGCTGATGCATTCATGAATGATCATGATTGTTGTGGAACAGTCTTTTCGATTTTGTGCATCCAGTCCACCAGTGGACGAGCCCGTTCGGTGAAATCGACAAGACGATCCGCCAGATCGGCACGGGTAATCGTTTCAGGATCGATTTCCATCCGCACCGAGTAATGCCGATTGCGGATGGCTTCCAGCAGATCGTCGTCGGTGACGGCTTCAAAACCTCGCGGCGTTCGTTTCAGCCGGTCGTAGTCGCTGATCTTCAAACCGTTTTTCTTGAGTTTCGCGACCATGGCGCGGAATTCTTCCGGCTTCTCGACGATAGAGTTGCGTATGGCTTGGAGCAGTTCTTTCTTCGGTCCCCACCACGCGACACAGGCGTAGCTGTCGCGCACACCCGGCAAGCCGATGCAGACATAGAAGCATCCGCTCTCGTCCCATTTCGTGCCCGATTGCGACAGCAATGCGGACAGATGACGATTATAGGGAGCCTTATCCTTTGAAAACCGCGTGTCACGCTTGATACGGAACTGCGATTTCACCCGGTCGCCCTTGAACGGCAGACCGGCCTTTTCGAACCGGCTCGTCAGTTCCTCGACAAGATCGCCAAGCGGCTCCTTCAATTGCTGCTCGAAAAGTTCCTTGTTCTCCACGAACCATTCGCGGTTCTGGTGAAAATCCAGAGCTTTCAGAAACGGGATCGCTTTCTCGCCAAAACCGTTGAACGGGGCCATTATTCTTCTCCGACCAGCTTGAACCAGGCATCTTCGTTGATGACTTCGATGCCAAGCTCCGATGCCTTCGCAAGCTTGGAGCCCGCACCCGGTCCAGCCACCACAAGATCGGTCTTCTTCGATACCGATCCGGCGGTCTTTGCCCCATAGCGTTCTGCCATGGCCTTGGCCTCATCGCGCGACATACGCTCCAGACTGCCCGTAAACACCACCGTCTTGCCTTCCACCGGCGAACCGGTGGCAACGCGCGCCGCCTCATCAAGCGGCGTCACTTCCGCCAGAAGAGCCGTCAGCACTTCGCGGTTATGCGGCTCGGCATAAAAATCCACGACCGCCTCGGCAACAATGGAACCAATGCCCTCTACCGCGATCAGGTCCTGCCAGACTTCATTACCTTTGTCTGTACGGTCGCCTTCTTTCGGCGGGACGGCTTCCAGTGCAGCTTTTTCAAACGCGGCATAAGACAGATAGGCTCGGGCGAAGCGTTTGGCATTGACTTCGCCGACATGACGGATGCCGAGGCCGAACAGAAAGCGGTTGAGCGCAATCTCGCGCCGGTCGTTGATTGCATCGTAAAGCTTCTTCACGGAAGTCGCGCCGAAGCCTTCGATGTTCTCAAGCTTCTTGAGCGAACCCGCCTGCCGCTTTTGCAGCGTAAAGATATCCGCAGGCGATTTGATCTTCAGGCTGTCGTCCTCGGCGTGGAAGAAGAACTCAACCTGCTTTTCGCCAAGACCTTCGATATCGAAGGCATTGCGCGATACGAAATGGCGAATGCGCTCGACCGCCTGCGCCGCACAGGTCAGGCCACCGGTACAGCGGTAGACCGCCTCGCCTTCCTCACGCACCGCGTGGCTCCCGCAGACCGGGCATTCATGCGGGAAATGGAACGGCACGGCATCGACCGGACGCTTCTCCAGTACAACATCGACAATCTGCGGGATAACGTCACCTGCGCGCTGCACAATGACCGTATCGCCAAGGCGAATGTCATGCTCGTCCGCGCGGATACGCTCCCCCTTGAGACCGATGCCCTTGATATAATCTTCGTTGTGCAGCGTCGCATTGGTGACGACCACCCCGCCGACCGTGATCGGCTCCAGTCGCGCCACCGGTGTCAGCGCGCCGGTTCGCCCGACCTGAATGTCGATATCGCGCAGGATCGTCGTCGCCTGTTCTGCCGGAAACTTGTGCGCAATGGCCCATCGCGGGCTGCGCGAGCGGAAACCAAGCCGCGTCTGCAGATCGAGCCGGTCGACCTTGTAGACCACGCCGTCGATATCATAGTCCAGCGTCGGTCGTTCGAGCCCAATGGCACGGTAATGCGCAAGCAATTCGTCCCCCCCGTGAAGCCGCTTTGTCAGCGGATTGACCGGGAATCCCCACTCGCGAAACATCTCGACCATGCCCATCTGCGTGTCGGCGGGCATGTCCGACATTTCACCCCAGGCATAAGCGAAGAACTTCAGCTTTCGGCTCGCCGTCACCTTGGCGTCCAGTTGGCGTAACGAACCCGCTGCCGTGTTGCGCGGGTTCACATAGGTCTGCTTGCCTTCAGCGGCCATCTGCTCATTGAGCGCGAGGAAATCGCTCTTGGCCATATAGACCTCGCCGCGCACTTCCACCACGGACGGCGCTCCAGCCGGTAGCCTGTTCGGGATTTCGGCAATGGTGCGGATATTCGCGGTCACATTCTCACCGGTCGTGCCGTCGCCGCGTGTTGCGCCGCTGACCAGAACTCCGTTCTCGTAACGGATCGACATGGAAAGGCCGTCGATCTTCGGCTCGGCGGTAAAAGCGATGGAATTATCCGGCAACTGCCCCAGAAATCGGTAGACGCTGCCGACAAAATCACGCACGTCCTCATCCGAAAACGCGTTGCCGAGCGAAAGCATCGGGCGCGCATGGACAATCGGGGCGAATTTGGAAACCGGCGCAGTGCCGACCCGCAAGGACGGGCTATCTGTCCGCACCAGATGCGGAAAGCGCGCTTCGATTGCATCGTTGCGCCGCTTCAGCGCGTCATATTCCGCATCTGAAATTTCCGGCCGGTCATTGGCATGATAAAGCTCATCATGATGCGCAATCTCACGCGCCAGCCGCTCCAGTTCGGAAACGGCTTCAGGCTCGGTCAGTTTTTCGACGGGAATATCGGTCATAGGCGAAGCAAAACCTGCTGATTCAGTTTCGCCCAACATAAACAAGAAATATGATTACGCCTACGAAAACAGCGAGGTGCACAATGACTGCTGACAGGCTTTTAAATGGCCAGCGCGCTATTTTCGGCAAGCAGACGCTCCGCCGCCGCGCGCGCTTCATCGGTGATGCTGGCGCCGGCGAGCATACGGGCAATCTCTTCCTGCCGCTCGTCCACCCCGATGGATCGAATCGAAGTCGCCATCCGGTCTTCGTTGGTCGCCGACTTGGCGATCAGGAAATGGGTGGAGGCACGCGCCGCCACCTGCGGCGCATGCGTAACCGAAAGCACCTGCACACGGCCCGAAAGCCGTGCAAGGCGCTGGCCGATCGCATCCGCCACAGCGCCGCCCACGCCGGTATCGATTTCATCGAATACGAGCGTCGGAGCAGAACCGCGATCGGCAAGCGCCACTTTCAGCGCCAGCAGGAAGCGCGAAAGCTCGCCACCCGAAGCGACCTTCATCATGGGCCCTGCCCGCGTGCCCGGATTTGTGCGCACCCAATATTCCACCGTATCGATGCCTTCCGCCGCGCGGGCTTCCGGATCGGTCGTCATTTCGACGATGAACTCGGCGCGCTCGAGCTTGAGCGCAGGCAATTCGGCCATCACAGCGGCCTTCAGATGTTCTGCGGTTTCCTTGCGCGAAGCGGAGAGCTTGGCGGCAGCCATATCATAGGCCGCACGCATTTCGCTCGCCTGGCCTTCAAGCTGGACGAGCTTTTCCGCCCCGGCATCGAGGTCGGCAAGATCGGCATCCATCTTGTCACGCAGCGCGGGCAAGCCTTCCACGGCAACGGAATATTTGCGCGCGGCAGCACGCAGCGCAAAAAGCCGTTCCTCGACCTGTTCCAGTACGCGGGGATCGAAATCGATTTCGCGCATGGCATGATCGATGCCGTCCTGCGCAAGAGCCAGGCTGTTGAGCGCTTCGTCGATTGCCTTGCAAACCGGTTCCAGCAGATGCGGCGCTTCCGGAATTTTGCGCTCCAGCCGACGCACAAGGCTTGCAAGCGACGGCACGGGAGACCCCTGTCCCGACAGCAATTCGCCAGCTTCGTTCACGTCACCGGCGATTTTTTCGGATTTCATCATGATCGCGCGACGTTCAGCGAGTTCTTCCTCTTCGCCGGGTTGCGGATCGAGCTTCGTCAGTTCTTCGACCGAAGAGCGCAGATAGTCGCCTTCTCGCTCGGCCTGTTCGACGCGGGCGCGGTGTTTGGAAAGTGCGGTTTCTGCGTCGCGCCAAGCCTTGTGACGCTCACGAACCACCGCGGCCTCTTGTTCGAGACCACCGAAGGCATCCAGCAATGTACGATGAAGATCGGTATCGATCAGGGCGCGGTCGTCGTGCTGGCCGTGAATTTCCACCAGCTTGCGCCCAAGGTCGCGAAGGAGCGCGACGCTCGCCGCCTGATCATTAATGAAGACGCGCGTGCGGCCATCGCCCATCTGCAGGCGGCGCAGGATGATGTCGCCATCATCGTCAAAACCGTTTTCGCGCAGAAAATTCCGGGCAGGATGTCCGCCCGGCACATCGAATACCGCCGTCACCTGCCCCTGATCGGCGCCATGACGCACCAGTGAGGCGTCGCCGCGCGCGCCCAGAGCCAGTGAAAGCGAATCAAGCAGGATGGACTTGCCCGCCCCGGTTTCACCGGTAAGCACGGACAAGCCCGTCTTGAACTCGATGTCGAGCCTTTCAATCAGAACAATATCGCGGATCGACAGGTGCGACAGCATGTGAGATTCAGCTTATGAGCCGCCGCCGGTGATGAGCGCCGAAGCCTTGGCCAGCCACGAATTGCCATTCTCGCGCGGCTGAAGACCGCCGCTCTGCAGGAGCTTGTAGCTGTCCTTGTACCACTGGCTGTCCGGATAGTTCTTGCCGAGAACCGACGCGGCCATCTGGGCTTCCGAGGTCAGGCCAAGCGCATAATAGGCTTCGACAAGACGGGCGAGTGCTTCTTCCACCTGACGGGTGTTGGAATATTCTTCCACCACGCCGCGGAAGCGCTTGATGGCTGCCAGATATTCCTTGCGTTCCAGATAGTAACGGCCGACCTGCATTTCCTTGCCTGCAAGCTGGTCGCGGGCGAAGCGGATCTTGGCCTTGGCGTCATCCGTATATTCGGAATCCGGGAAGCGATCGACCACTTCCTGCATCGCGGCGATCGCGCGGCGGCTTGCGGCCTGGTCGCGGGTCACGTCCGGAATCTGGCGGAAGTAGGAAAGACCAATGATGTAATAGGCATAGGCCGATTCCGGCGAAGTCGGGTAAAGCGTGTTGTAACGCTTCGCCATCGAGATCGCTTCTTCGTAATTGCCCTTGCGGTAGTTGGTGAAGGCAGCCATCACGAGCGACTTGCGCGCCCATTCCGTGTAGGGATGCTGGCGGTCGACGGCTGCGAATTTCTTCGCGGCTTCATCGAGGCGACCTGCATCCAGATTGGCGAGACCTTCATTGTAGAGCTTGTCGGCAGGATCGATCGTCTCGACATATTTGGTGAGATCGATGTCGTCGTCCTTGCTGGCACAACCGGCGAGCGGGATAAGAACGGCGATAGCGCTAGTAAGCAGCGCGGTTTTCGTCACACCCTTGAATTTGAAACTCGTCATGCGGTCTCCGGCCTTCTGGCAGCGTCATTCCTGTTTGGAGTTGCGTGCTTCTAGCACTGCACGGCTGCTCCATCCATACAAAACATTCAGCTCCAGCCAATGTAAGAACATTGCTGACGCTGTTTTGGCCGTCCATAAACCACATGCAGGCGAAATCGGCAATCGTCTAGTAGCCCGAATCCGCCGGACGGCACGTCGAAACCCGTAACCAGTGTGAATTGTCCCCGGTATTGACCACCCGCATGGGTAGATACTCCCCGATCAATCCACCGCGGAAACGGCGCACCGACTCAATTGCGAGGGGAACCGGCGAACACGGCCCAATTAAGGCCATGTGCCGATACCCACTCATTTCATGCTATAAATCAAAGCGCCCAGGGAGCAGCGATATTCGGCTTCACGGCAACGAAATCGGAGGCTCTTGAATTCTTGCGGACACCCGAAGCTTCGACAATATCGAATGCCGACTTGTCCGACAGCAACGCCTTCACGGTTTCCGCATTCAGCCGGTGGCCGCTGCGATAGGAGCGGAAGCAACCGATGAACGGCAGGCCTGCCAAGGCCAGATCGCCAACGGCATCGAGCGTCTTGTGACGGACGAACTCGTCCTTGAAACGCAAACCACCGGGATTGATGACCGAATTATCGTCACCGATGACGAGCGAATTGTCGAGCGACGAACCAAGCGCATGGCCGGAAGCCCAGAGGCGCTCCACGTCCTTCATGAAACCGAAAGTGCGTGCGGTGGAAAGCTCCTTGCGAAAGGTTGCCTCATCCACATCGTCCGCGAATTTCTGCCGGCCGATCAGCGGGCACTCGAAGTCGATCTCGACCTCAAATCGCGTGCCGGCGAAGGGGCGAAACTCACCCCAGGAGCCGCCAGCCTCGACGCGGACCGTTTTCAAAATGCGGATAAAGCGGCGCTTCGCTTCCTGCGTGACGATACCCGCTTCATCGAAAGCCTCGATAAAACGCGCAGAGGTACCATCAAGAATGGGAACTTCAGGGCCATCGACTTCCACGACAAGGTTGTCAATCCCGAGAGCGGCGATTGCCGCCATGAGATGCTCCACCGTGTCGATCTTGGACTCTTTCGGCCCGAGAGACGTACAAAGGTCCGTCGCACCGATCTGCGAGACATGGGCGCGCACTTCGGGCGCCTTGCCCTTCAGGTCGGAGCGCTGGAATACGATGCCGGTGTCGGCATCCGCCGGGAAGAATGTCGCCGAAGCAGGAGCTCCGCCATGAACGCCGACGCCTGAAAGCGTAACCGCACGACCAATTGTCTTTTGATAAGCGCTCAAGACAGTTCCAATCTGCTGAATATAATGAGTGCAGGTCGCCCAAAAGGAATTTCAACGACCGATTTCGCAATTCTTGGGTCTATATGGATAGATATAGCTAAAATTGCGACAGGAAATACGCAAGGGTGTACAAAACTCCGCCGCCCGAACCATACCCGTTTCGATCAAGATAATAATTCGCGCGGCCTGAACAAAATCACGCTTTCTTACGAACGTGCTGTTTCTGTTTACAGAAACGAAAAGCCGCGGAGTTACCCGCGGCTTTCATATTCATTGCCAGAAATGGCTCAGTTCGACTGGCGGCGCAGGAAGGCCGGGATTTCGAGCTGGTCTTCTTCCGAAGCTGCGCGCGGCTGCGGGCGGCCCTGATCGTCAAGCTGGCCGCGACGCGGTGCATAGATCGACGAATCCTGCTGTGGAGCGCGGCGTTCAGCCGGGCGCATGCCGGGTTCGCGGTGCTGAGCCGGTTCCAGACGGGCCGCAGGCTGATCGTCCTCACGACGCGACAGACCGTGGGTCAGACGCTTCAAGAGGCTCATCGGACCGCGCGGCTCTTCCTGTACAGGCTGCTGCGGAGCGCGACGGGCATTGATTTCAGCCTGTGCAACCGGCGGGAAATCCGAAACGGCTGGCATGCGCGGAGCAGGACGCGGTTCACGAACCGGCTGTTCATGCATCTGCGGCTGCTGATAGGCCGGCTGCTGCACGGCCTGTGCCTGATGGGCAGCCGGAGCCTGCGGCATCGGCGCACGGGCAACCGGAGCGCGTTCGAAGGATTCCGGTGCCGGAGCCTGGAAGATGCGGCTCTGCGGGCGGAATTCCGGCTCTGCCGAAGCGGCAGGTGCAGCCGGTGCGGCGGGAATTTCAGCTTCAGCAGACTGGATCGCCTGGGCAATCGGATCAACCTGACGCGGCTGTTCAACGACCGGAGGACGCAGTGCGCCATGCGGAGCCATCGGCTTTGCCTGTGCGGTCTGCTTTACCGGCTGGCGAAATTCCAGCGGCGCAGGCGCCGCGTCTCCTAACTGCTTATCAATACCGGTAGCGACGACAGACACGCGGATGACGCCTTCGAGGCCTTCGTCGAAGGTCGCGCCAAGAATGATGTTCGCATCCGGATCGACTTCTTCGCGAATACGCGTCGCGGCTTCGTCCACTTCGAACAGGGTCATGTCGCGACCGCCGGTGATCGAGATCAGGAGACCCTTCGCACCGCGCATCGAGGTTTCGTCGAGCAGCGGGTTGGCGATTGCAGCTTCGGCAGCAGCCATCGCGCGGCCTTCGCCGGACGCTTCGCCCGTACCCATCATTGCCTTGCCCATTTCGCGCATCACCGAGCGAACGTCGGCGAAGTCGAGATTGATCAGGCCTTCCTTGACCATCAGGTCGGTGATGCAGGCAACGCCCGAATAGAGCACCTGGTCAGCCATTGCGAAAGCATCGGCGAAGGTAGTCTTGTCATTGGCGATGCGGAAAAGATTCTGGTTCGGAATGACGATGAGCGTATCGACATTCTTCTGCAGTTCTTCGATGCCGAGATCGGCGGTCTTCATGCGGCGTGCGCCTTCGAAATGGAAAGGCTTGGTCACGACGCCGACGGTGAGAATACCGCGTTCACGAGCAGCACGCGCCACGACCGGAGCAGCACCGGTACCGGTGCCGCCGCCCATGCCTGCCGTCACGAAGCACATGTGGGTGCCGTTCAGATGATCGACGATTTCGTCGATGCATTCTTCAGCAGCCGCACGGCCAACCTCTGGCTGGGAACCAGCACCAAGACCCTCTGTAACGGCAGCGCCGAGCTGGATCATGCGTTCGGACTTCGACATCGTCAAAGCCTGAGCGTCGGTGTTGGCCACGACAAAATCCACGCCGCGCAAGCCGGCATTGATCATATTGTTGACCGCATTGCCACCGCCGCCGCCGACACCGAATACGGTGATGCGGGGCTTCAGCTCGGTGATATCCGGCTTTTGCAGATTGATAGTCATAGGTCCTTGTTCCTCTTAAGCCTTACCACCGCTTCGCCGCCGCGGTGTGGATTGGTTGTTACCCAGATGGTCACGCCCCAATAAGTCGACACGCTAATTCAACACGCTATTTCAACAGCTTACACAATACTGGATACTCAGAAACTCTCTTTCAGCCATTGGCTGACACGTTGAATGCGCCCACCCGTACCGGTCATGAGACCGGAGGAAGCCGCTTTCACCGACCGTTCTTCTATCCCGGCCACCTGCGGGTAAATCAGAAGTCCAACGGTCGCGGCGAAAGCCGCCCCCTTAGCCGCCTCAGGCAATCCCGCTATTCCTAGAGGACGCCCGATTCGTACATTTCTTGCAAGGATTCGTCTGGCAGCCTCCGGCATTCCCGGCAGCTGGCTTGCGCCCCCCGTCAGAACCACGCGCTTGCCGACGATATGTCCGAGGCCGGACTGGTTGAGTCTGTCGCGCACCAGTTCCAGCGTCTCTTCCACTCTCGCACGGATAATCCGCGTCAGTACCGAGCGCGGATATTGATTGGGTACATCACGCTCATCGTCACCGATCGGCGGAACCGAGATGAGGTCGCGGTCATCGGCAGCGCTTGGCAGCGCAGAGCCGTACATGACCTTGAGGCGTTCGGCGTCTTCCATACGGGTGGAGAAGCCGCGCGCCACATCCATCGTAACGTGCGTGCCGCCGATGGCCACTGCATCGGCGTGAATGAACTTGCCTTCGGAGAAGACGGAAATCGTCGTCGTGCCGCCGCCCATATCGATGCAGGCCGCGCCCATTTCAGCCTCGTCGCCGACCAGAGCCGCAAGACCGCTGGCATAAGGCGTTGCAACGATGGCTTCCACCGACAGATGGCAACGATTGATGCAAAGCTCCAGATTGCGCAGCGGCGCAGCATCGGCTGTCAGCACATGCATGTCGACACCGAGACTGTCGCCGAGCATTCCAAGCGGATCGCGAATGCCGCGCTCACCGTCGAGCGTATAGCCGACGGGCAGCGAATGGACGAGGTGACGTTCAGCGGCCAGCGCCTGCTTTGCGCCCGCCGCCAGAACGCGGCGAATATCCGTCTGCTCCACTTCATGGCCGCCCAGATTGACGCTTGCCGTGAAGGTTTCGCTCTTGAGGCGACCAGCGGAAATATTGACGATAAGGCTATCGACGGTCAGGCCGGCCATGCGCTCTGCGGCGTCGACCGCAAGACGGATCGACTGTTCAGCCGCATCCAGATCGATGATGACGCCCGACTTGACGCCGCGCGAACGCTGATGGCCGATGCCCAGCACTTCCATGCGGTGCGTGCGGCCTGGCAGCAGTGCGCCGCCCTCATGCGGACGCAACCTCGCGATGACGCAGGAAACCTTGCTCGACCCGACATCCAGAACCGTTAACAGGCGCACCTTGCGCCCTGCAGTCCCGCCTTGTGATGTCCCCTTGCCGCCCAGAATACTCATACGCGTTTCCCCGTGCGGGATAGTTCTTTTTTACGCTCTGCCAGAAATTTCTGGCGCTGCTCCATGCCGCTTGCCGTCAGCTGCACCGTCACGCGATCTTCGAGACGAAGATCGACCGCAGCGATATCGCGCGACAGAAGATGCTGCTCCTGATCAAGCTTCTCGACATGCGCCAGCGCCTTCAGCGGATCAGTCTCCGGAAGCATGATGCGCACGCCATTATCCAGAAGCAGGTCCCAGCGACGGTCGCCGACCCGGACGTAAGCGCGAACCTTTCCGGCCAGCGCCGGATAGGCGGCAATCTCATCGACGAAGCCCTTGACCTTTTTTTCTGCGCCTTCACCCACCACGAGAGGCAGCGAATTGTAACGGCCCGGACGAAACGGAACGATGGTGTCGCCCGCAGCGTCGATCAAGGACAGATCCTTGTCGTTCTGCCAGATGGCAAACGCCTTGCGCTCGCGCAGCGACACGAGAACGGTGCCGGGATAAACCTTGCGGACTTCCGCGCTTTCAACCCAGGGCAGCTTGTCGATGGACTGGCGTGCCTCTTCGGCGCTCAGGCCGACAAGGGACGTCTCGCCGTCGAGATCGAGCTGACCAAGAATATCGATGTCGGAGGTCTCGTTGTTGCCGACAACCTTCACATCCTCGATTGCAAAACCAAGCGTGGATGCTGTTGCCTTGACGACCTCGGGCGTATGACCGCCGACGGCCATGCCATAGAGACCGGTCGCACCGAGGAAGCCCAGCATACCGACGGTGCCAGCATGGCGCGGAATATTGACATTGCCCTGAAACAGGCGGACGGCAAAGCGGAACGGCTTGCGCAGGAAGCGGGGCAGGACAAAAGCGGCACCCATCGCACCCGATGCATCCCGCATCGAGCCCGAGCGCCCGTATCCGTCCGATTTTCCGTTCAACGCAAACAAGACGCGTCCTCCACCATCCAACTCAACAATTCACCGAAAGAGATACCAGCCGCTCTGGCGATATCAGGCACGAGCGAGGTGGAAGTCATCCCCGGCTGGGTATTGATTTCCAGCCAGATAACTTCGCCATCTTCGGAGAAACGATCATCGAAACGGAAGTCTGACCGGCTTACGCCCCGACACCCGATTGCCCGATGCGCCGTAAGGGCCATTGTTTGTATTTTTTGGTAAATATTTGGTAAAATTTTCGCCGGGCACACGTGAGTTGATGCGCCTGCAACATATTTTGAATCATAATCGTAGAACTGATGCCCGACGGGAATGATCTCGCACA
Source organism: Brucella sp. NBRC 14130 (assembly GCF_040371715.1). NCBI lineage: Bacteria > Pseudomonadati > Pseudomonadota > Alphaproteobacteria > Hyphomicrobiales > Brucellaceae > Brucella > Brucella sp. NBRC 14130. The sequence continues at coordinate 181,330 of NZ_BAABTE010000005.1, forward strand.
CGTCCATGGCGCGATCACCCATAACGGAACAGGTCAACTCGCGACCGGGAATGTATTTTTCGACCAGAACCTCAGCACCGTAATTCCACTCGGCAGAGCTGATGATTTGCGGCGGATGGGCCTGATCCTCCTTGACGATCACAACGCCAAAGCTGGAACCTTCACGCACCGGCTTGACCACGTAAGGCGGCTTCATCGGATGCTCGGCGCCGATCTCGAAACGATTGAGCAGAAGCGAAGGAGCAACGGCAACGCCAGCGGCGGCGGCAACCTTCTTGGCGCGATCCTTGTCCATGGCCAGCGCCGAAGCGAGAACGCCCGAATGCGTGTAGGGAATCTGGAGATATTCGAGAACGCCCTGGATAGCGCCATCCTCACCGAACGGCCCATGCAGCGCGTTGAAAACAACATCAGGCTTCAGCTCGGCAAGAACGGTGGCAACATTGCGATCCACGTCAATACGCGTCACGCGATAGCCGCACTCTTCGAGGGTCGCAGCACAAGACGCTCCGGAGGACAAGCTTACCGGACGCTCCGAAGAGAAACCGCCCATCAAAACGGCAACGTGCTTTCCCGTCATGTTAGCATCCCCTCTGCGCAATCCCCTGCGCATCAATTAAACAGAATCCGAGCAACCCAGCAGCACAGGCCGCAGGCACCCGCGGCAGGAAAATCCTGCCGAATCAAATCACTGTGTGGTTAACCCTAAAGAATCAGAGGATTGATTCCGTGACAAGACCCTATAGGAAGGGACGAACCTTACGTGTCGCTTGCGAAGGCAAAAAAGCCCGGAATATCAGGTAGAAAATCCGGGCAACTTTTTTATCAAAATTTTCCAAGAAACTCTTCAACCGGCTCGCCATCGCGGAACAAACCAAGACGTTTGATTTCCCAATGAAGGCGAATACCCGAATTTTCAAAAACTCGGGCGCGAACCGTTTCGCCCAAAGTCTCCAGATCATGCCCCGTTGCGGTGCCTGTATTGATCATGAAATTGCAGTGCATCTCTGACATTTGCGCGCCGCCGACCCGCAAACCGCGGCAGCCTGCCTTGTCGATTTCCTTCCAGGCCGATGTGCCTTCCGGATTCTTGAAGGTCGAACCGCCTGTCTTTTCGCGCACCGGCTGCACCGTCTCGCGGTGATGCTGCACCTCGTCCATGGCCTGCCTGATTGCGTCGCGCTCGCCCGCAATCCCCTCAAACAGGACGGAGGTAAAAATCAAGTCTGGCGAAGCCGAGGAATGCCGATAGGCGTAGCCCATATCCGTATTGGAAAGCACCTGCACCTCGCCCTTGCGGTCAAGCGCGCGCACTTCCACGACGCGCTCGCGCGTTTCCACGCCGTTCGCGCCCGCATTCATGCGCAGCGCGCCACCTATGCCGCCGGGGATGCCATGGTAGAAATGAAATCCGGCAAGCCCTGCATCCAGCGCCGCCGCAGCCACACGCTTGTCAGGCGTTGCCGCCCCTGCCCGCAATTGCGTGTCGGAAACCTGCTCGACTTCGCCGAAACCCTTGGCCGAGAGCCGCACGACAAAGCCGGGAACGCCGCCATCGCGCACCAAAAGGTTGGAGCCGATGCCCACAACGAGGATCGGAATCTCTTCGGGCACCGCCTTCAGAAAAGCGGAAAGGTCTTCCTCGTCAGCGGGCTGGAAAAGGACTTGCGCCGGTCCGCCAGCGCGAAACCAGGTAATCTTGTCCATGCCGGCATCCGCTGTCAGCCTGCCGCGCAGGCCCGACAACTTGCCGTCGAGCTTTTTCAGAAGCGTCTCGCCGCTTTCCATCTTACTTCTTGCCCTGTTCAGCCAGTTCTTTCGGCAATGCGTAGGCCCACTGCGTTATGTTGCCTGCACCGAGGCACACCACGAAGTCGCCCGGCTCCGCAATCGACGCGACCAATGGCGCCAGCGCCTCCGGGCCGTTCGCATAACGCGCATCGCGATGACCTGCGGTCTTGATGCGCGATACCAGTGTCTCGGAATTGACGCCTTCGATCGGGTCTTCGCCTGCCGTATAGACCGGCGCCACGATGACCGTATCGGCATCGTTGAAACATGCCGCAAATTCATCGAACAGGCTTGCCAGACGCGTGAAACGGTGCGGCTGGACGATGGCGATCACACGGCCTTTGGCGGCTTCACGGGCTGCTTTCAGCACCGCGCGGATTTCAACCGGGTGATGGCCATAATCATCGAATATCTCGACGCCGTTCCATGTGCCGGTATGGGTGAAGCGGCGCTTCACACCGCCGAAAGAGCCGAGACCACGACGAATATCGTCGGCGGAGATACCGAGTTCATGCGCAACCGCAATTGCCGCCGTCGCGTTAGATACGTTGTGCTGGCCCGGCATAGGCAGGCGCAGATCCTTGATCTCGGTCGCCTCGCCCTTGCGCGAGCGGATCACGACATCGAACAGGCTCGCAGCACCGTCCATGCGGTGATTGACGAAACGCACTTCCGCCTGCGGGTTCTGACCGTAGGTGATGATGCGGCGATCCTCGATGCGGCTCACCAGAGCCTGCACTTCCGGATGATCGAGGCACATCACGCCGAAACCATAGAATGGCACATTTTCCACGAACTGGCGGAAAGCGGCGCGCACGGCATCGAAATTGCCGTAGTGGTCGAGATGCTCCGGATCGATATTGGTGACAACCGCAATGTCGGCTGGCAGCTTCAGAAACGTGCCGTCGCTTTCGTCCGCTTCCACGACCATCCAGTCACCATCGCCCATGCGGGCATTGGTGCCATAGGCGTTAATGATGCCGCCATTGATGACGGTCGGATCGAGGTGCCCGGCATCTAGCAATGCCGCAACCATCGAGGTCGTGGTCGTCTTGCCGTGAGTTCCGCCAATCGCAACCGCATGCCGGAAGCGCATCAGTTCGGCCAGCATTTCCGCGCGGCGCACGATGGGGAGCAGTTTTTCGCGTGCGGCGATCAGTTCGGGATTGTTCTTCTTGATCGCGGTCGAAACGACGACGACTTCAGCATCGCCAATGTTTTCGGCCTTGTGGCCGACAAAGACCTCAATGCCTTTTTCGCGCAGGCGCTGCACATTGGCGCTGTCGGACTGGTCCGAGCCCTGTACCTTGTAGCCCAGATTATGCAGCACTTCGGCAATACCACTCATGCCGATGCCGCCAATTCCGATGAAATGGACGAGCCCGATATTCAGCGGCATTTTCATGGCCGAGTTCCTTCTTTGAATTCCTGAACAGATTTACCCGCTGCAATAGCCTCTGCCAGATCGGCAAGCAACCGCGCAGCATCCGGCTTGCCAACGCTTTTCGCAGCTTTTGCTTGTGCTTCGAGGCGCTGTGGCTCATTCATCGCAGCCTGGAGTATCCCCGCCAGGCGTTCCGGCGACAATTCCGACTGGCGAACGACCTCGCCGCCGCCCACTGCCGCGAGCGCTGCCGCATTCGCTGCCTGATCGTGATCCAGCGCATGCGGAAACGGCACCAGCATGGCCGGGCGACCGATGACCGTGATCTCGGAAACGGTGGAAGCCCCGGAACGTGAAATCACGAATTGGGCATCGGCCATGCGTGCCGGCATGTCGTTGAAGAACGGCGCCACGTCCGCCGGAATGCCAAGCTTCTTGTAAGCATCCCGCACCGCGGCTTCGTCTTCCTTGCGGGACTGCTGGGTGATCAGCAACCGCGCGCGATCTTTTTCCGGCAGCAAGGCCACGGCAGCGGGAATAGCGGTCGAAAAGAACTGCGCGCCCTGGCTGCCGCCAAAAACCAGCAGGCGAAAACGTTCTTCCGCCTTGACCGGCTTGTAAGGCGTTCCGGCTGCAACCAGCACAGGCGGACGCACCGGATTGCCGGTCGTGACCGTCTTCTCGGCATGGATGCCACCTGTTTCAGGCAAAAAGCCACCGGCGATGGCTTTCACCCGGCCCGCAAGGCCCTTATTGGCGCGGCCCATAACAGCGTTCTGCTCGTGGACCATGGTCGGAATGTTCATGTTGCTGGCGGCATAAAGCGGCGGCAGCGTCGGATAGCCGCCAAAGCCCGCAACCAGTTTTGGCTTCAGCCGACGGAACAATTTGCGGCAATCGAGATTGCCCTGCCACAGCGACCAGAACGTCTTCAGGAGCGCAATCGGGTTGCGTCCTGCGATCGTCGCCGAACGAATGACATGAACATGGTCTTCCGCGAAGGCGCCAGCGAAACGCTGCGCGCGCGCATCGGTCGCCAGATGGACGTCCCAACCGCGCGCCTTCAGTTCATGTGCCAGCGCTTCCGCCGGAAACAGATGGCCGCCCGTTCCCCCGGCGGCCAGTACGATTACGCCTTTCCCCATATTCCCCTCACAAAGCCGGAATGCGCCTGTTCACATCGGCGCCCATGCTCACCGTATGGGTCATGCGGGCTTCCGGACGGCGGCGTGTCAATGCCAGAAGAATGCCCATCGTGATGGCGATGGCGATGAGCGAGGATCCGCCATAAGAAATGAACGGCAGGGTCATGCCCTTTGCAGGCATAAGATGCAGGTTCACCGCCATGTTGATGATCGACTGGAAGCCGAACAGGATGACAATCCCCGAGACGGCCAGACGCGTAAACGCATCGCGTTCGCGCAGCGCGATGGAAAGGCCACGCACGACGATGAACGCGAACAGCAGCATGATGACCATGCACAGGATGATGCCGTATTCTTCCGCCGCGACCGAGAAAATGAAGTCGGTGTGGCTATCCGGAATGATGCGCTTCACGGTGCCTTCGCCCGGCCCCTGTCCAAACCAGCCACCGCGCAGGATCGCCTCGCGACCGGCATCGACCTGGAACGTGTCGCCCTCGCCCGTCATGAAGCGATTGATACGTCCGGCGACGTGATCGAACATGAAATAGGCCGAAATGCCGCCACAAACCGCAAGACCGCCAAGAACCAGAATCCAGAACATCGGCAGGCCCGCAAGGAAGAACATCGCGCCCCATGTGCCGGTGGTCAGCATCGTTTGACCAAGATCTGGCTGAAGCACGAGCAGGGCCGCAACGGTGCCGAACAGCAGCATGGCGAGAAAATTGCCGGGCATTTCGCCGCCGCGCTCACGTTCCGAGAACAGCCAGGCGCAAACCACCACGAAGGCGGGCTTCATGAATTCCGATGGCTGGATGGATATGCCCGCCAGGTTGACCCAGCGCCGAGCACCCTTCACTTCGATGCCGAAGAACAGTGCCGCGACCATCAGGACGAGCGAAATGCCGAGCAGGATCAGGGCAAAGCGCCTGATCTGGCGCGGCGAGAAAAACGACACGCCGATCATGACGACGACCGCCGGAAGCATGAAGAAAATCTGTCGTTCGACAAAATGAAAACTGTCCAGCCCGATGCGCGACGCGACGGCAGGACTTGCGGCGAATGACAACAAAATGCCAAGCCCCATCAGGGCCAGACATGCAGCGAGGAAGAAGCGGTCTATTGTCCACCACCAGTTGGCGACAGGACCGCGATCGACACGGCTTACCATCAGCTTTCCCCTCCTATCCGCTCGACACCCGGAAGTGCGAGAACAGCGCTGCGGAATGCATCGCCGCGTTTTTCAAAGTTCTGAAACTGGTCGAAGCTCGCGCAGGCAGGCGACAGCAGCACGACCGGCTCGGGAGCCGCATCGTTGCCGGCATCCCGGGCAGCGTGTTCAACGGCGACCGCAAGCGTGTCGGAAATTTCGAACGGCGCCGCATCGCCAAGCGTTGCCGCAAACTGCGCGGCGGCTTCGCCGATCAGATAGGCCTTGGCAATCCGTGGGAAGAACCCGGCCAGCGAAGCAATTCCCCCAGCTTTCGGCACGCCACCTGCAATCCAGTAGATGTTCTGCGGGAACGAAGACAATGCCGGAGCCGTCGCTTCCGCATTGGTCGCCTTGGAATCGTTGACGAACAGGACTTTCCCGCGATGTCCGACCTGTTCCATACGGTGAGCGAGGCCAGGAAAGCTTTTCAGACCGGCGTGGATTTCTTCAAGGCTCAGGCCCACGGACAGGCAGGCGGCAATCGCCGCAAGTGCATTCTGCGCATTATGCGCGCCGCGCAGCGAGCCGATACCTTCAAGAGAAGCGATTTCATCGACTTCTCCATCCTGTGCCCAGAGCAGTTTCGCACCGTCAGCAAAATAGCCCTTGCCGAGTTGTTTTTCCTTGGAAATCCGCACGACATGCACGCCGTCACGATAAAGCCGGTCGGCAATGGCTTCGCAATATTGATCGTCGACCCCGACAATGGCCGTGTCGCTTGCCGCGACCAACCGTTCCTTGATCGCCGCATAGTTTTCCATCGATCCATGACGGTCGAGATGGTCCGGTGTCAGATTGAGCAGGATGCCTGCGGTCGGGTTCAGCGAAGGCGCCAGATCGATCTGGTAGGATGAACATTCAACCACGTAAAAGCGGTTCGCCTGCGGCGGCTCTAGCGTGAGGATTGCTGTGCCGATATTGCCGCCGAGCTGCATGTCGCGACCGGAAGCCTTGATGATATGGGCGATCAGGGCGGTCGTCGTCGACTTGCCATTGGTGCCTGTAATGGCAATGAACGGGCAATCGGGAGCAATGTGGTTCCGCTCGCGAACGAACAGCTCCACGTCTCCGATAATCTCGACCCCGGCAGCATGAGCCAGATCGACGGTCCAGTGCGGCTTCGGATGGGTCAGCGGGACACCCGGCGAAAGCACGAAAGCCGCAAACTGCGACCAGTCCGCCTGCCGCAGGTCGCCCGTGGCAATGCCCGCGCTCTGTGCACGGGCAACGCTGTCGGGATTGTCGTCCCAGGCAATGACCTTTGCGCCTCCACCAAGAATGGCCTTGGCGGTCGCGATGCCCGACCCGCCCAGTCCGAAAAGGGCGACCGTCTTGTCCTTGAGGGCGGTGATCGGGATCATGGCACTTTACCGGAGCTTGAGGGTGGAAAGGCCGATCATCGCGAGAATGATCGCGACGATCCAGAAACGGATCACGACCTGGCTCTCGGTCCAGCCCTTCTTTTCGAAATGATGGTGGATCGGCGCCATCAGGAACACGCGCTTGCCGGTCAGTTTGAAGGACCCAACCTGAATGATGACGGAAAGCGCTTCCACGACAAACAGGCCGCCGATGATGGCGAGAACGATTTCGTGCTTTGTCGCAACGGCAACCGTACCCAGCATGCCACCAAGCGCAAGCGAACCCGTATCGCCCATGAAAATTGCGGCAGGCGGCGCATTGAACCAGAGGAAGCCGAGGCCCGCGCCGATGACGGCGCCCAGAACCACTGCAAGCTCACCCGTGCCGGGTACGAAATGAATCTGCAGGTAATCGGCAAAGATCGCATTGCCAGACAGGTAGGCGATGAAGCCGAAGGAGGCAGCGGCGACCATGACCGGCACGATTGCAAGCCCGTCGAGACCGTCGGTCAGGTTCACGGCATTGCCTGCGCCAACCATGACGAAAGCAGCAAACGGAATGAAGAACCAGCTCAGATTGATGACGAACTGCTTGGCAAACGGGAATGTCAGCGAGGACGAGAACGGCTCCTGCCCTGCCCGCATGATGATGAAAGCGGCGGCGGCGGCGATCAGGAATTCGATGCCAAGACGCGCCTTGCCGGAAAAGCCCTTGTCGGACTGCTTCGTCACCTTGAGATAATCGTCATAAAAGCCGATTGCGCCGAAACCCACGGTAACCAGCAGCACCACCCAGACATAGACGCTGGAGAGATTGGCCCAGAGCATGCACGACACAAGAATGCCGGTCATGATCATCAGACCGCCCATGGTCGGTGTACCGGCTTTCTTGAAGTGGGTCTGCGGGCCGTCGGCGCGGATCGGCTGGCCTTTCCCCTGACGCACCCGGAGCGAGTTGATGATCGACGGGCCGAACAGGAACACGATCAGCGCCGAAGTGATCATCGCGCCGCCGGTGCGGAAAGTAATGTAGCGGAACACATTGAGCGGTGTCATATGTTCGGCGAAGAAGGTGAGAAGCATCAACATTTAGAGAAAAATCCCTCAAATACCGCTTATTCCGCCGGTTCCACCGGCGGAAACTGGCTGATCAGCGCCTTGACGATTTTGGAAAAACCGATTCCCTTCGACGATTTCACCATGATGACATCGCCCGGACGGACAGTCTTGACCACCAGCGGCAACAATTCGTCGGTGCTCTGCCTGTACTCGGTATGAATTTCAACCGGCAAGGCATTTTTAAGCGCCGACATGTCCGGTCCACCGATAAAAAGCGCATTCACCTCGGCATCCACGATCGGACGCGCGAGATCGGCGTGGAGTTTTCCCGACTGACGCCCAAGCTCCAGCATATCCCCCAGCACCGCAATGCGACGGCCGCGCGAACCTTCCGGCGCCGTTGAATGCAAGAGCGACAGGGCTGCGCGCATCGAGGTTGGATTGGCATTATAGCTTTCGTCGATCAGCGTGAACGTGCCTTCGGGGTGCTGCAGCACATGGCGCGCGCCGCGACCGCCTTCCGCGGTGAGCGTCGCCATTGCCATCATCACCTTGGCGATATCCGCACCAACCAGATCGGCTGCGCCGAGGACGGCGAGCATATTTTGGACGATATGGCGGCCCGGCATGCCGACCTTGACCGCAGCTTCATGCGTACCAGCCTTCACCGTCATGCAGGAACAGGTGGGATGCAGCTTCACTTCGCGCAGGCGGTAATCGGAGCGTGCATTCTCGCCGAAGGTGACGATATGCTCGACGCCTGCCTTTTCAGCCAGTTCTTCCAGTTGCTTGAAACGCTTGTCGTCACGGTTGAGAAGTGCATAACCGCCCGGGACAATGCCTTCAAAAATCTCCGCCTTGGCGACGGCGATTTCCTCCAGATTGGCAAAATGACCAAGATGGGCAGGCGCAATCAGCGTAATCAGCGCCACATGCGGGCGCACCATCTTTACCAGCGGGCGGATTTCGTCATGATGGTTCATGCCGATTTCAAAGACGCCGTAATCCGTATCGGCAGGCATGCGCGCAAGCGTCAGCGGCACGCCCCAGTGATTGTTGAACGACGCCACCGAAGCATGAACCTTGCCGACTTCCGAAAGTACATGGCGCAGTGCTTCCTTGGTCGTGGTCTTGCCGACAGAACCCGTCACCGCGATGATCTGTGCCTTCGAGCGGGCGCGCGAAGCAATGCCAAGCTTGGTCAGGGCTTCAAGCACGTCCTCCACCACGATCATCGGCACCTTGGAATTGCCGAAAGCGGGCAGACGGTGTTCCGCCACCACGATCAGACCGGCACCGGCAGCCATGGCAGCGGTGACGAAATCATGGCCGTCGAATTGCTCGCCCTTGATGGCGAAGAACGCCTCACCTGGCTTCAGCGAGCGGCTGTCGATAGAGATGCCGGTTATGCCGCCGGGAAGGTTGCCGAATGGCCTTCCTTCCATGGCTTCGACCATATCGTCGGATTTCCAGAGCCACTCACTCATTCCGAGCGCTCCTCAAGACGGGCAGCCAGTGCTGCCGCAACTTCCGCATGATCCGAGAACGGCAGGGTGATGTTGCCGACGATCTGCCCTTCTTCATGACCCTTGCCTGCAACGACCAGCGTATCGCCCGGCTGCATCATCGACACGGCGGTGAAGATCGCCTCGCGGCGATCACCGATTTCCGTCGCACCGGGCGCTGCCGCCATGATTTCCGAGCGTATCTGTGCCGGAACCTCCGAACGCGGATTATCGTCCGTGACGATGGCCACATCGGCCAGACGCGACGCGATTTCGCCCATGATCGGGCGCTTGCCCTTGTCGCGGTCGCCGCCGCAACCGAAAACCACGATCACACGGCCCGTCGTGAACGGGCGTACCGAAGTCAGCACATTTTCCAGCGCTTCCGGCTTATGGGCGTAATCGACATAGGCCGGTGCGCCATCTTCCGTCGCGCCGACGAGGTCCAGCCGTCCCGGCGCCCCTTTCAGGAGCGCCAGTGCGCGCATTGCAGCCGCAGCCGGAACGCCCGTGACCACGGCAAGTCCTGCCGCCACCAGCGCATTAGCCACCTGAAAATCTCCGGCGAGCGGCAGCTCGATCTCGAAGATCTCGTCGCCGATGCGCACTTCGACATGCTGGCGGAAACGCTCATGCTCCACGCGCTTGAGAGCGATGAAATTGCCCTTGCGTCCGACCGTCTTGACGTCGCATCCAGCTAGCGTCGCCGCTTCGATGGCCTGCGCCGAAAAATGATCGTCGGAGAAGATGATGGCTGGCGCGCCCTTCGGCAGAAGCGTGTTGAAGAGACGCATCTTCGCGCCCAGATATTCCTCGATGGTCGCGTGATAATCCATATGATCGCGACCGAGATTGGTGAAGGCACCGGCAGCAAGCTTGACACCATCGAGACGGCGCTGGTCGAGACCATGAGACGAAGCTTCCATGGCGGCATGGGTGACGCCTTCGTCGGCAAGTTCGGCCAGCACGCGATGCAGCTCCACCGGATCGGGCGTGGTCAGCGAGTTATAGTCGCTGCGGGTCGGTGAGAAGACGCCGGTCGTGCCGATGTTGGCGGCGGGGAAACCGGCATACGCCCATATCTGACGGGTAAAGGATGCAACGGACGTCTTGCCGCTGGTGCCGGTGACCGCAACCATGACCTGCGGCTGCTTGCCATAGAACTGTGCCGCCGCAACTGCCAGGGCAAGACGCGGATCGTCGACATGAAGGACCGGCACACCCGCATCGGCAATGACCGTATCCTTGCCCGCAACGATGGCGCTGGCGCCGCGCTTGACGGCATCGGCGACAAAAGCCGCGCCATCAGCTTTCACACCCTTCAAGGCTGCGAAAAGAAAACCGCGTTCGACCTTGCGGGAGTCCGACGTGACACCGGTGATCTCCACCTCGCCGGCATTGCCGGAGGCCAGTTCCTTGAAAAGAGCGATTTCCTTCAGTTTCATGGTCATACCAAATCCAGATTCAGTTGTGCGCGTAACGCTGCAAAGGCTGTTTTATGCGAATCAGTCGTATTCGTTGGAAACCATTGCTGGCGGCACATCCTGTTGAAAATCAGGCTTGCCGCTTAAATTGCTAACCATTGCTGGCTGGGCTTCGAGCTGGAAATCGGGCTTCACGCCGAGGAACGAAGCGGACCGGCGGATGATTTCCGAAACCATCGGCGCTGCGTTGAGACCTGCGGTTGCGCTGAATTTGCCTTCCTCCGGCTTCGGTTCGTCGATGATGGTCAGCACGACATAAGTCGGGTCATCCATCGGAAATGACGCCAGAAATGCGTTGAAGCGCACATCCTTCGAATAGCGCCCATGCACCACCTTTTCCGCCGTGCCGGTCTTGCCGCCGACGCGATAGCCCGGAACCGTCGCGCGCTTGCCGGAACCGCCCTGCGCAGTCGCGTTGAGGCGGTAGAGATAACGCATGTCGGCAGAAACCTGTGGATGGATGATCTGCTTGGCCACCTGATCGGCCTCGGCCTGCGTGCGCGTCAGGAATGTCGGCGGCATCAGCTTGCCGCCATTCATCAGCGCCGCAGCACCAACTGCCGTCTGCAACGGCGTCGTCATCATGCCGTGGCCGAACGAAATGGTCATCGAATGAACCTTCTTCCACACACGCGGCTCGACGGGGCGCGCCACTTCCGGCAGTTCCGTCTGCAAGCGGTCGAGAAGACCGATCTTTTTCAGGAACGCACGGTGGCCTTCGATGCCGACGGCATCGGCCTCGCGGCCCGAACCGATGTTGGACGAGAAGATGAAGACTTCCGGCAGCGTCAGCACACGGCCCTTGCCGTGGAAGTCACGGATGGTCTGGCGACCGAACACCAGCGGACGCGACGCATCAAGACGCGAGTTCAGGTTGAACTTGCCGGAATCGAGCGCCATCGCCGTGGTAAAGCTCTTGATGGTCGAGCCCATTTCATAGGTGCCTGCCGACATGCGGTTCAGGCGATCCTTGTCCAGCGCATGGACCGGATTGTTCGGGTCGAAATCCGGCACCGATGCCATGGCGATGACTTCGCCGGTCTTGACGTTCAGCACAACCGCACCGGCGGCAATCGCCCGATAGCGTTCCATGGCCTTGACCAGCACATCGCGCATGATGTGCTGCACGCGAATGTCAATGGAGAGACGCACCGGTTCCAGCGACTGCCCGGTCGCAAGACCTACGGAGCGCAGGTCGGTCAGGCCCTGGCTGTCGATATATTTCTCCATGCCCGCAATGCCCTGATTGTCGACATTGACGAGACCGAGGATGTGCGACGCGGTTGGGCCACCCGGATAGAAACGGCGCTTTTCCGTCCGGAAACCGATGCCCGGTACGCCGAGCGCCATGATCTGGCTCTGCTGGCGAGGCGTCAGCCCGCGCTTGACCCAGACGAAGCCCGCGCCGCTTTTCAGGCGCTTGTATGTCGCTTCCCAGTCGAGGTCCGGCAGCACGGTGGACAGCATTTCGATGGTTTCGTCAGGATCGACGATCTTGCGCGGTTCGGCATAGAGCGACGCCGTCTTGATATCGGTAGCGAGAATTTCGCCGTTCCGGTCGAGGATATCCGGGCGCGATGCCAGCTGCTGGACAGCCGGGCCAGCATTATCCTCGTTTTCGCCGCCGATGACGCCGAAATAGATGAGCTTTCCACCCATCACGCCATAGATGCCGACAAAACAGGCGATGGCCATCCACAGGCGATTGCGCGCGCGGTTGCCGTGTTTCTTGCGCGAGCCGACAAACGCCATGTTGCCGGCCAGCTTTTCATCGCCAACCGGCTCAACACCGTTACCTGCCTGCATGTTCTTTTTTCTGAAAGGTCTCAGCCGCATGATCAGTGCCTCGTCCCGCTATTCTTGACGCTGCCGGTCGTGATGGCATCCTTTTCAAGCACGCCGCTTGCCAACAGTTCGTCGCTGCCGGAGATGATCTTCTGGATATCATCCACCGGGCGTTCCGGAATTTCGTTGACGCCAAGGAGAAGCTGTTCGGCTTCGATCGGCTGGAGATTGAGTTCCTTTTCATAGACGCCCACGAGGCTCTGCAAGCGGCCCGGCTGGTTCATCAATGCCCAGTCGGCGCGCAGGAGCGTGATGGTGTCCTTCTCGGAGTCGATCTGCCGCTTCAGCTTGGCGATTACCGCGATCTGTTTTTCCGCGTCATATTTGATCGTGTAGGTGACGGTCGCCGCCACCAGCATCGCCGCTATCATGATGATGTCGAAAGTACGCAGCACTCGTTTAACTCCGGGCCAGTTCGTTCGTCTCGGGCAGTTTGGGCAACCCGAAAAGCGATAGATCGTCTTCCAGTGGCGGATTTTCCGTCCTTGTTCCGGCGCGCAGCTTCGCCGAGCGCGCACGCGGATTTCGTTCTTCTTCCTCAGCCGTCGGGCCGACCGCACCCTTGATCGCCGGCGTAAAGCTCGCGAGACGAACATGCGTTTCCGGTAGATGGCGCGATCCGGCACTACCGCCCGCCCGGTCCGCGAAGTAACGCTTCACCATGCGGTCTTCGAGCGAATGGAAGGTCACGACAACCAGCCGTCCGCCCGGTTTCAGGATGCGCTCGGCAGCAAGCAGCGCCCGCGCCAGTTCGCCCAACTCGTCGTTCACATAGACACGCAGCGCCTGAAACACCCGCGTGGCCGGATGAATGCGATCCTTCGGGTTGCGACCGACCAGCGTTTCGATGGCATTGGCAAGATCGAGCGTGCGCGTGAAAGGCTGCGCCGTGCGGCGCTTGTCGATCATGCGCGCAATGCGGCCCGCATGGCGTTCCTCGCCCAGGAAATTGAAGATACGAGCCAGATCGCCGGTCTTGAGACGGTTGACCACATCGGCAGCGCTCGGCCCTTTTTTCGACATGCGCATGTCGAGCGGACCGTCCTTCTGGAAGGAGAAGCCGCGCTCGGCCTCATCGATCTGCATCGACGACACGCCAATATCGAGCACAACGCCGTCCACCTTGCTGCCCGCTCCCTTCACTGTCGAGACCGCGTCATCCAGGGCAGAGAACCGGGACTCGACCAGATTGAGCCTGCCCGGAAACTGTTTTTCCATCACCCGCCCGGCTTCGATTGCGGTCGGATCGCGGTCAATCGCGATCACGTCCGCACCCGCTTCGAGTATGCGGCGCGTGTAACCACCCGCGCCGAATGTCCCATCGACGATCACCGCGCCAGCTACGGGCTTCAGGGCATCGATCACTTCGGCAATCAGCACCGGAACGTGACGGACTTCAGCCCCACCGGCTTGAGAATTGTCTCCGCCGAGGCTTGCCATCATTCCGATCCTTTCCCGGGTACGCAGCCCGTTAGCTAAAGCGCATTGCGCTTGAGAGCATCTTCCCGCTTTCGGGAGACATGCCTGAGTGTTGCCTTTGGATTCCGCCCATTTGCCGTCGACTTGAGGGCATGACGGATTCGTTCGTCAGTTATCGGATATTAAGCTTAATGAAGCGTTATCCTTTGGATGGGCTTCGCGCCGGAACCCGCTCAGCCTCGGAACTTTCAACAGAGATTTTTTGGAGAGCAGTTTCGCGGCATCGACCGAAAACCGGAGCGCGTTTCACTCAACGCATCACCTCCGGCCCACACGCTATGCATCACAAGCTTATGATTTGTGATGCCCTGCCCCCTGTTGACGTCTCCGCGTCCTTGCCGTATTTAATGCAAATAGTTTGCAACTGCATTACGACATCAAGGCGTTTATAATGGCTCCATATGGAGAAAATTCGTCCGGCGCTGGCGAAGTTACATTTGAAGGCTGGCGGCGCGATCGCGGTGAAGCATCCATGTCCGATGTCCACCGTTCGATCAGGGTCAATCGCTCCGGCTCGAAGTTTCGTCGCGCGCTGTCCTTTTTCGGCCCGGGATATCTGGTAGCTGTTGGCTATATGGACCCCGGCAACTGGGCAACCTCGCTGGCTGGCGGCTCCCGCTTCGGCTATACGCTGCTTTCCGTCGTTCTGCTGTCCAACCTTATGGCCGTGCTCCTGCAGGCGCTTTGCACTCGCCTTGCAGTCGCGACGGGCCGCGATCTGGCGCAGGCCTGCCGGGATGCCTATCCGCGTTTTCTCGCCTGGCCGCTCTGGTTTCTGGCGGAACTTGCAATCTGCGCCACCGACCTTGCCGAAGTCATCGGCACAGCCATCGGCCTCAACCTCCTGTTCGGCATTCCGCTGGAAATCGGCGTCATCATCACCGCAGCCGACGTGCTTCTGGTGCTATATCTCCAGAACAAGGGATTCCGCCGCGTCGAGGCGCTTATCATCACGCTGCTTGGCGTGATCGCGCTCTGTTTCCTCATTCAGATTTTGATGGCGCAGCCGCAATGGGGCGAAGTCATCAAAGGCTTTGCACCCACGACCGAGATCATCCGCAATCCGGACATGCTCTATATTGCGCTTGGCATCATCGGCGCGACGGTGATGCCGCATAACCTCTATCTGCATTCCGGTATCATCCAGACGCGCGACTACGGCCATACGAGCGCTGAAAAGCGCGAGGCCATACGCTTTGCGACATGGGATTCCACCATTGCTCTGACATTCGCGCTGCTCGTCAATGCGTCGATCCTGATCCTGGCTGCTGCGAGCTTCAACGCCACCGGCAATACCGCCGTCGAAGATCTGGACAAGGCACATGCTCTCCTGAACCCGCTGCTCGGCTCGGCCCTCGCGCCAACACTCTTTGCCATTGCGCTTCTGTGTTGCGGGCTGAACTCCACCATCACCGCGACCATGGCCGGGCAGATCGTCATGGAAGGCTTCATCGACATTCGCCTGAAGCCGTGGCTGCGCCGTGCGATCACCCGTTTCGTGGCCATCGTTCCGGCTGCCGTGGTGACGATCATGTATGGCTCTCAGGGAACGACCGAGCTTCTTATCCTGTCTCAGGTCGTGTTGAGCCTGCAACTGCCCTTTGCGATCATTCCGCTTGTCATGTTCACGGCGGAGAAAAAGAAGATGGGATCGCTTGTCGCTCCGCGCTGGGTCACGCTGCTTGCCGCCATCACCGCTGCAATCATCATCGTCCTGAACATGAAGCTGATTTACGACTTCCTGACCGGCGTGCCCATCTAAGGCCCGAAGTGCTTCAAAAGGGCGACTTTGCATTGCAGAGCCGCCCTTTCATTCATTTTACCGCAGCATTGCCGCCATCGGCATAAAGCGCTGTCCCCGCAACGAAACTGGACATGGGACCCGCTAGAAAAAGCGCAGCCTGCGCGATCTCTTCCGGCTGGGCGATCCGCTTCATCGCATGAAGACCGGCGGCCCACTCCTTGTGTTTTTCATCTCCGCCCATTGGCGTGTCCACACCGCCCGGCAGAAGCGCATTTGCCCGGATACCACGGACGCCGTAATCGGCGGTTATGCCCTTCACCAGCCCCATGAGGGCCGCCTTCGAGGTTCCGTAAACCGACATGCCGGGTATGCCGACGCTCGTGCCGACAAATGTGGAGGTGAAGATGATTGAGCCGCCGCCCCGTTCGAGCATGAGGGGGATTTGCGATCTTGCTCCCAGAAATGCGGAAGTGAGATTACCCGCCAGTACCGCTTCCCAATCGCCGGGCGCGATTTCGGCAAGCGGCGCGATGGGACCGACGGTTCCGGCATTGTTGAAAGCAATATCGAGCCCGCCGAATTGATCTTTCGCCGCTGCCACCAGCGCCGCATGGGTCCGGGCTTCCGACACATCCCCGGCAACACAATGCGCCTTTCCGCCAAACGCCGCGATCTCCTGTGCAACGCGCTCAAGTCCCGCGAGTCCGCGCGCGTTCAGCACCAGCGACGCGCCCTCTCTTGCAAAGAGCAATGCGGCCGCACGTCCTATCCCGGACGACGCGCCGGTAATGATTGCAACCTTGTCCTTCAAGCTGGTCATAGTGAACCTCCATGATTTCGTGGAGGTCCCAATTAGAGCCTCGGCCGCAACGCAACTATCCGTTTCTTGCGTTGGAAGATCGAAACCGTCCTGGAGGAAATTGTCAGCCGGTCTGTAAGCCGGGTTCTGTATGGCCAGGCTTGCGCCCGACGTGGCAGCCATTCATCTGGGACGGATGTCGCCACCCGCCTCGTGCAACCCACCCGGACGGCTGATCCGGAAACCGATTGCCGGCCCTTGCGAACCGACGCGCCGTCCCTATTCGGTTTTGCTCCCGATGGGGTTTACCGTGCCGTCTGCATTGCTGCCGACGCGGTGGGCTCTTACCCCACCCTTTCACCCTTACCCCGTCATCCCTGCCGTTTCGTCATTGCAACGGTACGGAAGACGGGGCGGTCTGCTTTCTGTGGCACTGTCCCTGGGGTCACCCCCGCCGGGCGTTACCCGGCATCGTGTTTCCATGGAGCCCGGACTTTCCTCACCTGCCGCCTTTCGGCATATGACAGGCGCGGCTGCCCGACCGACTGACACGGCGCATATAGCAACGATAGCGCGACAGTGAAACCGGATTTCGAAAAAATCTCGTCACAACAGAAAAGCCGACAGTGTTGCCACTGTCGGCTTTCCGTTCGCATCAGGCTGCCTGTACTCTACGCGACCGCTGACGCAAATCTGTTAGAGAGCGCGCATATAGGCCTTGACCGAGCTGCAGTACTTCGCAGAGGTCGGGTTCATGCGCGTTGCGCCGTGACCGGCATTGTATTTCAGAATCGTGCCACAGGTGCTTCCGCCGCCGAGCTTCTGCGCCATGGCGAGATACTTCATGCCGAACTGGATGTTCGTGGACGGCTCGTAGAGGCCCTTGGCGGAGCCGGTGTAGCCGAGGCTGCGAGCGGTCGAGAGCTTGATCTGCATCAGGCCGATTTCACCGGCCTTGCCGCGCACATTCGGCTGGAAATTGCTCTCGTGACGCACAACCGCATGGGCCAGTGCGGAGGGCACGCCATAGGTCGACGCATAACGGTTGATGATGGTGGAATAGGCGCCGCCCTTGGCGTTACGGGCGGTCGTCGTGTCTTTCGACTGCGAACGCTTACCGGTGGAACCCTTTGTGGCCGGGGCCGCACGACGGCTGACGACCGATGCCTTCTTGGGCGCTGTGGTTGGCTTTTCCGCCGCGGCAGACTTGTTCTGCTGGCGTGCCTTGAGGAGAGCTGCGAGGTTGGTCGGTTCAGTTGAAGGGGCACTCAGCGCCGGATTCAGGCCAAACGAACTCATCGCGCCGACAAGGGCGCTAACAACAACAAATTTTACTTTCATAACCTACCGTCTTGAAACGTTTCTTTTGTCAGACCGCCTGTCTTGGGGGAGACGATCCTGTTTTTTGATCCCGCCCGATATGGCCTGTAAGGGCCCGTGACCGCTGGGATTGACCAATGAATTGGCGGGGAAATGCAGCTGAAGATTGGTTGCAAAAGTAAAATAGTCTTACAGGTTGCAACATTAGCGATTCATGCGCGGCCGCAGCGAACCGCCGTCACAGCCCCGCTGCAACGGGACTGGATCGATCTATTTTTATGAAAACATTACGAAAATCTGAAATGTTGCCCTTAGACAAACAGATCACTCGTGCCGCTTCAGGCGGTAACATTTTGCAGGGAAAAAATCAGCCTGTAGAGGGTATCTATGGTAGAAACATCGGCCACGCCGTCCACATTCTGTGGCCGAAAATGGCGCTGAAAGGCCTTAATCACGGTCTCCGTATCCTCATCGAAGATGCCAGTGATGGCAATTCCGTAGCCGTAAAGCGCCAGCATGGACTGCAAGGCTTCGACCGGCTGGCCGTTTTCGCCCCTTGCGAGAAACCTTCCGCCGCGGATCGGCGTCGGCTCGATGTAATGGGCGATACCTGCCTCATGAAGCCGCTTCCACGGAAAATTATGGCCGGGATCGGTCTTGCGGGACGGAGCGATGTCCGAATGGGCCAGCACATTCTCCGGTCTGATGGCCTGGCGCTCGCATATGTCGCGGCAAAGGCGGATAACCGCCTCGATCTGTGCATCCTTGAACGGCGGATAATCCTGGAGGTTGCCCGGGTTGACGATCTCTATGCCGATGGAAGCCGAATTGATGTCCGTTTCGCCCTTCCAGAAGCTCTGGCCTGCGTGCCAGGCCCGCGCCTTTTCCGATACCATCTGCACGATCCGCCCGTCTTCATGGACGAGATAATGCGCGGAAACTTCCATGTCCGGCGACTTCAGGACCTGCACCGCCTCTTCGGCGGTTGCCAGACCCGTATAGTGGAGAATGAGAAAGGTTGGCACCTTGCCGTCGCGGCGCGGACCGAAATTGGGCGACGGGTCAAGCATTGCACCGACGAAATCAGGCCGGACAAGCACCAGCTCCTCCAACAATTCGTTCTCGATTTCGTGTGCGCTGCTCATGCAGCCTCCAGATTCTTCTCGATACTCGCCCAGGCTGCGTTTATCGCCGCAAGACGCCTGTTGGCAATGGTTATGAATTCGAGCGGCAACCCTTCGGCCACCAGCCGGTCAGGGTGGTGTTCCTTCACCAGCGCGCGATAGCGCTTGCGGGCCATATCGAAGGACACGCCGCGCTCCAACCCCAGAATGGCGTAGGGATCGTCAGCGCCGCGCTGGACATGCCGGATCGCAATACGGTCGAAGGCCGCCTCGTCATAGCCGAATATATCCGCCACGCCTGCAAGAAAGGCCATTTCCTTTTCGTGCACATAGCCATCGGCGGTGGCGATATGGAAAAGCCCGTCAAGGATGTCTTCCAGCAGATGACAGTCGGTCTGCCCCTCGCTGCACAATCCGGCAAGCTGACGCGCATAGGATTCGTAGCCCGCAACATCCTGTTTGGCGAGATCGTAGAGCCGCGCGACATGCGCCGTCTCTTCCTTCGGCACCGCGAATATGTCCTGAAAGGCGCGGATTTCATCCTGGGTGACAACCCCGTCCGCCTTGGCCATCTTGGCGGAAAGCGCGATCATCGCGATGGAGAAAGCCACCCGGCGGCGCGTGTCGGCATCGCCTTCAAAAACGGTGCGCACGGCTTCGATAACGCCAGTAATGGCATTCGACGCCACGGACGTGACAAACTCACCGATGCGGACCCAAATCGACATGGCACTTTTCTATAGAATTCCGAAAGGACTGAAAACCGCCTAGGCAGGCGAAAGTTGAAAAAACAAACATTTAGAAAGAATATCGAACCGCAGGCTGAGAGCCTCAATCAAAAAGCGTGGGGCCGTGGCGAAAATGGTAATTTTCGAGTACCGGAGCGGAGCGTACTTAAGGATACGTGAGCAGCGGAATACAGAAAGGCGCCATTTGGAGACCGGCACGACGACTGTTGGAACAGGCTCTTACATTATTGCTGCGGCTCGCGGTCGTTGAAGGAGCGCTGTGCGACAGCAGCCGCAGCCTCTCCAGCCGCCTGTGCCTGCTCATCCGTCTGGCCCACCGACTGAGCGGCGGCAACCGCATTTGCGCGCGCCCTTTCGATGGCGGCGGCTTTTTCTTCCGGGGTCACCACACCTGAACTCTCGCGAAGCGACTTGACCAGATCGGGACCTTTTTCCGTGCCCGTGCTTTCTGCCGGCTTGGCAGGCTGCGAAATGGCGGCAGCGCCCTGCTCTCCGCCATTGGTCGTGGCAGCGCTCTCGTCATCTCCCTTGCCGCATGCGGCAAGCGCAACGAGAACGATCGCAGAAATGAAAAAGAGAAAGTTACGGTTCATGACGAAAGCCATAACCGAACCGAGCCTGCGTTGAAACACGGAAAACGCAGAGTGCCCGTCTTTTCCCACTGTGGTTGCCTTAGCGTTCATGTCAAATCCGAAACCGGCCGAAGCCGTCAAGCACGAATGGCGACCCGACACCGGATCGCCATCCGCCTGCAAAGCAGTCACGACATCGCACCCTTAGTTGGAAGGTGCAGTCCCCGTACCCGGCGTCGATGGTGCCGGGGTGGCCGGAGTGGTCGGCGCTGGCGTCGTGTCATTGTTCGAAGGCGCTGCCGGCGTGGATGGTGCCGGTGCGTTGTTCGTATCGTCCTTCTTGTCGTTGCAAGCTGCAAGACCGAGAAGCGATACGGCGGCGACAGAAGCAATCAGAAACTTCTTCACTTAGGCTCTCCTTCCTAGGTTAGGCTCTTGGCCTGGTTTCAGGCATCAATGGCAAGCTTGCCAAACGCCTCGCTGTTTCTCCGTGCGTGGCCGGTTTACCCGGCCAATCACCTTTACGGTCGCTCATCGACACAGAAGTCCTGTCGACTGGACCTTCACACCGAAAAACGGCAACAGCGCGGAAAAGTTCTCTCAAATAGTCTTACCGAACGTAATAAAGCGACAGTATTACAGAGCAGTAGCCCATTTTTTCCCGTTTATAAGCCCGCAATTATTTCGTCACGTCCCTGTCATTGGACGATGTTTAACTTTGCAAAATCGAAGTCTGGATTCGAGGATCAGGGGAACTTTTGATGACAGAGCAGGCAACAGGCGGCACAATTCTCAAGCGTGCTGTGACACAAAACAACGCTCTTTCGCGCGCGGGCTTTTCCGAAAGATTGTTCGCGTGGCTGTTCAAGGGGCTGGTCTATCCGCAAATCTGGGAAGACCCGGAAGTCGACATGGCGGCACTTGCCATCGAGCCCGGCCACCGCATCGTCACCATCGCTTCCGGCGGATGCAATGCCATGTCCTACCTAACCGCCGATCCGGCATGCGTGGAAGCGGTCGATCTCAATCGGGCGCATGTCGCGTTCAACCGGCTTAAACTCGCCGCCGTCAAAAACCTCCCTGATTACAACGCTTTCTACCGCTTCTACGGCAAGGCCGATGACAAGACCAATCTGGCGGCCTACAAGCGCTTCATCCGCCCGCACCTCGACAGCGAAAGCCGCACCTATTGGGAAAAGCGCAAGTGGAACGGCCGCCAGCGCATTTCCATTTTCTGGCGCGACCTCTATCGCCACGGTTTGCTTGGCGTCTTCATCGGCATGGGCCACCGCGTGGCGCGGCTCTATGGGATCGATCCGCGCGACATCTTGAAGGCGCGCACCATGGAAGAGCAGCGCAGTTTCTTCGACACCGCGCTGGCACCGCTTTTTGAAAAACGCATGGTGCGCTGGGCGACGGCCCGCAAATCCTCCCTGTTTGGGCTCGGCATACCGCCACAGCAATATGATGCCCTTGCTACCGCTGGGAATGGCGATATGGCGCTTGTCCTGCGCAGCCGCCTTGAAAAACTCGCCTGCGGCTTTCCCCTTACCGACAATTATTTCGCGTGGCAGGCCTTCGGGCGCGGCTATAGCGGCAATGAGGAGACCGGTCCGCTGCCGCCCTATCTGTCGCGCAGCAATTTCGAAACGGTGCGGGCGCGTGCCGACCGCATGACAGTGCAAAACGCCAGCTATACCGATTTTCTCGCCGCCAAGCCCGCCGCTTCCGTCGACCGCTATATCCTGCTGGATGCGCAGGACTGGATGAATGACGAGCAACTCAACGCGCTGTGGATCGAAATCACCCGCACGGCCGCGCCGAACGCCCGCGTCATCTTCCGCACTGCTGCTGAACCGAGCCTGCTTCCGGGACGGGTAGCGCCCGAGATACTGGATCGCTGGGAATATCAGGCAGACGAGTCCCGCGCCCTGCATGATCGCGACCGTTCGTCGATCTATGGCGGCTTCCACCTCTATATCTTGAAGGATGCCTGACATGCTGCGCAGCCCATGGAGTGTTCAGGGTATGGACCACGCCAACCTCATGGATCGGGTCTACCGTCGTCAGCGGCATTTCTACGATGCAACCCGCAAATACTATCTTCTGGGTCGCGACCCAATGATTGCGGGGCTGGACGTTCCCCGGAACGGCACGGTTCTGGAAATCGGCTGCGGCACGGGCCGCAATCTGGTGAAGACTGCGGAACATTATCCTGACGTCACGCTCTTCGGCATCGATATTTCCGCGGAAATGCTGGATACCGCCCGCCATGCGGCGGAACGCGCCGGCATCGAAAGCCGCGTCCGCCTCGACCGGGCCGACGCAGCGCAATTCGACCCGGAGCGATTGTTCGGACAAGCGGGCTTTGACCGGATTTTCATTTCCTATGCGGTGTCGATGATCCCGCAATGGCAATCGGTCATCCGGGAAAGCGTCCGACACCTCAATGCGGGCGGCGAACTGCATATCGTCGATTTTGGCGATCAGTCTCGTCTGCCCCGCTGGTTCGCAAAAGCTCTGTTCAAATGGCTGGAATGGTTCCACGTCACACCGCGCAGCGACCTTTTTGCGATTTGCGATCAGCTCGCACAGGAACGGAACGCCACTGTTGAAAAGCGCATTCTGTATCGCGGCTTTGCCTGGATAGCGGTCGTTCGTGCGGCGATGCCAGCCACTTCAACAGATTAGCAGCAAACTTGACCGGCAGACTGGTGACGTCTGCCTCCGGATCGCGTAACCGTTAGAGGACTGATTCGCGACACGGAACCACTATATGAACCGTCTGGCCAGCTGCAGCATTCTCGCCCTCGGCGCTTTACTTCTTTCCGCCTGCACGACGGTGGACTACGACTTTTCCGACGTAAAGAAATCAGGTGGTTCGGTAGCCCGCATTCCACCGCCGTCAGGCCCGGTGAAGGCGCCCCGTTTCGGGGATCGCGACCCGCACGACTGGACCGGCAAGACGCCGTGGCACTATCCGATCCACGGCACGGACGTTTCCAAATACCAGACCAATATTGACTGGAGCGCCGTTCGCGCCAGTGGCATTTCCTTTGCCTTCATCAAGGCGACCGAAGGCGGCGACCGGGTCGATGACCGCTTTCAGGAACATTGGAACGGCGCCCGTCAGGCAGGCATCGCCCGGAGCGCCTATCATTTCTATTATTTCTGCCGTCCGGCGATCGAGCAGGCGCGCTGGTATATTCAAAACGTACCGCGTGACCCCGGCGCGCTTCCGCCCGTTCTCGACATGGAATGGAACCCGCAGTCGCCAACCTGCAAGCTGCGCCCCAACGCAGCCGTTGTGCGCAAGGAAATGCGCATTTTCCTGCAAGCGCTGGAAAAACATTACGGCAAGCGCCCGATCGTCTACACGACGGTCGATTTCTTCGATGACAACGATCTGCGGCAGATGGCGGATTATCCGTTCTGGCTGCGCTCCGTCGCCGGTCATCCTGACGAAAAATACGGACCGCATCCGTGGACGTTCTGGCAATATACCGGCACCGGCTCCATTCCCGGCATCAAGGGCGACGCCGACATCAACGTCTTCGCAGGTGACGCCAATACGTGGAAAAAGTGGCTGGAAAGCAACAAGGTCCGCTAACACGGCCCAGTTTGGCAGTTCACACCAAGTTTTGCTTCATTTCCGGGGCTTGTTGGGGCAATAGCAAAACAATCCTCGGAAGGGAGCCGACTGCTCCCGGTTTATTAGTGTGAGTTACCAATGAAGTTGTTTGCTTCAGTTATCGCAGCCGCCCTGCTGGCATCGACAGCCATGTCCAATGCACAGGCCGCCGCGTCCCCTGCGCCTGCTGCGGCCCCGGCTGAAAACGCCGTCAATCTTCCAAAGCCGGAATGCGAGATCGATTTCGGCCAGTGGATGGACAATCTGACCAAGGAAGCCCGTGACGCCGGTGTCGGCGAGAAGGGCATCGCCGAACTGCACAAGGCCATGCTTGAGCAGAAGGTGCTCGACCGCGACCGCAAGCAGACTGTCTTCAACCTGACCTTCACCGAATTTTCCAAGCGCCTCATCTCGGAAGCGCGCCTGAAGAAGGGCCGTGACAATCTGGTCAAATATGCCGATGTCTTCAAGAAGGTCGAAGATACCTATGGCGTACCGGGACCAGTCCTTGCCGCCTTCTGGGGCCTGGAAACCGACTATGGTGCAATTCAGGGAGATTTCGACACGCTCAATGCGCTTGTCACCCTTTCCTATGACTGCCGCCGCCCGGACCTGTTCCGCCCGCAGCTGATCGCCCTTCTCAAGCTTTTCGATCAGGGGGTCGTCGATGCGGCGACCACTGGCGCATGGGCTGGCGAAATCGGCATGATGCAGCTTCTGCCGAAGGACTATCTTGAACGTGGCGTTGACGGCGATGGCGACGGCAAGGTCGA
Source organism: Brucella sp. NBRC 14130 (assembly GCF_040371715.1). Taxonomy (NCBI): domain Bacteria; kingdom Pseudomonadati; phylum Pseudomonadota; class Alphaproteobacteria; order Hyphomicrobiales; family Brucellaceae; genus Brucella; species Brucella sp. NBRC 14130. The sequence goes on from NZ_BAABTE010000005.1 coordinate 206,305, forward strand.
TCTGAAGAACAGCGTTCCCGACGCCATGATGACCGCCGGTCGCATGATCTCGGAACTCGGCTGGAAACGTGGCCAGCCATGGCTCGAGGAAGTTCGCCTCACCAAGGACCTGCCTTGGGAAGAAGCGATCCGCACCAATCGCAAGCCGCATTCCTGGTGGGCTGAACAGGGCGTGACCGGCCTCAATGGTCCGCTCGGTCCGGATGACGGTGATGCGTCGCTTCTGCTGCCGCTTGGCCGCAAGGGACCGGCTTTCCTGTCCTATCCGAACTTCGACGTGTTCGTGGAATGGAACAAGTCCATCGTCTATGCGACCACGGCGGCCTATTTCGCGACCCGTCTGGCGGGTGCGCCTGCCTTCGATCCCGGCACCCCGGTTCCCGGCCTGACGCAGGACCAGCTGAAGGAACTCCAGACCAAGCTGCAGGCGCGCGGCTATGAAATGGGCAAGATCGACGGCGTTTTCGGTGTCGCCACCCGCGATGCCGTGCGCGCCGAACAGTTGCGCCTCGGAATGCCCGCCGATTCCTGGCCAACGCAGGAGCTTCTCGACAAGCTCTGATATTCGACAAGGCGCGGAGTTCAAAGCCCGCGCCTTTTCCTTTCCCGAACTGAAATGCGCCCCATGCTCACAACGCTGTTCGTCGTCCTTCCCGTTTTCGCGCTGATTTTCTCCGGCTGGGGTGCCTTCAGGCTGAAAATTCTCGGGCCGCATGCAATAGCGGAGCTGAACCGTTTCGTCGTCTATCTTGCACTGCCTGCCCTGCTCTTCGACATCATGGCCAATACCCATGGCAGCGAGCTGTGGCAGCCAGGCTTCATCGCAGTGTTTCTGCTTTCAAGCGCCATTGCTTTCGCATTGCCATTTCTGGTGCGGCTGCGCGGAAAAATGCCGCTTGCCGATACCGCGCTGGACGGCCTGAACGCCGCCTATCCCAATACCGGTTATATGGGCATCCCGCTTTCGATGATCGCTTTCGGCTCGGGCGTTCTGGCCGCGACAACCATTTCGATCATCATCACCGTCTGCGTCACCTTCGCTTTTGCCATCGTGCTAATCGAAATCGGCCTGCAAACCGAAAAGAAGCCGCTCCGTCTCATCTGGAAGGTGGTGCTATCCCTGATCCGCAATCCGCTGCTTGTCGCTCCAGCGCTTGGTGCCGTGGTGTCCTTTCTGGGGCTCGCGATCCCACCCCCGGCGGAAACCTTCCTCAAGATGCTCGGCGGTGCCGCATCGCCTTGCGCGCTCGTGGCCCTTGGCCTGTTCCTCGCCCAACCGCGCAAGATCGAACGTGAAAGCGTGAATGCCATCGCCTTCCTGGTCTCGGTGAAGCTCATCGTTCAACCGCTCGCAACCTGGCTGCTGGCGGTCCATGTGTTCGGACTACCGCCCCTGCTGGCGCAGAGCGCCGCGCTTCTCGCAGCCCTGCCGACCGGCACCGGGCCGTTCATGCTGGCCGAGCATTATCGTCGCGAAGCGGCGATAACCTCCAACGTCATCCTCTATTCGACCGTGATATCAGTCCTCACCTTGTCGGCATATCTGGCGCTAATTCGCTGAAATGGGCTAAAAACGTGTCAAAAAAGCTGTGGCAAGTGCGGCGAAAACAGCACCAAACGTGGCAGTTCGATGTCTTTTTCATGAAATGTGAACAAATTTTTCTAGTCAAATATTTCAATAGTTTAGAGGGTAAACAATAGGTTTATTCCCCTATCACGGCAGATTGCAGAACGAAATCTTCTTTTGTTCGGGGCGTTTTGCGCTTAGATTCCGGTTTCCTACCAGCGCGCGTCCGACCAGTCGGGCGCATATGAAGGAGACAGACCAATGGGACTTACGCGATCTTTGAATGTCCTCATGATCTGTGCGGCATTTGCATTTGTTGCAGCGTTGATAGCAGGGGTCATCCCTTAGAGTATGTCTCCCGAAAGTGGGAACCGGTTTCGGGATAAAGACACCAGCCTAAACAGGAAATGCTCTAAGGGAAATGGCCTAAACCATTACGGCGGCTTCGGTTTTTGAGGATAGGTCGACCCGCACGGAAACGAGAAAGCCCGGCGAAATCGCCGGACTTTCTTTTGTTTCAGGCCATTTCCAGCGCTGCTTCCGCCTTCGGCCTTATGCCGATCATATGGCAGATCGCAAAGGGCAGATCGGCGCGATTCATCGTGTAGAAATGGAAATCCTGCACGCCGCGTTCGATCAGATCCATCACCTGTTCGGCGGCAATTGCGGCTGCCACCAGCTGGTGCGTCTGCGGATCGTTGTCCAGCCCGTCGAAACGCTCGGCCAGCCAGGCCGGAATATGCGTCGCCGACCGCGCGCAGAAATTCTTGACCTGCTTGAAGTTGTGTACCGGCAGCACGCCCGGAACGATGGGGATGTAGATGCCTGCGCGGCGAACCCGCTCGACATAACGCTCGTAAAGATCGTTCTCGAAGAAGAACTGGGTGATGGCGCGCGTCGCACCATTATCGACCTTGCGTTTCAGCATATCGATATCAGTTGCAAAATCCGGGCTTTCCGGATGCTTTTCAGGATAGGCGGAAACTGAAATGTCGAAATCCGCAATATTGCGCAGGCCGGAGACCAGTTCGGCACCGTTCTGGTAGCCGCCCGGCGTCGGCACATATTTTTCGCCTATACCCGCCGCCGGATCACCGCGCAGCGCCACGAAACGATTAACGCCAAACGCTGCGAATTCACGCACCACACGGTCGACTTCCTCACGCGTCGCATCCACGCAGGTCAGATGCGCGGCGGGCTTGACGTCGGTTTCCTTGAGAATGCGCGCAACGGTGCGCGCCGTGCGTTCCCGCGTGGAACCACCGGCGCCATAGGTCACCGAAACGAATTCAGGCTGCAACGGGGCGAGCCGCGTGACCGTATCCCAGAGACGCTGTTCCATTTCTTCCGTCTTGGGAGGGAAGAATTCGAACGATACCCGGGTGGTCTGGCCAACGTCCGGTCGGCGGGAAAGACCGTAAAAACCCATCAAACTGTCTCCGTCATGCTCGGAGCATTTTGCAGCCAGATGGAAACATCGGGCGTCGCATAATGCCGTGAATACAAATATTTAGAGTGTGCTTCCGTCTGACTTCATCAAGCCGAAACGCGCTCTATCGTTTTCGACACCGGGTCGGCGATCAGAAGGCGCGGATCGCGGGCAAGCCACAGCTTCACTGTCAGCCCCTGATCTCCGTTGGTAGCCTTCGGCTCCAGCTCCAGTGTCTTTTCCGGTTCAAGACCGGCATCCCTCATCCAGCCCAGCATCTGCTCGTCGCTGAAGCCAAGCCGCAGATGCGCGTGCTCCTCGCGCAGGAACTCAAGCCTGTGCGGTGCAAAATCGACGATCAGCAGCCGCCCGTTGGGGCGCAGCGCCCGCGCGCCTTCCCTGATCGCAGCCAGCGGGTCGTCAAGAAAGTGCAGAACCTGATGAATGGTCACCAGATCGAAACTCTCGCGCTCGACAGGCAGCGCATAGACATCGCCCTGACGAACCTGGGCATTGCCGATTGCCGCCAGATCGAGATTGGCCCGCGCCACGGCAAGCATGTCGCGATTGATGTCGATACCGACGCCGCGAAGGTAAAGCGGCGCAAAAAGCTCCAGCAACCGGCCCGTACCCGTGCCGACATCCAGCATGGCCTGAAACGGCTTGTCGCCGACTATTTTCTTGAGCGCCACTTCGACCGCGTCTTCGGGCACATGCAGCTTGCGTATCTGATCCCAGCTGCCGGCATTGGCGCTGAAATAGGCGGCTGCCTTTTCCTGACGGCTGGACTTCACCTGCGACAGGCGCTCCATGTCGCGCTCGACCAGCGCATCGGCACTGTCGAGGCGCGCCAGAAGCCCGCGCGCCAGATCACCGCTGATCACATTGTCAGCGAGACGGAAATAGGCCCACGCCCCTTCCTGATAGCGATCGATCAGATCAGCTTCGGCCAGCAGCTTCAGATGACGCGAAACACGCGGCTGGGATTGCCCCAATATCGTCGTGAGGTCCGAAACGGTCAGGTCGCCCCGCGCCAACAGCGCCAGAATGCGCAAGCGGCTTGGCTCCGCCACCGCCTTCAACACATCCACCATCTGATCGAGTTGCAGCTGCAAACTGCTCATCACTTGGCCCTCGGGCTGACTAAAAGACATAAAGATATGTTTATATGGAAAACAATTTTGACGCAAGGACTTTTCATGCAGAATGGCGGCGTAAGGGATTCGCAAACGAGCGCCCCACGCCTTACGGATGCACGAAAAACGTTCCAGACAGGAAGCCAAGCGTCGTGCTTCCTGAAATCGGTTCGGATTTTCAGGCGCATGCGGATATGGAAGGAGAGCAGAATGAGCGCAGGCACCAATCGCCAGAAGGCAATCGCCAAGTCCCTGACGCTTCTGCTTCCGGCCGTCCCCTATTCGGACTCCGAACCTATCCGCGCCGCAGCACTTGCTCCGCATATGAAGACGCTGCCGCCTTCCACTGCCGTGTGGCTCGCGACCGTTGCGCATGTGCGCCATTCCCACACCGATTACGACGCGCTGCGCGACGAAGGCTATGACAGGGATTCGGCACGGTTCTTCGTTTTGGATGCGATCAACGCGAAACTCACGGAGTGGCGCTCCACACGGCTCGTCTCGCCGGAGGACGATGAAGTCGTACAGATGTAAACCAGCCGGGATTTACTGTTTTGCCGCCGCACATTTGGGCCGGGTCAACCGCACGGTATATTGCCGTGGACCAACCATGCCTTGCGGTGTCGGCAGGGTGACGATCCTGGCCTTCAACCTGCATGTTCCGACCCGGACATCGTAAGAACCGGAATCCTGTCGGGTGATACTCTGGATGGGCTGGCCCGGAAAGCGCTTTCCGACCGCCTCGGTCACGGAGGCGAGTTCCCGGCCTGCCTCGACATTCGGTGCGAGCACCGCATGAGCAGGGAAAGTAAGCAGCACCATGAATAGGGCCGCCCCCAAAAACGGGACCGCGAACGCATTATGCCTTTGCTTGAAATGCTCTGATCTCAGAAAATATTTCATGAAAACGCCCCATAAAAACTCCCGGATGATAGCGCATCGCGGAATGCAAGGCCACACAATGCATTCAGGCCCGCAATCGTACCGATCCGGGCCTGAAAATATTCCAGCTTGGCGAATGTCAATCGACCGAACCGTGCCCTTGCAGATAGCCGTGCGTGCGCGGGTTCGGCATCACGATACTGACGACGAAGACTACCACCATGATCACGGTCACATACCAGAAGAAGCCGCTTTCCATGCCCTGCTGCTTGAACCACAGCGCCACATATTCCGCCGTGCCGCCAAAAATAGCGTTGGCGATGGCATAGGAAAAGCCGACGCCCAGCGCCCGCACTTCCGCCGGAAACAGTTCTGCCTTCACGATGCCGCTGATGGAGGTGTACATGCTGACGATCGCCAGCGCGATCACGATATAGATGAACGCCCAGAGCGGACTCTGAACCGAACCGATCAGCGTCAGGAGCGGAATCGTCGTCAGGATGGAAATGCCGCCAAACCCGATCATCATCGTCTTGCGCCCGATCTTGTCGGACAATGCGCCAAAGAGCGGCTGCATCAGCATATAGACCAGCAGCACGACGGTCATGGTTTCGCTGGCCGTTTCCTTGCTCATGCCAGCCGTGTTGACCAGATATTTCTGCATATAGGTGGTGAAGGTATAGAAGGCGAGCGAACCGCCAGCCGTGAAGCCGACCACAACGAGGAAAGCCTTGCGGTGGTTCTTCCAGATATTGGCGAAGCTGCCCGCTGCCTTGTTGCTGCGGGTTTCTTCCGTCGAGGTCTCGTGAAGGGTCCGCCGCAGGAAAAGCGCCACGATGGCCGCGACACCGCCAATGGCGAAAGGAATGCGCCAGCCCCAGGCGTGAAGCTCATCCGATGTCAGGAAGAACTGCAGCACCACGATCACCAGAACGGCAAGCAACTGCCCGCCGATCAGCGTGACATACTGGAACGAGGAAAAGAAGCCACGACGACCGGCCAACGCCACCTCGCTCATATAGGTAGCGGTGGTGCCGTATTCGCCACCGACGGAAAGCCCCTGCAAAAGCCGCACAATCAGCAACAGGAATGGTGCCGCAATGCCAATGCTCTGATAGGTCGGCAGAATGGCGATCGCGAAAGAACCGAGGCACATCATCGTGACCGAAATCAGCATGGATGTGCGTCGGCCGAGCCTATCGGCAATGCGGCCAAAGAGCCAGCCGCCGATAGGGCGCATGAGGAAACCAGCCGCAAAAATCGCAGCCGCGTTCAACAACTGGCTGGTCTGGTCTTCGGCGGGAAAAAACTGCGACGCAAAGTAAAGCGCGCCGAAGGAATAGACGTAAAAATCGTACCACTCCACCAGATTGCCCGATGCGCTGGCCACGATGGCAAAGACGCGGCGGCGCGTGTCATGGGCATCATGTGCCGCTTCGATCTCGCCATTGGCGTCAGCATGCATTTCTGCATTGTTCATTCTGAAAACTCCCGATAGCGGGCAGTTGTCGAACAGCCCGCAAGCCGCCGGTCCCATGCGGGATGACCGAAATCGGCGATTGTTTCACTTCACAAACATAAAAAGCGATCCGCGTTTCAGTCGAAAGGCAGCCTCGCATTTGAAATGTCCTCCCGGTCAAAATCATGCCGTCTGAATCGCTGGCGATGACAGACGGTCCTTGAACCGGCGGTCTCGGTGTTCATTCCCAACGAAGAATATAAACGGAGCAAGAGCATCGAAACCGGCCTCCTGAACGAAATCGCGACGGGATGAAACGCATCACGGCGTTGCGATCACAGGCTCCATATCTAGAGCGGTTTCAGGATGCGGCCAGACCATAGGAACAAAATCGTTTGCATGCAATCTATTACAATATGAGAAATTGCTAAATGAAACGGCTGGCAGCGCCGCCTGTTCCAGAGACGATGCAACCCTTTGAAATAACAAATAAATAATTGAGATCGCCCGCACGGGCAATCGATCAATTCCCCGTGTGGAGCGACCTTTGAGACAGTTATTTCTTTTGAGCGACCAGAAAAATACGCGGAAAACGCAACAGCACTTTTCCGTCGACCGTCGCTGGATAATGCGGCGCGATCTGCTCTTTGTAGGCCTCCAGATAGTCGGCCTGTTCCTGCTCATCGAGCGGATCGAGAAAAGGCCGCAAACCTGTCCCCTTCACCCATTCCACAATGGCATCCACGCCATCCAGCGGATGGTTATAGATCGTATGCCATAGATCGATCCGTGCAGCCTGGCTGGCCAGTGCGTTGTAATATTCCGCCACCGGCGGCAAAGGCTCCCTGCCCTCGGTGCCGATCTTGGCGGCAAAGGCTTCCGTTCTGGCCACGTCGCGCATGCCGACATGCGTGGGCTCACCCATATTATCCGGCATCTGGACGGCCAGCACTGCGCCGGGACGAAGCAGCGACAAGAGGCGCTTCATCTGCGCGATGTGATCGGGAAGCCACTGGAACACGGCATTGGAGAAAAGAACATCGGTCTGCGCATCCGGCTCAAAGCTCGTCACGTCGCCGATGGTGAAATCAACATGCGGCAGGCGCGCCCTGGCCTTTTCGATCATGTCGGGTGATGTGTCGAAGCCGGAGACATGGGCGTCTGGCCAACGTTCGGCCAGAAGCTCCGTCGAATTGCCCGGGCCGCAGCCGATATCGACAACCTTGCGCGGCGCGTCGAGCGGTATCCGGGCCAGAAGATCACGCGCCGGGCGACTGCGTTCGTCTTCAAACTTCAGATATTGCTTTGCGGACCAGTCTTTCATCCTGTCTCCCTTCATCAAACGACAAGGCCGGCGCTATGCACCGGCCTTTTGAGAGTAATTAACGAGTGAGCGGCTTATAGGTAACCCGCTTGGGATTGACGCTATCCGGTCCAAGACGGCGGATCTTGTCGGCTTCGTAATCCTCGAAGTTTCCTTCGAACCATTCGACGTGGCTGTCGCCTTCGAATGCGAGGATGTGCGTCGCCAGGCGGTCGAGGAACATGCGATCGTGGCTGATGATAACGGCGCAGCCCGCGAAATTTTCGAGCGCATCTTCAAGCGCGCCGAGCGTTTCCGTATCGAGATCGTTGGTCGGTTCGTCGAGGAGCAGGACATTGCCGCCGGATTTCAGCATCTTGGCCAAGTGAACGCGATTGCGCTGACCGCCCGAAAGATTGCCGACCTTCTGCTGCTGGTCACCGCCCTTGAAATTGAACGCACCGCAATAAGCGCGGGAGTTCATTTCAAACTTGCCGAGCTTGATGACGTCATTGCCGCCGGAAATTTCTTCCCATACGGTCTTGTTGGCGTCGAGTGCGTCGCGGCTCTGGTCCACATAGGAAAGGTGAACCGTGTCGCCGATGCGAACCGAACCCTTGTCCGGCTGATCCTGCCCCGTCAGCATCTTGAAGAGCGTCGATTTACCGGCGCCGTTCGGGCCGATCACCCCGACAATGCCGCCAGCCGGAAGTTTGAAGCTCAGATCGTCGATCAGCAGGCGGTCGCCAAAGCCCTTCGACAGGTTCTCAACCTCGATGACCACCTGACCCAGACGCTCGCCCACCGGGATGATGATCTGCGCGTCGCCGGGGCGGCGTTCTTCCGCGCTCTTGACCAGTTCGTCATAGGCCTTGATACGCGCCTTGGACTTGGCCTGACGCGCCTTCGGGCTTGCTGAAATCCACTCGCGTTCACGCGACAGCGCCTTTTCACGCGCTGCTTCCTCGCGGCCTTCCTGCTGCATGCGCTTGGCCTTGGCTTCCAGATAGGCGGAATAGTTGCCTTCATACGGAATGCCGCGACCACGGTCGAGCTCGAGAATCCAGCCCGTCACATTGTCGAGGAAGTAACGGTCGTGGGTGATGATCAGCACCGAACCCGGATATTCGCGCAGGTGCTTTTCCAGCCATGCGGTCGTTTCGGCATCCAAATGGTTGGTCGGTTCGTCGAGAAGCAGCAGGTCGGGCTTGGAAAGCAGAAGCTTGCAAAGCGCCACGCGACGCTTTTCACCACCCGAAAGCTTGGACACGTCCGCATCGCCCGGAGGGCAGCGCAGCGCTTCCATGGCCATTTCCACCTGGCTGTCCAGATCCCAGAGGTTCTGGCTGTCGATGATGTCCTGCAGCTTTGCGCCTTCATCCGCCGTTTCGTCGGAATAGTTCATCATCAGTTCGTTGTAACGGTCGATGATCGCCTTCTTCTCAGCGACGCCTTCCATCACATTGCCGAGCACATCCTTGGACGGATCGAGTTCCGGTTCCTGCGGGAGATAACCGCAGGTCGCGCCTTCGGCGAGCCACGCCTCGCCGGTATATTCCTTGTCGAGACCGGCCATGATCTTGAGCACGGTCGACTTACCGGCGCCGTTGGGACCGAGAATGCCGATCTTGGCGTCAGGGTAGAAGGAGAGATGAATGTTCTCCAGAATCTTCTTGTTGCCATAGGCCTTGTTGAGGCCGGACATGTGATAAATGAACTGGCGTGCCATAAAGCGCGTCGTCTCCGCAGGTTGAGAAGCGCGGGTCGCCGATCAGGTCGAACCGCGCGGAAATTGCTGAGGCGTATGTAGGCCAAATATGCCCCGGAAGCAAACGCCAACCCGCGAAATGGAAGCAGCCGGAACCACCAGTCCGCATCTGCTCGAGAAACAAATATAATGAAACCGGGCGCGGATATTTCCGTCACCCGGTTTCCCCTCTGGCCACCGTCCGCGAAAGTTTCCTCCCTTTCATCGGACGGCCTGCAAGTTATGACGTGAATTCTGTCTCTAGACGCCCCTGGATGCCCTTCAAAACCCCGTCTGCAAAGCTAGATTTGCCCAAGCTTTTGCGCTTTTCAAGCAGAATCTGCACAAAAAACGCTATTGCCTAAAATTCGTTCACCCGTCGATCCAATGCCTGTTTTAGCGACGCTGCATCGGGGAGATTGACTATTTGCACGGCATAAAATCAGATGGCGAAATGACGTTCAAAACCATTCATCATCTGCCGGTCGCAGACAAATCAGAACTTCCGTTCCGCACCGTCCGCGCCGCCATGCCGCGAGCGGTTGTCCAGCTGTGCCACGGCCTCGCCGAACATTCGGCGCGATATGAACGCTTCGCCTTCGCCCTCGCGGCGGCTGGCTGCCACGTCTATATTCACGACCATCGCGGGCACGGCACCAATATCGGTGCTCATGCACCGAGAGGCACGTTCGCGCAAAAGCAGGGCCATATCGTGGCCATCGAGGACGTGCGGGCGCTCAACCGTCACATTCACGAGAAGCATCCGGGCTTGCCCGTGGTACTTTTCGGCCATTCTATGGGCGGGCTGATCGCGCTGAACTATGTGCTGGACCATGCCGACACAGTGAATGCGGCGGCGGTCTGGAATGCAAATTTTGACGGTGGAGCGCAAAGCGCTGCGGCACTCGCACTTCTTTATATGGAGCGCATGCTGAAAGGCTCGGACGTTCCAAGCAGCATTCTGCCGAAAATGACCTTCCGCGCCTGGGGCCGGTCCATAAAGGGCCACCGCACGCTGTTCGACTGGCTTTCGCACGATGCAGCGGAGGTCGATGCCTATATCGCCGATCCGCTTTGCGGCTTCGACGCCAGCGTGGCGCTGTGGATCGACATTTTCCGGTTGATCCGGCGCGGGGCCGACGACCGCAATTTCTCAAAGGTTCCGCGGGACATGCCGTTCAATCTGGTTGGCGGCGCCGAAGACCCGGCAACGGCGAACGGCGCCGCTGTGCAGAAGTTGGGGGAGAGAATGCGGAAGATGGGCTTCAAGCGTGTCGATTGCACGATCCTTCCCGGCACCCGCCACGAAAGCCTCAACGAGACCAACCGGGATCAGGTGATGCAGAATTTTCTGGATTGGCTGGCGGAGGCTCTTCCGTCACCGGCATTGACCAGCTAGAAAACGGCAGTCAACCGATCAATCGAGTTATTATCCGGGCCAGAACTCACGATTACTTGAACCGTCTTGGCTTTGCCATGCAATCAATGCTATGCAGCGCGCCTTGCGCGCTATCGGGTTTCCGGGCAGGTAAGCCGGGCTTAAGCAGATGGCGCGAGGAATGAAGGAACACTCCGCTTGGACACACCGACGATTTCTGTGGTTATCCCCTGCCGCAACGAAGCCGACAATCTTGCCTTTCTGCTGGATGAAGTCGATGCCGCCATGCAGGGCCGCGCATACGAAGTCATCGTCGTAGACGACGGTTCGACGGACTCGACCAGCGACGTACTCGCGGGCCGCATCCATGCAGGCAAGCCGCTTCGCCATCTGCGCCATGATCGTTCATCGGGCCAGAGCGCCGCAGTGCGCTCCGGTGTCTTCGCGGCGCGCGGCAAGATCGTCGTGACCATGGATGGCGACGGGCAGAACAATCCCGCCTATCTCCCCGTTCTGGCGGATGCGCTGATCAAAGCCGGACCGGATTACGGCATTGCAGCGGGACAGCGCCTCAAGCGCACGGATACGAAACTCAAGCAGTTGTCGTCGCGCTTTGCCAATAATCTGCGCGGCGCGATCCTCAAGGACAAGACGCGCGATTCCGGCTGCGGCCTGAAAGCGCTGCATACCGACCTGTTCCGGCAACTGCCGTTCTTCGATGGCTGGCATCGCTACCTTCCTGCGCTGGCGCTGCGCGAAGGCTACGATGTGGTGCATGTCGACGTGGTCGATCGCGAACGCCGCCACGGCAAATCCAATTACGGCATTCTGGACCGTGGAATGCGCGGCATTCTGGACCTTTATGGCGTCTGGTGGCTGCGCAAGCGCCGCAAGGTCGTTCCTCGCGTGAGGGAGATCACCCATGACTGATATTTTCAACAGCCTGTCGCAGTGGCTGCACGACGTTTTCGTGGCGCAATGGGATGGCTGGATCGTGCTGGGCTTTGTCGCCCAGGCCTGTTTCACCATGCGCTTCGTGGTGCAGTGGCTCGCATCCGAAAAGGCAAGGCGCAGCGTCATGCCGGTGGCCTTCTGGTTCTTCTCGCTGTTCGGCGGCGCTTTGCTGCTGATCTATGCCATCCAGCGCAAGGACCCGGTCTTCATCGCCGGTCAGGGCCTCGGCCTCATCGTCTATATCCGCAATCTCTGGCTCATCGCCAACGAAAAGAAGCGGCTGACAGCCGGGGAGTAAACTCCCCGGTTCAGAATTATTGTTTTTAGGCCCTCAGCGTCCGGCCCACTGAGCGATAGTCAAGCCCGGTACCGGCAATGTCCTCGGCCTTGTAGACATTGCGCAGATCGATCAGCACATTTCCGGCCATGACACCCGCCACCCGTTTCAGATCGAGCGCACGATAGGCGTTCCATTCCGTCAGCAGAGCCACGACACCCGCCCCCTCTACAGCTTCGTAGGCTGAATTGCACCAGACAACATCGGGCAGCACCGCCCGGGCCGCGTCCATAGCTTCCGGATCGTGCGCCTGAACCCTGATTCCGGCCTTCTGAATGGCCGCGATAATGTCGAGCGCGGGAGACTCGCGAATATCGTCGGTGTTCGGCTTGAAGGCGACGCCTAGAACAGCAACCCTGTCCGCACCGCTCTCCTTGGCGGCGGTCACGATCCGTTCCGCCATGGATTGCTTGCGGGTTTCATTGACCGCTATAACCTGCTCGATCAGCGACTGACGCGCCTCGTATTTCTTGCCGGTTGCAGCAAAGGCGCGCGTATCTTTCGGGAAGCACGATCCGCCGAAACCCGGTCCGGCATGCAGGAACTTGGAGCCAATACGATTATCCATACCGATGGCGCGAGCCACTTCCTGCACATTGCCGCCGGTCTTCTCGCAAAGGTCGGCGACCTCGTTGATGAAAGTCACCTTCATGGCCAGAAAGGCATTGGCCGCATATTTGATGATTTCGGCATTTTCCAGCGAGGTGACGACCATCGGTGTTTCACGCAGGTAAAGCGGACGATAGAGGCGCTGCATTGCGGCCTTGCCGCGCTCGTCCTCCACGCCGACGACAACACGGTCGGGTCGCATGAAATCCTCGATCGCCGAACCTTCCCGCAGAAACTCCGGATTGGACACCATCGAGAACGGTACACCCGGATTGGCGGCCTTGATGCGGTCGCGTATGCGCGCATTGGTGCCGACTACGACTGTCGACTTGATGACGACGACGGCGCCGGGCTTCATGGCGGCAGCGATTTCGTCCGCAGCAGCCTCGATATATTGCAGATCCGCCTCGCCGTCGCCGCGACGGGATGGCGTGCCTACCGCGATGAAGATGACATCGGCATCCGCGACACTTGCCGGAAGGTCAGTGCTGAACTCCAGCCTGCCATCGCGAATGTTGCGGGTCATCAATTCATCGAGACCCGGCTCGAAGATGGTGACCTTACCGGCCTTCAGCCGTTCGATGATCGACGGATTCTTGTCCACGCAGGTGACGTGAAAGCCGAATTCGGCAAAACACACACCCGAAACCAGCCCCACATAGCCCGTTCCGATCATCGCCAGCTTCATATGTTCAGTCCTTCAGTTTGCATTCGCGAGAGCCTGATGAGATTCCGGCTCCGGTTTGCCGGAAATGGAGGCGTTAGAGAACCGGAGCATCGTTCACTTAAAGTTACATGCGGACCGGAAGCGTCAAACAACACCATTTGCAGGCTGCCAGAACCGAAATATCGGTAGCATCACAGCCATTTGTCGTAGTCCGACACCAGCAGATGCAGCGGCTTCTCGTTTTCTTCGATATTCGAAAAGCGGCCGATCGGCTCGCGGAAAATATTATCAGTCAGGTCGTCATTGACGGTCGAAACTTCACCGATCAACACGTCACCGCCCTCGCCCCAGAAGGCATGCCAGTTGCCGGGCAGCAGTGTCACGCTTTCACCCGGCTGAAGCTTCAAGTGAGCGCCGGCCTTCTGCGTCACAAGGCGTCCGTCGGTTGCAACCGTCACGTCGGTTTCCTTGTCCACGCTGCCGTCGGACCGCGAATTGAACAGTTCGAGCACCAGCGTGCCGCCACCACGATTGATGATGTCTTCCGCCTTCACCACATGGCGATGCATCGGGGAAAGCTGGTTCTTGCGCGAGATCATGATCTTTTCGGCATAGAGCATGCCACCGCCGCGCTTGAGGTCCTCGGCATTGCCGTTGCGCGTGGTGAAGAGGAACAGTCCGAGATCGGCGAACTTTCCCTGTCCGTAGTCCGTAATATCCCAGCCGAGACGCGCATCGCGGATTGCACGCGCATCAGACGAGGTGCGTGCCTTCAGTTCCTCGGGCGACCAATAGGCAAAGGGCGGCATGACATAGCCGAAAGAACGGATGAATGCGTCGCTTTCGCGGATGATTTCGTTGATTTCAGAACGTTTCATGGCCACCGAGCCTCCCATGGAATGAAACAATTGGGATATGGTTGACGTGGTAACTGGCTTTTAAACCAATTTGCAATCCCGGAAACGCTCCGCAGGCGCATGTAACACACATTTGCGATGATCTGGCTGCGCCGCAAAAGCGACATTTTGGCGTGTCGTCTTTACGCGAAAACCATGTCGCATCCCAATGCGCGTTTAGAATAGTTCAGTGATTGAATCAGGATAACGGAAGCCAGTTCACAGACCTCGGGAGATGTGGGCAAGCCATTGAGATAACGGGACAAGCCGTGCTTCCGGAAGACAAAGGGAACACCGGATCGAGCCATAGTCGCTGCGAGAACAGCAGAAGGGCCGATCAAGATGGAAAGCAAGGGTTCGAGGCTATGGACGTTCGCAACGAAATGCTGGGGCTGTTGACCGGGCGCGACCCCAATTTCAGCCTGGAGCAGAAATTCTACACCGATCCTGAATATTACAAGCAGGATCTGGACAACATTTTCTACAAGGACTGGCTGTTTGTCGGCCACGACTGCGAGCTGCCGAAGACCGGTTCCTACATGACCGTGCAGATCGGCGCTTACCCTGTCGTCATCGTTCGCGACGCGCAGGGCGGCATTCGTGCTTTCCACAATTCCTGCCGCCATCGCGGCTCGCGCATTTGCGCTGCCGAAAAGGGCACTGCCGCGAAGCTCGTCTGTCCCTACCACCAGTGGACTTACGAACTGGACGGACGCCTGCTCTTCGCGCGTCAGGTCGGCCCGGACTTCAAGCCAGCCGAATACGGCCTGAAGCCGGTTCATTGTGAAACCGTCGCCGGCTATATCTATGTCTGCGTGGCCGACGAAGCCCCCGACTTTGCTTCCTTCCGCAATCTGGTCGAGCCTTATCTCGCACCGCACAACATCAAGGACGCGAAGGTCGCCTTCGAAAGCTCGATCATCGAGAAGGGCAACTGGAAGCTCGTCTGGGAAAACAATCGCGAGTGCTATCACTGCGCCGCCAACCATCCCGAACTCTGCCGCACCTATCCAGAAGCGCCGTCGGCAACCGGCGTGCAGGGCGTCATGGAAGATCCGGAGATCAACCAGCTCTGGAAGAACTGCGCCAGCGTCGGCCTGCCAGCACAATTCAACATGTCGGAAGACGGCCGCTATCGCATCACCCGCATCCCGCTCCTGCGCGACGCGGTGAGCTACACGATGTCCGGCAAGGCGGCGGTGAAGAAGCATCTGAGCGATCAGGTGGCTGGCGGCACGAATATCGGCGCCATGCTGCTGTTCAACTATCCGTCGACCTGGAACCATCTGATGGCGGACCACGCGATTTCCTTCCGCGTTCTGCCGATCAGCGCCGAGGAAACGCTTGTCACCACCAAATGGCTCGTTCACAAGGATGCTGTTGAAGGTGTGGATTACGATCTCGACGAACTGACCCATGTCTGGATACAGACAAACGATCAGGACCGGCAGATCGTGGAAGAAAACGCCGTCGGCATCCGGTCGCCCGCCTATCAGCCCGGCCCTTACTCGGTCGAACATGAAGGCGGCGTGATGCAGTTCCTCGAATGGTACACCAACACAATGACGCCGCGCCTGCGTGGCGAAGCGGCAAAGCTTAGCCGCGTCGCCTGATACCGTAATACGAAGCGAGAAGTGAGAAGGCCATGCAGCCTCTGAAATATCTGGATGAGATGCTGCCGTGGAACGACAGGTTGCAGATGCTGGAATGCATTTCGGCCATCGAAGAAGCGCCAGACGTCATGACCTTCTCCTTCAAGACTGCCGAGGACAACTGGTTCCGCTATACGCCGGGCCAGTTCGTCACCCTTGAACTGCCGATTGAACGGGCCGACGGGCTGGGGCCGGTGCTGCGGACCTATACGCTGTCCTCGACCCCTTCCCGTCCCTACCATATCTCCGTCACCGTCAAGGCGCAGAAGGGCAGCATCGGCACGCGCTGGATGCTCGACAATCTGCGCCCGCCGATGAAGATCAAGGCTTACGGGCCGAATGGCGACTTCTCGCTCGCCAACCATCCCGGCGAAAAATATCTCTTCGTCTCCGCCGGTTCAGGCATAACGCCGATGGTCTCCATGACCCGCTGGCTCTTCGATTGTGCGCCTGCCACCGACGTCGCCTTCATCAACTGCGCCCGCACGCCGGACGACATCATTTTCCGCCGGGAGCTGGAACTGCTTTCGGGCCGCATGGAAGCCATGCGGCTGGCCTTTATCGTCGAGCAATCCTCGGCGCGCCATGTCTGGCCGGGCCTGCACGGGCGCATCGACCGCGCCCGGCTCGAACTGCTTGCGCCAGATTTCCTGCACCGCACGGTTTTCTGCTGCGGGCCGGAGCCGTTCATGAACGGTGTGCGCGGCCTGCTGGAAGATGCCGGCTTCAACATGGCCAACTACCATCAGGAAAGCTTTAATCCGGCAAGCGAGATTTCGTCGGTGCCGGTGCCTTCAACACTTTCCGAGACGGCTGCGGCAGCCCCCGCCGCCCCGGCGGTAGCGTCCGCCAGCGTCGTCTTCAGCCTTTCCGGCGTGGAAGTGGAATGCACGGAAAACGACACGATCCTGCTTGCGGCACGCAATGGCGGGCTCAAGATTCCGAGCGCCTGCGAGTTCGGCATCTGCGGCACCTGCAAGGTGAAGTGCCTCGGCGGCGAGACCGAAATGAACCACAATGGCGGCATCCGCGATGACGAGATCGCGGAGGGCTATATCCTCGCCTGCTGCAGCCGCCCGCGCGGCCGCGTGGAGATCGATGCCTGACCTTGCAGTCACAGCACGAGCTCTGGAAGAGGCCTAGGCTTTTTTCAGAAACTCGGTCCGCAACACCAATCCCTTGACCTGCTTGGTGCTGCAATCGACTTCCGCCGGGTTTCCGGTAAGGCGAATGCCCTTGACCAGCGTTCCCCGCTTCAATGTGGTGGAGGTTCCCTTCACCTTCAGGTCCTTGATGAGCGTGACGGAATCGCCGTCATTCAATTGGGTGCCATTGCTGTCGCGGACGATTACATCTGTCATGGTGGTTTCCTGTCTGGTGTCTGATCTGGCTCGTCCGTAGCACCCTTGCCGATGTTATACCAGAACGCGGCTTATTGCAGGCCTCGCGAAACCGCTCCGGCTCCTGCCGTGGCACGCATCTTGCCCGAAAACCGGTTCCCACTTTTCAGGATGCGCTCTATATCTGGTTGCAAAGCAAGCCAAGCGGGAGCGTTTCATGATCGGTCATGCACTTGTGGTTATCGACGTCCAGAATGATTTCTGCCCCGGCGGTTCGCTGGCGGTCGATCGCGGCGATGAAATCATTCCGACCGTCAACCGGCTGATTGAGGAAAGCGAAAACGTCATCCTCACGCAGGACTGGCACCCCGCCAACCATTCAAGCTTTGCTTCGACCCACCCTCGCGCCAGGCCTTTCGATACGGTCGAAATGGCCTATGGCCTGCAGACGCTCTGGCCCGACCATTGCGTACAAGGCAGCCACGGAGCGGATTTCCACCCGGACCTGCAATGGACGCGGGCGCAGCTCGTCATCCGCAAGGGCTTTCGCATCGGCATAGACAGCTA
Organism: Brucella sp. NBRC 14130; assembly: GCF_040371715.1. Classification (NCBI taxonomy): domain Bacteria; kingdom Pseudomonadati; phylum Pseudomonadota; class Alphaproteobacteria; order Hyphomicrobiales; family Brucellaceae; genus Brucella; species Brucella sp. NBRC 14130. Next base: position 224,228 of record NZ_BAABTE010000005.1, read on the forward strand.
TTCAGCATTCTTCGAGAACGATCATAAAACGCCGACCGGCCTTGGCGGATATTTGCGCGAACGCAATATCGGCTCGCTCACCCTTGTGGGCCTCGCCACCGATTTCTGCGTCGCTTATTCGGCGCTGGATGCCGTGGCCCAAGGCTTTCAGGTGCGCGTCCGTCTCGATGCCTGCCGCGGCATCGACCTCAACGGCTCGATGGACATCATGCTCGAAAGGATGAAACAGGCTGGCGTCGAACTGATCGACGAGCCTGTTTCGGCATCCCACTTACTCTAGCTCGCCGTCCGGCATGGCGATAAAGATCAGCACGGCGATGATGGTGATGAAGAACCGGAACGCGGATTCGATCCCGTTCCAGGTTTGCGACATCCACATGCCGAACCATTCCCCGCCGACCGACATGAAGCCGACCTGCCAGACCAGAAAGCCGAGCGACAGGCCGGCAATGGCCCACTTCTTGGAGCGGTTGAAGCTCGCCGCCCGGTCGGTCAGGCGGCCAAGCATGGCAAAAGCCCCGATCCAGCACAGGATCGCCGTCAGCGTTTCCGCCGCGATGATCAGAATATAGGCGGCATTGTGCAGCATCGGATTATCGATGGCACGGTACTTGATCGTGGCATCGGGAAAGATCGTGTCCATCATCAAAACGTGCTGCACGAAGGCGAAATTGGTATCGTAATCGGTGATATTGCCGAACGAAACCAGCGTTGCGAAAAAGGCTATTGCCGCCACGAAGGCGGTCTTGCTCAACCGTGTAACGACCATGGAAACGTGCCCTCCCCAGTGAAGCCGCATCGCTGCATTCGAGACGACCCGCGGCAAATTGCGAAACCCATCGCAATGATCAATGGTCCTCAACTCCGGCGATTCGGTCAAGACCAACAAAAAAGGGCAGCGTAAGCTGCCCCTTTGTTCAGACTGCACGAGGCAAGGCTAGAGCATTTCCAGCAAAAGTGTGAAACGGTTTTGCGTTGGATAATGCGATAAAACAAATAGTTAGAGCGGTTCCGGCGATTCTTCAGAACAGGAACCGCTCTAATGCCCTGTGACCTCTTCAGCTTCTTCCTGCCAGTTCGGATTGAGCCGGTTGTAGCGCAGCGAAGACATGAACGAGAGACCGATCAGGGCCGCACCGATAAGGCCGGTGATGACTTCCGGAATATGCACCAGTGTCTGGACATACATGATGACCGCCAGAACCAGGATTGCATAGAAAGCGCCATGCTCGAGATAGCGGTACTGGCCAAGCGTCTTGCGCTCGACAAGCATGATGGTGAGCGAACGCACATAGAAGGCGCCGATGCCGAGGCCGATGGCGATAATGAACAGGTTCGTGGTGAGCGCGAAGGCACCGATAACACCGTCGAACGAGAAGCTGGCATCCAGAACTTCCAGATAGATGAAGGCGCCAAGACCGCCGCGATGGACCATGTCCATCTGTTCCTGCGTCGCATCCAGCACCTCGCCCAGCCCTTCGACAGCCAGAAAGGTCAGAAGGCCGAACAGCGCCGCAATCAGGAATGTGTGCGAATGTTCGGCATCCAGCTGGTAGGAGAAGAAGATGATCAGCGCGATTGCGACCCCGATTTCCACTCCCTGCACGGAAGCGAACTTCGACATGCGGCTTTCGATGGCCTTGATCCAGTGCACATCCTTTTCGACATCGAAGAAGTACTTCATGCCGACCATCAGCAGGAACGTGCCGCCGAAGGCGGCGATGCCGGTGTGCGATTCCGAGATCACGCGGGCATATTCATCGGGCTGCCAGATGGCGAGTTTCAGCGCCGAGATCGGATCGGTCCACATGGCAACCGCGACGATGGCGAGCGGGAAGATGATGCGCATGCCGAAAACGGCAATGATAATGCCCCAGGTCAGAAACCGGTGCTGCCATTCCGGCGTCATGTCGCGCAGGATGCGCGCATTGACGATGGCGTTATCAAAGGAAAGCGATATTTCCAGAACGCTGAGAACCGCACAGATGATGAAGACGGAGACCATTCCCCCAAAAGTGCCGGTCATTTCGTAACCGAGCCAGACGGCACCTGCGAGACCCAATACGGTAAAAACCATGGGCCAGATAAAATAGCGAAGAGTGGCCATTGCAAACCATCGGATTATTATTGTTATCAAACGGAAACAGGCAATGGACACCGCGCAACGAACCCGCGAAGCGAAGCCCGCTTCCCGCATCCGTTCTACCTGACCACTGCTCTTCCCGCCAAGGCGTATCGGCTATGTAAGTAGCATGTGAGATGCAAACAAGAGAAAGCGTGGCAATAAATTGGCAATTTTGCGGATTTGATGTGCTGAAATATTTCGTTACTATTCCGTGATACTAAAGTCGAACCCACCCGCCGTCTCCTGCCTCGCTCCCGGCAGTAAAATCCTCTCCACATGATCGCTTTGTACGAATTGTCACGTGGTAAAAACTTAATCTCAACATAGATTCCGGGTGCGGATCACGGTCAGCAATGGCTGCGCACTTTTACAGGAATGAAGGAACTCAGCAGATGATTGCTCCGGAAGAACTGCAGCGCCGAATTGAGAAAAGACTTGCCGAGAGCAGTTTTACACAGCCCGAACTGCTTATCCGCCGGGCACACCGCGTGGCGCTCGAAGGCAAGAACGGATCGGCCTCCGACGCCAACGCGCTGCTGAAGGAAGCCGGTTCGCAGATCGGTCTGCAGGAACTGACCGAAATCATCGACCACAGGCCCTGGCTGCTCGAAATCATTATCAACAGCGCAGGAAAAAATGGCAGCAATTCCAGTCATCACTAGCTTGCGACAATTGGCGAGAAAGATGCGCATTTGCGCTGATAGACTGGCTCTCAGGCAGCAACGGCAGAAGAGCGCCGTGCAGCGCTGCCCACCAATAAATTGCAACGCCCGTTTAAAATCCACAGAACAAACACCAGTACAAGTAAGAATTTTCATTTTATTTCCCAAATCGATTAACATATATATGGAGAAAGATTTGATTCCGATGTATTATCAGGAATGCTAATACATAATTGAGGGGGTTTTTTCAGTGAAAGACGGAAAATTACGTAACCAGAACGGGAATTTACTGTTAAAATTTTACAGAAGTATTATATTAGCATCGTCTGTTTTAATTGGAACATCAACGGCATCGCTCGCGGCCGATGCCGTAACAGCACAACCAGAAATTCAGGACCAGCAGCGCTGGCAGGTGATTGTCAGCCCTTATCTCTGGGGCGCGTCACTCAATGGTAGCGCCGGATTGCTTGGCCGCAGCACAGACGTGAATATGCCGTTCAGCGAGATTTTCGACAATCTCGATATGGGCGTGATGGGCAATGTCGATATCACCAACGGCACGTTCGGCTTTTTCATTGACGGGCAGTACGTCAAGACCAGCCAGGACGAAAGCCTCCGCGACAATGAGCTTGCTCTCGACATCAAGACAGCGAGCCTGTCGGCTGGCGCTTACTATCGCGTCTATGAGCAGCAGCTCGAAGGAACGACACTATTCGGAAACCAGCGCGTCTTCGCGATCGAACCGACGGTCGGCGTTCGCTGGACAAAGCTTGAAGCAGGATTGCAGGTTGGCCGCTTCAGCGAAACGAGCAAGGTGGAATGGACAGACCCGTTCGTGGGAACGCGCGTCTTCTATGATATCAACGACCGCTGGAACATTTTCGCGGAAGCCGACATTGGCGGTTTTGGCGCCGGCACCAAGCTCAGTGCCAACGGCCAGATCTATCTGGGTTACCGCACGATGGTTTTCGACGTTCCCACGACGTTCCGCGTCGGTTATCGGGCCCTCTACCAGGATTACAAGGACAACGATACGATTGCGAAGTTCAAGTATGACGTGACCCAGCACGGGCCGGTCGTCGGCTTCTCCGTCTCGTTCTGATCGCGTTAGATTTGATCTCACTCGTTCGACCCGCCGGCCCGACCGGCGGGTTTTGCTATACGCCCCGTTTCGATTGGCAATATGCCTGCCCAAGACGGGAAATGAACAGGCTCCGGATTGACAGGCCATCGGCCTAAGTAAAATTCAACCACTTCTCCCTAATATTAGCGGATACTATGCCGGATATCGAAGCGCAGCAGAAAGCGGCTCTCGGAAAATATATCCGCCAGAACAATGCGCTGGAGCAGCTCCGATTGACTGGAAGCGCTACAAGGGGGGAATAAATGGCCTTTATCTTCGAGCTGCCGATCTATCTGTCGTTTGGTGCCTTCATCATACTCGGAATTGTGTTCTATGCGGTCGGGCGTTTTGCGCTGGACATGCTTTCAAAACACGCAGCCAGCGATGTTCTTTCGATTCCGATCGGCGCATTCATCGGCACCATCGCAACCGCCTGGGCTTTGTCGCTCGGCTTCGTCGCGGCGGATATATGGAGCGTCAATTCCCGCGCCGATCAGGCCGTCAGCGAAGAGCGCTCGGCGATTTCCCGCCTCATCGGAACTTCCAATGCGGAGATATTGGCCGCGCCTGCGCTCTCAACCGCCCTCACCGGCTATCGCCTTGCCGTCATCGATGATGAATGGCGCGAGAAGATCAATGTCGAGCCGGCAGGTTCCGTCGAAACCGCGCTACAGAACATAAGGCGCGAGATCATCAATCTGGCCCGCACCGACGTCCCCTCGCCGGTAATCTCGCAGCTCATCAACGACTTCGATGAATTGCAGGACGCACGCAATACCCGCCTGGCCGTCGGTTCGACCTCCATCGACTATTACAAATGGTATCTCGTGCTTTCCCTGACATTCCTGACCGCGATAACCATCGCCGCTACCCACGCCGATCGCGTCCGGGCTGGCGTGAAAGCGCTCGTCATCTACTCCCTGACAGCCTCGTTCTGCCTCTGGATTCTGGCTATTCACGCAAATCCCTATCAGGGGCTGGAGCGTCTGGAGCCGTCCCTGCTTTTCACAAGCCACAAGCACCGCTAGAATAGCTGGAGATTCGGTCTATTTATCTTACTGAAATTGCACGGAAATTCGTTCAATCGAATGCGGAGCGGCCATTTGATAAAACTGCTGGGTACAGGCGTCCTCATGGGTTTGGTGTTCCCGGTCGGGCTGGCTTCGGCACAGACCTTCAGTGTCTGCCACGGTTACGAATGTTATTACCGGTCCAAGGTTACGCTGACCTCGAAGGAAGAACAGCGTATCCGCGGCCTTCTGCAAGCGGGCGGTCGAAGCGCGGATGGCGAACGGAAGGCGTTGCGGGCCGCAGTTGCGATCTTCGAACAGCGCAGCACCGCGACCATCGGCGTCCGCGACAAGCCGAAAATGCAGTTCGGCAAGGCCCGCATCAGGGGCCAGATGGATTGCATCGATGAATCGACCAATACCGACACCTTCCTGCATTATCTGCAATCACGAGGCTGGTTGAAGCATCACTCCGTCGCGCGGCGCGCTTCCCGCGGGGCCTTCTTTGACGGCCGCTACCCGCACTGGACAGCGGTTATCGAAGACAGGCAGGGCCAGCGTTGGGCCGTCGATTCCTGGTACGAGGCGGGCGGAGGAGCGCCGGACATCATGCCGTTGCAGCAATGGAAACGGCGCGGATACATGGGAGAACGCTGATTGCGAGCCCTGCAATCTGGAACGCGCCCCGCCGCGCAGAGGCATGAACTCTTCGCCGAGCCCGCTAACCTGCGGCTCTGTGAAGCTTTCCAAAAAATTCTGAATTTTTTTGCTGAACCAATCCTGTTCCGTCGCGTTAGTTAACCATAACCAACCCAGAACGGAGGACTACCAATGGACTGGAATCGCGTTGAAGGAAACTGGAAACAGGCCAAGGGCAAGATCAAGGAACAGTGGGGCAAACTCACCGATGACGACCTTGACCAGATCAATGGCCGGCGCGAACAGTTGGAAGGCAAGATTCAGGAGCGCTACGGCATCGAGAAGGACCGTGTGCGTTCCGAACTGGACGATTGGTACAATCGTCAGACCTGGCTTTCCTGAGGCCGGAAATTTCAAGTCGAAGCCCTGCCATCCGGCAGGGCTTTTTCTTATGCTACCGGCAGCTATCCACCCGCTGCAACGAGGCTGAGAGCCCCATCAAGGAAAATGTATAGCGGGTCTGTGTGCCACGGGCCGATGTGGCCTGGACATTGAGCGTCTTGCCTGCGCGCATCGCGCGTATCAGCTTGGCTTCATCGGCGACATTTTCCGCCCAGGCGCGATTACCCTCGCTGAAAAACGGGAACCGTGCGCCGTCCACCATCACATTGACCGAACTATCGGCCTTCAATTGATATCCCATCACCAGTTGCGGGCTGTATTGTCCGTCCGCTTTGGAAATAATCACGAAATTATCGCCGTGCCGCACACCGGCTGGATGGAAATTAACCGGAACGGTCAAAGCATAGCACTTGTTTCCTGCAAGTTCGGTGTTCTGATAAACACCCCAATCCCTGAATTCACCCAGATAACTCGTCTTCGCTGAAGCCGCGAGAGAACTCACCACCAACCCCGCCAGTGCCAGCGCAACGGTGGTTGCATTTTTTCTCATCGCCCAAAACCTCCAATTTGTTGCCAGTTCACGTCACTTAAAAAATTGTTTCATTGCGTTACTATTTTCTTAACGAACCGCTAAAATTTGTTGAAACTTTGTGATGATGGCTGGCCCCACCGACCTGTTGAAGCAGGCGGCGGCTTCAACACGCGATATCGGCAGCGCCAATCCTGTCGAAACCAGCCTATCGGAGATCGAGTTTTTGAAACGGGGCGTCCCACGGACAAGCGGAGGTTCCGGCCCGAATTTTGCTATGGCAACAAAACTGTCTGAAGGAAAAATGGTGGGCCCGGAGGGACTCGAACCCCCAACCAAGCGGTTATGAGCCGCCAGCTCTAACCAATTGAGCTACAGGCCCCACGCATCCTTGCCCTACCCTAAAGAAAGCCGGGACACAAGCTGTCAAATGCATCAGTTGCCCTAATGCGCACATATTCAGTTGCGAAGCATGCAACCGGGAGCACTTCCCGCAGAAGTGCGCAGCTGTTTTGTGGGATAATGCGACGAAACAAATACTTAGAGCGCTTCCAGCGGCTCCGCTTAAACTGGAAACACCCGCTTCTCATTTTAACCGGAGGTTGCATTTGGCGCGCAATTCGAATCTGATATCGTCTGCTCCATGCACGAGAGGGAACTTAAGAAATAAATGATTTCAAAGACAAGGCGGCCAGCCATTCCGGCACGGCCTGCCCTGCCAAAGCTACCTCAACTTTCTCTACAGGAGATTTTATGAACAACCGCGCTACCACTCTTCTTGCAACCTCCTTTTCTGCAATCATGCTCGCAGGCGCGCTGACGCTGCCGGCTCTGGCACAGGAGAATCAGATGACGAAGCAGCCTGCGCGTATCGCCGTCACCGGCGAAGGCACCATGACCGCCTCGCCCGATATGGCTATCCTCAATCTCTCCGTATTGCGCGAGGCGAAGACCGCTCGCGAAGCCATGACGGCCAACAATGAAGCCATGGCAAAGGTGCTCGAAGCCATGAAGAAGGCGGGTATTGAAGACCGTGATCTTCAGACCGGCGGCATCAGCATCCAGCCGCGCTACGTCTATCCTGACGACAAGAATGGCCTGAAGGAACCGAGCATCACCGGTTACACGGTTTCAAACAGCCTGACGGTGCGTGTGCGCGATCTGGCCAAGGTCGGAAACGTGCTCGACGAATCGGTCACCCTCGGCATCAATCAGGGCGGCGACCTGAACTTCGTGAACGACAATCCCGCCGCAACGATCAACGAAGCGCGCAAGCGCGCCGTTGCCGACGCTATCGCCAAGGCCAAGACGCTTGCCGACGCAGCCGGTGTCGGTATTGGCCGCCTCGTCGAGATCAACGAGCAGAGCCGTCCACCCATGCCGATGCCAATCGCCCGCGCGCAGTTCAAGACCATGGCTGACGCGGCACCGCAGGGCTCCGTTCCGGTTGAAGCCGGCGAGAACAGCTATAATGTCTCGGTCAACGTCGTTTTCGAGATCAAGGAATAACGTCCAGTTGAGGACCAAACAGGAAGGGGGCGCACCAGCGCCCCTTTTCTTTGCCTGCCGACAACGAAAAGCCCCGGCCTGATTGCGCAGGCCGGGGCTTTTGAAATTCAATCCGGGTTTAGCGAATGATCGGGCAGCCGCGTACATTCGCAAATACGACACCGGCAGGGCGACCGTGGCGGAAGCCGCGAACCTGAACCGACTTGCCGCGATAGACCACACGCGCATTGCGAATGCCCATGCGGTTGGCCTTCATCTTGGCGCCTTCGACCGAGCATGCAGGACCGCGATAAACCGGGCGGCCATGGCGATGACCGCGATAGTCTACGTTCACGATGGCAGAACCTGCCGACGTGCTGACAGCCGGAACGGCAACTGGCGATGCAGCGCTGGCCGTGGCAGCCGTCGTGAAGATGGCGGCAACACCAAGAGCGGCGGTTACGACGAACGACTTGAGCGAAATAGCAGACATCTTTGAACCTCTTTCGATTTGTTTCCAGGTCTTGCCTGAGACATCCGAGAAGTAGCCCGCAATAGATGAACAGAATGAAAAACCATCATTCATGTACCGTTCAGCTTTCCGTGAAGCGCAAGGCATATCTGCGCCACACCACCATAAATAGAATAAATTCAAATGCTTATGATGAATGAAACTCTGTACCGTTCTGTTCCGGCCACAGATTAAATTTACGCAATGTTTGAAAACCGCTGGTCAGCGGTCACCGGTCGCCCGGCATCACCATATGGTCCAGATAATCGTCGTCGTCTTCCATATCGTGATCAAAGGCCGTCACCTTGCCACGAACGGAAATGCCTGCTTCATGCACGGTTTCGGGCGAACCGGAAACAAGCGGGTGCCACCAGTACAGGTCCGAACCTTCCGCAACCAGACGATAGGCGCATGTCACCGGCAGCCAGTCCACTTCATCGACGATTTCCGGCGTCAGGAACACACAGTCCGGCACCGTCTTCTTGCGGTTGGGATAATCGCGGCATTGGCAGGTTTCGGCATTGAGCAGCGTGCAGGCGACACTCGTCCAATAGATTTCGTCGGTGTCCTCGTCCTGCAACTTGTGCAGGCAACATTGGCCGCAACCGTCACACAGGCTCTCCCACTCGCTGCGGGTAAGCTGGTTCAGGGTCTTGGTGCGCCAGAAAGGTTTGTCGTTCATGATGCAGCGTATACTGGAATTGTGTCCGGAATGGCATGGACAAATCGCCGCCACTCAGAACAGTTGAAATCGGTTCCCGGACAGGTTAATCAAGCGGCGTCATCACGATGACCGTAAGCGTCTTACGTCAGGCAACGCATCAATCCGCCGGGAACGGCAATTCGCATTGATGTTTTCGTTGCGCCTTTCCCGCATAATATTCAGGAATACACATGTCTCGGTTTGAATGCGCACGCCGCAGGAAACTGCCCGCCCGCTATGCATCTATCGTCATGCCTTTCATCCTATCGATCATGATGACATTCATCGTGTCGCTAATTGCAACCGCCAAGAGCCTTGGCTTTACCCATCCCGAACTCGCATCGAGCTGGATGGGCGCCTGGGCTCTTTCATGGGTGGTCGCGTTTCCGGTGCTCCTCGCCATTCTGCCCATCGTGCGCAGAATGGTCGCCATGCTGTGCGAGCCACATTAGCTTTAAAAATAAAAGCCGCGCACCTTGATGCGCGGCTTTTCCAATCTTCTTGCGGATGGTTCAGCGGAAAATGGCTTCGCCCTGTTCATCCACGATCTGCCGGCCCTTGTTCAGCGCAATGCTGGCGGCATCTTCGATGCCGGGGCAACGGTCGGCGCGAACGAAGCGATATTCCTTCACTTCGCCGCCTATCGACTTGGAAATGACGCCGCAGACCTGATACTGCCCGCCCTCGCTATAGGGCGTGGCAATGATCAGAAAGTCCTTGTGCTCAAGGCGACCAGCCTCTTTCGGCTCTGCCGGTGTTTCGGAGGCAGAGCCTCCACCGAAAAGACGCTTCAAAAAAGACATATCGCCTCCCCTTCCCGTATGTTTTGTTCTGCTTGGCTATCCAGGCCGGTTTAGCTGTCCAGGAACGAACGCAGCTTGCGCGACCGGCTCGGGTGCTTCAGCTTGCGCAGCGCCTTCGCTTCGATCTGGCGGATACGTTCGCGGGTAACCGAGAACTGCTGGCCGACTTCTTCCAGCGTGTGATCGGTGTTCATGCCGATGCCGAAACGCATGCGCAGAACACGTTCTTCACGCGGAGTCAGCGAAGCAAGGACACGGGTCGTCGTATCGCGCAGATTGGCCTGAATGGCTGCATCGATTGGCAGAAGCGCGTTCTTGTCCTCGATGAAATCGCCTAAGTGTGAATCTTCCTCGTCACCGACCGGGGTTTCGAGCGAGATCGGTTCCTTGGCGATCTTCAGCACCTTGCGCACTTTTTCCAGCGGCATGGCGAGCTTTTCGGCCAGTTCTTCCGGCGTTGGTTCACGGCCGATTTCATGCAGCATCTGGCGCGACGTGCGAACGATCTTGTTGATCGTTTCGATCATATGCACCGGAATGCGGATGGTGCGCGCCTGATCGGCAATCGAACGGGTGATCGCCTGACGAATCCACCAGGTCGCATAGGTCGAGAACTTGTAACCGCGGCGATACTCGAACTTGTCGACCGCCTTCATCAGGCCGATATTGCCTTCCTGAATGAGATCGAGGAACTGCAAGCCACGGTTCGTGTACTTCTTGGCAATCGAGATAACGAGACGAAGGTTGGCTTCCACCATTTCCTTCTTGGCGATGGTCGCCTCGCGTTCACCCTTCTGCACCTGATTGACGATACGGCGGAATTCGCCGATCGAAATCGCGGTTTCGGTTGCCAGCATCTGGATTTCCGAACGCAGCCGGTCGATGGTGCGTTCTTCCTTGGCGGCGAATTCCTTCCAGCCGCGCGCCGAAAGCGTGCTCACGCGCTCGACCCATTTAGGGTCCAGTTCGTGGCCCTGATATTCCTTCAGGAACTCCTCGCGGCGCACGCCGAAGGATTCGGCCAGACGCAGGAGCTTGCCTTCATTCTGCACCAGACGCTTGTTGATGTCGTAAAGCTGTTCGACAAGCTGTTCGATACGGTTCTGGTTCAGCGACAGCGACTTCACTGCCTTGATGAGCTGATCCTTGAGTTCCTTGTAGCGACGCTCCTGGCTGGACGACAGTTCGCCCGTCGCGGCCAGACGGCCCTCGACCTGCTGGTCCTGCAGCTTGCGCAGCTTCTTGTAGGTGTCGGCGATGAGATCGAGCGTTTCCATGACCTGCGGGCGCAATTCGGCTTCCATGGCCGCCAGCGACAGGTTGGCTTCGTCCTCGTCTTCTTCTTCCTCTTCAACCGGCATGTCGCCGCCGACATTGGTGATGTCGTCGTCGTCACGCGAGCGGCGCTGAGGCTTGTCATCGCGCGGCTTTTCCTCTTCCACCCGCTCGATCACCGGGGCCTGCTTGGCTTCCGGACCGGCATAGGTGGTTTCGAGGTCGATGATTTCGCGCAGCAGGATGTTGGAATCGTTCAGCTGGTCGCGCCAGATGATGATCGCCTGAAAGGTCAGCGGGCTTTCGCACAGCCCGGCGATCATGGTTTCGCGACCGGCCTCGATGCGCTTTGCAATGGCGATTTCGCCTTCACGCGACAGAAGCTCGACCGATCCCATTTCGCGCAGATACATGCGCACCGGATCGTCGGTACGGTCGGTCGGCTCTTTCTTGGTCGTGGTGGTGGCAACAGCCGTGCCGCCGGATTCGACCAGATCGCCGCCCTCTTCCGAGTCGTCGTCGCTGTTGTCTTCGCGGTCGTTGTCCTGCTCGTCGTCTTCAACGACGTTGATGCCCATGTCTGAAAGCATCGACATCGTGTCTTCGATCTGTTCGGATGTCACTTCCTCGGAAGGCAGCACGGCGTTCAGCTCGTCCATCGTGACGTAGCCGCGCTTCTTCGCGAGTTTGATCATCTTCTTGACAGCATCGTCAGAAAGGTCGAGAAGCGGACCGTCGGCAGCACCTTCGCGCTCGACTTCGGCTTCTTCGTTTTCCTTAACCTTCGTTGCCATATGTTCTTCTCCAGGCGACCCCGGTCGCTTCTAAGATATATAGAGTTCTCGGACAGTTTTGCGAGGTCGCAATCCGTCAGTTGATTCTGCGAGTAGCCGATTTCCTGTTAATGGCGGATTAACCTTGCCATCGGTATCGGGCTTCTTCATCTCCGATTTCTTGTGGGCAGATGGGCGGTCAACCGGACAACGCCACTTTCCGGGCCACTTTTCCGGCCCGTACCCAGCTTGCCGCCTTGCAGCCTCGGATATCACCGGTTTCTGTTCTTTTCCTTGTTCGAACTGTCGTGATTCCGTCATTTACGCCATACGTCAAGAGCGACTCACCTGATTCGCGCTTAAAAAGCGAATCATTTTGTTGTCGCGGCCTCTCCGTCGGCCAGATAGAGCGCGTTTGCGGGATCGCAACCCCGCATTTCCGGCTGTAGTAGCAAGCCTGATTCGTGAAATCCGAATCAGAAGCCGCCGGGCGGACGCCCCGAAGACAGGCCGAAACCATCGATCAGCGCTTCTGTCGCATCAGCTTTCAAAATCTGATTTTGTATATCTCTGAGACGTGCGAACAGCTCGCCCGTTTCATCTGTTTCAAGCGCGGCCTCAACGGCTCGCAGCTCCTTATGTAGTGTGCGCGCCCGCTGATGCAAGTGAAGCGCCTGCCGAAGCGCTTCCCGCGCATCGTCTTCTGCGGCCAGCGCCGTCGCGGTCCAGAGCTTCGCGCCCTTCACCACAAGTTCGAGCATTTCGATCTGTTCGCCATGCCCGGCATTGACCAGCGCCCGCCGCATCGCATGGCCATCTTCCATGTGACCGGCAGCCAGCACGTCCAGCATGGCCAGATGTAGCGACCTCAAGGCTTCATGTCCCAGATCGAGCGCGGCCAGCGTCTCGAAATCCTCTTCGATCAGACGCGGATGGTTGAGAAGCGTCAGCACGATTGCCGTTTCACGCAAGGGGGCGTGCGAACCAGCGCCCGGCCTGCCGCCCTTTACCAGGGTGGAACGCACCAGGCTGTCGGAAATCGCAAGTCGCCCGCTGCCGCCAGCCGGTCCGCCGCGCCCGCGCCCGCCTTCGTTCCTGCGGTTGAAAGATGAATTGCGCTGCCCTCCACCCTGATACCCCTGTCGTCCCTGACCAAAGAAAGCCTGCGCCCGGTCGCGCATATCCTGGCTATAGTGGCGGCGAATATCTTCATTGGCGATGCGGCTGGTAATCTCCCGCAGCCGCGCTTCAAGCTCGGCCCGGCGCTCTGGCGTATCGAACACACCGCCTGCCGTTTCCCGCGTCCACACCATATCGACCAGCGGCCTGGCATCGCGCAGGACCGCATGGAACGCAGCCGACCCTTCCGCCTTGACGAGATCGTCCGGGTCCTGCCCCTCCGGCAGAAGCGCGAAACGCAGCGACTTACCGGGCTGCAAGGCAGGCAGCCCCAGATCGACGGCGCGATAGGCGGCGCGAAGGCCCGCCCCGTCGCCGTCGAAACACAATACGGGTTCGGGGCTGATGCGCCAGAGCAGGTCGAGCTGCTCTTCGGTCAGCGCCGTGCCAAGCGGAGCCACCACCTGATGGATACCGGCCTGCGCCAGCGCGATCACATCCATATAGCCTTCGACGGCAATGATGGATTTGGCAGGCTCGCCGCCTTGCGGCTGGCAGGCCTTGCGCGCCCGCAATCCGTTATAGAGCACCCGCCCCTTGTGAAACAGTTCGGTTTCCGGCGAGTTCAGATATTTTGCCGGGGCATCGGCAGAAAGCGCACGGCCACCGAAGGCGATGATGCGCCCGCGCAGATCCTCGATCGGGAACATGACGCGATCGCGAAAACGGTCATAGGAAACCGCAATTCCCTCGCCGTGCACGACAAGGCCGCACGCCTCGATCTGCTCGCGCGACACGCCCTTGCCTGCCAGAAATTCCTTCAACGCGTTGCGCGATTCCGGCGCGTAGCCGATACGGAATGCTTGCTGTGTCGCGGTCGAAAGGCCGCGGTCGCGCAGATAGGCGCGCGCCTTGGCGCCAACCGCATTTTGCAACTGGCTTTCAAAAAACTGCGCAGCCAGTTCCATGACATCATAGAGCGTGGCGCGCTGCGCCTCGCGCTTTTCCATTTCCGGATCGCGCGCCGGCATCGGCACGCCTGCCATATCGGCGACGCGTTCGACAGCTTCGGGGAAACTCAGCCCCTCGAGATCGGTCAGAAACTTGAAGTGATCGCCGGTCACGCCGCAACCGAAACAATGATAGCGGCCCTTGCGGTCTTCACAGTGAAAGCTCGGCGTCTTCTCGCCATGGAACGGACAGCAGGCCCAGAAATCGCCCTTTGGCGGATTGCTTTTCTTGCGGTCGAACGAAGCGCGCGTCCCTATCAGCGTCGAGATCGGGACGCGGTCTCTGATCTCATCGAGAAAGGAGGGCGGAAAACGCATTACAGATTTCACTTTCGGTTCATACAGGCAGGCCATTCGGGCAACCGGTGCATTCTAAAGAGTATATAGGCCCGCCCGCTTCCACAGTCCATCGCGCAGGCGCGTCCCTCCCCGCTAATCACATGCCGCCAGCGGGCAGGCGCATTGTCACAAAACTGTCATATATTCGTCATGACGCTGTGGGAATGGATTGCTTTTTATTGCGAACAAGCCCATATCTCTTGGAAATTTGATTAGCCGGAACATATTTTTTCTTCATTTGTTGCGTTAGCTTAATCACAGATATTCACCTCCAACCCGAAGGGATTTTGCCGTGAATGGTTCTGTAGTCCTTTTGCATCTGGCCGGTGCAGTTGCCCTCCTGCTATGGGCGACACGCATGGTGCGGACCGGGGTGGAACGCGCCTATGGCGACCGGCTGCGCAGACGCCTGCGCAACCAGATGCAGAATCCGCTGCTTTCCGTTGCCTTTGGCCTGGCCCTTGCTGTCGCGCTGCAAAGCTCGACTGCGGTTACGCTTCTCGTCGGTTCTTTTGTCGGGTCAGGTTTTGTCAGCGGCATCGCGGGCCTCATGGCCGTGCGCGGCGGAGAGCTTGGTTCCGCCCTCGTCGTCAAGATTCTGAGCTACGACCTCACGCTCCTAGTGCCCCTCTGCCTCGTCATCGGCACCGGCATCTTCATGACGACCGAGCGCCGCGACTGGCGGCAGATCGGACGTATTCTGGTCGGCATCGGCCTTCTCATCATGTCGCTGGAAATGACCGGACAGGCCACGGAACCGCTGCGGCAAAGCGAATTGCTGCCGGTCATCGTCGATTATCTATCCGGCGATCCGATCACCGCCTATCTGCTTGCAGCGCTGATGACATGGCTGTTTCATTCAAGCGTTGCCGCCGTCATCCTCCTCACCACGTTCGCGTCACGCGGGCTGATCCAGCCAGAACTTGCCGTGGTGATGGTTCTCGGCGTCAATCTGGGTTCGTCGATCATCGCGCCGATCCTGACCCGTCATGCCCCGCCTGAAACCCGCGTCGTACCGCTCGGCAATCTCCTGATGCGCGGTGCCGGATCGCTCGTCATGCTGGTGCTCTACCAGACCTTCAAGCCATCGGTCGCCTTCCTCGGCGCCGATCCGGTGTCGCAGGTGGTCAATGCGCATATCCTGTTCAACGTCATCGTAATGATTGCAGGCATCCCGCTTTCCGGCCTCGTGCTGCGGGCGACCGAAGCGCTTGTGCACCTCAACGCCGACAGCAATGCGCCTGCTCAGCCGCTGGCGACCGAGGAATACAGCGCGCTCGACGCCGCCGTGCTCGACCGGCCTTCACAGGCGCTCGCCAATGCAACCCGCGAGGTGGTGGGTGTCTGCGACACGATCGAGGTCATGCTGCGCCGCATTATCGAGCTTTACGAAAAGCCCGATCAGGCGCGGATCAACGAACTCGCGGCGCTGGACGACCGGGTGGACAAGAAGCACGCCGCGATCAAGCTCTACCTGACCAGGCTCGCAACCCATGAACTGTCGGATTTCGAGTCCCTGCGGATGCAGGAACTGCTGGGAGCCTGCGTAAAGCTCGAACAGGTGGGCGACATCATCGTCCGCAACATGCTGGCGCATGTCCAGAAGAAGATGGACCACCAGCTGGAATTCACCGAGGAAGGCTGGAAGGAACTCAGCCATTTCCACGCCATGGTTCTGGCCAATGCTCATATGGCATTCAACGTCATCGTTTCACGCGATGGCCGCACCGCCCGCCAGCTTGTGCAGGAAAAGGACCAGTTGCGCGAACTGGAAAAGCAGACGAGCATGCGGCACTTCACGCGCCTGCGCGAAGGCGCGACCCGCAGCATCGAGACGAGCTCCATCCATCTCGACACGATCCGCGACCTCAAGCAGATCAACTCGCTTCTGGCGTCGATGGCCTACCCCGTGCTTGAGGAACAGGGGCTGCTCAGCGATACGCGCCTCAAGACCGCCAAGCAGAGCTGACCACCGGTCCAGCGGCGGCAGGTCATGCCTGCTGCCGCATGGCGTCAAGCCTCAAAAGGAAATATCCGCAGCCGTACGCACCCGCACGCGAGCATTTCCCGCCCTGAAACCGCTCAATGTTTCATTGTGATGCGCAACGATATCCGCGAATTGCAGGCTGGCGGTGTCGCCGGTCGTGTGCGCATCCCCGATCAACGTGACGTCGTAACCGAGAGAAACGGCGCGCCGGACGGTGGTGTCGACGCAATATTGCGTCTGGCAGCCGCCGACGACGAGATGCGAGATATTCCGCTGTTCCAGAACGGTTTGAAGGTCCGTTTCGTGGAAAGAATCGCAACTCCGCTTTTCGACGAGAACGTCGCCCGGTTGCAAGGAAAGCTCCTTGCGGATTTCCCATCCCGCCGTGCCTTCTTCCAGCTCGTCCCCCGGGCCGCCGTCATGCTGAACCATGACGACCGGAATTCCGGCCTGCCGCGCCTTCTCCTGCAAGCCGCGCAGCCGCATGACGATCTCATCAAGGGCCCGGTCGATAGCGGGCTGCCGTTCCGGCGTGCCCATCCCGGCCACAATGTCGTTTTGAACATCTATGACAAGCAAAGCTGTTTTCATCAGTCAGCATCCGGTGATTGGTTGGCCTTCGCCATGCATAGCACAAAGAAAAGCCCTCGCCAGAGCGAGGGCTGAATCAAAAGCCGAAAGCCTTCAGGCCTTACGCTTTCACTGCAAAAGCGATTTCACGATGGCGCTGGCCTTGGTGAAATCCATCTTGCCGGCATAACGCTCCTTCAGGACCGCCATGCACTTGCCCATGTCGCGCAGGCCCTGCGCGCCGATTTCAGCAATTACATCCGCACAGGCCTGCTTGATCTCGTCGTCCGACATCTGCTGCGGCAGGAACTCGGAAATGATCGCGATTTCCTCACGCTCTGCTTCGGCCAGCTCGATACGGCTGCCTTCCTCGTAGATGCGGGCGGATTCTTCACGCTGCTTGACCATCTTGCCGAGGATGCCCAGCAATTCTTCGTCCCCGACAGGGTCCTTGCCAGCGGTGCGATTGGCGATGTCTCGGTCCTTTACCGCAGCCAGGATCAGCCGCAGCGTCGACATGCGGCGCTTTTCCTGTGCTTTCAGCGCGGTCGTGAGGGCCTGGGAAATCTCCTGGCGAAGCATAACGTCTCTCCTGACGGTGTTTGTTCTGTGTTGTTCGTTTCGTGCATCTATACAGCAAGCGAGCAGAAACGCCGAGCTGTCCGAACCGGCATCCCGAGAAATAATGCGACGATTATCGTCATTATTTCGGGAAAGCCCCGCTTCGGACGATTGACCCGGCCTTCAAGTTTCTCTATTGCTCAAGGCTTAGCAGGACATCGGCACGTGCTCGCGGCGGGAGGTTTGAAATCCCCGCTGCCTTTTGGCGCATATATGACCCTTGACGCTTCATCTTTCAAGCTACCTTACCGGTGGCGGGGTGAAACGCGAACGCGTGCCGCTAATGCATGTCGCCCAAAGGCGGGAACCGGTTTTGGGGCAAAGACATGCATGCAAACAAACAGTTAGAGCCTCGATTTGATTCCATCAGTCCGGTGCACTAACTGGTAACGAAATAACAGCACACGCTGGCGTGCGGCTAACAAACAGGAGTGCAGACCATGACAGAAACGACACCGAAAACAGCACCCTGGACTGTCGAGAAGCGAACCGCCATCCTGGTTCTTGCGGACGGAACCGTGATCGAAGGCAAGGGCCTCGGCGCAGTTGGCGCGGTCGAAGCCGAAGTCGTGTTCAACACGGCGCTGACCGGTTACGAGGAAATCCTGACCGATCCATCCTATGCCGGACAGATCGTCACCTTCACCTTCCCGCATATCGGCAATGTCGGCACCAATGCCGAAGACGTCGAAGACCTGACGCCCGCCAACCGGCACGGCGCGGTCGGCGCAATCTTCAAGGCCGACATCACCTCGCCGTCAAATTTCCGCGCAAAAGAAGATCTCGACGCCTGGCTGAAGCATCGCGGCATCATCGCGCTCGCCGGCATCGACACCCGCGCGCTGACTTCGCTCATTCGCGAGCGCGGTGCCCAGAACGCGGTCATCGCGCATGACCCGAGCGGCAATTTCGACCTTGATGCACTCAAGGCGCGCGCTGCCGCGTGGAGCGGCCTCGAAAACCTCGATCTCGCCAAGGACGTCACGGTTGGCCAGAGCCTCACATGGAAGGAAACGCCATGGACGCTCGCAGATGGCTACGGCGAACAGGAAGCCCCGGAATATCACGTGGTGGCGCTCGATTTCGGCGTGAAGCGCAACATCCTGCGCCTGCTCACCGGCCTCGGCGCAAAAGTCACCGTTCTGCCTGCGACCGCGACGGCTGAGGACGTTCTGGCCCACAATCCGGATGGCGTCTTTCTCTCCAACGGCCCCGGCGACCCGGCAGCGACCGGCGAATATGCCGTGCCGACCATCAAGAAGCTTGTCGAAACCGAACTTCCAGTCTTCGGCATCTGCCTCGGTCACCAGATGCTGGCGCTCGCGCTTGGCGGACGCACCGAAAAGATGCATCAGGGCCATCACGGCGCCAACCATCCGGTGAAGGACTACACGACCGGCAAGGTCGAGATCGTCTCGATGAACCACGGTTTCGCGGTCGATTCCGACTCGCTGCCGGAAAATGTCGAGGAGACGCACGTCTCGCTCTTCGACGGCACCAATTGCGGCCTGCGCGTTGTCGGCAAGCCGGTCTTCTCGGTGCAGCACCATCCGGAAGCATCGCCCGGCCCGCAGGATTCGCACTATCTGTTCCGCCGTTTCATCAATCTGATCCGCGAAAAGAAGGGCCAGGCGCCGCTTCCGGAACGCGAACAGGCGGCTTGAACGCTGCGCATGAACCATCAAACGAAAAGGCCGGAGCAAAACTCCGGCCTTTCTTTTTGTATCAATCAGACCTCCGACAGTCTGGCCGGTGCGGTAGGCCGCACCCGCGCCACCACGATGACCAGCGCCAGAAAGACCAGCCCGGCGCCCACGGCATAGGGCATGCCCGCGAAAACGAACGGCGCATTCTTGCCGGTGAAAATCGCGAACAACTGCGTGAAGATGAGCGGGCCGATGATGGTCGTAATGCTCGACACGCTTGTCAGTGCGCCCTGCAATTCGCCTTGCGCCGAAGGCGGAACCTTGCCTGCCGCGATGCTGCGCAGCGGCGGATCGGCCAGACCTTCCAGCGCCGTCAGGAAGATGACGGCATAAACCATCCATCCCTCCCATGCGATGGCGTAGCCGATCAGCCCCAGACAGGAGAACAGCACACCGGTCATCGCCGTGCGCTTTTCACCCAGTATCGGCAGGACCCGTGGCAGAACCAGCGCCATGACGAATGCCGCGCCAATGCCGAAAAGCCCGAGCGAAAAGCCGATCTGCGCTTCGCTCCAGTTATAGCGATAAGCACCGACAAACGCCCAGACGGACGGATAGACGGCATGGGCCAGCCAGAACAGGAAGAAGACCAGCACGACCCAGCCGATGCCCGGATAGTTCCGCATCTGCTTGAGTGCTCCCAGCGGATTGGCGCGGGCGAATTGGAACGAGCGCCGGTTTTCACGCTTCAACGTTTCCGGCAAAAGGAAATAAGCCAGAATGAAGTTGATGAACGACAGGAACGCCGCACCGTAGAACGGAACGCGCGGGCCGAACTCGCCCAGCAGGCCGCCCAGAACCGGACCGAGCGCAAAGCCGACACCGAAGGCAATGCCGATCAGGCCGAAATTGCGCGCGCGATTGCTGTCATCGCTCACATCGGCGATGTAGGCCGAAGCCGTCGCGAAGCTCGCTCCGCTGATACCCGCCAGAATACGGCCGACAAACAGCATCCAGTAGGTGGTTGCGAGCGCGCAGATCAGATTGTCGAGCGCGAAGGTGAAGATCGAGGCGAGCAGCACCGGGCGCCGCCCGAAACGGTCGCTCAGATTCCCGATCATCGGGGCGAACAGGAATTGCATTCCGGCATAGACCAGCAGGAGCCAGCCGCCATCGACGGCAGCGGTGCTGATATCCGCGCCGGTCAGCTCTTCGAGAAAAGTCGGCAGAACCGGCATGATGATCGCAATGCCGATAATGTCGAGAAACAATGTCATAAAGACGAGTAACAAGCCCCGCCGTACAAACTGGGGATCATGCATGGGACACCTGAAATATGCTCCACGACGCACGAGGTGGAACAGTCATAAATTGTGTTGATTGGAGAACTCGCGCGCCATCGCCGCTCAAAACTGAGCGTCACGCTTGCAAATCGGGAAAAGGGCCGCGCCGGTCGAAAAGCATTTATCTGGAAAATTATTTCACGACAAGGCGAATATTCCCCGGTTTCGACAAAAAGAAAATGGAATTCGGCCGGATAAAGAAAAAGGCGGCCGAAACCGCCTTTTCCGCAATATCGAAACGATCTTAAACGTCACCGCTGAACGTATCGCATGATTCCAGCTTTCCGCTGTCGAAACCGCGCTGGAACCATTTGGCACGCTGGGCCGAGGTGCCGTGGTTGAAGCTTTCAGGCACGACATAACCCTGACTGCGGCGTTGCAGCGTATCGTCGCCGATCTGGTGGGCCGCATTGAGCGCACTTTCCAGGTCGCCCGACTCCAGAATGCCCTTCTGCTCCGTGTAGTAGCCCCACACACCGGCGAAGCAATCGGCCTGAAGCTCGACGCGAACCGACATCTGGTTTGCCTGTGCTTCGCTCATCTGCTGGCGCATCTGGTTGAACTTCGGCAGGATGCCGAGCAGGTTCTGCACATGGTGCCCGACCTCATGCGCCAGAACATAGGCACGCGCAAAATCGCCGGAAGCCCCGAAGCGGTTGGCCAATTCGTTATAGAAGCTCAGATCGATGTAGAGCTTGCGGTCGCCGGGGCAGTAAAACGGCCCTGAAGCCGCAGATGCAAAACCGCAGGCCGAACGAACCTGTCCCGAAAACAGCACCATCGTCGGCTTGGTATAGGTCTGGCCGCGCGATTGGAAAATGCCGCTCCACACGTCTTCCGTCTCGGCAAGGATGGTGCGGGCAAACTGCGTCGTCTCGTCATTGGCAACATTGCCGCCTTCGGCAACCGTCCGTCCCGACTGGTCGGCCTGCTGCGTCACGCTCGGCCCCATGCTGCCGTCACCGAACAGGATTGGCAGCGGATCGATGCCCACTGCGCGCAGCACGAAGAACATCACCACCAGAATGAGGATGCCTGAAATCCCGCCGCCACGGACGATTCGAAATCCCGGACCGCCGAGGCCCCCGCCGCGACCGAAGCCGCCGCCTGCACCACCGCCCTGCTCTCCGCGCAGATCTTCAACATTGTCGCTTTGCCTACGGCCTTGCCAGCGCATTGACCAACTCCCGTGCACCGTGCCGCCCTTAACGAAGCGGCACCAAACTATACCTGTAATTGTCGCATAAAGAGTTGGCACGGCAACATAAAAAGTAAATGGCAGCGTCAATCACAAACGAAGACTCTTTCGCAATAGTTTGCTCACAAGAAAACCCGTTCGGCTTCGATAGGCGAAACCCGCCGCAAGGAGAGCCAGCAGAAGGCAGGCCAAAAGAAATGGCGACCTCCATCCATAAGGAAACGCAACCTCGTTCATGATGCGTCCGGGCATGAACGCAAAGAACCCTGCTCCGGGAATTCCGCCGAGATAGACGCTTCTCATGATCCTGCGATGTGCCTCTATCTGTCCTGTCCGGGCAGCAATGACGGCGCGTGCGCACCCCGACAGCACCAGTATCGAAAGAAGATGTATCGGGCTGAAGCCGCCTATGAGATTGATCTGGTGAATGAAAAAGCTGGAGATCGCTGTTGCGACCATCAGCGTCACCCAAAGGCGCCCCAGCGCCTTGTGCAGTCTCGTACCCTTGCGGCGCATGAAGATGACAAGGCCGATGATGGCGGCGGGCACGACAGTCGCGACATGGATCTGAATGGCAAGCGGTGCATGAAGAAGCGGTTCGAAGTTCATCGCAGCGTTCCTGTTGAATTTCCTGTCGCTTTCAACAAGACTGCGCTCACCTCAATCGAAACGGCGTCAAATGCAGGAAAACTACGTGACCGGAGGCTTGTTGCAATTCGCGCTTCGCGAATTGTCGACCATCATTCGTGCGCCGCGCCTGTGGGGCACCTTCTTCGTCGTCGTGCTGATCTTCACCGTTACCGGCCCCTTCGGGACGGACCAGTCCATGCCGGTTGCGGTTCGCTTCTTTTACTGGCTCTCGGTGCAGTTTATCGGTTGGTCAACCGCAATCGCCTTTTCTGTTCTGGCAGATGCTTTTCTTGAACCATTTTTCAAGCATGCCTTTGCCCGCATGATGGCCGGCGCTGTCGTGGCAGCCCTCCCGATCGGACTCTGGATCGGGTTTATCGACTGGGGCTTTTCGGGCAGAACGCCCACGGCGAGTGCGGTTCTCGCCAACGCCTCGGTCGCCTTGCCCCTCAGCGCCCTTTTCTGCATTCTCGCCTACATGACGCTGCGCCGTGAGCTGGAATCCGTCCCGAGAAATATTGCCGACACGCCGCCGCCATTGCTCGCCCGGCTGAAACCCGGCAATCGCGGCGCGATTCTGCGTCTTTCCGCGGAAGATCACTACACAAGGATCGTCACCAGCCGGGGAGAAGAACTTCTCCTTCTCCGCTTTTCCGATGCCGTGAATGAGGTCGGCAATACGAGCGGGCTTCAGATTCATCGCTCGCACTGGGTTGCCGACCGGCACGTTGCAGAATTGCGCAAGGCCAATGGCGGTCTCAGCCTGCTGACGAAGGACGGCACGCTGCTGCCGGTCAGCCGCGCGAGCGGGAAATCAGCGCGCGAACGCTTTGGTTCGGTTATAACATCCACGGAGAAAGCAGAATTTTCGTGAATGCCCCCACTTTCTTTGAAATAAAACGATTTGTGGGGTTCCGCTTATCGAAATGATTGCCTATAAGGCCCGCTTAGCCCACAGAATTCATAAGCTGCCAACCCGCCGGAAAACCGTGCGGGCTTTTCTGGCAGGCTAAGAAGCATGTCTCTCGAAAGTGGGAACCGGTTTCGGGACAAGATCATGCGCGCGAAGAAGATAGGATGAGCTCATGCCGAAACGTACAGATATCAAATCGATCCTGATTATCGGCGCGGGCCCCATTGTCATCGGCCAGGCTTGCGAGTTCGACTATTCCGGCACGCAGGCCTGCAAGGCGTTGAAAGAGGAAGGCTACCGCATCATCCTCGTCAACTCCAACCCCGCCACGATCATGACCGATCCCGATCTGGCCGATGCGACCTATATCGAGCCGATCACGCCGGAAGTCGTGGCCAAGATCATCGCCAAGGAACGCCCGGACGCGATCCTGCCCACCATGGGCGGCCAGACCGCGCTCAACACCGCATTGTCGCTGCGCCGCATGGGTGTTCTTGAACGTTATAACGTTGAGATGATCGGCGCCAATGCGGAAGCCATCGACAAGGCGGAAGATCGCGCGCTCTTCCGCGAGGCGATGCAGAAGATCGGCCTCGACACGCCGGGCTCGATGCTCGCCAACGCGACCGAAATCAAGGACGAGGACCGCAAGCGCCACGAAGCCAAGCGCGCCGAAGTGAAGGCGCAGTTCTCCGGCGACGATCTCGACAAGGCGCTCGACAAGCTGGAAACCGAATGGCAGCTCGGCGAAGTGGAACGCAAGCAGCGCTATATGAGCCATGCGCTTGCAAAGGCAGCGCAGGCACTCGACGTGGTCGGCCTTCCCGCCATCATCCGCCCGAGCTTCACGCTCGGCGGCACCGGCGGCGGCATTGCCTATAACCGCCAGGAATTCTTTGAAATCATCGAACGCGGCCTGGATGCCTCGCCGACGACCGAAGTTCTGATCGAAGAGTCGGTTCTGGGCTGGAAAGAATATGAAATGGAAGTCGTCCGCGACAAGGCGGATAACTGCATCATCATCTGCTCGATTGAAAACCTCGATCCGATGGGCGTCCACACGGGCGACTCGATCACGGTTGCGCCTGCGCTGACCTTGACCGACAAGGAATACCAGATCATGCGCAACGCCTCGATTGCGGTGCTGCGCGAGATCGGCGTCGAAACCGGCGGCTCCAACGTCCAGTTCGCGATCAATCCGGCCAATGGCCGCATGATCGTCATCGAAATGAACCCGCGCGTGTCGCGTTCTTCGGCGCTGGCTTCCAAGGCAACCGGCTTCCCGATCGCCAAGGTCGCAGCCAAGCTTGCCGTCGGCTACACGCTCGATGAACTCGACAACGACATTACCGGCGGTGCAACGCCAGCCTCCTTCGAGCCGTCGATCGACTATGTCGTTACCAAGATCCCGCGTTTCGCCTTCGAGAAATTCCCCGGTTCCTCGCCGATCCTGACCACCGCCATGAAGTCGGTCGGTGAAGTGATGGCCATTGGCCGTACCTTCCAGGAAAGCTTGCAGAAGGCACTGCGCGGCCTCGAAACCGGCCTGACGGGTCTCGATGAAATCGCCATTCCCAATATCGAGGAAGGCGACGAAAAGAACGCCATCCGCGCCGCTATCGGCACGCCGACGCCGGATCGTCTGCGCATGGTGGCGCAGGCAATGCGCCTTGGCCTCACCACCGAACAGGTGCATGACGCATCGAAGATCGATCCATGGTTCCTCGAACAGATCGAAGCCATCGTAAAGACCGAAGAGCGCATTCGCGAGCATGGCCTGCCGCAGGACGCTGAAAACCTGCGCATGCTGAAGGCCATGGGCTTCTCCGATGCGCGCCTTGCAAGCCTGACCGGCAAGGACGCCGAAGACGTGGCCAAGCTGCGCGCCGATCTCGACGTGCATCCGGTCTACAAGCGCATCGACACCTGCGCCGCCGAATTCGCCTCGCCGACCGCCTATATGTACTCGACCTACGAAACGCCTTTCGTCGGCCAGCCGCGCTGCGAAGCCGAAGTGTCGGATCGCAAGAAGGTCGTCATTCTCGGCGGCGGTCCGAACCGTATCGGTCAGGGCATCGAGTTCGATTATTGCTGCTGCCATGCAGCCTTCGCGCTCGGCGATGCCGATTACGAAGCCATCATGGTCAACTGCAACCCGGAAACGGTTTCGACCGACTACGACACCTCGGACCGTCTCTATTTCGAACCGCTGACCGCGGAAGACGTGCTGGAAATCCTGCGCGTCGAGCAGGAAAAGGGCACGCTCCACGGCGTCATCGTTCAGTTTGGCGGTCAGACCCCGCTGAAACTCGCCAATGCGCTTGAAAAGGCAGGCATTCCGATCCTCGGCACCTCGCCGGACGCCATCGACCTTGCCGAAGACCGCGACCGCTTCCAGAAGCTGCTGATCAAGCTCGATCTCAATCAGCCGAAGAACGGCATCGCCTATTCGGTCGAACAGGCCCGCCTCGTCGCCGCCGATCTCGGCTTCCCGCTTGTCGTGCGCCCGTCCTATGTTCTGGGTGGCCGCGCCATGCAGATCATCCATGATGAGCGTTCGTTGCAGAACTATCTGCTCGATACTGTGCCGGAACTGGTGCCCGAAGACATCAAGGCCAAGTACCCGAACGACAAGACCGGCCAGATCAACACGTTGCTCGGCAAGAACCCGCTCCTGTTCGACACCTATCTGACCGAAGCCATCGAAGTAGACGTCGATTGCCTCTGCGACGGCAAGGACAGCTTTGTCGCCGGCATCATGGAGCATATCGAGGAAGCCGGCATCCACTCGGGCGACAGCGCCTGCTCGCTGCCGGTGCACACGCTTTCGGCTGAAATCGTCGCCGAACTGGAACGCCAGACGGCAGCGCTTGCCAAGGCGCTTCATGTGGGCGGGCTGATGAATGTGCAGTTCGCCATCAAGGACGGCGAAATCTTCATTCTCGAAGTCAATCCGCGTGCATCGCGCACGGTTCCCTTCGTCGCCAAGACGGTCGGCACGCCGATTGCCAAGGTCGCAGCCCGCATCATGGCTGGTGAAAGCCTCGAGGCAGCACTCGGCGCCTATGGCGGCAAGCCGAAGACGCCTTCCCGTCCGCATATCGCGGTCAAGGAAGCCGTGTTCCCGTTTGCTCGCTTCCCCGGCGTCGACACGCTGCTCGGACCTGAAATGCGCTCGACCGGCGAAGTCATGGGTCTCGACTACGACTATGCTCTGGCCTTCGCAAAGGCACAGCTTGGTGCCGGCGTGGAACTGCCGCGTGAAGGCACGGTCTTCGTATCGGTCCGCGATGAGGACAAGGAACGCGTGCTCGGCCCCGTTCGCCTGCTGGCAAGCATCGGCTTCAAGGTCATGGCGACCGGCGGAACGCAAAAGTTCCTCGAAGCAAACGGCGTCGAATCGACCAAGATCAACAAGGTCATCGAAGGCCGTCCGCATGTGGAAGACGCGATCCGCAATCGCCAGATTCATCTGGTCTTCAACACGACGGACAGCGCAAGTGCCGTTTCCGACTCCAAGTCGATCCGCCGCGCAACGCTGATGCAGAAGCTGCCTTACTATACGACGATGGCCGGAGCGGAAGCCGCTGCCGAAGCCATCGCAGCCCTCAAGGCAGGCTCGCTGGAAGTTCGTCCGCTTCAGGATTACTTCCGCTGACCGCATAGAGCATTTCCAGCAAAAGTGCGAAGCGGTTTTGCGTGAGGCAAATGCGACAAAACAAATAGTTAGAGCAGTTTCAACGACTCCGTTTTAACCTGAACCGTTCTAACTCATGAAAGTTGAAAAGCCGCCGGGCGACCGGCGGCTTTTCATGCCGTTTTCACGGCCCGCACCTCGAGAGGCTTTCCCGAAGGGTCGTCTTCCAGACTGATCTGCTGGGTAAAAAGCCCGTCATGCAGATGCGGCTTGCCAAGATGAATGACGGCTGCATCTTTCAGCTCGGTATTCAGCATGTCGCGAATCCGGTCGTAGGCTTCGGCATCGAGGCCATCGAGCGCGCCATCGATGACGATCCACTGCGGTTTCTGCAGGATCAGGCGGGCGAAAGCTATACACTGGCGCTCATCGTCTGTCAGGACGCGATCCCAGCGTGCAGCGTGGTCAAGACTGGTGGCCAGACGCTCAAGCCCGGCCCGCCGCAGAACGTTCTCCAGATCCTGTTCGGAAAACTTCTTGATATCGAGCGGATAGACGATGACGCCTTTGAGATTGCCCGGCGGGAAGTAGGGCGCGCGCGGCATGAAGGCCACGCCGTCGCCAGCCGGCATGCCGATCCTCCCCTCGCCCCATGGCCAAAGCCCGCCCAATGCGCGGAAGAGGAGCGTTCTCTGTGTCTCGGTCCCGCCAGTCACCAGCACCCGCTCGCCGGGCTTGACCGAAAAGGCCTTGCGGGAAAGCTTCAGGCACTGGTCGGGCGCGGCGATGGAAACATTGTCCAGCGTCAGCCTGTCATCGTCATTCGTTGCAAGGTCGATCTGCCGGTCCAGATGGCCAAGCGCATCCATGTGCAGCACCGCCTGACGAAAACTCGCGACGCGAAGCAGCGTCGCCCGCCAGTCGGCAATCGCACCGAAATTGTCGACGAACCAGCGCAGCGCATTATGCACCTGCGTGAATGCGCCGACCGCCATCATCAGCCCGCCGAACGTGAGCCCGCCACCGAAATAGACCGGTGCTGCAACGAGGATCGGCGCCACGATCGTCAGCCAGCCATAACCTGCCGTCACCCAAGTCAGCCGCGTGGTTGCATAGACGATCTTGCGGATCGCGCCCAGAACCGCATCGATGTCCAGATCGAGGCGGCGTCTCTCATCCCCCTCGCCGCGGGACAGGGTGATGGCGTCCAGATGTTCATTGACCCGCATCAGCGATGCACGGAAATCCGCCTCGCGCGCATAGCGGTTGGCGTTGATGTTCACCAGGCTGCGTCCCACGATCCACGTGAACCAGGAGGCGGAAGCCGCATAAAGGATGACGGCCCAGACCATGTAGCCGGGGATGGAGAAACTGTAGCCCGCGACATGAAACACGAAACCGCTCGACAGCGACCACAGAACGCCGACGAAACTCACCAGAATGACGGTCGACTGGAGCAGGTTAATCCCCAGATCGCACGACATTTCCGCAAAGTGCCGCGCATCTTCATGCAGGCGCTGATCCGGGTTGATGCCGATCTCGCCCGCATTGGCGAGGCGGAAGGCCCTGCCCGGCGCCAGCCATTGCCCTACCAGATCGCGCGCCAGCCCCTCGCGCATCTTGAGCTTGAACATCTGGTTGAGCCAGGTCTGCGATACGTTGAGAAGCAGAAGAGCGCCTGCAATCCCGAAGAACACCATCAATTGATGGAAGAAAGCCTGTAAATCCCGACGGGCAAGGGCATCGTAGAACGGTTCGTTCCAGCGATTGATGGCCACCTGTCCGATGGCGATCAGCACGACAAGAGCGAAAATCCCGGCCCCGAGCGCAATCAGCGTGTTGCGCACCGGCGAGACCAGAAAAGCCCCGACCATCATCGAAATCTGTGAAAAAAGATCGGTCCCATCGCGCGACGGCGTGCCGCCGATCAGCTTGGCGGAACTTTTGCGCAGGCGTTCCGTGACGCTGCGTCTGGGCTTCTTGCGGCGGCGCTCCTTCCCGGGTGCGCTCTGCTTCGTCTTGTCCTTGTCTGGTTCAGACGTCATTTCCTGCCTCGCTACCCGTGGCCCGCTCGAATTTGCAGATACTCATTAGAGCATTTCCAGCAAAAGTGGGAACCGGTTTTGCGTTGGGAAATGCGTCACCACAAATACATAGAGCGGTTCTGGCGATTCCGGCTTCACGCGGAAGTCAAAGATTGGAGATCGGCAAATTTTTTTGCGCAGGAGAGCGGATACATCTCACAACAATATGCGGGTTTTACCGGCAGGCTTTCGCTGCAATGATGGCCGGACCCCGACCCCTGCCGGAAAGCAATCCATGGCTGTCACGATCAAGCCCATCGACAAAGTGCTCATTTATGCGACCTGGAACGACCGCCTTCTGGTATTTGAAGAACCGGATTTTCCCGAAACGCCGCTACAGGTGCCGGGCGGCACGGTCGACGCGGGAGAAGATATTCTCGCCGCCGCCTATCGCGAATTCGCCGAAGAAACGGGGCTTCTCCACAGCGATGGCATGATCCGCCTCGAAACCGTCGATTACGACTATCCGGAAAGGGGCTCCAGGGGGTTGCACCGCCGCCATTGCTTCCACCTGAAATTGAACACCCCGATGCCTGAAACCTGGGATCACTACGAAATGTCGCCGTGTGACGGCGGCGCCCCGATCCTGTTTCGGCTGTTCTGGCTCGACCGCAGGAGCGCGCAAAACCGGCTGGGCCTCGGAATGGCTGAAAGCATCAGTAAAATCAGTTTCTAGCTCGCATTCTATCTATCTTGTATTGGTCAAATTTGTCGCATATAGTTAGCGCATCGATTTTTCGGTCGAGTGACTTTGCGACCCGTGCGGCCCGCCGTGCTTCCTGACGATCTCCTGTCCATAAATTCGATTCACGGGCACGTGTGCGAAGCATACGGACTTAAAAATTACTATGTTACAAAGGACATTCCCATGGCTACGGGAACAGTTAAGTGGTTCAACACGACCAAGGGCTTCGGCTTCATCCAGCCTGACCAGGGCGGCACGGACGTATTCGTTCACATCTCCGCCGTTCAGCGCGCTGGCCTTGCCACGCTCGACGAAGGTCAGAAGGTTTCTTACGAAATCGTTCTGGACCGCCGTTCCGGCCGTTCGTCTGCAGACAACCTCGTCGCAGCCTGATCGTCAGAATATAACGAAAAAGGCGGGTCCTCGGGCCCGCCTTTTTTGTTTGTCCGCCGTTCCGTTCAGCCCCGCCCCATCGCGCTTGCGCCAAGAATGAGCGCTGCGACCAGCGCGGCAATGGTGCGGACGTGATTCCACAAGGTCCAGTCGCGCACATAAGCGAGCCAGGCGTCGGCGGACGCAGCGGCATTGACGTCCATCACGGCAAGCTGGTTGTTCAGCGGCACGTTGAGAACCATCGTGACGCCGATAGTGCCGACGAGATAGACGGCAGCGCCGGTCATCGCCCACGTCGACAGGCCCCCGAAGCCCATCAATCCCAGTACGATAATCGCGAGGCACAGCAATGCGGTGCCGAAAAAGGCGGCGAAGAACGTGCCGTTGAGCACGGTGATGTTGATTGACTGCATCGCCATCATGCCCGCGCTCGCCGGAATGCGCGCCAGCGCGGCCATCACAAAACTTGAGAACGCATAGAAAATGCCGCCTGTAATGGCGCTGCCCCATGCCGCCAGCAGAACCAGCAACTGAAAACCCGTCGTCATGACTGTCCTCCCTCTGTCTTCGGCGGCAGCTTTATCCGCACGATACCTGTTCACCTTCCAGCCCTCAGAATATGAGTAACCCTCATATTTGCAATATGTGAGTAATCCTCATATTCTGTCAAGAGCGAAATATGTGAGTCGGTCATGAAGCAGAATTCCGCCGGGCAAGCAGAGGCCACCAGCGCCCCTGTCCTCCGCCGCACGCCCAGCCAGAGCCGCGCGCAGGAAAAGATCCGTCGCATCGCAGAATGCGCCACGGCGCTGATCGCCGCCAAAGGCAGCGACAGTCTGAGGATGAGTGAGATCGCTCAGCAGGCCGGTATTTCCATTGGCGCGCTCTATCAGTATTTCCCCGACAAGAGCGCCCTGATCCGCTACCTGTTTGAAAGCTCCAATGCGCAATCGCGCCAGTGTATCGCCGAAGGGCTCGCGACCGCCAATTCGGCAGAAGAGCTGATCGTCGCCTTCAATGGATTGATCGATGAATATCTGGGCCTGATGCGGCTGGAACCGGCAATGCGCGACATCTGGTCGGCCACGCAGACAGACAAGTCCCTGTCAAAGCTGGAAATTGCTGAGAGCAGGCAGAACGGCCAGCTGCTGGCCGATACGATCCGCCGGATCGCCCCCGGCAAGCTGCCGCCTCAACTGGACGAAACCGCGTTCCTGCTGATGCATTTCGGCGAATCCACCATGCGCATCGCCGTCGAGGTTTCGGAAAGCGAATGCGATGCGCTGATAGCGGCTTACAAGTTGATGGCCACGCGCAGCCTGCGCGACCTGATGGCAGGATAGGATCTTAAGGCAGCCACTCGAGCGGCACATGGCCCTTGTCGCTGGCGACACGCTCCAACCATGCGCGCACGGCGGGATATCGCTGCATGTCGAAACCGCCCCGATGCGCTTCGTGCGTATAGGCATAGAGCGCGATATCGGCCACCGTATAAGTGTGACCGGCGATGAACGGCGTTTTCTCCAACTGGGTTTCCATCACGGTCAGCGCCTTTTCGCCGCCAGCCAGCGTGGAAGCGAGACGCTCCGGCGTCGCATCACGTGACCGCTGCGGATAGACCATCAAGGCACGGCGCACCGCGATATAAGGCTAATGGCTGTATTGCTCGAAGAACAGCCATTGATAGACCAGAGCGCGCTCATAGGGGTCTTGCGGCAACAGGGGCGTCCCCTCCGCCAGATGCAGGAGAATGGCGTTCGATTCCGCGAGGAAACGACCGTCTTCCAGTTCCAGCAGCGGAACCTTGCCGTTCGGGTTCCTGGCCAGATATTCCGGCGTCCGCGTCGATCCATCAAGCGAGGAAACCGCGACGTGCCGAAAGGGCTTGCCGATCTTCGCCAGAAGCAGGCGAGGCTTGTAGCAATTGCCGGAATCGGCGTGTTCATAAAGCGTCAGCATGGTCGTCTCCTGTTTTGCCGCAATATTCCTGCCCGCCAGCTTCCTGTCCAATCAGTTTCTTTGCGCTAATATGTCAGCATTGCTGATGGATCTGTTCGTTTCGGCAACACATTTGCGCGAAATCCGGCAATTGCGGACGAATTCTCAATCCATCTGTTGCGCTTCCCGCGCCGATGGGACATAGAAAATCCGCAAAACCGGACCGCGCCCGGTGCCGGTTAACAGAGCCTGCCATTTATGGAGATCTATCATGGCATTTCTCGCCGACGCCCTTTCCCGTGTTAAGCCTTCTGCGACCATCGCGGTCAGCCAGAAAGCACGTGAACTGAAAGCCAAGGGCAAGGACGTGATTGGTCTCGGTGCGGGCGAGCCCGACTTCGACACGCCGGAAAATATCAAGCAGGCGGCTATCGACGCCATCAATCGCGGCGAAACAAAGTACACGCCTGTAGCCGGTATCCCCGAGCTGCGTCAGGCCATCGTTGCCAAGTTCAAGCGCGAAAACGGCCTCGACTACAAGCCGGAACAGACGATCGTCGGCACCGGTGGCAAGCAGATCCTGTTCAACGCCTTCATGGCGACGCTGAACCCCGGCGATGAAGTCATCATCCCTGCCCCCTACTGGGTCAGCTATCCTGAAATGGTGGCGATCAACGGCGGCAACCCGGTTTTCATCAACACGAAGATCGAAGACAATTTCAAGCTGACCGCAGCCGATCTGGAAAAGGCGATCACGCCGAAGACCAAGTGGCTCATCTTCAACTCGCCGTCGAACCCGACCGGCGCGGCTTATACGGAAGCAGAACTGAAGTCCCTGACCGAGGTTCTGGTTCGTCATCCGCATGTCTGGATTCTGACCGACGACATGTATGAGCATCTGGTCTATGGCGATTTCGTCTTCACCACGCCTGCTCAGGTCGAGCCTTCGCTCTACGACCGCACGCTCACCATGAACGGCGTGTCGAAGGCCTATGCCATGACCGGCTGGCGCATCGGCTACGCAGCCGGACCGCTGCAGCTCATCAAGGCCATGGACATGGTTCAGGGCCAGCAGACCTCCGGCGCCTGCTCTATCGCACAGTGGGCCGCAGTCGAGGCCCTCAACGGCACCCAGGACTTCATCCCGGAAAACAAGAAGATCTTCCAGGCCCGCCGCGATCTGGTCGTCTCGATGCTCAACCAGGCCAAGGGCATCAAGTGCCCTACACCTGAAGGTGCGTTCTACGTCTATCCGTCCTGCGCTGACCTGATCGGCAAGAAGACGGAAGCTGGCAAGGTCATCGAGACCGACGAAGATTTCGTCACCGAATTGCTGGAAGCCGAAGGCGTCGCCGTCGTGCACGGTTCGGCATTCGGCCTCGGACCGAACTTCCGCATTTCCTATGCGACGTCGGATGCGCTGCTTGAAGAAGCCTGCACCCGCATCCAGCGCTTCTGCGCCAGCCTGCGCTAGAGCATTTCCAGCAAAAGTGCGTAGCGGTTTTGCGTAGGATAATGCGACAGAACAAACAGTCAGAGCAAAGCATACCAAGGGGCCGAAAGGCCCCTTTTTCATATCCGCAATTTGAGACATGCCGTGGCGGGCGCGCCCGGCTTCCCGGACCTGTCAAAAGCGACAGTTGAGCGCGAAAAACATCTGGCTATCGTTGCAATGCGTCACCCGGCCCGGCGAAAAGCCAAAAAAAAAGCCAGACAAATGTCTGGCTTTGAGTTTTGAAGGTGCCTTCGAGGCAAACCTCCAGAGGGGAACACTCAGCCCGCGCAAATGGGAGGAGGAAACGCAGCGCTGAGATGACCTTTATATGCCTGTTGCCCATTGTTTTTGCAATGAGACTTTAGCGCAATGCAGCTATGCGTTTTACGCATGTCTTGACCAGGCAAGAAAATCCTTTGAAATCATCTGGTTAATCCGAACAGAATTACTTCGTAATATTATAATGGGCAAATCAACCGCCTAAAGCATGGGCATCGGCGACATGGCAATGCCCGCAAATTTGGCAAATCACCCTTTTTGAGTCGCCCGAAGCAGATGTCACGCAACTGTCACTGCAATGCAGCGGGCCTGTCACATAACGAGCCTAAAAGCCCCGGCAAGACGCCGCGCATGACGCGCCTGGCGCATGTGCGGCGCGTGAAAAAGCGCTGTCCCCACAGACAGACCCCAGAAGGAGCGTACCCGTGCGGATCGTTCAGATTACAGACACTCACCTCAGCCCCATCAAGCCGCACTTCAACCGCAACTGGGAACCGCTCGTTGCCTGGATCGACCAGCAGAAGCCCGATCTCATCATCCACACCGGCGACCTGACGGTCGATGGTGCTGACGTGGAGGCCGACCTTCTGTTCTGCCGCGCCTGCCTCAACGAACTTCCCGCGCGTGTCCTCACCCTTCCGGGCAATCACGACATCGGTCATCTTCCCGAAAGCCACCAGCCCGTCAATGCGCAGCGCCTGATGCGCTGGCGCCGACATATCGGCCCGGACCGCTGGGCGGAAAATTTCGGAAACTGGCGCATTATCGGCCTCAACAGCCTCGTCATCGGTTCCGGTGAAGCCGAAGAAGCCGAACAGTTCCAGTGGCTCGAGGACGAATTGAAGAACAGCGACGGCAAGCCGGTCGCCGTCTTCGCCCACAAGCCGCTCTTTGTAGACGATCCGGATGAGGGCGACAGCGGTTATTGGGGCATCCGCCCTGCCCCGCGCCAGCGCCTCTATGATCTCTTCGCGCAGTACAATGTGCAGCTTCACGCCAGCGGCCACCTGCACCGCGCCTGGTCGGGCGACGCCTTCGGCACGAACTATGTCTGGGCGCCTGCCGCCGCCTTCATCGTCGGCCCGATGGAGCGCGACCTGCCCGGCGAGCGCATACTCGGCGCTGCAATTCACGACCTCGATGAAGTCGCCACGAGCAGCATTGTCCGCATCGACGAGCTGACCCCCTATGTCATCGACGATGTGGTGCACGAAGTCTATCCGCACCACACGGGCGACGGCGAGAAGGTCACCGAGGAGGCAAGCCAGTGAGCACGCTCGTCCTTCGCGACATCGGCAAATCCTACGGAGGCAATCGCATTCTCGATGGTATTTCCATCGAAGCGGCAGAAGGCGAATTCATCGCCCTTGTCGGCCCTTCGGGTTGCGGCAAGAGCACGCTTTTGCGCATTCTCGCCGGTCTCGACCATGCGGATGAGGGAAGCGTCGAGCTTGCGGGACGCAACATAACCGGCGCGCATCCCGCCGACCGGAACATCGCCATGGTTTTCCAGTCCTATGCGCTCTATCCCCATCTGACGGCGGCACAGAACATTGCGGTGCCGCTTGCCATGCGTGACCTGACCGCCGTGGAACGCCTGCCGATGGTAGGCAGCTTCCTGCCCGGCCAGCGGCGCAAACGCGCCGCCATCCAGAAACAGGTCAAGGCAACCGCGACCAGCCTCAGGATCGACCATCTGCTCGACCGCAAGCCGGGCCAGATGTCGGGCGGCCAGCGCCAGCGCGTCGCCCTTGCCCGGGCGCTCGTGCGCCAGCCGGGCGCATTCCTGATGGATGAGCCGCTGTCGAACCTCGACGCCAATCTGCGCGTCCACACCCGGGCCGAAATCGTCGAACTGCATCGCCGCGCCGGTGTTCCCACCATCTATGTGACCCACGATCAGGCCGAAGCGCTCAGCATGGCCGACCGCGTTGCGGTGATGATGGGCGGCAAGCTGCTGCAGATCGACACGCCGACCGCGATCTATAACGATCCCCGCCATATCGAGGTCGCGCAATTCATCGGCACGCCGCGCATCAATATTCTGGAAGCCTTGGTCAGCGATAACGGCATGGTGCATTTTGCCGGTCGCGCCATCCTGCAGGATGTCGCCGCCCATTCCGGCACCACTATCCGCATCGGCATTCGTCCCGAACATTTCCAGCTCAAGCCGCACGACAAGACGGGCATTGCCGGCACGGTCTCGCGGATCGAGTTTCTCGGCTCGGAAGTGCTCGTCTACCTCAAGGCTCCCGGCTCCCCGCAGGACCTCACCGTGAAGCTTGCGCCCGAAGAAGCCCGCGATATCGTCGTTGGCCTCCCGGTCGGCCTGCATTTCGATGCCAGCCACGCCTATCTCTTCGGGGAAGATGGCCTGCGCCTGCGCCAACCCGCCGGAAATATCGTCAAGACGGCATCGCCGGAAAAGGCTGCGGCCCATGTCTGATGTCGCGATCTCCGCTCCCGCGGCCACCAGCGCACGGACGGCGGCTGAGGAAGCCCGCCGCCGTGAAGAACGGCTTGCCTGGAAACTTGCGGCTCCGGCGATCATCTTGACGGTGCTGCTCATTCTCCTGCCGACTGCCGCCGTCATCTTCTGGAGCCTTACCAATTTCGAGCTTGGTTATGACGGTTTCGAATTCATCGGGCTGGAAAACTACGCCGAACTGTTCAGCGACCGGACATTTCTGATCTCGCTGAAGAACACTGCCATCTATACCGCCATCGTGGCACCCGCTTCCGTTTTCCTCGGCCTCGGCGTGGCGCTCCTCATCGAAGGCGAAGTTCGCGGCAAATCCTTCTTCCGCACCGTCTATTTCCTGCCGGTCGCCTCGCTGCTCGTCGCCATGGCAACCGTCTGGCAGTATCTGCTGCACCCGACGCTCGGCCCCGTCAACGCCATGCTGGGCATGATCGGCATTGCCGGTCCCAACTGGCTCGGTTCCAGCGATACGGTTCTGTTCAGCCTCGCGCTTATCGGCATCTGGCAAAGCGTCGGCTTCAACATGGTGCTGTTTCTGGCCGGTCTCACCGCCATCCCGCGAGAACTCTATTCGGCGGCCGAAGTGGACGGCGTGAAAAACGGCTGGGAGCGCTTCCGGCTGGTCACATGGCCCCTGCTCGGCCCCACCACGCTTTTCGTCACGACGATCAGCATCATCAACGCCGTGAAGGTCTTCGAGACGGTCAAGACGCTGACCGAAGGCGGCCCGAACAAGGCTTCGGAAGTCCTGCTCTGGACCATCTATCAGGAAGGTTTCGTCTATCTGCGCGTCGGCTATGCCTCCGCCATGACGGTGATCTTTCTCGCGGTCCTCGTGATCCTGATGATGCTGCAATTCCGCGTGCTGGACCGCCGCACCCATTATTGAGGATACCCGGATGACATTGGCTCGTTCTTTCCGTCTTGGACTTCTGTCGCTGGGTGCACTGCTTTTCCTCGCGCCCTATATCTTCATGCTGTCCACGGCAGCAAAATCGCAGCAGGACATATTCTCGTCCTCGCTGTCGCTGATACCGCACAACTGGGCGCTCTGGGACAATCTCGCCAAGGCGATGAGCCGCGTGCCGATGGGGCTTCTGCTGTTCAACGGCGTGGTTGTCTGCGCGCTCGTGCTGGTCATCCAGGTCGTGGTCGCCATCCCCTGCGCCTACGCCATGGCAAAGCTCAACTTCCGCGGCCAGCGCATCATGATGATGATGGTCATGCTCGGCCTGCTGGTGCCGATCCATGCCACGGCACTGCCCTTCTATGTCGGCTTCAATCAGCTCGGCGTGCTCAACAGCTACTTTGCCCTCAGCGCACCGTTCTTCATCTCGGTCTTCGGCATATTCCTGTTTCTGCAGTTCTTCCGCGCCATGCCGGACGATCTCATCAGCGCCGCTCGTCTCGACGGCATGTCGGAAGCCGGCATCGTCATGCGGGTGATCGTGCCCAATGCATGGCCTGCGATTACGGCCTTCTCGATCTTCTCCGTTGTCGCCCACTGGAACGACCTGTTCTGGCCGCTGATCGTCGTCAACGGCATGGAACGCGCCACGCCGCCGCTCGGCCTCCTTTATTTCCGCGCTGCGGAAGCGGGCGACGATTACGGGGCGCTGATGGCGGCAACCCTCATCATCACCCTGCCGCTGCTGCTGGCATTTCTCGCCGCCCAGCGCCGCTTCATCGAAGGCATCACCCTAACCGGCCTCAAGGGCTGAATTCTTCCCACAATCCTCCACAGGAGTTCAAACATGAAACGCTTTTCCGGCGCCCTCGCCGCTCTGGCCATGGCAACGGCCTTCGGCTCGCCCGCCCTTGCCGACACGACGCTGAACGTACACTACCCGATGCCGGGTTTCTTCAAGGATGTCATGGCCGACATCTCCAAGAAGTTCATGGAAGAAAATCCGGACATCAAGATCAACTTCGTCAGCCCGTCGGCAACCTACGAAGAAGGCATCCAGACGATCATGCGTCAGGCCGGAACGTCGGAAATGCCGGATATCACCTTCACCGGTCTGAACCGCCTGCGCGTGCTGGCGGAGCGCAATATCGGCGTAGACATGAAGCCGCTGGTCGAAAAAGAAACTGATATGGAAGCGCAGGGCTTCACAGATCACCTGCTGAGCCTCGCCCGCGTCGGCGACCGTCAGGTCGGTCTTGCTTTCGCAACCTCCAATCCGATCATGTATTACAATGCCGATCTTCTGAAGGCGGCAGGCGGCAATCCCGACAATCCCCCCACCACCTGGGACGAAGTGATTGAACTGGGCGGCAAGATCAAGGCGCTCGGCAACGGTAATGAGGGCATCGATTTCCGCTGGCAGGGCGACGACTGGATGTTCTCCGCGCTGCTGTTCGGCGCGGGCGGCACCATGCTGACCGAAGACGAGAAGAAGGTCGCCTTCAACGGACCGGAGGGGCTCGAAGCCTTCAAGCTCATCGACCGCATGGTGAAGGAAGGCGGCATGCCGGTTCTGACAAAGGCGGCGGGCGAGCAGGCTTTCGCGGCTGGCAAGGTCGG
Source organism: Brucella sp. NBRC 14130 (assembly GCF_040371715.1). Classification (NCBI taxonomy): domain Bacteria; kingdom Pseudomonadati; phylum Pseudomonadota; class Alphaproteobacteria; order Hyphomicrobiales; family Brucellaceae; genus Brucella; species Brucella sp. NBRC 14130. The sequence continues at coordinate 263,167 of NZ_BAABTE010000005.1, forward strand.
CTTCTCGTTCCAGACCACCGGCGCGCTGCGCAACACGATCAAGAATGTCGGCGACAAGTTCGATCTTCGCACGGCGAAGATCCCGCTCATCAACGCCGAAAAGGGTCGCCTGCCAACCGGCGGCAATGCGGTCGTCATCCTGACCGAAGATCAGGGCAAGCAGGATGCGGCGTGGAAATTCGCCAAGTTTGCCGCCGGGCCCTATGGCGCGTCCGTCGTCGTTCCCGGCACCGGCTACGTGCCGAACAACGAGCTGGCCGCGAAGTCCGACGAATATCTCGGCAAGTTCTATGAGGAAAATCCGCTCTTCAAGGCTGGTCTGAGCCAGATGTCGCTGATGATCCCGTGGTATGCATTCCCCGGTTCCAACGGCGTGAAGGTGACGCAGACCATCGTGGACAATCTTTCTCGCGTCGTCGAACAGTCCGCCCCCCCGGAAGACGCCCTTGCCGACGCCTCAAAGGAAGTCCAGCGCCTGCTGCCGCGCAAGTAATCGGCCATCACCAAAAAACAAAAGGCCGCGCTGATTGCCAGCGCGGCCTTTTTTGAATCACAAGCTGCAATCAATAGGTCCAGTTGCGGGCCTTCGAGAACAGGAAGTCGCGGAAGGCGTGCAGTTTCGCGGAGTTCTTCAAGGCTTCCGGATAGCAGAAGAACGTATCGAAGGACGGTATTTCTTCCAGTTCGGGCAGAAGCTGCACCAGGCCGGATTCCTTGTCCGCCATATAGTCGGGCAGGACAGCGATGCCGACGCCCCGCTGCACGGCGCGGCGAATCGACAGCAGATTGTTGACCTGCAATGCCGGGATGCGGGAGCTGCCGTCAGTGCGTCCGGCGATCTCCAGCCAGTTGAGGCCCGTCAGATAGCTCGGCGCCGGTTCACCGAAGGTCACGACGCGGTGCTGGTCGATCTCGTCTATGGAGTTGAGCTTGCCATATTTCGAGACATAGCCCGCCGACGCATAGACATGCATATGCACCGTGAACAGCCGACGCTGGATCAGGTCGGGCTGCTGCGGCTGCCGCAACCGGATGGCGCAATCCGCATGACGCATCGTCAGGTCCAGTTCCTCATTGTCGAGGATCAGCTGGAGCTGGATATCGGGGTAAAGCTCGACGAATTCCTGAATGCGCTCGATCAGCCAGCCGGAACCAAGACCAACGGTCGTCGTGACGCGCAGGCGGCCTGTCGGCTTTTCCTTGCTCTCGGCAAGCTTCGAGCGAACGTTTTCGAGCTTCATCAGCACGTCATGCGCCGTGCGATAGAGCGTTTCGCCCTGCTCGGTCAGGATCAGACCGCGCGCATGACGATGAAACAGCGGGACGCCGACATCCTGCTCAAGCGCGCTGACCTGACGCGAAATAGCCGATTGCGACAGATGCAATGTCTGGGCTGCGTGGGTGAACGACCCCGCTTCAGCCGCAGCATGAAAAATGCGCAGTTTATCCCAGTCGAGCGGAGCGACCACGATTATCCCCTCTCATTGTTTTGACCGCATTCAGCTTAGGCAAGACCGCCTCCCGCTTTTGGCGTGGAAAGCCCTATTCCGCCGCTTCGTGCAGCGGTTCCTGTGCGGCGAGCCAGCGCTCGGCTTCAAGAGCTGCCATGCAACCCATGCCGGCGGCTGTCACGGCCTGACGATAGATATCGTCGGTGACGTCGCCCGCAGCGAAAATGCCCGGAACGTCGGTAGCCGTCGAATCGGGCGCGGTCCATAGATAGCCGTTCGGCTTCTGCTTGAGTTTGCCCTCGAACAAAGAAACCGCCGGTGCGTGGCCGATGGCGACAAAAACGCCATGCGTATCGAGTTCCTGCGTTTCGCCGGTCACGACATTCTTGAGGCGCACGCCGGTCACGGTCGCGCCCATGGGCGGCTTTGCCTCCGTGCCGAGGATTTCGTCGATCACGCTGTTCCAGACGACCGAGACGTTCTGGCGCGAAAGCAGCCGGTCCTGCATGATCTTCTCCGCCCGGAACCCGTCGCGGCGATGCACGACCGTCACGCTCTTGGCGATATGCGAAAGGTAAAGCGCTTCCTCGACCGCGGTATTGCCGCCGCCGACGACGACCACATCCTTGCCGCGATAGAAGAAACCGTCGCAGGTCGCGCAGGCCGAAACACCGCCGCCCATGAAGGTCTGCTCGCTGTCGAGGCCAAGCCACTTGGCCTGTGCGCCCGTCGCAATAATCAGGGCGTCGCAGGTATAGACCGTGCCGGAATCACCTTTCAGGCGGAAAGGACGCACCGTCGTTTCGACCTCGGTGATGATGTCGTGGACGATCTCCGCGCCGACATTCTGCGCCTGCGTCGCCATCTGGTCCATCATCCATGGTCCCTGCACCGGATCGGCATAGCCCGGATAGTTTTCCACGTCGGTGGTGATCATCAGCTGACCGCCCTGCTGCAGCCCGGCAATCACGATTGGCTTCAGCATGGCGCGGGCGGCATAAATCGCCGCAGTATAACCAGCAGGACCCGAGCCGATGACAATGACTGGCGCATGACGCTGTGACATGAAGTTCTCTCCGGTCCCGGAGCGCTGCGGCCTTCAAGCGGGACCGGCGCTCCTCATGTTGGTTTTCACGCGCACCCAAACTGTTCCACATTTTTGGGCGCACTTTAAAATCGATTTAAAGCGGTGGGTTTCCGGCCCACCAGAATCGCTTCCGCAATCCTGTCCGGCCAATGCCCCGATATTATGGCCAAGGTAGGTCTGCCCCCGGATGTTTGCAAGCTTCCACAGGGATTTGCCGAGCTTTAGCCACAGCTTGTGACCTTTTGAGCAAACCCTTTCACGCCAGCACGTTGCGGGTGGATCGATCTCACGCTAAACAAGCTTGATATAGGAATAATTCGCCCAAACCCGGAGCCGGCCGCCATTTACAAGACAGTCGCCAATATCTGCGCGCGTTTCGGCCTCATCATGGCGGCGGCCATGCTTCTGCCTGCGGCGATCGACCTGCGCGACGGAAGCGACGACTGGCTGATCTTCGTCCGCTCGGCTGCGGCTACAGGCGCATTGTCTGCGCTGTTTCTGCTGGCCACCCAGAACCAGACCATGCGCTTCACGCCGCGCCTCGGTTTTCTGCTGACGGCCTGCCTCTGGCTCACCGCAAGCTTCCTCGGCTCGATCCCCCTTTATTTTTCGCACCTGCCGATCAGCTACGCCACCGCCTTCTTCGAGGCCATGTCGGGCGTCACGTCCACGGGCGCGACGGCGCTCACCGGCCTCGACAACATGCAGCGCGGCATTCTCCTGTGGCGCTCGATCCTCTGCTGGATCGGAGGCGTCGGCTTTATCGGCCTCGCCCTTCTGTTGCTGCCCTCGCTGCGGGCGGGCGGACTTGCGCTCTTTCATATGGAGAATTCCGACAAGTCGGAAAAAATTCTCCCCCGCATGAACCAGATAGCGCTCGGCATCATACTCGCCTATCTCAGCCTGACTGCGGCCTGCATCATCGCCTATTTCGCAGTCGGCATGACCGTTTTCGACGCCATCAATCATGGCCTGACGACCGTGGCGACAGCAGGTTTTTCCACGCATGACAGCTCGATCGGTTTCTATGAGGGAAACCGGCTGCTGCTGGTCGTCTCCACCATCTTCATGGCGCTCTCGGCCCTCCCCTTCGTGCTTTACATCAAGGCCTTCATGCCGCGCCGCATGGAATCGCTCGCCGATCCGCAGGTAAAACTGTTCTTCGCAATCGCCATCGGTTTCAGCTTTGCGCTTGCGGTGGTGCTGCGGCTCGGCTCCGATGTGCCGTTCGGCGATGCGCTGATTTCCGCTTCGTTCCACTTCGTGTCGGTCATGACCACGACAGGCTATGCCACCGAAGATTATTCGCTCTGGGGACCGCCTGCGATCGGAATTTTCTTTCTCGCTTCGTTCCTCGGCGGTTGTGCCGGTTCCACCTCCGGCGGCATCAAGATGAACCGCCTCATCATCCTGTGGAGCCTGACACAGGCCAATCTCGCCCGGCTCATCATGCCGCATGCGGTCATCAAGATCCGCTACGGCACCTCGGAGATTTCCGGCGATATCGCGCAGAACGTGCTGCTCTACCTGTTCCTCTATTGTGCGTCGCTCGTCATCGGCGCGGTGCTGCTCGCCTCGTTGGGCCTCGATTTCGTCTCGGCCTTCACCGGGGCGCTGACGGCGCTTTCCAATGTCGGACCCGGTTTCGGCGACACGATCGGTCCCGTCGGCAACTTTTCCACCATTCACGATCCGGCGCTGTGGGTGCTTTCATTCCTGATGCTGGTCGGACGTCTGGAGCTGGTGACGGTGTATATCCTGTTCACACGCGCTTTCTGGGTGCGTTGACCGAGCGTTAAGCGGTTTACATCCGCCTGTTTCATTTGATATGAGCAGGATTAGATTGCGCCACGATGGCGACGAATGTTCTATAATTACCCCGGAATGAAATTTCCTTGCGCGCGGAGTTACGCATGCCGATCAAGGCCGATCTGGATGAAATCGATTGGAAAATCCTTCGGGAGCTCCAGAACAACGGGCGCATCACCAATGTCGAGCTGGCCGAACGCGTCGGCATTTCGGCCCCGCCCTGCCTTCGCCGCGTGCGCAAGCTTGAAGAAAGCGGCGTCATCCGGGGTTATCGCGCCATTCTCAACGGCAATTCGCTAGGACAGGACCTCGTTGCGTTCTGCTCGGTCGGCCTTCATCGCCAGGCCGATGCCGACCTCAAGGCATTTGCCGAAAAAACCAAGCAATGGCCGCTGGTACGCCGCGCCTGGATGGTTTCGGGCGAATCTGACTTTCTGCTCCATTGCGTCGCGCGTGATCTCAACACGTTCCAGACCTTCGTGATCGAGGAACTGACCGCGGCTCCCAACGTGGATTCCGTGCGTACCGCGCTGACCATTCGTCCGGTCAAGGACGAACCGCTGATGATTCTCTAAGAGCCTGAAACAAAAAGCGGCATGTGTGTGCGAAAATGGTGATTTTCGAGTACCGGAGCGCAATGTACTGAACGTACATAAGCACCGGAACGCAGAAAAGCGCCATTTGCAGCCACACAGGACGACTTCTGGAACAGGCTCGAGATTATTTCCCGGCGAATACGCGCTCGTAAACACCGCTGATTGCAGCGGCTTCCTTTTCGAGCGGAAACGTGGCGCGAACATGCCTGAGAGCATTTTCGCCGTCGCGTTCGGCCAATGCCGGATCGGCCAGATACGGCTCGATAGCCTTGCGCAGGGCTTCCCCGTCGCCGGCTGCAACCGATGTTCCAGTGCCTTCCACGATCATTTCCGCATAGGCTCCTGCATCGCTGGCAACGACTGCCGTTTGCGAGGCCATGGCTTCGAGCGGCGTCAGCCCGAAACCCTCATTGCGCGAAGGCGCAACATAAAGCGTCAACCGGCGATACCAGACCCGAATGTCGGGCACTTCGCCCAGGATGAGGATACGGTCCTGCAAACCCGCAGCCGCGATCTTCGCCTTCAGTGCGTCTTCGAAAGACTGGTGCTCAGCGGTCGTTCGCCCGGTAATGATCGCCGTCCAGTCCGGATATTTCGGCAGGAGCGCAACCATCGCATCGACAAAAAGGTCTGTTCCCTTGGAGGAACGCACGCGACCGAAGCAGCCGACGGCATATTTTCCGGGCAGGCCGGACGCCGCGAAACTATCGTCATCGCCAACCGGCGGATGAAACCGCTGCAAATCCACGCCGTGCATGATGACATCGTGCGGCACCTGGAGAAAGCTTCCCGAGCGGCCACTCGTTGCAATCACCGCATTCATGCGGCGGATGAGCCATTTGGTGAAAGGCTTGTGGTCCCGCTGTGCGGCCGAGGTGAAGATCAGCCGCAGTTTCATGCGCAGCACATCGCGCATGAAAATCCCGGCGAGCATTTCGATATTGCGCCGCGCGTGCCAGATGCGAAACGGCTTCGTTCGCGGCTTCGACCAGAAGGATAACAACGCGCCCCAGCCAAGATGCGGGAGCGTGTCGGGCAGGCCCGGCCCCATCGTCGCGATGTTCAGGCCCTTTGCACGCTGCAAGGGGATGAGCTGAACGATCGTCGATGTGACCCCGGATAGGCGGCGCTTGAAATTGGGCGCCACCACCTCGACATCCTGAACCGGGACTTTCATGAAAATCAGACGAACTTCAGGCCGACGATTTCGTAGGAGCGCGAACCGCCGGGTGCGTTGACTTCGATGGTATCGCCTTCGCCCTTGCCGATCAGCGCGCGCGCAATCGGCGATGAAATGGAAATGCGACCTTCCTTCACATCGGCTTCCTGATCGCCGACGATCTGGTAGATTTTCTCTTCTTCCGTATCTTCGTCGATCATGGTGACGGTCGCGCCGAACTTGATGCGGTCGCCCGACAGCTTGGAAACGTCGATGACTTCCGCGCGCGCAACCAGATCTTCCAGCTCGTTGATACGGCCTTCATTCAGGCTCTGGGCTTCTTTCGCAGCATGATATTCGGCGTTTTCGGACAGGTCGCCATGCGCACGCGCTTCGGCAATTGCCTCAATAATCCGAGGGCGCTCCGATTGCTGGCGCCAGCGCAGCTCTTCCTTGAGCTTTTCGAAACCGCCAGGGGTCATAGGGAACTTTTCCATACCCAGTCCTTTCCTTCATCCGGCGCTTCGCCTCTCCCCGAGGCCCTGCACGCACCGGCAGTTTGATTTGCCCGCCTCACCTCGCGCAATGCTTGGATAGTGCGAGGCGCTTTTCGGAGGCTTCCAACCTCCGAGACACAAAAAGAAAACGGTCACCGAAACATCCGCCTCGGAACCGTTCGAATAACCATTCACAGAACTATAGCATTTCCATCAATCATTTCACGCGGAAAAATATGTCCCTGTCAACTCTCTGCAAAAGCGACGCTTTCTCGCGTGCGCTATTTCGGCTTGACTGGCCAGCTCGCCGGCCATTTCTCCGGGCCTCCCGCATAATTACCATCGCAATCGCCTTTTGAGCGCTCCTGCACCAGCACGAAACGCACCCGGCCCTCGCCGCTGTCGGTGGCTTTCCAGACATCGTAAATGCCGCAATCACCAAGTCCCCGGCCTTTGAAGAAAGCCGTCAGCGTCAATGATTTCTGGTTCCAGTCGATGTTCCATGCCGTATCGGTCACTGTCGGGCCGTCGTCGGAAATGGTTGGCAGGGAAATCGGCACGATCCTGTTTTCATGGCGGCTGTAGAAGGCGTAGGGCTGATTATAGGCGCCCGACGATCCGCATGGCAGGCCGATCAGATCGAGCCCATCGGCAATCTTCGTCTCGAAACCGCCCGCGCTGCGGAACGTCTCCGGGCTTGCGCCACCGCAAACCGCGGCTTCATCGGAAAAATCCTTGCGGATTTCAGCCGGTATCTGGCCAACCGTTTCAATCAGCTTGAGCACCGGCGGCACGGGCGCGGGCTTGCTGCCCTTGACCTGCAATGCCTCTACCGTGCCATCGCGCGATTGCTGCTCATCCACATAGATCAGCCCGCCGACAAGCCCGGAAAGCGAATAGGTGAACGTCTTTCCGGCCAGTTTCAGCTGCAACTTCTGGCCGTTCTTCATTCCTTCAAGCGCTTTGGCAATATCGCCCGCATAATCAAGCTGTTCGTCCTCTGCCTTCAGGGCCGAGACATCGACGCCGAGCAGCGGCTGGCCGTCGACGGAAATCTCCAGCTTGCCGGCTTTCCGGGACGGATCGACATAGGAAAGCCGCAAGACCGGTTTCGACCCCGGCTGGCTGCTGCGAAAGATGCCAAGCCCCGGCGCTCCCTCGCTTGCGACCGGCGTCAGGCTCAATGTGCAGTTCTGCGCGAAATCACACAGAACCTGCGTGTCCCGAACCGTCTTGAAAGCCGCCTGCGATTCCCCGCCTGCCACAAACAGCATCGTTGCGGCAGCCGACGCCACGACAGCGGTACCAACAGAGGATTCACGATAGAAGGAAAGCATAAGACCTCCGCCGATGGAAAGCGCACTGAGCAGAATCAGATCATGCATGAATGTCGCAGAATCGGAAGTTCCCTTGCCGCCTGCCCACAATATTGCCTATAGCATGTCGGCTGAAAAAGATCGAACCGAGGTAAGAATGACGCGCGTACAGGCCAACATGCTGCTGCTTCTGGCGGGCGCCATCTGGGGCATGGGTTTCGTCGCGCAATCGACGGCAATGGCCAGCATCGGACCGTTTCTGTTCATCGGCATCCGCTCGGCAATCGCCTCGCTCACCGTCCTGCCCTGGGCCGTGGCGGAAGGACGCCGCGCGAAGATCGCCCTCCGCCGGTCGGATTATCTCTTCTTCATGGTCATCGGCCTGAGCCTGTTCATCGGGCTCGTCCTCCAGCAGATCGGGCTCATCACCACATCCGTCACCAATGCCGGTTTTCTGACCGGGCTTTATGTCGTGATGGTGCCGGTACTTGGCGTCATCCTGTTTCGCACATGGCCGCATCCCGTCGTCTGGCCCAGTGCGGCGGCCTGCCTTGCAGGCATCTTCCTGCTTTCCGGCGGCACGCTGACGGCGCTCAAGCAGGGTGACCTGCTGGTCATCGGCGGCGCCGTGTTCTGGGCATTGCAGGTGGTTTTAATCGGCAAGGCAAACCGCGCCGCGCGGCCGATAACGCTGAGCTGCGTCCAGTTCGCAACCAGCGCCGTTGCAGGGCTTGCCATCGCTTCCATGGTTGAAGACCTCAACTGGACCGCCATCGCGCTCACCTGGAAGGAAATCCTCTTCACCGGCGTTTTCTCGTCCGGCGTCGCCTTCACCTTGCAGGCCATCGGGCAGCGCTATACCACCTCGGCGCAGGCAGCGATCTTCCTCGCCTCGGAAGCGCTCTTCGCGGCCCTGTTCGGCGCCCTCTTCCTCGGCGAACGAGTGACCTTCATCGGCCTTATCGGCTGCGGACTGATCTTCTCCGCCATGATGGCCGTCGAACTCATTCCCATGTTCTGGAAGCGCAAGCCCGCGCTTGCTGCCGCCGAGTGATTTCCATCAGGCCTTGAAAATCAGAGCCGCCCCGCCTGCGATGAGCGCAAAGCCCAGCAGATGGTGCCAGGTAAAGGCTTCCTTGAGGTAGAACACCGAGAACAGGCTGAAGATCACCAGCGTGATGACCTCCTGTATGGTCTTGAGCTGTGCCGCCGAATAGACCTCATGCCCGATGCGGTTGGCCGGGACCGCCATGCAATATTCGATCAGCGCGATACCCCAGCTGATGAAGATGACGGTGATGAGCGGCGTGCTGGTGAATTTCAGATGCCCGTACCAGGCGAATGTCATGAAAACGTTGGAGCCGATGAGAAGCAGGATCGGCAGGACGCTTGGCGAAATCAGTGCTGACATGGAAATGACTTCAGGGACCGGGAGGATGTTGTCTGCGGCATGGCCCGAAACCGCCGCACGGTGATAAAACAACGGCGGCATTTTGCCAATCCTGCCGTTTGCGCCTGCCCCGTTTACGCCACAGCCCTTAACGCGGGCGCTGACTCTTCCTTTACGCTTGCAGGCTAATATTCAGGGAACGCCATCGGTCTGGTCTCCTGAAGAAAAGGTATGGACATGAGTTCTGCGTTGTCCGCCACCGCTCCAGTCAGCCGCCAGCGCTCCCGGTTGCGAGGTCTGGCCCCCTCTTTATCGATCATGCTGCTGGCCCTTGTCGCAGGCTGCTCCGGCGAAAGCGCGCCGCGTCCGCAGGCCAGCGTCGGCAATTCCGACGTAATGGTGCCCGAAGCCCCGGTGGCGAGTGCCGCCCCGGTCATGGCTGCGCCTGTCATGCAGCAACCGCAGGAAGAGCGCGTCGTCGGGCTTGCCGAAGAGGAGGAAAACCACGTCGCGCAATCCGCGCCGCAGAACCGGCCGCAATATTCCGGCGACTACGGCTTCACGGCCCCCGTTCAAAACCCGGTCACGGCTGCCGAAAACATCTATACGATGTCCAATGCGGAAGCCGCCTGCCGCACACGCCTGAAAAGGCTGGGCGTCGTCTTCAGGGAAAAGCCTACCATCTATCGCAGCAGCTCCTGCCATATCGAAAACCCCATCGAAGTATCGGGTTTCAACAGCGGCTCCATCGCGTTCAAGCCGGCGGCGACGCTGAACTGCCAGGTGACGGAGGCCTTCGCCCGCTGGATCAAGGGCGACCTGCAACCCGCCTCGCGCCTGCGATACCTGTCAGGCGTGAGCACGATCTACAATGCCGGAGGCTATTCCTGCCGCACGATGAACCATCGTCGCGGCGCGAAAATGTCGGAACATTCACGCGGCAACGCTATCGACGTCACCAAGATCGTGCTGAACAACGGCAAGAACATCATGGTGCGCAAGCCCGGCTTCTTCGCCTTCCGCGAAAAAGGCCTGCTCAACAGCGTCCGCTCCGATGCCTGCGGCTATTTCACGACGGTTCTCGGCCCCGGCTACAACCCGGAACATGCCGATCACTTCCATTTCGACCTGATGCAGCGCCGCAGCGGCTATCGCGCCTGCAAATAGAAAAAGCCCGGCCTTACAGGCATGGCCTGCGCCGGGCTTCCTTTCATCATCGGTTCATTCTTCCGGCGGAACTGGCGTCGGCTTGCCGTTCTCGTCCAGCGAAACCATCACGAACTCGGCATGGGTGACGAGATCGCGCCTGTCGCTGAGATAGCGCTTCGCCCACGCCTCGACCCTGAGCGTGATGGACGTGCGGCCTACCCGCGTTATATCCGTATATACACAGAGCGTGTCGCCGATCTTTACCGGCCGGGCGAACGCCATTTCGCGCACCGCCGCAGTGACCGTGCGGCCCTTGGCGCGCTCGGCGGAACGGATGCCCGCAGCCATGTCCATCTGCGCCATCACCCAGCCGCCGAAAATATCATAGGCCGAATTGGCGTCCTTCGGCATGGCGGAAACGCGGATGGTCAGCGTGCCGTTCGGCTCATTGTCAGTATTCATCAATGTCGTTCCTTGAGTGCTTGAGAGAGTCGGCCGCTAATATGAGACAAGGCCGCCCGGAAGAAAAGTACCGCGCAATACGCTCTAAACCGTTAGAATCAGGATGAACCTAAAAGGTTGGCAATAATTAATCATGAATTGAAATTGATTATCCGTGATGATCCGGAATAGTATCGGTCATGCTATAAGTAATGATGGAAAGTATATTAGAGGAACGATAAATGAACCTATCGGTGAAAGCTTCCATATTTACACTAGCATTCCTTGTTTCAGCAAATGCTTATGCATCATCGGCCATCGTCACCTCGACAGTTAATCTGCGCACCGGTCCCGGCACCCAGTATGGAACCATCGGGACGATCCCGAACGGCGTTGGAGTTACCGTCGGGGGCTGCACCAGCGGCTATGGCTGGTGTCAGGTGAGTTACGGCGGCATGACCGGCTGGGCGGCATCAAGCTATATCGCCATCCAGACGGGCAACGGCTACACGACCAACGACAATTTCGGATCGACCGCCGCAGCCGTGGGCATACCGCTCATCGCAGGCATCGCCATCGGGTCGGCACTGTCGGCCAACAACGACCGCTATTGGGGTCCTGGCCCCTATCGCGGCTGGGGCGGCGGCGGCAACATCTATAATGGCTGCATCGGTCGCAATTGCCAGTCGAACTGGGGTCCGCCGCGTCCGCACTGGACGGATCGTCCGGGCTGGAACGACCATCCGGGCTATCATCCCGGTTTCGGTCGCGGCTTCGGTCCCGGCCCGCGCATACGCATGGGCGGCAGGCTGTAAAGCCATCCGCAAAATGGTCGCCTCCTGACAGCCTTCTGTCAGGAGCCTTGGCCGGATATGTTGAGGGCGCCGAGGATTTCGCCTCGGCGCCCTTTTCATTTGGACGCTGAAATTCCATATTGGAAGCATGTCGCAGAAAAGTGGAAACCGGTTTTCCGCTTAAGACATGCGGTAACAATATAGGGTCATGGCTTCCTCAAAAGACAAACATTCCCAGGATTCGCAAGACAAGGCTGGCGGCTTCGGTGAAGCGCCACAGGCCGGGTTTTCCGACGCGCCCCTATCCGGTTCAATTGCTGATTGGGCGAAGGAGATCGGCGACGAGGCGGCCAAGCCGCGCGCAAAAAATCCAAAACAACCCAAGAAGATTCCCGAGCGCAGCAAGGAAGCGTCGCGCACAGGCCGCGGCACGTCGATGGGCGGCGCGGCTTCGGCGAAGGAACGCGCGGCGGCGGGCCTCAACCCTGTTGCCGGTCTCGACATCAGCCTTGAAGACGCAGCCGGTCTGAACCCATCCGGCGCGACCGCCACGGTTCAGGCCCTGTCGGACCTGATCGCCTCCGGCAATCCGCTGTTCAAGAATGGCGAGCTGTGGACCCCGCACCGCCCCGCCCGCCCGGAAAAATCCGAAGGCGGCATCGCCATCGAGATGGAAACCAGCTTCGAGCCGTCCGGCGACCAGCCGACTGCAATCCGCGATCTGGTGGAAGGGCTGGAAAACAACGACCGCACGCAGGTTCTGCTCGGCGTCACCGGCTCGGGCAAGACCTTCACCATGGCGCAGGTCATCCAGCGGACACAGCGCCCTGCCCTGATCCTCGCGCCCAACAAGACCCTGGCCGCGCAGCTTTACGGCGAGTTCAAGAGCTTCTTCCCGAACAACGCCGTCGAATATTTCGTTTCCTACTACGATTATTACCAGCCGGAAGCCTATGTGCCGCGCTCGGATACCTATATCGAGAAGGAATCCTCCATCAACGAGCAGATCGACCGGATGCGCCACTCGGCCACCCGTGCGCTGCTTGAGCGTGACGACGTGATCATCGTCGCCTCCGTGTCGTGCATCTACGGTATCGGTTCGGTCGAAACCTATACGGCCATGACCTTCGAGATGAAGATCGGTGACCGGCTCGACCAGCGCCAGCTGCTCGCCGATCTCGTGGCCCAGCAATACAAGCGGCAGGACATCAATTTCGTGCGCGGCTCGTTCCGCGTGCGCGGCGACACGATCGAACTATTCCCGGCCCACCTGGAAGATCGCGCCTGGCGCATTTCCCTTTTCGGCGACGAGATCGAGTCCATCACCGAGTTCGACCCGCTGACCGGCCAGAAGACCGGCGACCTGAAATCGGTGAAGATCTACGCGAACTCGCACTATGTGACGCCGCGCCCGACGCTCAATCAGGCGATCAAGTCGATCAAGGAGGAGCTGAAGCACCGCCTTGACGAACTGACCCGCGCCGGTCGCCTGCTGGAAGCGCAGCGCCTCGACCAGCGCACGACATTCGACCTCGAAATGCTGGAAGCGACCGGCTCCTGCGCGGGCATCGAAAACTATTCGCGCTATCTCACGGGCCGTAATCCCGGCGAGCCGCCGCCGACGCTGTTTGAATATATTCCCGACAATGCGCTGGTTTTCATCGATGAAAGCCACGTCACGGTTCCGCAAATCGGCGGCATGTATCGCGGCGACTTCCGCCGCAAGGCGACGCTTGCCGAATATGGCTTTCGCCTGCCCTCCTGCATGGACAACCGCCCGCTCCGCTTCGAGGAGTGGGACGCCATGCGCCCGCAGACCATTGCCGTTTCGGCAACGCCGGGCAACTGGGAAATGGAAGAAGCGGGCGGCGTGTTCGCAGAACAGGTCATCCGCCCGACCGGGCTGATCGATCCGCCGGTCGAAATCCGTCCTGCCAAGACGCAGGTCGACGACGTGCTGGGCGAAATCCGCGAAACCGCGCAGAAGGGCTATCGCACGCTGGTCACCGTGCTGACCAAGCGCATGGCGGAAGACCTGACCGAATATCTGCATGAACAGGGCGTGCGCGTGCGCTACATGCACTCCGACATCGACACGCTGGAGCGCATCGAGATCATCCGCGACCTGCGGCTTGGCGCCTTCGACGTGCTGGTCGGCATCAACCTGCTGCGCGAAGGTCTCGACATTCCCGAATGCGGCTTCGTCGCCATCCTCGACGCCGACAAGGAAGGTTTCCTGCGTTCGGAAACCTCGCTCATCCAGACCATCGGCCGTGCGGCGCGTAACGTTGACGGCAAGGTCATTCTCTATGCCGACAATATTACCGGCTCCATGCAGCGCGCGATGGATGAAACCAGCCGCCGCCGCGAAAAGCAGGTCGCCTATAATGAAGAGCACGGCATCACGCCTGCTTCGGTGAAGAAGAATATCTCGGATATCCTCGGCTCGGTTTACGAGCGCGATCATGTCCGCGCGGATATTTCGGGCTTTGCGGAAGAAGGCGCGATGATGGGCAACAACCTTGCCGCCCATCTGGAGCATCTGGAAAAGCAGATGCGCGACGCCGCCGCCGATCTCGACTTCGAAAAGGCCGCGCGCCTGCGCGACGAGATCAAGCGCCTGCGCGAGACGGAACTGGCCATCGCCGACGATCCGCTGGCACGCGAGTTCGAGGCGGGCGACGCGGGGGCGAGCCGCAACAAGGGCAAGCCCACCGGCAATTCGCGCTTCCGCAAGCCGACGCTCGATGAAATGGGCGCCGATACGACGCGCCCGCTTGGCAAGCCGTCCCTGTTCCAGAAGCCGTCGCTTGACGATATGGGACCGGGCACGGACATGGCAAAACCGCTATTCCGCAAGAACACGCTCGACGAGATGACCGTGAAGCGGACGGAAGTGCCATCTGGCGGCAACGATGCGGCGATCCGCCGTGAGCGCGCGGGCATCGGGTCTTACGAAGACCCGGCAGAAACAGCGCGCAAGAAGCGCCGCCCCGGCAAGACAGGCCGACCGGGGCGTTAGAGCATAATCCGACCCGAGTGAACGAGGATCGATAATGTGCCGGAAGGCTCACCAGCCTTCCAGCACGATCTTGCCCTTTGCCTTGCCGCTTTCCAGCACCCCATGCGCCGCCTTGAGATTGGCGGCACTGATCGGGGAAAGGACTTCCGTCAGCGTTGTCCTGATCTTGCCTTCATCGACCAGTTTCGCGACTTCGTTCAGCAGTCTGCCCTGCTCCGCCATATCTGCGGTCTGATAGATCGGGCGCGTGAACATCAGTTCCCAGTGCACCGACACGGACTTGCGCTTGAAGGGCATGATGTCGAGCTTGTCCGGATCGTCGATCAGCCCGAAACGGCCCTGCGGAGCTATGAGCCTGACGATTTCGGAAAGATGATCCAGCGTCTGCGTCGTCGAAAAGACGAAGGCCGGTGCGCCAATCCCCAGAGCTTCAACCTGTTCGGCCAGCGGCTTGCGGTGGTCGATGACGTGATGCGCGCCAAGCTGCCTGACCCAGTCTTGCGTTTCGGGCCGCGATGCGGTCGCTATCACCGTCAGGTCAGTCAGTGCGCGCGCCAGCTGGATCGCGATCGAGCCCACGCCGCCCGCGCCGCCGATGATGAGGATTGCATTCGCCGCACCGGCGACCGGCCTGCGCACGTCCAGCCTGTCGAACAGCATTTCCCATGCGGTAATGGAGGTCAGCGGCAGGGCGGCGGCTTCGCCGTTGGACAGCGATGCCGGTTTGCGCCCGGCGATGCGTTCATCGACCAGATGGAATTCGCTATTGGCCCCCGGACGGGTCAGGGAGCCTGCATACCATACCCTGTCGCCGGGCTTGAAATCCCGAACCTGATCGCCGGTTTCGACGACGGTGCCGACAGCATCCCAGCCAAGCACCTTCCATTGGCCGGCGTCCGGTGAAACGCCGCTACGGATCTTGTAATCGACCGGGTTCACGGAAATCGCCTCCACCTGAACCAGCAGATCGCGCCCGGCGGCAACCGGCTTGTCCAATGTCACGTCGACAAGCGAATCGGTGCGATCCAGTTCACCGGCGTTCTGATAGGCAACAGCTTTCATCGTCTTTGCTCCATTTGCTATGGACCAAATATTAGACTACGTTCCCAATTTAGAAATACGCACAAATATCGCCTATAGTGTCGATATTTACACTTGGTATAAAAAGGATACCGGAATGGCCAAAGCCCGGCATTCCCGCTTCGACTGCAGTCCCGGCTGTGCGGTGGAAGCCGCCATCAGCCTGATCGACGGAAAATGGAAGAGCGTCGTGCTCTTTCATCTCATGGGCGGCACGCTTCGGTTCAACGAGTTGAGGCGACAGATACCGAGCGTCACCCAGCGCATGTTGACCAACCAGCTGCGCGAACTGGAAGAAGACGGGCTTATCGAGCGCAAGGTCTATGCGCAGGTGCCGCCGAAGGTGGAATACAGCCTTTCTCCGCTCGGCCGCAGCATCGAGCCGATCCTGCTCGCATTGAAGAAATGGGGCGACGCCAATATCGACCGGTTTGGCAAGCCGGTGAAGGAATCAGCGTCCTCTGTTCAGGAAGCGGCGTAAAAAGGGCGGCACCTGCCGCCCCTTCCATTGAGCCAGTCGTTACCTACACTGCCCGCTGCTCATGATGCGATAGCCTGCGCGGTCGGCTTCGCAACGGTTCGGGAAGGTTCGCCTGTCATTGCCGCGTTGCGCGCAAACCGGCATGAACTCCCGCGTGCATGCGCCTGCTCCCGGCCTGCCCGGCCTGTTGCCCTGGTGCGGCGGATGCATTCCGCCTGCGCCGCCCCAGCCCGGCCCCGGCCTCGATGAGCAGCGACCGTTCGAAATGACGCGATAGCCCTCTGCACGCGCCTGGCACGAATTGCTGAAGGTTTGACGCGACGATCCGCGCTGCGCGCAGACCGGCGCATAGTTCATCGGGCAGATTCGCGGCGGCTGTGACGGTCCGGGGCGCAGCGGCGGACGATGATCCACCCCGCCTTCCGCAACGCAACCGGCAAGAAGCAGCAGGCCCGCGAGCACGGACAGTTTTCTGAAACGATGAAATTGCATTTTCCTCTCCCTTTGTCCCGCCCCCTAAGATGGCGCAGCCTTCAATAAGGGCAAGTCCTTTCGCGAAAGTGCAAAACCTTGCGGACCATATCGACAACCCGCCCATATAGGTTACCTTGGCCGAAGTTGAGGGGCGGAACAGGCAGCATGAATCGTTACAGGCACAGCATAGCGGTTATCCTCGTTTCGCAGCTTTTCAGCCTGCCTCTCGGCGTCATTTCCTCCCATGCAGCCAGTGAGCCGACCCCGCCGGTCTATGCGCCGCCCCTGCCCCCGGAGAAGAAGACGCCGACCGTGGGCCGCATCTGCCAGCTCATCGGCGCCAATGCAGACGCCCACGGAATCCCGCGTGACTTCTTCGCGCGGCTGATCTGGAAGGAAAGCCGGTTCGACCACAAAGCGGTGAGCCCGGTCGGCGCCGAAGGCATTGCGCAATTCATGCCCTATACCGCCAGGGAGCGGGGGCTCGCCGATCCATTCGATATCGAGCAGGCCATTCCCGCCTCGGCGAGCTTCCTGCGCGACCTGAAAGGCGCGTTCGGCAATTGGGGCCTTGCAGCCGCCGCCTATAATGCAGGCGCGGGGCGCGTTTCCAGCTGGATGCGGTCCGGCGGCTTTCTGCCGCTCGAGACCGAAAATTACGTGCTGGACATTACCGGCGCCCCTGCCGACGACTTCGCCGCCGGCAAGGAGATCATGAACCGGCCGCTCGATCCCAAGCTCGCCTTTCACGACGCCTGCAAGCGCCTGCCGATCGTCCGCAGCGCCACCATTCCGATGTCGCGCGTCAAGCCAAAACCCTGGGGCATACAGGTTGCGGGCAATTTCCGCCGCAGCGCCGCCGTCAATCAATGGACCCGCCTGCGCAGGCAGTTCAGCGCCGTGCTTTCAGGCCACGAGCCGGTCGTCAGCCGCATACGCACGCCAATGGGACGTCGCGGCATCTATGCAGTGCGCATCGGCGCCGACAGCCGCGGGGAAGCCGATGGCATTTGCACAAAACTTCGCGCCGCCGGCGGCGCATGCATAGTTTTACGCAACCGATGAGAAAAACACGGTCAGTACCTGCTAAATCAGCGATATATTAGGGAAACCCTGTTCTGTTTTGGGATTCAACCGAGGATTTTCTTGAAACAATCGTAAAAAAATCAAACGATACCGGTTCGAAGATAACCAATCATGTCGACCCCAAAGAATTTGCTTGCCAAATACCGCTTCATAGATCAGTCTCCATCTGTTCGGGCATTTAGCGAACAAATGGAAGACTGGAAGAACGGCGTGCCGGGGCCGCTATAAGTTCCGGGTCGAAGGCTCCCCTTCGGCAATGATCGGTTCCTTCCCAATGTCGAGAACTGCCTGCATAACCCTCTGCCGGGTGTGTGGTGCGCTTGGCAGAAATAGTAATACCACCGTCTCCACAGGAGCGGTGGCGCCAAGGAAAAGGAACGGATCCCATGGCACAGACCGGACAGGTCAAATTCTTCAATACCGAAAAAGGTTTCGGTTTCATCAAGCCGGACGACGGTGGCGCAGATATCTTCGTACACATCTCCGCGGTACAGGCTTCTGGCCTCACAGGCCTCGCAGACAATCAGAAGGTTTCCTACGAGACGGAACCGGATCGTCGCGGCAAGGGCCCGAAGGCCGTGAACATCACCGTTACCGGTTGATCGTTCATTAAAGAACCTACCACTTGCCCCGGCTTCTGCCGGGGTTTTTTATTGCCTGCGCGGCGCCCCGTCTGGTTTCTTAGAGGTATTCGTTCAAGCGCGAAATATTACAGATACTGCGCGTAATTTACCGGAAAACGGGCGTTTTCCGCAGCCCTTCACCATTGTTCAGCCTCCATTCATGTCGAAAGAGTTAATCACTTATTCACAAACGATACGTGCCCCTTCGGCCAACGTATCGCAGACATTGCAGTCGAGCTTCTGAAGGAGCGAACAATGAACCGATTTGCGAAAACAGCCATTCTGGCAGCGGCATCCCTCGCGGCAGTTGCCGCGCCGCTTGCAACGGCATCGGCAGATTCCTGGGGTCACCATGGTTGGAATCGTGGTGGCTGGGATCGTCCCTACTACCGCGACCGGCATCGCGGCCATGGCGACGCGGTTGCCGCAGGCGTGATCGGCCTTGCAGCCGGCGCCCTCATCGGCAGCGCGCTGAGCCAGCCGCAGCCGACCTATGTGCAGCCGGCCCCGGTCTATGCGCCGCCTCCGCCGCCGCCTGCCTATTATCCGGCAGCCCCGGCGCGCCAGGTAACCTATTACCGCGCGGGCTATGAGCCATGGAGCCGCGGCTGGTATCAGTATTGCTCCGACCGTTACCGGTCGTTCAATCCGAACACCGGCACCTATCGCGGTTACGACGGGCGCGATCACTTCTGCTCCGCGAATTGAAGCTGGCCAGTCCACCGGACTGGTCTCCTGTCCCGCTTCGATGCGCAGATAATGCCACTAAAAATAAGAAGAACGGCTACCCTGATCTCAGGGTAGCCGTTCTTGTTTGCGGTTTTTCTGTTATGCGTAGCCGATGTCGTTCAGGAACGGATTGGAGCGCCGCTCCTCGCCGAACCGCCCGCCCGGACCATGCCCGCAGATGAAGCCGATATCGTCGCCAAGCGGCAGCAGCTTTTCCTTGATGGAGCGAATCAGCGCCCCATGATCGCCGCCCGGCAAATCGGTGCGCCCGACCGAGCCGTTGAAAAGCACGTCGCCCACAATGGCGAATCGCGCCTCCGGGTTGAAGAACACGACATGCCCCGGTGCGTGGCCCGGCGTGTGGAAGACCTCGAACTCGTGTCCGGCAACGGAAACCTTGTCGCCCTCGTTCAGCCAGCGGTCCGGCGTCACGTTGCGCACGCCTTCGGTAAGGCCGTATTTCAGGCCGGTCGTCGCCAGATTGTCGAGCAGGAATTTGTCATCCTTGTGCGGGCCGATAATGTCCACATCCAGCGCTTCCTTGAGATCGAGCGCAGCCCCGGCGTGATCGATATGGCCATGCGTGATCCAGATGGCCTCGACCTCGACCCCCTGGGATCCAATCGCATCCAGGATGCGGTCTAGGTCGCCACCCGGATCGATCACCACACCCTTCTTGGTCTCGCTGTCGAACAGTATGGTGCAGTTCTGCTGGAACGGCGTGACGGGAACGATGATGGCCTGCAATTGCCCCATTGGTCTTACTCCACTTTATGGCGCGTCCCGCATAAATGACGGTCTGGAAAACGCTTTCTGTCCCACACTAGAACATTTCCAGCAAAAGTGCGAAGCGTCTACGCGGGGAAATCAGTTCACTGGACTGATTTCTTAACCCCCTTCGATGCGTAGGATAATGCGACAAAACAAATACTTAGAGCCCCGCCTGTCCGGTGAAGCTATAGAACATAATTCGCCCCGGGGATCGATAAGATTGTGCTTCAAACAGAACGTCTCGACCGGAACCGCTCCAAACAGATACGGGCGGCTGGTCGCCGCCCGTTTTCCCTCTCCAGGATTTGACCGGGACGCTTCCCCGAAAGCCGCTTCACGGTTTTCGGGACGCGCCCCGACAGTTCGTCTTGCCGGTTGTCCCCACAACCTTACGTTCTGCGGTGCATCAGGCCTTGGCGGCCATCGCGTTCTTGATCAGGCCGACAATGGCCGTGAGTACGATACCGCCGACACCGCCGCCAGCCAGCTGACCGACAACGCCGTTGAGAACGGAATCGAGACCGCCGCCGGATAGCATCGGAAGCAGCTGACCGAGGATGACACCACCGATGCCGCCCGCCACCGTGTTACCCGTGGTTCCCAGACTGATATTCTTGACTGCGCCTGCGATGTTGCCGCCAACCGCGCCAGCGACCAGCTGAAGAATGAGAGGTAGTAGAGCTTCCATAATCGTCACCCCATCTGAGTTTTAAACCGGAATAGCGCGACTCCGGCAAAAAAATCATGTGCCGAAACTTGCCAATGTCAAACAATAACCGACGGAAAAACAAAAAAGCGGCCCGAAGGCCGCTCTTTTTCTGTTTAAAACCCAGTTACTCCGCCGCTGCGCGCTTCGGCTGAACTTCCGCTGAATAGTCATTCATTAGAACATTTGTAATTTCGGAAGGCTTGAACCGGTATTGTCCGATTTCCGAAACCGGCGTCACTTCCGCAGCCGTTCCGCACAGGAAGCATTCGGAGAAACCGGCAAGTTCTTCCGGCATGATTGCCCGTTCGATGACTTCGATGCCGCGACGCTTGGCAAGATCGATGATCGTGCGGCGCGTGATGCCGTCGAGGAAGCAGTCGGGCTTCGGCGTGTGCAGCGCTCCGTCCTTGACGAAGAAGACGTTCGCGCCGGTCGCTTCCGCGACCTGTCCGCGCCAGTCGAGCATCAAGGCATCGGCATAGCCCTTGGCTTCGGCGGCATGTTTGGAGATCGTGCAGATCATGTAAAGACCGGCGGCCTTGGAGCGCGACGGCGCGGTGCGCGGGTCCGGACGGCAATATTCGGCGATGTCGAGCCGAATGCCCTTCATCTTTTCTTCCGGCGAGAAATAGCTCGGCCACTGCCAGATGGCGATGGCCAGATGAATGCGGTTGTTCTGCGCCGACACGCCCAGCGAATCCGAGCCGCGCCAGGCGATCGGGCGCACATAGGCGTCCTCGAAACCCTGCTTCTCGAGAAGCTCGCGGCAGGCATCATTGATTTCCGCGACGCTGAAAGGAATCTCGAAACCGAGAATGCGCGCGGATTCATGCAGGCGTTCGGTATGCTCGTTCAGCTTGAATATCTCGCCGCCATAGGCGCGCTCGCCCTCAAACACGGCGCTCGCATAATGCAGGCCATGGGTCAGCACATGGACTTTCGCATCTTTCCAGTCGACGAATTTTCCGTCCAGCCAGATGAATCCGTCCCGTTGATCGAATGGAATCGCAGCCATTTTCTTGCTCCTTGACTTTCCTCGCGGCGCTGTCTCGACACGGTTACAGGCCGATTTCAGACCGGACAAACTTCTCCGCGACCCGTCTTCCCCAGTTAAATCGATATAAATGGTGAGACGGCCACCTTTTTCTGCGTAACTGCTGGCCTTTTTGTTCAAAATGCTTTGAGGTCACGCAAACATATTGCGCGAAATCCAGCCGGAGCATGCATGGAAAGAAAATAAATCCTCCACCGGGATGGAATATTGCGGGTACTCTTCTCACCGTCCGCGTTCAGACGAACGGCGGCAAAGAGGCCAGCGCAATTATTCCTCCTTCATGCACGCGTCAGCGCAAACATTATTCCAAAAAAGCCAGCTCACGCTTATCGAAAATTATCTGGGCGATTGAATTATGTCAATAATGCTGACATATTTAACGCGGCAGAACGGAGCACAGATGTGAATTCGACGAACGATCTGAATTATATAAGCAATCCGTTGACGGCTGAGGAGGCGGCCGATCTCAACGTGATCGAACTTCTGTTTTTTTCCTATCGCGATTTCACCGCCGACCCTGATCTCATTCTGGAAAAGATCGGATTCGGACGGGCGCATCACCGCGTCCTCTATTTCATCAACCGCAAGCCCGGCATGACGGTTGCGGAACTGCTGGAGGTTTTGCGCATAACGAAGCAAAGCCTGTCGCGGGTGCTCAAGCAGCTCATCGATACCGGCCATGTCGTTCAGGCCACCGGCCTGCATGACCGCCGCCACCGCAAGCTCTATCCGACAAGGAGCGGCCGCGAGCTGACGCTGGCGCTGGCCCTTCCGCAGTCGCGGCGCATTGCGCGCGCGCTGGAGGATTGCGCCCCGCAGGACCGCGCGGTGATCGAACGCTTTCTCTATAATATGGTCAATCCCGAACGGCGTGCGCAGATCGACGAGTTTTCTGCCGATGATCCGTCGTCCCGGCAGGTCTGAGGCGAAGTGTTACGCATCGTTGCAGAAAGTGTCTGAATAAGAAGCGTCAGGCCGTCGCGAAAATGACGGGTTTCGACAAGCTCAGCTTGAGCAATACTTGAAGTATATGCGCCTCGGCAGCGCAGAAAGCCGCTATTTGCAGCAGGGCATGGCGGCTTTGGACCAGACACTGAATGATTGCATAAAAACAGGCGCATGCAGGCAGTGAATGGACGTGCCGCATTCCTGTCGGTAATATGCGTGCCAAAGCATCGGGCATGATGCCGGGATGCTGAAGTCAAATTATCGGAACGGGATCGAAACACGCCATGGCAGCAGAAGAAGAAAAAACGCTTTCGGATGACGCGCCGCATCTCCTCGTCGTTGATGACGATACGCGCATCCGCAGCCTTCTTTCGCAATATCTGACGAATAGCGGTTTCCGTGTCACCATGGCTGGCAGCGCCGCTGAAGCGCGCCGCAAGCTGGAAGGCATCGACTTCGATCTGCTCATCCTCGACGTCATGATGCCGGGCGAAACCGGCGTTTCGCTGACGCGCTCGCTGCGCGAGCAGAAGAATGTTCCCATTCTCATGCTGACGGCATTGTCGGAAACCGACAGCCGCATCGACGGGCTGGCCGCTGGCGCCGATGACTATCTGCCCAAGCCCTTCGATCCCCGCGAGCTGACGCTTCGCATCAACAATATCCTACGGCGCGGCGCGCCTCCGGCGCAGCCGAAGATCGAACAGATCGTGTTCGGCCCCTACACTTTCTTCATCCCGCGCCGCGAATTGAAGAAGGGTTCCGAAACGATCAAGCTGACGGATCGCGAACAGGACATCATGGCGATCTTCGCGGAGCGCGCCGGTGAAACGATCCCCCGTCACGAGCTGACCGGTCAGGACGGCGATGTCGGCGAGCGCACGATCGACGTCCAGATCAATCGCCTTCGCCGCAAGATCGAGCAGGACCCGGCCAATCCGGTCTGGCTCCAGACCGTGCGCGGCATCGGCTACAAGCTGAGCATCGAGTAGCATTCGGCAGAGCCGGGATAGTGCGATCGGAAATGGTATTCTCACAAAACGCGAAGCGCAGCCTGAAAAGAACTTTTCGGCTGCGCCAGACGCCGCGAAGGCCGTCGCGAAGCGCGATCACCGCCCCGAATACCGACCCGAATACCCCCCTTGTGCCGCAGCCAGTGTGGGCCTGACACGATGAAATCGCCCTTGAGAAAATTCTCCCGCTGGTTGGCCCGCACCATGCCCAAGGGGCTTTATGCGCGGTCGCTCATCATCATCATCGCACCGATGGTGCTGCTGCAATCCGTGATCGCCTATGTGTTCATGGAGCGTCACTGGCAGATGGTGACGGAACGTCTGTCCACCGCCGTCGTCCGTGATATTGCAGGCATCATCGATATTCTGGAAACCTATCGGCAGGAACCGGGCTACGATAATCTGATCCGCATCTCGCAGCAGCGGTTGGCGCTGAACATTTCGATCCTGCCGCCCGATCCGCTGCCGCCGCCCGGACCGAAGCCGTTCTTCGCCATTCTCGATTACTTCCTGAGCGAGGAAATCACCCGCCAGATCAACCGGCCCTTCTGGGTGGATACGGTGGGCGATTCCGATCTCATCGAAATCCGCATCAAGCTCGAGGACAAGGTGTTGCGCGTCTTTGCAAGGCGCAGCCAGGCCTATGCGTCCAATACGGGCATCTTCCTGACCTGGATGGTCGGCACCGCGCTCGTTCTGCTCATCATCGCCATCGCTTTCCTGCGCAACCAGATCAAGCCGATCCAGCAGCTTGCCGAGGCGGCGGAAAGTTTCGGCAAGGGGCGCCCCATGCCGGAGGGCTTCCATCCGCGCGGGGCCGAGGAAGTACGGCGCGCCGGCATTGCCTTCATCCAGATGCGCTCGCGCATCGAGCGCCAGATCGAGCAGCGCACGGCCATGCTGTCGGGCGTCAGCCACGACCTGCGCACCATCCTCACCCGCTTCAAGCTGCAACTGGCGCTGGCTGGCCATTCCATCGACACCGAGCCGCTCAATCAGGATATCGCCGACATGCAGACGATGCTCGAAGGCTATCTTGCCTTTGCGCGCGGCGAAGGTTCGGAAGAAACGGCAAGCTATGATGTCACCAAACTCTGCGAGAAGCTGGAGAACGAGGCGCGGCTGCGCGAACGCGGCTTCAAATATCATGTCGAGGGCGACAGCGAGGTTCATGTGCGCCCGAACGCCTTCTCGCGTCTGGTGAGCAATCTCGTATCGAACGCCTTCCGTCACGCGCAAAATGTCGAGCTGTCAATTTCGCATGTCGAAGGCTGGCTGAAAGTCGTCGTGGACGATGACGGACCGGGCATTCCGGAAGACCGGCGGGAAGATGTCTTCAAGCCATTCGTCCGGCTGGATGAAGCGCGAACGCAGGATTCAGGCGGCACGGGCGGGCTGGGGCTTGCCATTGCACGCGACATCGCGCGCAGCCACGGCGGCGACATTTCGCTGGAAGATTCGCCTCTGGGCGGCCTACGCGCCATCATCCATATTCCGGCCTAAGTTTAATGTAATTCTTATACAAGAATAGACGTTATATTTGATGTAATTCATAAAATTCGACTTCATTTAATATTAATCTGCAAGGATTCACCGTTGAAAAAAGAAATAATTTTGTTTTTTGTAATTTATACTTCATCATCGTTCTCGACAGCTGCCATGACGACCGACAATTCCGGCACCTCATCGACTGCCACTGTCATTAAACAAGGGAAGGAAATTCATTACACCGGCTGGCTAAACCAAGCTTCATTTGAAAAACTAAAAAAGCTCTACGATCCTTCGATCACGACGCTGGTTATCGACAGCAGAGGTGGACCGGTAGACACGGGCATGGATCTCGGGGAGTTTATCCATAAAAAGGGTATGGATGTTCATATCAAGCGACACTGCTTCTCTTCTTGCGCCAATTATGTCTTTCCGGCAGGAAAGATCAAATATCTGGACAAGGACAGCCAGCTCGGATGGCATGGCAGTGCATTTCAAATAGTGTCGGACGTGCTTGAAAAAGCGCCAGCCGCTGATAAGGCCAAGCTGTACCGCGCATTAACCGAAGAACGAGCCCGTGAATTCAGTTTCTATTCGTCATTGGGCGTGGAGCCCATGATGCCCCTATACGGCCTGGATCGCCTCGATCACGAATATAAAGACTGCAAGGGCTGGACCTATTCGCTGAAAGCGATGAAACAGCTCAATATTCATAATATTGTTCTTGCAGATAAAATCTGGAAACCGCAGGACACGTTCCAGAATCAGTGCATCTTCTCAATCGATAGCGTAACGCAATAACTACCTCTCTGCCTCCATTCTGAAAAGGTTCCTGAGCTTGCTCAGAAGCCTCCTCAGGATGAGGGATCGACGCGGTTGCTCAACGCGAAATCATCGTGCTCTCAATAAAGCTTGCCGCCGTTCGGCACCGGCTTGTCGATTGCCGCGAGAACCACTTCGCCGTCCTCGTCCGGCATGCCGAGCGTCAGCACTTCCGACATGAAGGGGCCGATCTGCCGCGGCGGGAAATTCACCACAGCCATGACCTGCTTGCCGATGAGTTGCTCGGGCGTGTAGTGCTTCGTGATCTGGGCCGACGACTTCCTGACGCCGATCTTTTCGCCGAAATCGATCTTCAGCTTGAAGGCGGGCTTGCGCGCTTCGGGAAATGGCACGGCTTCCACGATGGTTCCGCTGCGGATATCGACCTTTTCGAAATCTGCCCAGCTGATGGTGGTTGCTTCGCTCATTCTTTCACTCCCCGGCCCGCGCTCCCGGCCTCGCAGAAAACCCGGCGCGAGCGCCGGGCCAAAATTAAACTGATTTATAGTCAGGCGCGACCGACTGTCTCGAACACCACACTTTCCAGCGCCTCGCGGGCCGTGACGCCCGACCAGACCACGAACTGGAAAGCTTGGAAATAGGCCTCGCAGGCTTCCAGCGCCGCCGACAGCAGCACTTCCACCTGACGGCTCGTCGGTTCCGCGCCGCCCGCCAGCAACAGCGACTGGCGATACATGATCGCGCCTTCCTGCTGCCAGAGGTCGAAATGGCCCATCAGCAGTTTTTCGTTGATGAGCGAAAGCAGGCGCATCACTTCGTTGACGCGCGGCTCGGCCACCTTGATGTCGAATGCGCAGGCCAGATGCAGTGCCTCGAAATCCTCCATCCAGGAAAACGAGATGTGATAGTCAGTCCAGTTGCCCGCAACCGAGATTGCGATTTCGTCGTCGCCAGTCCGCTCGAACGTCCAGTCGTTTGAATGCGCGACCTGTTCGATCACATCCACCGGATGCGCCTCACGTGCGAATTCAAGCTCAAGAAGGCTCATGTCCGTTTCCTGTTCTGGGAACCATCTGCCCCCAGATGTTTCCTAATTCCCGGCGTGCAGATAACTGCCCGCCCGCGCCGGTCACCGCGCAAGAACAAGCGCAGGAAAACAGGCACGAATTGATCGGTCGAGGAACCGGCATGCACGGTGGCATGCAAGCGCCCCAATGGCACACGCACATACGCAACTGATACTGGAAAGCAGCCTGAAAGACGCGAAACCTGACACACAGCCCCTCGCCGCCGCCTACATGACCACATTACGAATCATGTAGTGTTTTCAGTCTATTGATGCTGAATCTGAACGCCAGCCCCTTTTCAAAAAAGAGACATGAAAGCATGTGGAAATATATGAAGGGCGGGCCGCACCCCTTGCCTTAACCGACTCTAAGACAAGGGTTTTTGCCACTTGCGGCCTGTTAATAAATATTCAGGGATTATTTTTGGATTTAGCCGAAGTTGAAGCCGATTTTGCCGATTTGGCATCGGAATCGACTTCGAATTTCGCAAGACGCGCTTCGAGAGCTTCGATTCTTGCCAGCAGGGCGCTGTTTTCGGCGCGCGCCTTGATCGCCATTTCACGAACGGCTTCGAAGTCTTCGCGCTGCACCACGTCGAGCGTGTTGAGCACCCGTTCGCCCTGTGAACGCAACGCCGTTTCCACTTCGCGGCGCACGCCCTGCGCAGCGCCTGCCGCATCCGTCACAAGCTTGGCGAGTTCATCGAGAACCCGGTTCTGTCCGCTGGTCATGGCAATCATTCCTTATTTCCAGGAGAGACCTGTTGAAAACATAAATTTGAAATAGGGCCGTCTCGGGTCCGATGCAAGCTCGGCTATGGAAAGTGATCGGCTTCGGCGCAACGAAAGCAAAATCAGGGGCTCCTGCGGGATCGGGAAACCCGAGGCGAATGTACTTAAGGCTGCCTTAAGGGTAGATGAGCACCGCAGGCACCGCAAAACGCGATTTGCAGCACGGCGGGAACGGCTTGACCGGCAAGGGCTGGTCCAGCATGTTCCCTCACAAAACGGAGTGATTTCATGATTGAGACGTTGCTGCCCGTATCGGCGCTCGCCTTCCCCAATATCGATCCGGTGATTTTCCGGATCGGGCCGCTGGCAGTGCACTGGTACGGCCTCGGCTATGTGGTCGGCATCATGTTCGCCTGGTGGTATGGCAAGAAGCTCCTGCGAAGCCACCGCCTGTGGGCGAACAACCAGCCGCCCATGGCCCCGGAAGCGCTCGACGACTTCGTCATCTGGGCCGCGCTCGGCGTCGTGCTTGGCGGGCGCATCGGCTATGTGCTCTTCTATAATTTCTCCTTCTACATCTCCAACCCGCTCGCCATTCCGGCGGTCTGGGATGGCGGCATGTCGTTCCACGGCGGCATTCTGGGCACGACGCTCGCCATGATCCTGTTTGCCCGCTCACGCGGCATCAGGGTGTGGAGCATGTTCGACACGATTGCCGCCGGCGTGCCGGTCGGCCTCGGCGTCGTGCGCGTCGCCAATTTCATCAATTCGGAACTCTGGGGCCGGGTCAGCGATGTGCCATGGGCGGTCTATTTCCCCAATGGCGGCCCGTTGCCGCGCCATCCAAGCCAGCTTTACGAAGCCTTGCTCGAGGGTCTCGTGCTCTTCTTCGTGCTGTTCCTGCTCGTCTGGGTCGGACGCAAGCTGAAGAAACCCGGCTTCATCGCAGGCGCATTCGTCACCGGCTACGGCCTCAGCCGCATCGTGGTGGAATTCTTCCGCGAGCCGGACGCCCAGCTTGGCTATCTCCTCGGCGGCTGGCTCACCATGGGCATGGTGCTTTCGGTGCCAATGGTGCTGATTGGCCTGTGGGCCATGTGGCGCGCCAACCGCGCAGCAGCCAAAGATGCCTGAGTCATTGCTGAAAGACCGGCTGAAACGCCTGATTGCCGCCTCCGGGCCGATCAGCGTCGCCGATTACATGGCCGCCTGCCTCGGCGACCGCGAGGCTGGCTATTATACCACGCGAGAACCTTTCGGACGTGACGGCGATTTCATCACCGCGCCGGAAGTGAGCCAGATGTTCGGCGAGCTGATCGGCATCTGGTGCGTCAGCGAATGGGATGCGCTGGGACGCCCGGACAATGTGGTGCTGTGCGAGATCGGCCCCGGTCGCGGCACGCTGATGAGCGACATGCTGCGCACCATCGGCAGGCTTGCCCCGCAAATGCTTGGCGCTGCCCGCATCGCCATGGTCGAAACCAGCCCGCGCCTTGTCGAAAGGCAAAAGGAAAAGCTGGCCGGTGCAGGCGTAAAAATCGACTGGTTCGAGCGCTTTTCCGACATAGCTGACGGGCCCCTGATCCTCGTCACCAACGAACTCTTCGACGCCATTCCTTTCCGCCAGTTCGTCAAGGTGGGTGGCCGCTTTGTCGAACGGATGATTTCGCTCGACGACAAGGACGAATTTCACTTCGTCAGCGGTCTGGGCGGCATAGATCCGGCTCTCCTTCCGCAAGATCACGCCACGGCGGAGGAAGGTGCCATCTTCGAAGCGGCCCCGGCGCGCACGGCCCTGATGCAGGAAATCGCCAGCCGTATTGCCACAACGCGCGGCGCGGCGCTCAACATCGATTACGGCCATCTGGAATCCGGTTTCGGCGATACGCTGCAAGCCATGCTGAAACACAGTTTTGACGATGTGTTCGCCCATCCGGGGGAAGCCGATCTTACCAGCCATGTCGATTTCGACATGCTGGAGAAGGCGGCACGCGCCAGCAATTGCAGGACCGGAACGATGACGCAGGGCGAGTTTCTGCTCGCAATGGGCCTGATTGATCGCGCCGGACGGCTGGGCGCGGGCAAGGATGCGGCATTTCAGGAAAAAATCCGGCAGGATGTCGAAAGACTGGCCGCGCCCGACCAGATGGGAACCTTGTTCAAGGTGCTGGCCATCAGCGATTCCGACACAAAGCTCATTCCTTTTGCAGTCCCATGTTAGTGAAAGCTTCGATTGACAAGCCAACCGACCTCCCCCACCATCCCGCCGTTTAACGAAAGAATGCCATGACCGACATGCCGCAACCGCTCCGTTCGCCTCTCCTTGAAAAGCCCGTCGGACAGAACGGGAAGCGGATTGCGCACGGCTTCTTCACCCGCAAGGGCGGCGTTTCCGATGGCATCTATACGGGCCTCAACGTCGGAAGCGGATCGAACGATGTACCGGAAAAGGTCGCGGAGAATCGCCGCCGCGTAGCCGAAAGCCTCGGCGTTGCGCCCGATCATCTCATGACCGTGCATCAGGTTCATTCGCCCGATGTCCTCCACGTCACCGAACCATTCGGCAGCCCGCGCCCGAAGGCCGACGCCATGGTGACCAATGTTCCCGGCATCGCTATCGGTGCGCTTTCCGCCGATTGCGGGCCAGTGCTGTTTGCCGATCACGAAGCGGGAATCATCGGCTCTGCTCATGCGGGATGGCGCGGCGCTTTCGGCGGCGTGCTGGAAAACACCATCGAAGCCATGATCGGGCTCGGCGCGAAGCGCGAGAATATCGTGGCTGTTCTCGGCCCCACCATCGGCCCCGACAATTATGAGGTAGGACCGGAATTCTATGCCGAATTCATCGGCAGGGACCCGGCCTATACCGCCTATTTCCGCCCATCCGACAAGGCGGACCACAAGCTGTTCGACCTGTGGACGTTCATCACCGACCGCCTGACGAAGGCAGGTGTGCAGGCGGAATCGCTGCGCCAGTGCACCTATGCCGACGAGGAGCAGTTCTATTCCTACCGGCGCACCACCCATCGCAATGAACCCGATTACGGGCGTCAGATCGCAGCCATTGCCATCATAGAAGACACCGCCACCCAGGAAGATTAGGAGAACCGCATGGCCCTTCACTTCGAGCCGGAAGAATTCGCCGCACGTCGCGACCGTCTGACCTTGAAGATGGAGGAGGAGAAGCTGGATGCCCTTCTGCTGTTCGCACAGGAGAGCATGTACTGGCTGACCGGCTATGACACGTTCGGCTTCTGCTTCTTCCAGTGCCTCGTCGTGAAAGCCGACGGGTCCATGGTGCTGATGACCCGCTCCGCCGATCTCCGGCAGGCGCGTCATACGTCGAATATCGAGAATATCGTGGTCTGGACCGACCGCGACAATGCCAATCCGGCTTCGGACCTGCGCAATGTCCTGACGGAACTCGACCTTCTCGGCACGCGGATCGGCATCGAATACCAGACGCACGGCCTCACCGGCGCAAATGCCCGCAAGCTGGACGAACAGTTGCAGAGCTTTGCCAAGCTTTACGATGCGTCCGGCATGGTGGATCGCCTGCGCCTGCTGAAGAGCCCTGCCGAAATCGCCTATGCCAAGCGCGCCGCGGAACTCAGCGACGATGCGCTTGATGCGGCGATCAAGCTGACCAAAGGCGGCGCGAGCGAAGCCGATATTCTGGCTGCGATGATGAGCGCCAATTTCGCGGGCGACGGCGATTATCCGGCGAACGAATATATCATCGGCTCGGGCGACGACGCCCTGCTCTGCCGCTACAAATCCGGCCGGCGCAAGCTGAACAAGAACGACCAGCTCACGCTCGAATGGTCGGGCGTCTTCCGGCATTACCATGCGCCGATGATGCGCACGCTGATCGTCGGCAAGCCGACAACGCATCATCAGGAGCTTTACGCCGCCGCGCGCGAGGCGCTGGAAGCCGTGGAAGCGGCGATGACGCCCGCCTCGACATTTGGCGACGTGTTCGATGCCCATGCGCGGACCATGGAGGCGCATGGCCTCACCCGCCACCGCCTCAATGCCTGCGGTTATTCGGTGGGCGCGCGCTTCACGCCGTCATGGATGGACCCGCAGATGTTCTATGCCGGAAATCCGGAAAGCATCCAGCCGGACATGACGCTTTTCGCGCATATGATCATCATGGATTCCGATACGCAGACCGCCATGACGCTGGGACAGACATATCTCACAACAAATGGGGCTGCTCAGCCATTATCCCGCCATTCTCTTGATATGATTGTCAAATGAGGCGCAATCGGCGATAAAACGGCACGTCGGGAAAAGTCGACGGAATGAACTGAAATGCCCTATCGCAGAGAACCTGCGCCTTCAGGAGCATGAAGCCGAACATGAACAAGGCACATCTTTCAACGATGCTGTTTCTGGCCGGGATGCTGACAAGCGTCCTCGCTGCCTGCAACAGCACTGAATCCGCGCTGAACGTGCAAGGCAGCAATCAGGGCCCGGGTCAAGCCTCTGGCCAGAGTTCGGGCCAAACCGTTGCACCGGCCACGACGCCCGGCACCCCGGCGACCGGCGCCGCGCAACCCGCCGGAACAACCGCAACCGGCACCCCGCCCGCAACCACCGCGCCAGCGGCGCCGCAGCGCAGTGCAGGCCTCAAGCCGGGCAAGCTGCATATCGCCCCCATCGTCGGCGCGCCGGTCAATGTGGTGACGCCGCTGACCCATCGCATCAACGATGACGCCAAGGCAAAGGGCATCGAACTTGCGGGCAATAATGATACGGGCGCGGCCTATGTGATGAAGGGATATTTCTCCGTTCTTTCGGAAGATAACCAGACCACGGTTCTCTACGTCTGGGACGTTCTCGATGCGTCCGGCAACCGCCTTCACCGCATACAGGGTCAGGAGAAAGTTCCGGGCGCTGCGGCAGACTCATGGAGCGTCGTTCCGGCTTCCGCAATGCAGGCAATCGCCGACCGCACCATGCAGGAATATTCGACCTGGCTTGCGGCAAATCGCGCATAGAAACTTGCTTCGGCAGCAAAAGACTGAAATCTTTTGCTGAATCCGTCTGTCATACTGTGGGAAAGCCGCAATACCGGCCTTTTTGCAGCAATTGTGTCCCTTCGGGCCTTGCAATAACTGTGACTCTTTGCAATAGCCCCCGCATCCGAAAGAACCTTGCAAGCTGCTGTACTTGATCCCGTCAGATAAGTACGCAGCTTTAAAATTTTTGAGATTGTCCGTTACGGCGGACTTTTGCGACAACCAGACTGCAAACCGCGACCGCATCGGCGTCAGAGGCAAAAGAATGAAACTTTTCGCAGGCAACTCCAACCGGGTTCTTGCCGAATCCGTTGCTCAATATCTCAACATTCCGCTCGGTAAGGCCAGCGTTCGTCGCTTCGCCGATCAGGAAATCTTCGTAGAGATTCAGGAAAACGTGCGCGGCGAAGACGTATTCGTTCTGCAATCGACCTCCTACCCGGCAAACGATCACCTGATGGAACTGCTCATCATGATCGATGCCTTCCGCCGTTCCTCGGCCCGTCGCATCACCGCAGTCCTGCCCTATTTCGGCTATGCCCGCCAGGACCGCAAGCCCGGCCCGCGTACGCCGATCTCGGCCAAGCTCGTCGCCAACCTCATCACCGAAGCCGGCGCCAACCGCGTCCTGACGCTTGACCTTCACGCCGGTCAGATCCAGGGCTTCTTCGATATCCCGACCGACAACCTCTACGCCGTTCCGGTCATCGCCCGCGATGTGAAGGCCCATTATGCCACCGGCAACTGCATGGTCGTATCGCCGGACGTCGGCGGCGTGGTGCGCGCCCGTTCGCTCGCAAAGCGCATCGACGCGCAGCTCGCCATCGTCGACAAGCGTCGTGAGCGCCCGGGTGAGTCGGAAGTCATGAACGTCATCGGCGATGTTTCCGGCAAGGACTGCCTGCTGTTCGACGATATCGTCGATTCCGGCGGCACGCTCTGCAATGCAGCCGAAGCCCTCCTCAACAAGGGCGCCAACAGCGTCACCGCCTATATCACGCACGGCGTTCTGTCCGGCGGCGCGGTTGCGCGTATCGCCTCGTCCAAGCTGAAGGAACTGGTCATCACCGATTCCATCCAGCCGACCACCGCCATCAACGACGCGCCGAACATCCGCGTGCTGTCGATCTCGGACCTCATCGGCGAAGCCATTGCCCGCACGGCAGCGGAAGAGTCGGTTTCGAGCCTGTTCGACTAAAACAACAGCCTGAGGGCGATCCCGAAACATGCCGCCAGCAACAGCACGAGCGGCATGTTCATCCTGAAGACGACAAGCAACAATGCCGCCGCGCCTGCGATCAGGACGGCGGCATTGTCTATTGTGCTCCAGACCGGAAGCGGCAGCGTGAAGGGACCGACAGCCTTCTCCACGACCTGTGAAAACAGGACATGCAGCGAGAACCACAGCGCCAGATTGGCAATCACACCCACGACCGCAGCCGTAATGCCGCCCAGCATCGCCGACAGCCAGCGCACCTGACGCAGCCGCTCCACGAATGGCGCGCCTGCCAGTATCCATAGAAAGCAGGGCACGAAGGTAAACCACAGCGCGATCAATCCGCCGAAAAAGCCGCCGAGCAGCGGCGACAGGCCCGAAAGGTTCGCCGCCCCCACGAAGCCGACGAATACCAGCACGAGGATCAGCGGTCCCGGCGTGGTTTCGGCAAGACCAAGCCCGGTCAGCATCTCGCCGGGCTTCATCCAGCCGAAATGCTCGACCGCCTGCTGCGCCGTATAGGAAAGGGCCGCATAAGCGCCGCCGAACGTTACCGCCGCAAGCTTCGAGAAAAAGGCAGCTTCCTGCACGAAGACATGCCCCCCGCCAAAGGCGAGGAAGAGCCCGATCAGAGGCAAAAGCCACAGCCCGCCCCAGATCAGTGTCTGCTGCGTGAATTCCCGCAGCGCACCGGGTGTCGCCTGCCCCAGAACTGTTGCTGCACTATTTCCCTGAATGGCATGGCGCAGGCCACCGGCGACAGCCGCCAGCAGCACGACGAGCGGAAACGGCAGTTTCAAAAGCGCTATCGCAATGAATGCCGCGACCGCCACGCAATAGGAAAAACCCGACGCCAATGTCCGTCTGGCCATCCGATAGAGCGCCTCAAAGACCACGGCCAGCACCGCAGCCTTGAGGCCGAACAGCAATCCCGCCACAACATCGACATGCCCGAAGGCGACATAAAGCGCCGACAATGCCAGCATGACGACAGCGCCGGGCAGCACGAACAAAAGCCCGGCCAGCAAGCCGCCGCGCCAGCCTTTCACAGCCCAGCCGGAATAGGTCGCAAGCTGCATGGCTTCCGGCCCGGGCAGCAACATACAGAAATTGAGCGCATGGATCAGCCGCTCCTGATCCATCCATTTCTTCTCATCCACGAGAACGCGCTGCAACATGGCGATCTGCGCTGCCGGCCCGCCGAAGGACAAAAGCCCGATCTTGCCGAATGTCGCGAAAAGTTCTTTGAAATCCGGCTGCTTTATTGGCTGTGTCACGCTGTCATCCTGAATGATCCGACCAAGCTCTTGCTGACAATCATTACAGGTTCATGACGGTTTTCACAGGCTTACTCGGCTGCGGCACCTTCTTCGGCCAGATCATCCGGCGCATTCGGATCGCCCGGCGCGGTCTCACAGGCAAGATCGGGGAAATTGACGATGCGCATTCCCTTGAAGTCGTTGCGCACGACCAGAAGCCCGCGCTCTTCGAAATAGGTCAGGAGACGCCGCGCACGACTGAACGAATGCGTGCCATAGGCCCGCGCCAGCGCCGCGTCGGACGGGCAAGGCGCACCCGTCACCGCTGCCTGCGCCACGATCAGGAACACGCCCTGCACATCGTCGGTGAGGCTTTCCGAAAGGATAAGCGCCTGCTGCCATGTCTCGCCATTGGCGACATCGCTTTCAATGCTGGCTTGCGCCACGGCGAGCCTGCGCCGGAAGGCAGGCAGGGCCAGCGGTTCGCCCGGAACGCGGTGAATGCGGCAACGCACCAGAAAGTCCTGATAGAGAACGGCAACCGAGCGGAACGAGGCCTCCGGATCGTCCACGATCTCGCGCATCACCTTTTCCAGAAGCTCTTCGCGTTCGGCTTCCACGATGCCGGGGAAAAGCGGCGCTTCGACCGGTTCGGCTTCCGGTTTGGGTTTTGCCACCTGAGCCAGGATTTCCGCCGTCGATGGCGGCGGTGGCGGTGGCGGAGCCCTGCGCACAGCGGTGCGGATTTCCTGCGGCGCAGGCGTGAAGATAAGATCAAGCGCATCTTCGGGCGCATCGGGAAGCGGCATCAGTTTCGGCGAAGAAGACCGTGCCGATGTTTCCACCTTGCCGATTTTGATCGGCAATGGACGGCGCGACAAGGCGGGCCCAAGCGCCACAAAATGCCCGCGCTGCAAATCGCGGAACATTTCAGCTTGTTTGCGTTCCATGCCGAGAAGGTCGGCGGCCCGCGCCATGTCGATATCGAGAAAAGTGCGCCCCATCAAAAAATTCGAGGCCTCGGCGGCGACGTTCTTGGCGAGCTTCGCCAGTCGCTGCGTCGCAATAACCCCGGCAAGACCGCGTTTTCGACCACGGCACATGAGGTTGGTCATCGCGCCCAGCGAAAGCTTGCGCGCTTCATCCGACACTTCACCGGCGGCGGCAGGCGCAAAAAGCTGCGCTTCGTCCACAACGACCAGCATCGGATACCAATAATCGCGTTCGGCATCGAAAAGTCCGCCAAGAAAAGCCGCAGCCGAGCGCATCTGCTGCTCGACGTCCAGGCCTTCCAGATTGAGCACGACGGAAACACGATGCTGGCGGATGCGTCCGGCAATGCGGGTCAGTTCGGCTTCGGTGCGGGCGGCATCAACGACGACATGGCCGTAGAGATCGGCGAGCGTGACGAAATCCCCTTCGGGATCGACGATGCACTGCTGCACCCATTGCGCGCTCTGTTCCAGCAGGCGGCGCAGAAGATGCGACTTGCCCGAGCCGGAATTGCCCTGCACGAGCAGGCGCGTGGCGAGAAGCTCCTCAAGATCAAGCATGGCCTGCTTGCTGCCGCCAAGCGCCGCTGCCGAGGCAGAACCGCTTCCAGCAACAGAACCCATGTCGATACCGACCTGCATCTCGCCTCCTTGTTTCAACATTGCAGGAACAGACGACTCGCGCAGAAAACCGGCCAGTCGATCAGGCACCCGCTTAACACTTTTGCGGCTGTCATTGCCACCCGTTAAGACAAATGCCCACAGGTGCCGGGCAGTAGATTTCAACCTGAAGTTTTGATAGCAATCCTGTCAAGGGGCAAAAGCAGCAAGCGTCTAGTGTGGCGAATCCGAAATTGGTCTCACGCGATAGCAAGCTGTGTACGAATTTCGGATTCAAAGCCACACTAGTAACATATAGAATCTAGTGTGGTTTACGGATTTGAAGTTCCTGAACGCTGATGCCATGCAAATTATAGGAACTTCAAATCCACCACACTATCCAGCGGGCGCGTCGGGGAGGATGGGAGCCTGATTCAAAAAGCGGCATGTGCGCGCGAAAATGGTGAGTTTCGAGTACCGGAACGGAACGTACTTAATGGTACGTGAGTACCGGAACGCAGACAAATTGCCATTTGCAGCCGCACAGGGCGACTTTTGGAACGGGCTCCCGGTCGCTCCGACCTATGCAAAGGCTTTGCCCTCTATTCGGAGGTGAATTGAATGTGGTTAATACCCATTAGATTCACGCTTAGAATAAAGAAAACCCGCACCAGCTGGCGAGCTACAGTGCGGGTACAATTCTTTATCTAAGAACACGGTAGCTGGAGTTCGCGCTTCAGCTACCGATCCGGATATAGGCCATCGGGATCACTTTTTCAACTATCGCCCGTCAGCCTCCGTGGGAGGCAAACCCAAAAAACTTGCACCGCCGCGCGCTATGCTCTATAGCACCGCCATCCGCGTAGACACCCTTGGAGGCAACGCGGAATGGAGCGGTCCGGTCTTTCACCTTGTGACAGACGATACGGGCTGTTTCATGTCGTTTGTTGAAGCATGGTCCCGAAAAGTGGAAACCGGTTTTCGGAGAAGATCATGCGCAGATTATACAGCGGGCGACACTCCAGTAACATCGAAAGGAAATGCCATGAGCGAGACTTACGTGCTCAAGGCCGATCTGCGTACCCGGGTTGGTAAGGGGTCCTCCCGCGAACTGCGTCGCAACGGCCAGATTCCTGCAGTCATCTATGGCGACAAGCAGGAACCCCTCGCAATCGCCGTCTCCTACAAGGAGATCTTCTACAAGATTCATGGCGGTGGCTTTAAGACCACTGTTGCCACGATCGAAGTGGACGGCAAGAAGATTCAGGTCCTCCCGAAGGACTACCAGCTGGATCCGGTCCGTGACTTCCCGCAGCATGTCGACTTCCTGCGCGTTTCCGCGAAGTCGGTCGTCCATGTGAATGTTCCGGTCCACTTCAAGAACGAAGAAGCAGCTCCGGGCATCAAGCGCGGCGGCGTTCTCAACATCGTTCGTCACGACGTTGAACTGATCGTTCCGGCCAATGCAATTCCGGAAGCACTCGATGTCGACCTGACCGGCCTCGAAATCGGCGACTCCGTCCACATTTCGGCAATCAAGCTGCCGAAGGGCGTGAAGCCTGCTATCCAGGATCGCGACTTCACCATCGCCACGATCGCTGCTCCTGCCGGCCTGAAGTCGGAAGAAGCTGCCTCGGAAGGCGCTGCGGAAGAAGCCAAGGACGCCGAGTAATTATTTAGGGGCTCAAACCATGCTGCTCATTGCAGGTCTTGGCAATCCGGGCCCCAAATATGCGCATAACCGGCACAATATCGGTTTCATGGCGGCGGATGAAATATTCCGCCGCCATCGCTTTTCCAACTGGCAGAAGAAGTTTCAGGCCGAGATCGCCGATGGCGTGATCGATGGCGAAAAGGTGCTGCTCATCAAGCCGCAGACCTTCATGAACCTTTCCGGCCAGTCTGTCGGCGAGGCCATGCGCTTCTACAAGCTGACGCCTGCCGATCTCGTCGTGATCTATGACGAACTCGATCTCAATCCCGGCAAGCTGCGCATCAAGACCGGCGGCGGCTCCGGTGGCCATAACGGCATCAAGTCCATCGACGCCCATATGCAATCCTTCCCCGGCGGCCAGAATTATCGCCGCATGCGGCTTGGCATCGGCCATCCCGGCGCGAAGGAACTCGTGCATAACTATGTTCTCGGCGATTTCGCCAAGGCCGACAATGAATGGCTGGATACGCTTCTGGGCGCTGTCGCCGATAATGTCGCCATGCTCGCCCGCGGCGAGGACAACAGTTTCATGAACCGCGTTGCGCTCGCCATGGGCGACGGCAATCAGCGTCCCAACGGTTTCAAGGCCGACCCCGCGCAGCTTGAAAAAGCCCCGCCCGAAGCAAAGGCAAAGGTGCAGAGCCATATCCGCCAGGCCCGGCCAAACCAGAAAAAGCCGAATATTCCCGAAAGCGGCCCGATGGCCGACATGCTCAAGCGGCTTTTCGGGAAAAAGGATTGACGCTGTGCCGTCCTATGACGCATAGCCACACCAAGAAAATTCTAGTCTGATAGGTACGATCATGGGTTTCAAATGCGGCATCGTTGGCCTGCCAAACGTTGGCAAGTCGACGCTTTTCAACGCGCTGACCAAAACGGCCGCCGCACAGGCCGCGAACTATCCATTCTGCACCATCGAGCCGAATACCGGCGAAGTGGCCGTTCCGGACCCGCGCCAGAACGAAATCGCCAGGATCGCCGGTTCGAAGGAAATCATCCCGACCCGCATCAACTTCGTGGATATTGCGGGCCTCGTGCGCGGCGCCTCGAAGGGCGAAGGCCTCGGCAACCAGTTCCTCGCCAATATTCGCGAAGTCGATGCCATCGTGCATGTGCTGCGCTGCTTTGAGGATGACGACATTACCCACGTTGAAGGCCGCATCGATCCCGTATCGGATGCCCAGACGGTGGAAACGGAGCTGATGCTGTCGGACCTCGAAAGCATCGAGCGCCGCATCGTGCAGATCCGCAAGCGCGCGACCGGCAAGGACAAGGAAGCGCTCACCGTCCTGCCGGTGATGGAAGCCGCGCTTGAACTGCTTCAGAACGGCCAGCCTGTTCGCCTGATGCTGAAGGACATTTCTCCCGAGGACCTGCTGACGCTGAAGGGCCTGAACCTTCTGACCTCGAAGCCTGTGCTCTATGTCTGCAACGTCGCGGAAGGCGATGCTGCGAAGGGCAACGAATACAGCGCCGCCGTTGGCAAGATGGCCGAGGAACAGGGTGCCCAGACGGTCATCATTTCGGCTGCGATCGAGGCGGAAGTCGCGCAGCTTCCCGATGAGGAAGCCAGGGAATATCTGGAAAGCATGGACCTTGAGGAGCCGGGCCTCGACCGCCTGATCCGCGCCGGCTACAAGCTGCTCGACCTCATCACCTATTTCACCGCTGGCCCCAAGGAAACCCGCGCCTGGACCATCAAGCGCGGCACGAAGGCCCCCGCCGCCGCCGGTGTCATCCACACCGATTTCGAGCGCGGCTTCATCCGCGCCCAGACCATCGCCTATGAAGACTACGTCAAATACAACGGCGAAGTCGGCGCGAAGGAAGCTGGAAAAGCGAGGGACGAAGGCAAGGAATACATCGTCCATGACGGCGATGTGATGCTGTTCCGCTTCAATACCTGATAGCAGGGCGCTGAATGCTAGCGCATCACGCCCCGAAAATCCTCAATCACCGCATGGGCTCAACCAGGTCTCGATGAGTCAGGCTCAACGAGATTTAGAGCATTTCCAGCAAAAGTGTGAAACGTCTACGCGGGGAAATCAGTTCACCGGACTGATTTCTTATCCCGCTTCGATGCGTTGGATAATGCGATAAAACAAATAGTTAGAGCGGTTCCGGCGATTCTGTCAGGACAGGAACCGCTCTGCTATAAGGCGCGCCTCCCAAAAGTGTGAACTGATTTCGCGTCTGGATAATGTGTAGTGATGTGGGAGAGTTTTTGATTCCGGGAGGTGTCACCTATACTCTCGACGCCTATCTTTCCCTCACCCTGAGGAGCCGTTGAAAACGGCCTCTCGAAGGGCTGAGGGGAAACGCACAGTGCCTGCCCTCTTCCTTCGAGACGGCTCCCTCGCAAGCTCGCGAGCCTCCTCAGGAGGAGGGAAAATCGTGGTACGATTCAGTGTGAGTGCATCGCACTTTATGAGTATGGAGGAGATCGAGGGTGAGCAAGCCTCTGCCGAAATATGCCTACGAGGACATGGAACCGGGAATGACCCTTCCCTTCGGTCCTCGTACGATCAGCAAGGAAGAAATCATCGAATTTGCCAGCGCGTTCGATCCGCAGCCCTTCCATCTGGACGAGGAAGCGGGCAAGGCCAGCGTGCTGGGCGGGCTGGCCGCATCGGGATGGCACACCGTTTCCCTCATCATGCGGCTGGTCTGTGATGCCTATCTGACTGGTTCCACCTCGCAAGGCGGTCCCGGCGTGGAATTTACGCGGTGGAAGCGTCCCGTGCTCGCAGGCGATACGCTGAACGGCGTGACGACCATCAAGGACAAGCGCATTTCCCGGTCGCGCCCGGCAATCGGGCTCGTGACGTTCCATCATGAACTGTTCAATCAGCGCGGCGAAAGCGTCTGTGAAATGCAGCATCCATGCATGATGTTGCGCCGTGACTACGATGCGGCTGCGGGAGATGCGTCATGAGTTTTCTGGAAGACAATCTCGGACAGGCCGTCATTATCGGCAGCTATACGTTTACGGCCGAGGAAATCATCGATTTCGCGCGGAAATACGATCCGCAGCCGTTTCATCTCGATAGCGAAGCAGCAAAGAAGAGCGTCTTTGGCGGGCTGTGCGCTTCCGGCTGGCACACGACGGCAGTGTTCATGAAGCTCAACGTCGCCTCCATCGTGAAGGCAACGAAGGACGCCCTGAAGCGCGGCGAAACACCGCCGACATTCGGTCCCTCGCCCGGCTTTGAGAACCTGAAATGGCCGAAGCCGGTCTATGCCGGGGATACGATCACCTATAAGCGCGTGGTCCACACAATCAGGCCGCTCGCTTCCCGCCCCGGCTGGTCGATGCTGACGATGACGACCAACGCCCATAACCAGAATGGCGAGGAAGTCCTGTCCTTCGACAATGCGGCAATGGTGAAGCTGCCACCAAAAGCAGACCTCTGAAACAACAAAGCCCGGAGCGATCCGGGCTTTTTCATTAACTCAGTCGCCCTCGAAGGCGACAAGCGTGCGCACCGGCACGCCGAGCGCTTCGAGCTTCTTGCGGCCACCCAGATCCGGCAGATCGATGATGAAGCAGGCCGCAACGATTTCCGCGCCCATCTGAAGCAGGAGCTTCGCCGCCGCTTCCGCGGTTCCGCCCGTGGCGATCAGGTCGTCCACCAGAATGATCCGCTCGCCCTTTTCAATCGCGTCGCGATGCATTTCCATTTCGTCGATGCCGTATTCAAGGCTGTAGGCGATGCGCACCGTATCGCGCGGCAGCTTGCCCTTCTTGCGGATCGGCACGAAACCGGCGGAAAGCTGGTGCGCGATTGCGCCACCCAGAATGAAGCCTCGCGCCTCGATACCGGCTACCTTGTCGACCTTGTTGCCTGCATAGGGATAGACCAGTTCGTCGACCGAGCGGCGGAATGCCTGCGCGTCGCCCATGAGCGTCGTCACGTCGCGGAACTGGACGCCCGGCTTCGGATAGTCCGGAATGGTGCGGATCGCATCCTTCAGACTGGCTTTAAATCCGGATTCCATTTTCCATCCTTTCAGGCGGCCTGCAGGCCGGTAAAACTAATCAAGGCAAAGTCGGGGCAAAGCTCCTTTACACCCGCAAACGAGCAAAATGCAAAAGAAACCGCCTGTTTTTGCCAGGAATATTGCGGCGAAGCACGGACATTTTCATGGCTTAATTGTGGCAAAGCAGCCAGTGCTCGTTTCCCCGGCCAAATTCCGGCTGGCTCCGGGACAAAAAAATGGGCGCCCGTGGCGCCCATTTTTCAACCTTGACTGACCTGTCAGTGCTTCACATCCGACCAGATCGAACGCTTGGCGACATAGACCAGACCCGCAAAGAGGATCAGGAACACCATGACCCGGAAGCCGGTCCGCTTGCGTTCTTCGAGATGCGGCTCGGCAGCCCACATCAGGAAAGCCGAAACGTCGCGTGCATACTGGTCCACCGTCTGCGGCGAACCGTCGTCATAGGTGACCTGGTCGTCGCTGAGCGGCTTCGCCATGGCGAGCGCCTTGGCCGAAATGAAGTACGGATTGTAATGCGTACCTTCGGCGATCTGCATGCCTGCCGGCGGCTGTTCGTCGAAACCGGTCAACAGGGAATGGATATAATCCGGGCCACCTTCGGCATATTGCGTGAATATATCGAAGATGAACTGCGGGAACCCACGCTCCACTGCGCGCGCCTTGGCAATCAGCGAGAAGTCCGGCGGCGCCGCACCGTTGTTTGCCGCCGCAGCCGCAGCCGCGTTCGGATATGGCGACGGGAAGTGGTCGGTCGGAAGCGCCTTGCGGGTGAACATTTCGCCATCCGCGTTCGGGCCGTCCTGCACTTCATATTCAGCGGCAAGGGCCTTGACCTGTTCTGGCGAATAACCGAGGCCTTCCAGCGTGCGGAAGGCGACCAGGTTCATCGAATGGCAAGCCGAGCAGACTTCCTTGTAGACCTTCAGGCCGCGCTGCAGCTGGCCCTTGTCATAGGTTCCGAACGGGCCGGCGAAGCTCCACTTTTCCTGCTTGGGATGGTGGATCGGAAAATGTTCCGGCTCCGCGGCATTACCGCCTTCCTCAGCCAAGGCACCACCCACCGTACTGGCGAAGGCGATACCAAGCGCGACCAGCGGAACAATACCGAAGGCAGCGAAATTCTTGAGGATGTTTTTCATTGTTACGTCCTTCATCTCTCTCGCTGGTTCAGCCCCGAGTTTCTACAGGGATTTCCACTGGGGTAATCTCGGCCTTGCCGCTCTTCTCCAGAACCGCCTCGGTGATCGAGTTCGGCAAACGCTTGGGCGTTTCGATCAGGCCGATGACCGGCATGATGATGATGAAGAAGGCAAAGTAGTAGAGCGTACCCAGCTGCGCCATGAAGACGTAGGAACCTTCCGCAGGACGCGAACCGAGCCAGCCGAGGAAGATGGCGTTGATCACGAACAGCCAGAAGAACAGCTTGAACCACGGACGATAGACAGCCGAACGAACCTTCGACGTATCGAGCCATGGCACGACGAAGAGGATTGCGATCGAACCGAACATGGTCAGAACGCCGCCGAGCTTCGAATCGATCGGGCCGATATTGAAGGTGATGGCGCGCAGCATTGCGTAGAACGGCAGGAAGTACCATTCCGGAACGATGTGGGCAGGCGTCTTGAGGGAATCGGCCGGGATGTAGTTATCCGGATGGCCGAGGAAGTTCGGCATGTAGAAGATGAAGTAGGCGAAGAACACGAAGAAGACGAGCGCGCCGAAAGCGTCCTTGATGGTCGCATATGGCGTGAACGGCAGCGTATCGGTCTTGGACTTGACTTCAATGCCGGTTGGGTTGGTCTGGCCCGTCACATGCAGCGCCCAGACGTGCAGGATGACGACGCCGGCGATCATGAACGGCAGCAGATAATGCAGCGAGAAGAAGCGGTTGAGCGTCGGATTGTCGACCGCGAAGCCGCCGAGCAGAAGCTGCTGGATCGGCTCGCCGATGATCGGGAAGGCCGTGAAGAAGCCCGTGATGACGGTCGCGCCCCAGAAGGACATCTGGCCCCATGGCAGCACATAGCCCATGAAGGCGGTCGCCATCATGAGAAGGAAGATCACCACGCCCAGAATCCACAACAGCTCGCGCGGCGCCTTGTAGGAACCGTAATAGAGGCCGCGAGCGATATGGAGATAAACGGCGATGAAGAAGAAGGATGCGCCGTTGGAGTGCATGTAGCGCAGCAGCCAACCGGAGTTGACGTCGCGCATGATCTTTTCGACGGAATTGAACGCAATGCCCGTATCCGCAGCATAATGCATTGC
This sequence comes from Brucella sp. NBRC 14130, assembly GCF_040371715.1. Classification (NCBI taxonomy): domain Bacteria; kingdom Pseudomonadati; phylum Pseudomonadota; class Alphaproteobacteria; order Hyphomicrobiales; family Brucellaceae; genus Brucella; species Brucella sp. NBRC 14130. The sequence continues at coordinate 307,996 of NZ_BAABTE010000005.1, forward strand.
CAGCACGATGCCGGTAACGATCTGCGAAATGAGCATGAAGCTCAGAATGCCACCGAAGGTGTACATGTAGTTCAGGTTACGCGGCGTCGGATAGGCCACGAAAGAATCATAGACGAGACGCGGCAAGGGAAGCCGTTCGTCCACCCATTTTTCGATGCCGGTCTTCGGCGTGTATGTGGAGTGTCCACCACTCATGTCTTCTCTCCCCAAGACCTGTTAGCCGATCCTGATGACCGTATCGGAAGTGAACGCATATTGCGGGATGTGCATGTTTTCCGGCGCCGGACCGCTGCGGATACGACCGGCCGTGTCATAGGTCGAGCCATGGCATGGGCAGAACCAGCCACCGAAAGAACCGGATTCACCGAGCGGCACGCAACCCAGATGGGTGCAGACGCCGATCATCACCAGCCAGTTTTCCTTGCCCTCGCCTGCCGAGCGGGCGAGATCGGTCGCCTGCGCGTCCGAAGCAAGGTTGGCGTTACGCGCGATCGGATCCTTGAGATCACCAAGAGCGGTTGTCTTGGCATCCTCGACTTCCTTGGCGGAGCGGTTACGAATGAAAACCGGCTTACCACGCCATTTAACAGTTAATGATGCTCCTTCCGTCAGGGACGAAACATCAACCTCGATGGACGCAGCCGCGAGTGTCGAAGCGTCCGGACGCATCTGGTCGATAAACGGCCAGGCCAGTCCGGCAACTCCGACGACACCGGCCATTCCCGTCGCAATATACAAAAAATCACGCCGTGTCGGCTCAGCCGTGTCGTGTGCGCTCACGTGCCAATTCCTTTTCAACCTGCATGTTCAATTGAACTCTCCCCTCGTCCTCTTTTGCACTTGCGCAAAAGTAGTCCCGCAAGTGCTCACAGGACGAAATTCCCTCCATTTCACTATCCGGTTTATGCGTGTAAAAAACGCTTGTCCAGACACCAACCCCTTATGACGGCACGATGTCGCAGGCGGATTTGCCTGCTGAATTCAGGGAAAGCACGGCAAGGACGCAGCAGCCGAAAGCTTTCAACTTTCCCTGTTCCGCCCTATGAACCCGCCCGACTGGCGGGCCCAAAGTCCCGCATAGATGCCGCCGCGGGCGATAAGTTCGTCATGCGTCCCCTCCTCCACGATGCGGCCCTGGTCCATCACCACCAGCCTGTCCAGCGCCGCGATGGTGGAAAGCCGATGGGCGATCGCGATAACCGTCTTCCCCTCCATCAGGCGCTTCAGATTCTCCTGAATGGAAGCTTCCACCTCCGAATCGAGCGCCGATGTCGCTTCATCGAGGATCAGGATCGGTGCGTCCTTGAGGATGGCGCGCGCGATGGCGATGCGCTGCCGCTGCCCGCCGGAAAGCTTGACGCCGCGCTCGCCCACGAAGGCATCGAAAGAGCGCCGCCCCTGAAAATCCTCCAGATTGGCGATGAACCCGTCGGCCTCGGCCTGACGCGCCGCCTGCAGCAGTTCCTCGTCGGTCGCATCGTCTCGCGCCAGCATGATATTGTCGCGCAGCGACCGGTGCAGCAATGCGGTCTCCTGACTGACGACCGCAACGGCCCGGCGCAGCGAGGTCTGGGTGACATCGCGAACATCCTGCCCATCGACAAGGATAGAACCCTTCTCCACATCGTAGAGACGCAGGATGAGGTTCACGAGCGTGGACTTGCCCGCGCCGGAATGGCCGACAAGACCAACCCTTTCACCACCGCGCACAGTCAGGTTGATATTGTCGAGAACGCCCGCGGCCTTGCCATAGTGAAAGGTGACGTTGCGGACATCGATGCGCGCCTCCGTCACCTGCAACGGTTTGGCATCGGGCCGGTCTTCCAAACCGAGCGGAGCGGAAACCAGCCGCATGGAATTTTCGATCAGCCCGAGCTGGCGCAGCATGCCATTGAGCTGCATCATGAGACGGCCAAGCAGCATGTTGAGGCGCAGCACCAGACCGAGCGTGAACGACACCTGCCCGACAGTGATGGCATTGCGTGTCCACAGATCGATGGCTATCGCCGCAACCGTCACGATCATCAGGCCGGAGAGCGCCGTGAGCGAAACGCGGACGCCGGTGAGCGAACGCATGAACGGGAGAATTGCGCCGAGATACCGCTCGAAACCATCGCGCAGATAACGCTCATCGTCATCGGCAGTATTGAGCTTGATCGTCTGGATATTGGAATAGCTGTCAACGATGCGGCCATTGATCATCGATCCCGCCTCCGCAGAGGCCTCGGCATTCTTGCGGATGCGTGGCAGATAACGCCAGGCGATGAAGCCGAAAGCAATGATCCACAGGACTACCGCCGCCGCCAGCCGCCAGTCGAGCCGACCGACGAGAAACAGCGTTGTGATACTGTAGATCGCCATGAACCAGACGACCTGAATGAGGCTTTCGATGAGGTCGCCTGCCGCCTGCCCTGCCTGCCAGACCTTGGTGGCAATGCGCCCGGCAAAATCATTCTGGAAGAAGGCGTAGGACTGGCGGAGAACATAGGAATTCGCCTGCCAGCGGATCATGTTGTAGAAGCCCGGCGACAAGGTCTGGTCTTCCAGCAGCGTGTTGATTGCCGTCACCACGAGGCGGATCACAAGGACAGTGATCCCCATGAAAAGCAGGTCGGGCCCTGCCACCTGCAAAAGCGCTGACCAGCTTCGCTCGACGCCGCCCTTGCCCGCCTGATCGAGAATATCGACCAGCCTGCCGGTGAAATAGAACAGACCTGCCTCGACCAGCGGCAGCAATCCGCCGACGGCAAGGGAAGCCGCCAGCGGCCATTTCGCCTGTCGCGCATAATGCCAAAGAAAGCCGAGGGTCGTTGAAGGCGGTCTCAGCCTGTCCGGTTCACGAAAGGGATCGACCCAACGTTCGAACAGGCTGTAAACCGCTTTCATCAATGGCTTGTGTCCTTATTTGACCAGCGTATCCTCGGTATTTTCATCGAAGCCGAGGAAGCCGCCGGACTGGCGGGCCCATAGACTTGCATAAATGCCGCCGAGCGCGACAAGTTCCTCATGCGTGCCGTCTTCCACGATGCGCCCCTTGTCCATCACCACGAGACGGTCCAGCGCCGCGATGGTGGAAAGGCGGTGCGCGATGGCGATCACGGTCTTGCCTTCCATCAGCGTGTTGAGGCTGTCCTGAATGGCTGCCTCCACCTCCGAATCGAGCGCCGATGTGGCCTCGTCCAGAATGAGGATCGGCGCGTCCTTCAGCATCACACGCGCAATGGCGATGCGCTGGCGCTGTCCGCCGGAAAGCTTGACGCCGCGTTCGCCGACATGCGCATCCAGCCCCTGCCGCCCCTTGGGATCGGTCAGCAGCGGAATGAACTGGTCGGCCTGCGCCAGACGGATCGCCTGCTGGAGCATCTCCTCCGTGGCATCCGGCCGCCCATACATGATGTTCTCGCGGACAGAGCGATGCAGAAGCGAGGTGTCCTGCGTCACCATGCCGATATTGGCGCGCAGCGAATCCTGCGTGACCCTGGAAATGTCCTGCCCGTCGATCAGGATGCGGCCCTTCTCCAGATCGTAGAAGCGCAGCAGCAGATTGACCAGCGTGGATTTACCAGCGCCGGAGCGTCCGACCAGTCCCACTTTCTGGCCCGGCTGAATGGTGAGGGTGAGGTTGTCGATGACACCCTTGCCCTTGCCGTAGTGGAAGCCGATCCGGTCGAAGTCGAGCTCGCCTCTGGTCACCTGCAGCGCCGGCGCATTGGGAACGTCCACAACTTCATGGGAACGCGCAATCGTGGTGATGCCGTCTTCCACCGTGCCTATATTCTCGAACAGGGCCGACATTTCCCACATGATCCACTGCGACATGCCGTTGAGGCGCAGCACCAGCCCGATGCCGACGGCAACGGCGCCCACGGTAATCGCTTCGTTCATCCAGAGCTGGATGCCGATTGCGCCCACCGCAAACAGCAGGATGCAGTTCGCCATATAGAGGGTGAAATGGAACATCGTGATGAGCCGCATCTGCCGATGCACGGTGCCGAGGAAGCCGTCGAGGCTTTCACGCACATAGGATTCCTCGCGGCTCGAATGCGAGAAAAGCTTCACGGTAGCGATGTTGGTGTAGCTGTCGACGATGCGGCCCGTCATCAGCGAGCGCGCATCGGCCTGCTGTTCCGAAACCACCCGCAGGCGCGGAATGAAGAAGCGCAGCAGCAGGATGTAGGCAACCAGCCAGACGGCAAACGGGACCATCAGAACCAGATCCGCAGACGCCGCAATGAACAGCGTGCCAGCGAAATAGACGATGACATAGTTGAGCACGTCCAGAAGCTTCATCACCGTTTCGCGAACGGCAAGAGCAGTCTGCATCAGCTTGGTGGAGATGCGTCCGGCGAATTCGTCCTGGAAGAACGACATCGACTGGCGGATCAGGTAACGGTGCATCAGCCAGCGAATGCGCATCGGATAATTGCCGAGCAATGTCTGGTGGATCAGCAGCGAATGGATCAGCACCACACCCGGCAGGCCGATCAGGACCACGCCGGCAATCAGCGCAAGCCGCCAGCCCTCATTGCTGAGGAAAGTCTCGCGCGACTGGTGCGACAGCCAGTCGACAATGTTGCCCATGAAGGCAAAGAGCGACACTTCGATCACGGCGATGAGCGTGGTGAAGATCGCCATGCCGATGATCCACGGCCATGCGCCGCGGGTATAATAAAGGCAAAAGGCTACCAGTCCGCGCGGGGGTTCGCGCGGCGGTTCTTCGGGATAAGCTTCGAGTCGTTTTTCAAACCATCTGAACATGGCGATCCTTTTACGGGCACCTTGCAGGATTTCCAAGACGGAATAGGAACAAAACAGGAATATTTTCGTGATGCAGGAACGCCCCCCATCCTGCGGACACTCCCTCGCCAACGGATATGTTGATGCGGGAGGGGGAACCGTTCTCGACGCTTGCAGCCGCCCGATTTGTCGGCTACCCGCATCATATGGAACTGCGCGTCGCACTTTACCAGCCCGACATTCCCGGCAATACGGGAACCATCCTGCGAATGGCCGCCTGCCTCGGCTTCGCGGTCGACCTGATCGAGCCTGCCGGATTCGATGTTTCGGACCGCTCGCTGAAGCGTGCAGGCATGGATTATCTGGAGCAGGCCGCCCTCACCCGCCATGCGGACTGGCGCCACTTCGAGGACTGGCGCCGGCAGGCCGGACGCCGCATCGTGTTGCTCTCCACCAAGGCGGCGATTCCCTATACGGATTACCAGTTTCAGGAAAATGACATCCTGCTCTTCGGGCGTGAGTCGTCGGGCGTTCCCGACACCGTGCACGATGCCGCCGATGCTCGGCTTCTGATCCCCATGGTGCCGGGCGCGCGCTCGCTAAATCTTGCGATTTCGGTTGCGATGACCGCAGGCGAAGCTCTGCGGCAAAGGAAAAACCTCGCGAAATGACCGGATTCGCAAGGCAGCACCTCCCCCTCCGGTCTGAAAGGCTCGCTTCTTCCATGAACCTGTCCACCCTCGCTCTCGCCGCTTCCACCCTGTCCCTGCTCGCAAGCGCCCCGGCCTTCGCCAAGGAAGCTACCCCCATCGCACCGAAGGTGATGGTCATCACCATGTTCGGCGAGGAGGCCAAGCCATGGCTTGAAGGCGAAAAGTTCACCCAGAAGATCAAGCTGCCGGGCCTCAACCCCGAATATCCGACGGTCGACTGCACCGCCGAAGGCCTGTGCCACATGACGACGGCCATGGGCTTCGCCAATGCCGCAAGCGCGACGGCAGCCATGGCGCTGAGCGACAGGTTCGATCTGAGCCACACCTATTTCGTGATCGCGGGCATCGCCGGGGTCGATCCGAAGCACGGCACGCTCGGATCGGCGCACTGGGCGAAATATTCGGTCGACGCCAATCTGAACCACCGCATCGACATTCGGGAAGCGCCGGAAGGCTCGCCCACGGACTTCTTCGGCCTCGGCGCGGCAAAGCCCGGCGAAAAGCCTAAATGGGCCGCAGGCACGGAAGTCTTCGAGCTGAACGGCAAGCTTGCCGATTATGCTCTGGCAACGACCAGAGGCGTCGAACTTCTGGATAGCGACGCGGCGAAGGAATATCGCAAGCATTACACGGAAGAGGCTGCGACCGGCGCGCCAAAGGTCACGATCTGCGATACGGCTTCGGGCGATACCTACTGGCACGGCGCAAAGCTCGGCGAAGCCATGGCCGAATGGTCGAAGCTTCTGACCGACGGCAAGGCCGACTATTGCACCTCGCAGATGGAAGACAACGCCACGCTGACCGCGCTGAAGCGCGCCGCCGAAGCTGGCAAGCTCGATTTCGACCGCATCGCGCTGCTGCGCACCGCGTCGAATTTCGACCGCCAGGGCAAGGACCAGACGGCGGCGGAATCGCTGGCCGCGAATTCCGGCGGCTTCCCGCTTGCCACGACCAACGCCTATCGCGTCGGCAAGGCCTATGCCGAAAGCATCATCCAGAACTGGAACGCATGGGAAAAGGCCCCGCAGACGGCAGGCCAGTAGACCGCATTCCGAAAGTGTGAAACGGCTTTCGGATGAAGCGCAATCCGATCCGATCGGATCGAAACTCCAAGCCGTAACGTAATAACGATTCAAAAAGCGAAGGCGCCTTCCGGGGCGCCTTTTCTGCCTGCTAATCTGAATCGCGTTTCAATGGCTTGACCGCCGCGATTGAAGCGCTGCTCAATCTGCGGTCGCCAGACGGCGCATGGTAAACTCGATCACGTCGTCCGGCCGCTCGCACCAGCTTTCGATCTCGGTCCAGTAGGCGGCTTTCGGGAATGTTTCGAACCACTCGCGCGCCTTTTCGCGCGCCGCCAGCCTCGGCAGGGTGAACGTCTCGCGGACGAAACCATCGCGCGGCATCCGGCTTTTCGTGCTTTGCTTGGCGCTTTTCTGGGCGCGGCTTTTCTCAAGCTGCCTGCGCAGGCCTTCAAGCGGTGGACGGGGCGGTGTTGCTGCCATGCGTTTGCCTCCCGGCGAACCCGGAAATGAATGCCTTTCAAACCCTGAGTAGAGAAAGATAGGTTAGCGATACCCCAAAGACGAGTCTTTTCTTGGGGAGAGGGCCGGTACTGTCTTGCGATCACGCGCTTCACGCTTTGCGGTGAAGGCGGACTTTGCTAAGCCAAGCAATAATAGTTCATCCATTTAGAGCGCGCTTCGATCTGACTGAATCGGATCGGCGCTCTAGATATTCATTTTGAACCGCGCATCTTGTCCGAAAACGTCACGCACTTTTCGGGATGCGCTCCAACCCTGGCTGCGCGAGGTCTTCAAACACCACCAGGCCGCGCCGGAAGGACACGAAAATGCAACGCGACGAGATTCCGGCCATCATCCCGGCAGACATCGAAGAGAAGAAGCAGGCGGCACAGCGCTGGTTCGAGGAACTGCGCGACCGTATCTGCGCAAGCTATGAACAACTTGAAGATGAATTGCAGGGCCCGCTTTCGGATCGCGAACCCGGACGCTTCGTCCGCACGCCATGGCAGAAGGATGAAGGCCGCGGCGGCGGCGGGGTCATGTCGATCATGCATGGCCGCGTCTTCGAAAAGGTCGGCGTCCATGTCTCGACGGTCTATGGCGAGTTCTCGCCGGAGTTCCGCAAGCAGATTCCGGGCGCCGAGGAAGACCCGCGTTACTGGGCAAGCGGCATTTCGCTGATCGCGCATCCGCAAAACCCGAATGTGCCTGCCGTCCACATGAACACCCGCATGGTGGTGACCACGCGCCAGTGGTTCGGCGGCGGCGCCGACCTGACGCCGGTGCTCGACCGCCGCCGCACGCAGGACGATCCGGACACGCTTGCCTTCCACAAGGCCTTCCGCTTCATCTGCGACAAGCACAAGGAAATTGTCGACTACCAGCGCGTGAAGGAATGGTGCGACGAATATTTCTTCCTGCCGCATCGCAACGAGCCGCGCGGCATTGGCGGCATCTTCTACGACTGGCTGCATTCGCCGGAAGAAAAAGGCGGCTGGGATGCGGATTTTGCCTATACGCGCGATGTGGGACGCGGCTTTTCGGTCGTGTATCCGCATCTGGTCCGCCAGAACTTCAACAAGGACTGGACCGACGCGGACCGCAACGAACAGCTCATCCGCCGTGGCCGCTATGTCGAGTTCAACCTGCTTTATGATCGCGGCACGATCTTCGGCCTCAAGACCGGCGGCAATGTGAATTCCATCCTGTCTTCCATGCCGCCCGTGGTGAAGTGGCCGTGAGGCATTGAAAAAGGGCCGGTTTCCCGGCCCTTCAATCATATTGCAAATGCGGAATGATAGGCGACGTCGCCTTCCGGAATGTCCGGCCCGAAGGCCAGACACTGGAAATGTTCCGTCGGCACGCCCGGCAGTTTCAGCCGCTCATCGGCCTTGAAGCCGAAACGCCCGTAATAGCCGGGATCACCCAGAAGGACGCAGCCTTCAGCGCCGAGGCTGCGCAACCGCGCAAGGCCCTCGCGGATAAGCTTGCCGCCAATCCCCTCGCCCTGCCGGTCCGGGCGGACCGAAACGGGACCAAGCCCGTGCCAGCCCCTGTCCTCGCCGCCGACCAGAACCGGCGAGAAAGCGACGTGCCCCAGAACCTGCCCGTCCTCTTCCGCAACCAGCGACAGGGTGAGCGCATCTGCGGCGCGCAGCACATCGATGATTTTCCCTTCCTTCTCGCTGCTATGGGCAGCGTTGCGGAATGCCTCATCCGTCAGGCGACGGATTTCTGCGGCATCTTCGGGCGTTTCGTTGCGAATAAGCATGTCCCTCTCCTTCACCGGTTGTTTGCCTGGGCGCGGACATTCTCGCGGCCCTTCAAGGAGATGCGATAAGGACTGCCCATGCGCGATTCGATCAGCCGCTTGCGGCGCAATTGCTGAAAAATCGCCATCGTGCAGTCGGAAAGCAGATAGCCTTCCCGGGTATAGCATTCGATATCGCAGATGCGTCCGTCTTCGCGCAGATGGCGGATGTAGCCGCCCTGCGCCAGCACGTGCAACACGCGCTGTTCCATGCGAGAGATATTCATTGTCGTTAATGCCTGGATGGAAACCATGACAAGCATCAGCCTTCGCGGATGGTGAACCATCCACGGCCAATGCCGTTTCCGCTCCTGGACCTGCATGTCAGGCGCTTTCAGCACCCGCTACTTGCAGTTTCGTCCGGAACGCTCAAAGGTTTCCGACAATCTCCAGCATCAACAATTCCTCTTCCAGAGGCCCAAAGGACAGGAGGGCAATAGCCCCTCCTGCTCATTTATAAGCGCCGCGCGCCGGTGTCAAACCGTTCGGGCTCCATGGCAGGCACCAGCATGCCGACGCATCGCGCCCTGAAAATGCTCGATCGCCGCACGGGCTTAACCAATTCTCGATGAGCTGGACTCAACGAGACTTGGTATTGGGCTGGTTGCGAAGCTTTTCGGCTTCCGCGTAGAACTTCTTTTCCCACTCATTGTGGTTATCGAGCCCTTCCTTGATGAAGGGCGTGAAGATGGCGAGATTCATCAGGCACCAGTTGACGAACCGGGCCGGGAACTTCAGCGGCTTCACGAAATCGACGAACAGCACGACCCGCGTCTTGTCCGTGTGGTTCCATGCCTCATGCTCATAGGCATCGTCGAAAATCAGCACCTTGCCTTCCTGCCAGTGACAGACCTGTTTGTCCACGCGGATGGCAAGCTTGTCGTTCGGCTCCGGCACGATGAGGCCGAGATGCAGGCGCAGCACGCCATTATAAGGGCCGCGATGCGGCGGCAGGTGCTTGCCCGGCTCGAAGATGGAGAACATCGCCGTCGTGAGGCCCGGGATCTTGTTGACGATGCGCCAGGTTTCCGGGCAGGCCCTGATGTTCTGTTGCGACTTCACGCCGAAACCGAGCAGGAAGAACGTCTTCCAGCGATTGTCGGTCGAGATCGTCTTCACGTCGGTCGAAATGTCCTGAAAGGAAGGCAGTTCGCTCTGGCGCAGGAGAATCGTGTCCAGTTCCTTGCGGATGGCCGGCCATTCCTTCTCGATCTCCGCAGCCCACGGAAAGGTCGCGTTGTCATAGACCGGCGGATTGCCAAGCCTGGCATATTTCAGGTTGAGACCTTCGGCCCAGGATACGATCCCCATGAAGAAACGGGTGATGCGGCTCGGCCGGTCCATGGCGGCGATGCCCTCGGTGCCAAACTTCTGCTTCGGATCGGCCGCTGCCTTGTCTTGTATCAATGTATCGGGATTGGACATCTCACGCTCTTTCAGAATGACGCTGAAAACTTCCCAGCCATAAATGAATGAAACTATAGCGAAAATTTGCCGACAAGAGGTCAGCTGTTCATTTTCGCGGCATTTCCAACAAAAGTGAGACACGGTTTTGTGTTCGGAAATGCCGTAAAAAGAATAGTCAGGGCAGAAGCACCCTAACTACGATCAAGTTTGTCCAGAAGCGCGGTGCGGTCAAGGCTAAAACCGGAGTCTATCCAGAAAGTTTCAAGCGACCGCAAGGTCTCGCCCAGTCCCGGCCCCTTCTGGATGCCAAGGGCCAGAAGATCGCCCCCCGTGACGGGAAAGACCGGCGCATCGTAACGTTCGGCAGTTTCGAGAAGACGGGCGAAACCACCGGCGCGGACCATCGCTTCGTCGCTGCCTGCGGCCTCGGCCCGCGCCGCGGCATAGGCCAGACGAATGCGGTCGAGCACGGCCTGCTTGCTGCCGCGATAGATGGTCTTCTTCAACGCCTGTTCGGAAAGTTCCGGCTTGACTGCATCGGCGCGCGCCCAGGCTTCGAGCCGCGCCCTTTCGGCATTGGACATTTTCAGCCGCTTGCCCATCTCTTCCATCCGCACGCTGTCGGGCGGGATGATGCTTTCAAGCCGCAGCAGCGGATCGGCCTGCCAGCCAAGATCGGCCTCGGTGCGCACCAGGCCGTGAATGGCGTCGATGCCCCATTTCTCGCTTTCCGGCAAAATGAGGTTCAGCACGCCGCCCTGGCGCATCCACAAAAGCGCGCGCGAGGGATCAGGAGCAGACAGAAGCTTCTTCAGTTCCGACCAGACCCGTTCGGCGGAAAGCTGTGAAAGCCCGTCCTTCAGCCGCGCGCTGGCGCGCAATCCTTCAGCCTCGGGCCGACCTGAACCGTACCAGGCGAAGAAGCGGAAGAAGCGCAGGATGCGCAGGTAATCCTCGCGAATGCGCTGTTCCGCATCGCCGATGAAGCGCAGCGTCCGGCTCTCTATGTCGGCAAGGCCGCCGACATCATCGATGATCGTGCCGTCAGCGGTCGCATAGAGCGCGTTGATGGTAAAGTCGCGCCGCTCGGCGTCGGCCTTCCAGTCGGTTCCAAACGCAACCTTGGCGTGACGGCCATTGGTTTCGATGTCCTGCCGCAGCGTCGTCACCTCGAACGGATGCCCCTGTACGACAACAGTTATCGTGCCGTGCTCGATGCCGGTCGGCACCGGCTTGAAACCGGCCTCGGTCGCCAACCTGACGGTCTCGTCCGGCACATGCGTCGTCGCCAGATCCACGTCACTCACCCCGGTGCCAAGCAGCGTGTTGCGCACTGCGCCGCCGACGACGCGCACCTCGCCGCCATCACGGTTCAGCGCCTTGAACAGGGCCTGCAACGGCTTTGTCTTAAGCCAGTCCGCCTTCCCGGAAATATTGATACTCAAACGTAGAGCCTTTCATAAAGTCCGCGAATAATGCCGGCGGTTGCCCCCCAGATGAATCGCTCGTGATAGGGCATGGCGTAATAAAAGCGTTCCTTGCCGTTGAACATCCTGCTTTCCCGCCGGTGGTTCTGCGGATTCATCAGGAAGGAAAGCGGAACCTCGAAAATATCGGCCACTTCGTCCGGGTTGGGATGCACGTCGAACGGCGTTTTCACCACCGCGAGGATGGGCGTGATCGAAAATCCGCTGCCGGTGAGATAGCGCGGCAGATTGCCGATGATCTCGGCGCGATCCGCAGCAAGCCCGATTTCCTCATTGGCCTCGCGCAGTGCCGCCCGTTCCGCCGTGCCGTCTTCCGGGTCGATTGCCCCGCCCGGAAAGGCGATCTGGCCCGAATGCTTGCGCAATGTGTCGGTGCGCTGCGTCAAAAGCAGCGTGGCTTCCGATCCGCGATCCACCACCGGCACCAGCACGGCCGCGTCGCGCATCTTCGACGTCACCATGGCCTGCGTGAAATCGGGATTGAGCGAATGATCGCCCGTTACCGCATCGTGGTCCGGGTGCCACTGCCGGACCCGCTCGGCAAAATCACCGGCGGAAAAGTCAGGAAAGCCGTTCATTGCAATGCTGCCTCCAGCGCATCGGAAGCCATGATCGGAAAGACCACGCCGCCGGAGCGGACCGCAAATGTCTGCACCCCGTCGATTTCGATTTCCTCGCCCAGCTCCACCAGATCATACATGACCGAACGGGCAATCAGCGCCTCCAGCCGTCCGCGAACGAGCACATAAGGCTTGAGGCCGCCGCTTTCCGGCTCGACCACGAAGCGCAAGGGATGCTGCGCATCGGCTGTCACCACATCGCCGACATTGGTGCGGAAGGTGAGCGCCTGCCTCTCTCCTTCGCCGGAAACCTCCATCTCGACGGCAATGAAATGCGCGTCCTCGACGCGGATACCGACCTTTTCCACCGGCGTGACCAGATAGGTCTTTCCGTCCTCATCCTTGCGCAGCACGGTCGAGAACAGCCTGACGAGCTGTTTGCGGCCGATCGGCGTGCCCATGTAGAACCATGTGCCGTCCGCCTTTATTTCCATGTCGAGATCGCCGCAGAATTCCGGATTCCATCGCTCGACCGGCGGGATTCCGCGCTCCCTGGTCGAAGGACCGCTCTGCGCATCGGCATGGGCGCGCGCGATCAGGGCTTCCAGCCCGCCGGCGGTCCCGGTGTCCCGCATGGATTCTTGCGGCGCGTCTTTGCCTTCAGGGGTGCTTTTTATCATCCGACTCGGTTATTCCTGCGCAAATAGACCCAAAGCCATGAAATAGTCACCCTTTCGCGGCTTGTCAGTATTATATAGCGATTTAAGAAGCAGTTCCGCCAGAGCATTGCGAGGTCCATATGAGCGTTGCCGTTACGCCTGAAACCGCCAATCCCGAACAAATCGTCGCGGAGGCCGAACGGGCGCTCGCAGATATCGCCCGCATCAAGGCAAGTGTCGGCACCGTGATCTTCGGTCAGGAAAACGTGATCGAGCGCACCCTTGTCGCCGTGCTTGCCGGTGGCCATGCGCTCCTCGTCGGCGTGCCGGGCCTCGCCAAGACCAAGCTGGTCGAAACGCTTGGAACCGTGCTTGGCCTTTCCGGCCAGCGCATCCAGTTCACGCCCGACCTGATGCCTTCCGACATCATCGGCTCGGAAGTCATGGAACAGGATGCCGACGGGCGGCGCTCCTTCCGCTATCTCAAGGGGCCGATCTTCGCGCAGCTCCTGATGGCCGATGAAATCAACCGCGCCTCGCCCCGCACGCAGTCCGCCCTTTTGCAGGCCATGCAGGAATATCATGTGACGGTCGCGGGCCAGCGCTACGACCTGCCAGCGCCATTCCACGTTCTGGCAACGCAGAACCCGCTGGAGCAGGAAGGCACCTATCCGCTGCCGGAAGCCCAGCTCGACCGCTTCCTGATGCAGGTCGACATTCTCTATCCCGAACTGGATGCGGAACGGCGCATTCTCTTGGAGACGACCGGCGTTTCCGAAGCCAGGGCCTATGAGATCATCAATGCCGAGCGGCTGATCGAAATGCAGACCCTAGTGCGGCGCATGCCCGTGTCGGAAAGCGTCGTGGAAGCGATCCTCAAGCTGGTGCGCTCCGCAAGACCTGACGCCGACAACGACCATGCGAAGAAGCATATCGCCTGGGGTCCCGGCCCCCGCGCCAGTCAGGCGCTCATGCTCTGTGCTAGGGCGCGCGCGCTTTATGAAGGCCGCCTCGCCCCCTCGGTTGACGACGTGAAGGCACTGGCCGAGCCGGTATTACAGCACCGCATGGCGCTTAATTTCGCCGCGCGCGCCGATGGCATGCATATTCGTGACGTCATCGCCAATCTGGTAAAGGCTGCTGTCTGATGGTGATCGGCGCAGAAGTTTCCACCGCAGATCGCAAGGAGACGCTTGCCCGCGCCCGCGCGCGGGCCGCTGCTATCCCCGATCTGCTGGTGGAAGCGCAGCGCGTGGTCAATACCGTCATGAATGGCTGGCACGGACGGCGCAAACGCGGCCCGGGTGAAAATTTCTGGCAGTTCCGGCCCTATGTCGAGGGCGAATCCCTCGCCCGCATCGACTGGCGGCGCTCGGCCCGCGACGACCATACCTATGTCCGCGACCGCGAATGGGAATCCGCTCACACTGTCTGGCTGTGGTGCGATTTTTCGCCTTCGATGCTCTATCGCTCGCAGATGGCGCCGGTTTCCAAGGAAGCGCGTTCGCTGGTGCTGACGCTGGCGCTTGCCGAACTTCTGTCGCGTTCGGGCGAACGCATCGCCTTTCCGGAGCTGATCCAACCCTTTTCGGCCCGCAATGGTGCCGAGAGGCTTGCAGCTGCGCTGATGCACGACGCGCCCGCTTCGGCGCTGCCGGATATCGGCCAGATACGCCGCTTTTCGGAAGTCGTGCTGGTTTCAGACTTCCTGCATCCATTCGACGAACTGAGCGATCTTCTCGACCGCCTCGCCAGACGCGGCGTCCGCGCGCATCTGGTGGAAGTGGCCGATCCGGCGGAAGAGACATTTCCCTATTCTGGCCGCACCGAGTTCCGCGATCCCGAAACCGGCGCGACGCTCGTCGCCGGTCGGGCCGAAACCTATGCGGAGGACTATCGCCGCCTCTACACCGCGCGGCGCGAAACCCTCATCGATTACTGCAAGCGGCTTGACTGGAGCTATACGGTTCACCGCACCGACAGGCCGACGGCCGAGGCGCTGGCGCGTCTTCACGATGCCCTGAGCGCAACAGGGAGCAGCACCAAGGGAAGCAGCACATGAATTTCCTGCCGCTCGCCTTCGGTTCGCCGCTCATCCTTGCAGGATTGATCGCCCTGCCGGTCATCTGGTGGCTTTTGCGCATGACGCCGCCGCGTCCGCAGGAAGAAACCTTTCCGCCGCTACGCATTCTGGCGCAGGTCTTCAAGCGCGAGGAAGTGCCGTCGAAAAGCCCATGGTGGATGACGCTGCTGCGGCTGCTCATCGCCGCGCTCGTCATTCTCGCGCTTGCCTCGCCGGTCTGGAATCCGCGCCCCGTGGCGCTTGCGGGCAATGAGCCGCTCGCCGTCGTCATCGATAATGGCTGGGCTTCCGCCGAGGACTGGCAGCAGCGCGTTAATGCCGCCGAAAAGCTCATTTCCGATGCGGAAGGCAACGACGCGCCGATCTATATCGCAGGCACGGCGGAACCGGCCAATGCGGAAATCGGCCCCTATGACGGCAAGCGCGCCGCAGAACGCCTGCAGGCGCTGGAACCGCGCCCTATTCCCGTCGACCGCAAGGCAGCGCTGGAGCGGCTCTCATCAACCGTGCCTGCCGGTGCAAAACTTCGCCTTGCCTTCATGAGCGACGGGCTGGCTACGCCAAACGATGCGCAAACCTTCGCGGAACTGGACAAGTCCGGCCATCTCGCCTCCGTTCTCTGGTATGGTGCGGGCCTCAGCCGCATTTTCGCGCTGACCGGCATCGACAACAAGGCTGACAGTCTGGAAGCGATCGCCATCCGCCCGCAAGGCGTATCGGCTCCGCGCACGCTCACCGCAGCCGCCTATGACGACAAGGGACGCCGCATCGCCGAAGCGCCGCTTTCCTTCACGCCTGGAAGCGCGGAAGGCACGGCGCGTTTCAACCTGCCGGTGGAGCTTCGCAACGATTTCCGCCTGATCCGTGTCGATGGCATCGAACAGGCAGGCGCGACAAGGCTGATCGATGCGGGATCGGAACGGCGCACTGTCGGCCTGATCGCCAGCGGCGACGGTGATCTGGCGCAGCCGCTGCTCTCGCCGCTGCACTATATTTCCCGGGCGCTTTCGCCCTATGTCAATCTGATCGAGCCACGCTCGGCGGACTTGCTGCAATCCGTGCCGGAAGTGCTGGATGCAAAGCCGTCGATCCTCATCATGGCCGATATCGGCACGCTGCCGCAGCCGGTCACCGAACAGCTTTCCAAATGGATCGAGGATGGCGGCACGCTGGTGCGGTTCGCAGGCCCGCGCCTTGCCGGCGCCAGCGATAACGACCCGCTTCTGCCAGTGAAACTGCGCAAGGGCGAACGCGCACTGGGCGGCACGCTGTCCTGGTCGGAGCCGCAGAAATTACGCGCTTTCCCTGACAAGGGGCCTTTTGCCGGTCTTGCCGTTCCCGATGACGTGACCGTCACAAGACAGGTCCTTGCCGAACCGTCATTCGATCTCAACGATAAGGCTTACGCCGTTCTTCAGGATGGAACGCCGCTTGTAACCGGTGAACAGCGCGGGCGCGGCAATATCGTCCTGTTCCACATCTCGCCCGATGCAAGCTGGTCGAGCCTGCCCATTTCGGGTTCGTTCGTGGAAATGCTGCGCCGCATCGTCTCGCTGTCACAGAGGACCGGCGCGCAGGACACGCAGGCCTCGGTCTCGCTTCCGCCATACCAGCTCCTGTCGGCTTCCGGCGCGCTGACCCCGCCCACATCCGAAGCCAAGCCGCTGATCGTCGAGAAGAACAGGCAGGCGAGCGTCAGCATCAACACGCCGCCCGGTTTCTATGGCAATGAGGACGGATTGAAAGCGCTCAACATCTTTGAAGGTGCCGACATCAAGCTGCAACCGATTGCACAACCCGCATTTTCCGTCGGAATAGTGCCCGCTTCCTACACGTCCGACCAGTCGATTTCACTGGCGGGACCGTTCTTTGCGGTCGCCGCAATGCTTCTCGCACTCGATACGCTTTTGATGCTGTGGCTGCGCGGTGCCTTCCGTCGCCGCATGAAAGTGCGCGCCAAGGCCGCAGGCATCGCCGTGCTGCTGGCTGGTTCGCTTGCCTTCAACCTTCTTCCGTCCGGAATGGGCGAAGCACAAGCCCAGACCCCATCCCCATCTCAATCTCAATCCCAGTCCAAGACACAGCAACAGGTGCATGACGACAGCAAGCCGGGAGACGAGGCGATAGTCAACTCGGTCTCGCAGACGCATCTTGCCTATGTCATCACCGGCAGCGCCCAGACCGACGACATCAGCAAGGCCGGGCTGCGCGGTTTAAGCTTCGCGCTGATGGACAAGACCGCGCTTGAACCGGGCGACCCTGTCGGCGTCGATCCCGCCAAGGATGAGCTGGCCTTTTATCCGCTGATCTACTGGCCTATAGACCCGCAAGCGCCGATGCCAAGCCCGGAAGCGATTGCCAGGGTCGATGCCTATATGCAGCAGGGCGGCACCGTGCTTTTCGACACGCGCGACCAGTTGCAGGCCGGAGCCAGCCTCGATGCGTCCGCCTCACCCGCCAACCAGCGCCTGCGCGCCATTCTCGACGGCATGAATGTTCCGCCACTGGAACCCGTGCCCGACGATCATGTGCTGACCAAATCCTTCTTCATCATGCCGGATTTCCCCGGTCGCTATGAAGGCAGCCCGTTGTGGGTCGAGGCCTCGACACCGAATGCCTCGCCCCGCGAGCGCCCCGTGCGCACCGGCGACGGCGTGACGCCGATCATGATCACCGCCAATGATTTCGCAGGTGCATGGGCCGTGGACGAGCAAGGCAATCCGCTTCTGCCGACCGTGCCGAACGACCCGATGCAGCGCATCTATGCCATTCGCGGCGGTGTGAACATCGTGATGTATATGCTGACCGGCAACTACAAGTCCGATCAGGTCCACGCCAAGGACCTCATTGAGCGGCTGGGAAACTAGCATAATGCTTTGCAGCCACGTCATCGCCCAATCCCGCTTCTCTTTTCCCCTGATCGTGAACGCGAACGGCGGTAGGAGGTGAGAATGAACATCGAATTCGAACCGTTTCTCTCCACGCCCTGGCTGATTGCCGTTCTCGTGCCGCTGGCGTTGCTGGTTCTGGCCACGATTGCGTTGCGGATGCGTGGCGGGCTGATCCGCCTTCTGGCTGCGGCAGCGCTTGCACTCGCTCTTTTCAATCCCGTCATTATCAATGAAGAACGCGAACCGCTGAAAAGCGTGGTTTCGGTGGTGGTGGATCGCAGCCAGAGCCAGGAACTCGGCAGCCGCCGTGCCGACACGGATGCGGCCTTGAAGGCGGTGCAGGACCAGCTTGCAGCCATGCCGCAGTTTGAAACCCGCGTGGTGGAGGCGGGCAAGCCCGGCGAGAATGAAGACGGTTACGCCACCCGGCTTTTCGGGCCGCTGGCGCGTTCGCTTCTCGACGTGCCGCCTTCCCGCGTCGCGGGCGCTGTTCTGATTACCGACGGTCAGGTGCATGATATTCCCGCCAACAAGAATGCGCTCGGCTTCGATGCGCCGCTGCATGGGCTTGTGACCGGCAAGCCGGACGAGTTCGACCGCCGCATCCGCTTCAACAAGGCGCCGCGCTATGGCATCAGCGGCAAGCCGCTGGAAATGTCGTTCACGGTGATCGATGAGGGCAAGAGCCTCGGCAGCCCCGCGCCGGTTCAGGTCCGCGTCAATGGCGAAACCGTCAGCGAGGAGGAAGCGCGGGTCGGGCAGGAAACGCCCGTGACCATCACCCTGCCGCGCGCCGGTGTGAACATTGTCGAAATCGCCACGCCAGCCCTTCCCGGTGAAGTGACCGACGCCAACAATCGCGCCGTCGCAACCGTGGACGGCGTTCGCGAAAACCTGCGCGTGCTGCTCGTCTCCGGCGAGCCGCACAATGGCGAGCGCACATGGCGCAACCTGCTCAAATCCGATGCCGCCGTCGATCTCGTCCACTTCACCATTCTGCGCCCGCCTGAAAAGCAGGACGGCACGCCGATCAACGAATTGTCGCTGATCGCTTTCCCGACGCGCGAACTCTTCGTGGACAAGGTCAACGAGTTCGATCTCATCATTCTCGACCGCTACCAGCACCGCGATGTGCTGCCGCTCCTCTATTACGATTATATCGCGCAATATGTGGAGAATGGCGGCGCGCTTCTGGTGGCCGCCGGGCCGGAATATGCAGGCGAAATGTCCATTGCCCGCACGCCGCTCTATAGCGCCCTGCCCGCCATGCCGACCGGCGCGGTGACGGAAAAGGCCTTCTATCCCCGCCTCACCGACCTCGGCAAACGCCACCCGGTCACGCGCGGCCTCGACGGCAGCGATCAGGAGCCGCCGCACTGGAGCCGCTGGTTCCGCACCATCGACATTACCGCGCCGCAGGGCGAAACGGTGATGAGCGGCGCGGACAACAAGCCACTGCTGGTGTTGAGCCGCGTCGGAAAGGGCCGCGTCGGCATGTTCCTCTCCGATCAGGGCTGGCTTTGGGCGCGCGGTTTCGAGGGCGGCGGCCCCTATGCCTCGCTCTACCGCCGCATCGCCCACTGGCTGATGCAGGAGCCCGAACTGGAAGAAGAAGCGCTGACAGCTTCCGGCAACGGGCGCGCCCTTTCCATCCGTCGCCAGACCATGGGCGACAATCCGGGTGCGGCAACCGTTACAACCCCTTCCGGCAAGGAATTGCAGGTCAATCTTGCGCAAAGCAAGCCGGGCCTGTTCGAAGGCTCGTTGCAGACGGAAGAGATCGGGATTTTCCGGGTGAAGAATGGCGATCTGGAAGCGCTGGCCCATGTGGGACCCATCGATGCGCCGGAATTTGCCGACAGCATTTCGACGGCGGATCGCCTGAAACCGCTTGCCGAGGCAACGGGCGGCTCGGTCCATCGCGTCCATGCAAGCGGAGACAGTGCAGTCCGTGTGCCCGCGATCACGGCCATCAGCGGCAACCGCGCCGCCAGCGGCAATGACTGGATCGGCCTGCGTGAGACTTCGGACACGCAATTGAAAAGCGTCAATCGCCTGCCGCTGTTCTCCGGCTTCCTGGCGCTGTCTGCCCTGCTTCTGGTCTTCGGCAGCATGTGGTATCGCGAAGGGCGGTAAACCGCCCCTCGCTTTCCCCTCTTTTTAACTAGAGCATGTTTCCCGAAAGTGGGAACCGGTTTCGGGTTAAAGACATGCGATAAAACAAGCAGATAGAGCATTTCTAATGAAATGCTCTATTTCACCCGGTTGGCGTGGCGCACGATGCCGCCGACGCCATTCACGGCGCCCGGCGCGAGTTCGCAGGCGAGCATCCGGCGCGGATCGACCGGTGCCGGCATGATCATGGAGCCCGGCGCGACCATCTTGAAGCCGAACGGACCGTAGTAAGGCTCATCGCCGACGAGAATGACGAGCTTGTGGCCTGCCTTTTCGGCGGCTTCCAGCGACATGCGCATCAGCCTGCCGCCGATGCCCCGCTTCTTCCATTCAGGCCTGACGGCAAGCGGTCCGAGCAGGAGCGCGGGCGTCTTGCCGACGACAACCGGCGTCTGCCGCACCGAGCCGACCACGATGCCGCCCATCAGCGCCACGAAGGAAAGATCGAGCGCGTGCGGACCACCCTCGCGGATGAAATGCGCGGCACGTGTGAAACGTCCCGGTCCGAAAGCTTCGGCATTGATGGCTTCGATTTCAATGTCGTGCGCCGGGCATTCCTGCGCATAGGTCAGTTCAAGCTGCTGCATGGGCTTAAGATCGCAATAGGAGAAGTCGGGGACCGTCAGGTCAATGGAATGCACTCCGCGCTTGGGCGCGGTCCAAGTTTCATCGTCGGATGAAAAGCATTTCCATTACATCGTTCTCCTGTGCGGCCGGAATTGGGATGACCGCAATTTGGAAGTTGCATTACACCAAAATGGACAGAGGTAAAACCATTTTTTTCAAAATGGCGGCTTCGACTGTTCTTTTTGGAACCGTTACGCACTGTTCACGGCTTGTAATGCTGCAAAATGGCGGCTGTCGCCCTATTCTCTTGCCAAAAGGAGAAATCGCATGGGACTTCTGGTCGATGGCAAGTGGCAGGATGTCTGGTATGACACCGAGAGCACGAAAGGCCGCTTTGAACGTTCAAAATCGCAATTCCGCAACTGGGTGATCGCTGACGGCAGCGCCGGCCCGACCGGCGAAGGCGGCTTCAAGGCCGAACCGGGCCGTTATCACCTCTATGTTTCCTATGCCTGCCCATGGGCGCATCGCACACTGATTTTCCGCGCGCTGAAACGGCTGGAAGACGTGATTTCGGTTTCCGTGGTGGATTTTCTGATGGCCGAAGAAGGCTGGACCTTCCACGGCGCCACCGGCAGCACCGGCGACGCGCTCTATGGCGCGAAGCGTCTTTACGAGATCTACACCCGCGCCGATCCGAACTATTCCGGCCGCGTCACCGTGCCGGTCCTGTGGGACAAAGAGCGCCAGACGATCGTCTCCAACGAATCGTCGGAAATCATCCGCATGCTGAACACCGCCTTCAACGAATTCGGCGATGCCTCGCTCGACTTCTACCCGGAAGCGCTGCGCGGCGAGATCGATGCGCTCAACGATTTCATCTACCCCAACATCAACAACGGGGTTTATCGCGCCGGTTTCGCCACCACGCAGGAAGCCTATGAGGAAGCGTTCGGGCAGCTCTTCGCCGCACTGGATGCGCTTGAGGAACGACTTTCCCGCCAGCGCTATCTGACCGGCGACCGCCTGACGGAAGCCGACTGGCGGCTGTTCACGACGCTGTTGCGTTTCGATCCGGTCTATGTTGGCCATTTCAAGTGCAATCTGCGTCGCCTTGCCGATTATCCAAACCTCTGGAACTACACGCGCGAGCTTTATCAGGTGCCGGGCGTCGCCCCGACCGTGAACATGGAACACATCAAGGGCCATTATTATCGCAGCCACAAGACGATCAATCCGACCGGCGTTGTGCCGCTTGGACCGGAAATCGACTTCGCTGCCCCGCATGACCGGGATCGCTTCCCCTCAGCACTTCCAGCAAGAGCGTGAAGCGGCTTTAAAGCCCGACCGGACCAACTGCGCTTTTCCTGCAACAGTGCCGGGGAGAACATCAGCAATCTCTTAAATCTCTCGCGCCCCATTGATTTCGATCAATGGGGCGTTTCGTTGCGCGGTCCAGATTGCACGCATCACTACTACCTCCCCCAGGACTTCAAAGACTGACCACGACTTAAGGAGAGAGAGATGAACCGCTTCGCAAGAGGATTGCTGGCCGCTATCGCCCTTACCCTGGCCGCACCGGCGGCGTTTGCCGCAGATGCCATCGTAGCCCAGCCCGCGTCCGAAATTCAGGCCGTGCCGGAAGCCCTGTCGCCATGGCAGATTCGTGTGCGCGCACTCGGCGTCGTTCCGCAGAATTCCGGCTATGTGAATGGCGTTTCAGGTTCGGATCTCGACTATTCCAAGTCGATCACGCCCGAACTCGACATCACCTACTACTTCACCGACAATTTCGCCGCCGAACTCATTCTCGGCACGACCTATGCCAATATCAACGGCGCCGGTTCGATCGACGGGCTGGGCAAGATCGGCAAGGCCTGGATTCTGCCGCCCACGCTAACGCTGCAATATCACTTCACCAATTTCGGCGCCTTCAAGCCTTATGTCGGTGCAGGCGTGAACTATACCGTGTTCTACAATCAGGATGCGACCGGCGTCGAATATCTGAAGGTCAAGAACGCATTCGGCGGCGCGTTGCAGATCGGCTTCGACTACATGCTCAACGAGCATTGGGGCGTGAACTTCGACGTCAAGAAGCTGTTCCTGGAGCCGAAATTCGACGCTACCCTGATCGGCGGCACGGAAGTGACCGGCAAGGCCAAGCTCAATCCATGGCTGATCGGCACGGGTATCACCTACCGCTTCTAAAACTCCACACGCCACGGTGAGGGTGCGGCGGATGCACCTTCACCAGATCGGCAGCGGCTCCAGGTCGTGAAGTGCTTCCTGCAGGCGCCGTTTCGTCGAGGGCGTGGTTCCCTCCGGCAGATTGTCGAGCGGAAAAAACCCGCATTCGGCAATTTCGCGGTCAGGCAAACGCGGCGCTGTCTGCTCGAATTGCCTGCACACATAGAGTGCCACATGATCGCGCGGCGATGCATGGGCGTTCTTGTAAAGCGCGAAAAGCCGGGGGGAGCCTTTCAGCACGATATTGCATTCCTCGCGCAGTTCCTTTTCCAGCGTCTCGATAAAAGTCTCGCCGCGCTCGACGCCTCCGCCCGGCAACTGCCATCCGGGCACATAGGTATGTTTTACCAGGAAAACCGAATTCTTTTTTTCATCAAAAACAATGGCCCTTACTCCTAATGTCATTGGGCGCCTTAATAAAAAATATGTATGAAATATAAAATGTCGAAAGCGCATGCCGTCTCTCCGCGAAGCAATCTACTTCGTATTAATGCATCAATGTCATCAACAAAAAGTCGCTAAACAGGTTTTGATTTTAAACATTATCCAGTAAACGGGGCCTTATGTTCCGTCTCGCCCACATATCCGATATTCACCTTTCACCGCTGCCGCGCGTGCGATACCGCGAATTGGCATCGAAGCGCATTACCGGTTACATAAACTGGCTGCGCAATCGCAAAAATGCGATGCACGGAACCGTACTCGACAGTCTCATTGCTGACATGCAGGCGCAATCCCCGGATCATATCGCGGTGACGGGCGATCTCGTCAATCTGGCGCTCAATCTCGAAATCGATATTGCCCATGACTGGCTCACCAGGCTGGGCAACCCGAACGATGTCTCGGTCGTCCCCGGCAATCATGACGCCTATGTTCCCGGCGCGCTCGACAAGTCATGCCGGAAATGGGAACCGTGGATGCGCGGCGACGGCATCGACAACAGTGGCAACCGCCCGCAATTTCCCTATATGCGCGTGCGCGGCCCCGTGGGGCTGATCGGTGTTTCCTCGGCGCGTGCGACGGCCCCTTTCATGGCAAGCGGCGATTTCCGGTCTGCGCAAGGCAAGCGCCTGGCGGCGATGCTGGACGAAGCCGGTGCACGCGGGCTCTTCCGCATCGTGATGATCCATCACCCGCCGATCCATGGCGCGACGCCCGCGCACAAACGTCTTTACGGCATCCGCCGTTTCCAGAAGATCATACGCAAGCATGGTGCGGAGCTGGTTCTCCACGGCCACACGCATCTTGTCACGCATTACGAGATTGACGGGCCGAACGGCAAGGTCCCCGTAGTCAGCGTGCCGTCTGCAAGCCAGAACTTCGGCGGTCACAAACCCGCCGCCCGCTACAACATATTCAGCATCGACAGGCGGCCTGAGGGCGGCTGGTCCTGCCTCATGGAAGAACACGGCGTTTCCGATGCCAGTGAGAAAATAACGAAGCTCAACGAGCGCGTTCTTTATTGATTTCAAAACAAAACGGCGCCTTAGCGCCGTTTGGAGCGCATCCCGAAAAGTGTGAAACGGCTTTCGGAAAAGATGCGCTTCGAAACAAGGAGATAGAGCGCCCATCTGATTGAACAGACCGCCGCTCTAATCTATGTGTTTTGGCTTAACGGCCAATCACCCGGTTGGCCGCCGAGACGATTGCTTCCAGTGAAGCACTGACGATATTGTCGTTGATACCGGCGCCGAACAGCTTGCCGCCCGGATGAGCCATTTCGACGTAGGAGATGGCCGAAGCGTCCGAACCCTGCTGTAGCGAATGTTCGGAATAGTCGACGACCGACATCTTTACGCCGAGATATTTGGACAGCGCATCGACAAAACCGTCGATGGGGCCGGTTCCCTTGCCCTCGATATTCCTGGTCACACCGTTATCGGTGATTTCGGCGGTGAGAATGCGACGGCCCTTCTGCTCGGGATCGGGCATGGTGTGATGATCCACGAACTTGATGCGTGCGCCGGGCTGCGTGACGTAGAGCTTCTGGAACTCGTCGTGAATGCGCTTCGACGGCAGTTCCTTGCCTTCTTCATCGGTAATGTTCTGGATGATCTCGCGGAATTCGACCTGCAGGTTGCGCGGCAGGTTCAGGCCGTAATCCGCTTGCAGGATATAGGCGATGCCGCCCTTGCCCGACTGCGAATTGATGCGGATGATCGCTTCGTAGGAGCGGCCCACATCCTGCGGATCGATCGGCAGATAAGGCACTTCCCAGATAGGCGAATTGGCCGAACGGCGCGCCTTCATGCCCTTGTTGATCGCATCCTGATGCGAGCCTGAGAAAGCCGTATAGACCAGTTCGCCGACATAAGGGTGGCGCTCGGCGATCTTCAACTGGTTCGAATATTCATAGACTTCCTTCATCCGGTTGATGTCGGTGCAGTCCAGTTCCGGGTCCACGCCCTGCGTGTACATGTTCAGCGCCAGCGTCACCACATCCACATTGCCGGTGCGTTCGCCATTGCCGAACAGCGTGCCTTCAACGCGGTCGGCGCCCGCCATCAGGCCGAGTTCCGTGGCAGCGATGCCCGTGCCGCGATCATTATGCGGGTGCAGCGAGACGATCAGGTTCTCGCGATTGTCGAGATTGCGGCACATCCATTCGATCTGGTCGGCATAGACGTTCGGCGTGTTCATCTCGACCGTCGAGGGCAGATTGACGATCAGCTTGTTGTCCGCCGTCGGCTTCACGATCTCGATGACGGCGTTGCAGATTTCCAGCGCCACATCCAGCTCGGTGCCGGTGAAGCTTTCCGGTGAATACTGGAAGCGATAACCGCCATCTGTAGAATTGGCTGCCTTGGCAGCCATGTCCATGATCATCTTGGCGGCATCGGTCGCGATCTGCTTGATACCGCCTACATCTTTGGCGAAGACCACGCGGCGCTGCAATTCACTGGTGGAATTGTAGAAATGGATGATCGGCGACTTCGCGCCTTCCAGCGCCTCGAAAGTCCGCGTGATCAGTTCGGGACGGCACTGAACCAGCACCTGCAAGTCCACTTCGTCCGGCACATTGCCATGCTCGATGGCCCAGCGGCAGAAGTCGAAATCCGTCTGCGAAGCGGACGGAAAGCCGATTTCGATTTCCGGAAAGCCCATATCGACCAGCAGGCGGAACATGCGCTCCTTGCGGTCGTGGCCCATCGGGTCGATCAAGGCCTGATTGCCGTCGCGCAGGTCGACCGAGCACCAGATCGGCGCCTTTTCGATACGCTTGGACGGCCAGGTGCGATCATGGAGCTGCGGAACCGGGAACGGTGAGTATTTGCTGCCTGCAATCGGCATGCCTTTGCGTTCGGAGACGGACTTCGATTGCGGCGTGGTGACGGATTGATTCATGTTCGTTTCCTCCCGGCTGTCGACGGATTCAAGCCGTCAAGCGCGGATAATACTGATCAATTATAAGGGTTTTCTGGAAAGGAGCACAGGCCTGCGACCGGGGATCGACCGCCGGACGCTCCTTTCAGCGAGCCCGGCGATCGCCGCTAAGGCCGAGGGTAAGAAGCGAGTTTAGAACGCAAACATCAACGCGCGCGCCGAAGGCGACTGCGGAATGTTCCATGGATGTTGCGTTTTTGATCGTCATGGGGAAAGCTTTTACACGCGCACTATCCGCCATGCAAGACAGTATTTCAGTCAGGCAAATGGCACAGCGCTGGTTCCCGGCGGCAGCTTTGCCTCGTCCTCCGGCTCCACATGGATCACCACGCGCGCGCTGTCGATCTCCTTCTTCAGGGCATCCTCGATACGGTCGCAAATCACATGGGCATCGCCGACGCTCATATCGGCGGCAACGACCAGGTGAAACTCGATGAAGGTGACCCGGCCGGCAATGCGCGTCTTGAGGTCGTGAACTTCGATGGCGCCCCCCGCATTGGCGGAAATCACGTCGCGGATGCGCATTTCCTCGGTCGGCTCGACGGCGATATCCATCAGCCCCTGCACCGAGGAATTGATGACATGCCAGCCCTGCCAGAGAATGTTGATGGCGACCAGTATGGCAAGCAGCGGGTCGAGTATGGCCCAGCCCGTCACCACCGCGCCGACAAGGCCGACCAGAACGCCAGCCGAGGTGAAAACATCGGTCATGATGTGCTTGCCATCGGCTTCCAGCGCGGGCGAGCGGAACTTGCGGCCGGTGCGAATCAGCAAGGTCGCCCACAGGCCGTTTATGACGGCCGCAGCGGTATTGATGGCAAGGCCCAGCCAGGGTTCATCGAGCTTGCGCGGGGTTTCCAGCGCAAACCACGCCTCGCGGAAGATCAGGAGCGCGGCGACCGTGATCAGGACGCCTTCCACGACAGCCGAAATATATTCGGCCTTGTGATGCCCGAAAGGGTGATTGCCATCCGCGGGCTTGTAGCTCATGCGGATTGCCCACCATGCGCCGACCGCCGCAATCACATTGACGATGGATTCCAGTGCATCCGAATAAAGCGCCACGGAGCCGGTCAGCGCATAGGCCAGATATTTCAGGCCCATCACACCGAAAGCAATGGGAATAGACCAAGCGGCAAGCCGCCGAACCTTTGCACTCGCGTCCATGATGAACCTTTGATTATCTTGATCCAGAGCATTTCCAGCAAAAGTGCGAAGCGGCTTTGCGTAGGATAATGCGACTATAAAACTCTTGGAGCGCGGTTCGATCCGGTTGAAACAGACCGGCGCTCCAACTGCTTGTCATGAACCGCACATCTTATCCGAAACCGTTTCACACTTTTCGGATGCGCGCCAGCGCGCGGGACACATCCACAACGCATCTGGCATATGCGGCAGCAATTCACCGCCGCTCTATACCCCAGAAAAGCAAAACTTCGTACCCTGTTTTTTCAGTTCCCGCATTTAATTTTCTCCTGCAAATGCAAGGCATTACAGTTGCAAATGAGTTGCCAGAGCAGGCAATGGGCAAGCGCCGACAGATCATAAAAAAGCCAGCCGCGGCGCGGGCCGCGACTGGCTTGAAATCACGACGCCAAGCGTTCGGTCAGTAGTTGGTGCGGCGAGCCTTGTTCTTGCCCGCCAGATGCGTCACCACATTCTCGATCATGCGCATTCCGGCATTGTGGCCAAGCGTCATGATCGATTCCGGATGGAACTGAACGGCGGCAACCGGCTCGTGCTTGTGCTCGAAAGCCATGATGACACCATCTTCCGTTTCCGCCGTCACCAGAAAATCATCCGGCAGACGCTCCGGATCGGCGAAGATCGAATGATAGCGCCCAACCGTCACCTCCTTCGGCAGGCCAGAGAATATCCGCTCCGGCTTCGACACGCGGATGCGCGACGGCTTGCCGTGCATCGGAATGCGCAACTGGCGCAGCGTGCCGCCATAGGCTTCGGCGAGCGCCTGCAAACCAAGGCAGACACCAAAGATCGGCAGTTCGCGCTTGCGCGCCTTGGTGATGGTGGCCTTGCAATCGAAGTCCTGCGGCGTGCCCGGTCCGGGCGACAGGACCACGAGGTCCGGCTTGATCCTGTCGAACACCTCTTCCGCCACTGGCGAGCGCACGGTGGAAACCGTCGCCCCCGTCTGGCGGAAATAGTTGGCGAGCGTGTGCACGAAGGAATCCTCGTGATCCACGAGCAGGATGGAGATGCCCTCTCCCACCTTCGCCGCTACGCGCTCCTCGGCGACATGATTGCTCTTCTGCGCCTCGCGCACCGCAGCGATCATGGCCGAAGCCTTCAATTCGGTTTCGGCCTCTTCCTCTTCCGGATTGGAATCGAACAGAAGCGTTGCACCGGCGCGGATTTCCGCCACGCCATCCTTCACACGGATGGTGCGCAGCGTCAGGCCGGTATTCATGTCGCCGTTGAAGTGCATCATGCCGATCGCGCCGCCATACCATGCGCGCGGGCTGCGTTCGTTTTCCTCCAGAAAGCGCATCGCCCACAGCTTCGGCGCGCCGGTCACGGTCACGGCCCATGCATGGCTGAGGAAACCGTCAAAGGCATCCATGCCGTCGCGAAGCCGTCCTTCGATGTGATCGACCGTGTGGATCAGGCGCGAATACATCTCGATCTGGCGGCGGCCGATGACGCGCACCGATCCCGGCTCGCAGACGCGGCTCTTGTCGTTGCGATCCACATCCGAGCACATGGTCAGCTCGGACTCGTCCTTCTTGGAGTTCAGCAGTTTCAGGATCTGTTCCGAATCCGAAATCGCATCTTCGCCGCGCTTGATCGTGCCTGAAATCGGGCAGGTTTCGATGCGCCTGCCGTTCACCCGCACGAACATTTCCGGCGACGCGCCGACCAGATATTCATTCTCGCCCAGATTGATGAAGAAGGAATAGGGCGACGGGTTGATCGTCTTCAACCGACGGAAAATCTCCGATGGCGCAGTGTGGCAGCGCTCATAGAAGGTCTGCCCCGGGACCACTTCAAACAGGTCGCCGCGCTTGAAGCTCTCCTTGGCGCGCTCGACCAGCTTCGCATATTCGCCCGGATTGTGGTCGCCCCGCGCAAGCTTGGCGTCCGATGGCTTGAAGGCGCGTGCAGGCGTCGCACGTGCGAGACCGTGCGTGGAAGAACCGCCGCAGGTGAATTCGTAACGATCCACCCAGGCGCGTGCCGCATAATGATCGGCCACGAAGATTTCGTCCGGGATGAACAGCACCAGATCGCGCTGATCGTCGGGGCGCTTCAGCTTGTACTGGATCGGATCGAACTGGAACGCCAGATCGTAACCGAAGGCGCCGTAAAGACCGAGATTGGCGTCTTCCTCGGAAAAGAACAGGCCGACAATGGCGCGCAGGACCGTGAAGACCGAAGGCATGCGCGAGCGCTCTTCCTCGGTGAAGGTGCCGCTCGGTTCGGCAATCGTCAGCTCGATCCGGCTTTCTTCCGCTCTGTCGACCGTCACTTCGGCCAGCGCCTTTACCGTGTCCAGAATGGGACGAAGCAGAATGACGCCACGGGCATTCAGTGCTTCGATGCGCATGGTGCGGGCGCGCGAGGTGATGACCACCGGAGGATCGACGATGGCCGTATCCCATCGCGTATAGCGGCCCGGATATTCGTAGTTGGACGAGAACACCGCACCGCGCCGTTCGTTCAGCGCATCGATATAGGTCTCGATCGCGCCCTTATAGGCTGTGAGGTGGCGCACGCGCTCGACGACGATGCCGCCTGCCGTCTCGTGCTGGAATATCTCGCTATCCGCAATCTTCGCATTCATGATCGGCTATCCCAAAACGAGAGCATTTCCGGTTTAAAATGCTCTATCTATTTGTTTTTGACGCATGTCTCGATCCCAAAAAACGACTCCCGCTTCCGGGGACATGCTCCAACTGTTCCCAAACATTCCCGGAAACCGGTTTCTCCCGCCGGTCTTATACAAACAGCCAAACAAAAAGGCCGCCCGGATAATCCCAGCGGCCTGTTTCCTGAACGCAAATGCACAAACGCCTGCGTGGCCGCTTTTAGCGGGCCCACCACCAACCGTTGATGACGATATTGCGCGAAATGTTCATGGAGCTACTGTTAGCGTTCAATCCGTTTCCTTGCAACCGGAAAATTCGGGCGCGCAATCCGGGCCGCAAAGCGCCGTCCAGCTCGCCGCCGACAGGGCCTTCGGCACGTTCCGCAATCACCACAAAGAAATCCGGACAGTTTGGGGCTGTCCGGACTTCCTCAGAACCGGGGATGAACGGGACGGAAGGAAAGCGACGATTCCCCCAATCCGGCCCCCCCTTACCCCATGCCAAAATTTCCAGGTGCAATATGACTTTCAGTATGCACATTTATCCTTATCACAGGCCGCGATTATTATGCAACCTGTGATTGTTATTTGCACGTATGCTTACATTTGAGGCCAATTCACCGAAACAGTTCGAAAATTTGTAGGACCACCCAACAAGTTTCGTCTTGCGTCGGGGATCGATTTCGGATTCATTTCCGTGGCAACTCAAACACATATGCAAAAATCAAGAATAGAGCCGTCACACATAAACGGCCATTGGGGACAACTGATGAAGAATCTCGATGCGATGGACAGGAGTATTTTGCGCGCCCTTCAGGAGAATGGACGCCTGACCAATACCGAACTGGCTGATCGCATAAATCTCTCGCAGACGGCCACCGCCGAACGCGTCAAGCGACTGACCCGCGAAGGGTATATTCTAGGCTATTCGGCGCGGCTTTCGCCCAAGATGCTCGACCGGGCCATGCTGGTCTTCATCGAGATCAAGCTCGACCGCACCACGCCGGAAGTCTTTGAAACCTTCTCGACCTTCACCCGCAACAATCCGGACATTCTGGAATGCCACATGGTTGCGGGTGGCTTCGACTATCTCGTCAAGGCCCGCGTATCCGATATGGATCACTACCGGCGTTTCCTTTCGGAAGCGCTTCTTTCCCTCCCCGGCGTGCGGGAATCGCACACCTATGCCGTGATGGAGGAAGTGAAGGAAACCGCCTATATCGCCGTCTGAGCAGGCGACAAGCCCTTCCTGAACACGTCGTTGCTGTCAGCAGCATGGCAGCAACGAATGCCCTGTTCTGCACTTCGAACTTGCGCGCAATTATTTACGGGTATATACCCGCAACATGTCACATCCGTGTTTCTGCATTCTTCTGCGCCAGGCAGCCCGCAAGACGTCGAGCGTCTACGACAACGCGCTGGCTCCGCTTGGCATCAATGTCGCCCAGTTCAGCACGCTGCGGAAAATCCGGCGTGCGGGCTCCATCTCGGTGACGGAACTCGCCCATCTGTCGGAGCTGGACCGATCGACCATGGGCCGCAATGTGAAGGTTCTGCAGCGAATGGGCCTGATCGAGCCCGCCGCCAGCGACGACCATCGCGAGACCAGCGTCACGCTCACGGCTGATGGCCGCGATCTGGTTGAGCGCGGCGGCCCGCTCTGGGATGAGGCCCAGGAGGAAATCGAAACCCGACTGGGAGAGGACGGCGTGGAGCAATTGCAGCATCTGCTCCGCGCGCTCGGCTAAGCCAGACGCCTTTTGACTGAAAACCAAACGCCTTTGACTGAAAACAATGACCTGAAGCCATGCGCCCGCTACAGCATCGGCCCGAAATCGGTGACGATTTTCGCAAAGCACGATGCGTGGAAACCAAAGATCAGGGCGAATGGCTTCGCCATCAAACGCAAGGCTGGTCGAGAGCCAGCTTGAACCTGAAAGCGCCAAAGATGATTTCTGCCCGCCTTGCCAGCTTTCTCGCCCAGAGAAACATCCATTACGGATGGATCGTCGCCGCCATTACCTTCCTGACCATGCTGGCAACGGCAGCCGCCATGGGATCGGCGGGCATATTGATCGAACCGCTCCAGCGTGAATTCGGCTGGACCAATGCGAATATCTCCTTCGCAATGGCGCTTCGCCTCGTTCTTTTCGGTCTCATGGGGCCATTCGCCGCTGCCTTCATGAACCAGTTCGGACTGCGCCGCGTGGTTGCCGCCGCTCTCATCATGATTTCGCTGGGGCTTGTCGGCTCCATTTTCATGACCGAGGAATGGCAGATGGTAGGGCTCTGGGGCATCGTGATCGGCCTTGGCACCGGCATGACCGCGCTTGTGCTTGGCGCAACCGTCGCGGCCCGCTGGTTCGAAAAGCGGCGCGGCCTCGTCGTCGGCCTCATGACCGCCAGCAACGCCACCGGCCAGCTGGTCTTCATGCCGATCCTTGCCAGCGTCAGCCAGACGATCGGCTGGCGCACATCGCTCACCATCGTCATCTGTTTCCTTGTTGCAGCCCTTGTGCTGGTTCTCGCGCTGATGCGGGACCACCCGGCGGATATCGGCCTGAAACCGTTCGGCCGCACCGCGCCGCTGCCAGCGCCTGAACCCCGCAAGAGCTTCGGCGCCATGCTGGCCTCCCCGCTCGTCACCTTGCGCGAGGCATCGTCGACCGCGACCTTCTGGGTCCTGTTTTTGACCTTCTTCGTCTGCGGCTTTTCCACCAACGGCCTGATCCAGACGCACTGGATCACGCTTTGCGGCGATTTCGGCATCGCTCCGGTGGGGGCTGCGGGCATCCTTGCCGTGATCGGCGCCTTCGACCTCATCGGCACGATCATGTCCGGCTGGCTCTCCGACCGGTTCGACAATCGCTGGCTTCTGTTCTGGTTCTATGCGCTGCGCGGCCTGTCGCTGATCTACCTGACCTTTACCGACTTCACCGTCTACGAACTGGCACTGTTCGCCGTCTTCTACGGGCTGGACTGGGTGGCGACCGTGCCGCCGACGGTCAAGCTTGCCGCCGAACGTTTCGGCCCGGAAAAGGCCGGATTGGTCTTTGGCTGGGTGTTCACCGGCCATCAGATCGGTGCAGCGGCCGCAGCCGCCTTCGCGGGACTCGTGCGCACGGACTATGACAGCTACACCCCGGCCCTGATCCTTGCGGGCGCAATGTGCTTTGCCGCCGCTGCCATGGTCTTCATCATCAACCGCCCTGCCGCAAGACCTGCCTTGCAGGCATCATGACACGGCAGGTTTTTTGCCCTTCCTGTTCAGCGCCAGCACGCCGAGGCTGATCAAGAAGGCGGCGAGCGTGTCGGTCCAGCCCGGCACTTCGCCAAGCAGGACAAGCGCCAGAACCAGAGTAATGACGGGGATCAGCGCCGACAGCGCTGCCCCCGCAGCCGTTCCCAGCAGGACAACGGCACGGTTGAAGGCGAATACGCCGAAGGCCGAGGTCAGGACGCCCTGATAAAACCCCTGCAGGGCAATATCGCCCCAGGGTGTCGCGTCCATCCCCTTGGGCAGGAAGATCATGTAGATCGGCAGATAGACGATTGCCGAGGTGACGGCGGCGATGGCGGTCGCGTGCAGCCCGTCCATCCCCTTCTTGCGAAACACCATGACATAGATCGCCCAAACCAGTGCCGCGACGAAAAAGAACAGGTGCCCGAGCATTTCCGGCCCGCCCAGTTGCGACAGACCGGCGATAAGCATGGCCCCGATCACGATCAACACGACCCCGGACCACCCCGACGGTGCAAGATGTTCCTTCAGAAGCGCCATTCCCAGAATGGCAACCATCGCCGTCATCAGCCCCGGAATAAGCGCCGCCGCATGGGACGCCGGGGCATATTGCAGGCCGCAAGTGGTCAGGAGCGCATAGGGAACGCCTGCGCCGGAAGCCAGAAGCACGAAGCCGAGCGGGCCAAGCTGGCGAAGGCCAAACCCTTTCATCAGAACGACCGGCAACAGCACCAGCCCTGCCACGCCGAAGCGCAGGGCAATGATGTCGAATGGCGTCAAGGCGGTCTTGAACCCGAACCGGGTCAGGACGAAGGACCCGGACCACACCAGCACCCCGGACAGCCCCCAGGCCAGACCGCGTATGGTATTGGAAGTCGAAGTCGTCGGAGGGGTGTCGGTGATGGCCGTCATTTTCGCTCGCAGCAGGAAAAAGGAATAGCACCGGACTATTGCATTCCTGGCCGCGACGAGCGCCACGGATAAGCGAGATATGAGATATTAGAATTTCTTATGCCGCGCGGCTTCTGGCTTGCAGGGCCACATCGCAGAACCGATCGATCAGATGCCTGACCGGGCTGTCGGCCCGAAAGACGATATAGACCGTGCGGAAAGTTGGCGGATTGAGACGGCGCGCGCGCAATCCATGCAGATCGGCGTCCGGCAGGCTGATTTCCGACAGGAGCGTGGTGCCGATGCCATGCCGCACCATTTCCAGCACCGTGGCGACGTCTCGCGTGCGCACCTGCTCGCTGCGCGTTTCGCCATCGCCATGGATAATCCGGTCGATGATCATCTCGCAGCCCGCAGCCGCGATCAGCTGGCGGTTACGCAGTTCCTCTGCCGCAACAGTGTCGTTGCGCATGAAGGGATCGTCGCGTCTGCCCACCACGACCAGTTCTTCGCGGCCAATCTCGCGAGCCTCAAGCTCGGGCGTCGGCAGCGAGGTGATGCCGAGATCGGCAATGCCGTCCCGCACCCACAGGCTGACATCATCGTGCCCACCCTCGAAAGCGCTGAACTCGATGCCGGGATAAAGCCGCTGAAACGTCTTTCGCAGACCGGGCAGGACATATTGGAGCTGGCTCGGAATTGCCGCAACGCGCAGCCGTTCGGGCGCGCCTGAAGCACGACACCGTGCCTGCACCTCTATCCGGTCGATGGCCTGAAGCGCCGCCTTGGCGTCGGCAAGGATCGATTGTCCGAATGCCGTCAGCGCAGCCCCGTCGCGCTTTCGCGCCAGCACCTCAACCCCGAGTATCTTTTCCAGTGTCGCAATCGCCTGACTTGCGCCCGATTGCGTCAGGCGCAGGCGGCGCGCGGCGGCACCGACGCTGCCGGTCTCCGCAACAGCTTCAAGCAGACGTAACTGGACCAGACTGATCTTCATCGTTTTGGTTCCGGCTCAATCTTCAATCAAAGCATCGCCCCAGTCGGCGCGGCGCGCCCAACGGAACAGATCACCCTCGCGCTTGGTCAGGAGACGTTCTTCGGCCCTGCCGTCGTCCCTGCACAGTTTAACCGAAACCTTGCCGCCGCCAACCCGTGTCGGCGCGATGACCCGCGCCTTCACATCATTGATCGTCTCGCGCACCGCCGCAAGATAGATGAATTTCTCATCCTCCCATGGCACTTCCGCGTCCTTGGTCAGACGATGAATGCGTGAGCGCGCAACCCGGCGCGAGAAATGGCACCAGTCGGGAGCGACCAGCGGGCAATCGAGCTGGTGCGGACAGGGCGCCGCAATGATTGCGCCTTGGGCGATGAGCGTGCGGCGTGCATCGAGGATGCGCTGCCAGCCCGCCGGTGTACCCGGCTCCACGATAACCAGCATCTGTCTTGCCGCTGCCCACAGGCGCGAGATCAGCGTCTGCCGCTTTTCAGGCGCAAGCTCGTCCAGCACATAGGCAATGGTCACGAGATCGGCCTGCGGAAAATCGAGCTTTTCCCGCACCACATCCCCTGCCCGCCAATCGAGATCGGGCAATCCGCTATTTTGCGAAAGGCCGCTTCCCACTGCACGGATTGCAGGGCTTGCCTCGATCATCGTTGCCGATTGAAGCATGGGCCAGCACTGCCTGGCCGCCCAAAGGGCCGTTCCCGGCCCTGCGCCCACATCCAGCATGGATTGCGGTGCGAAATCGGGACAGACCTCGGCTGCACTCTCCATACTGGCGCGGACCGCCGCATAGGTCGCAGGCAGGCGCGCCGCCAGATAGGCTTTCGCGGCAAGATCGCCGGAAATATGCATGCGCCCGTCGCGCGTCTCGGCCCGGTAACGGCGCGAAAGCATTTCGGATGCGCGCTTCAGGTCGGCCAGAGCCACGCCCTCAAGCGCGGCATCCACCGCCTGTCGCAAGGAAGCTGGCAGTTCCATTGCCCGTCAGCGCTCCAGAACCTGCTTCACATCGACGAGATTCGAACGGACACGCAGGATGTAGAAGCCCATCGTGGTCAGATGCGACGGCGTGAACCAGGCATCGGGGCTGCCGTTGGAAACGATGAAAGGCTGCATGTCGAGCGCGGCGCGCATCTGCTTTTCCATCTCGTCCCACACACCGTCGAGGTGCTTTTCGGCCAGAACGCCGCGGAAATCCGAATGTGCTGCACGCAGCAGGCCGTAATAGGCATAAAGCTGACCATAGGCGAACCAGAAACGATCATCCGCGCGCGTGTCGAACCAGCCGGCATGGTAGTTCTCGGCACGATCCTTGAGGATGGCCGAAGTCGAACCGAGGTCGCTCGCGATACGGTCCACGAACTGGATCAGATTGTCGGCGCGGGCATCGAATGTTGCCTGACAGTTTTCCAGCCGCCCGTTGAACGCACGCAGATCCTTGATCGCCGAACGGTAATAGCTTGGCGTCGGCGTTTTAGGGCCAAAGGGGCTCAGGCCGAAATACCAGGAATCTTCGGCAAATTGCAGATTGCCGCGCGCCTTTTGCAGATCGCCATCAATCTGCGATGTGCCTCTGAGGCGTCCGATATTGTCGACGAGTTCAATCGCGGTGCGGCGCACGGCTGCATTGATGCCGCGCTGGAACGAAGCCTTGTTGTCGAGGAACGGCGTGCGGTCCCAATCCAGCCCGAAAAAGCCGAGCTTGTAGAGCAGCATGGAAGAAATCCATGCATTCTGGTTGACGTTGAAATCGGTGAGATCGGCAGCAACTTCAGCAATGGCCGAACGCGAGCATTTGCGCGCCGACGACGGCAATTGCGCCGCCTGAACCGGTTGATTCGCCGTTGCGGCATCGCTGTTCTGGCCGGTTGATGGCGCAGTGGCGGGCTGTTCTGCCGGTGCGGCAGTGGACGGAACTTCGGCTGGCGCGGCCTCCGCTTTCACCTCTTCGCCGGGCGTCGTCGCATTCTGATAGCTGTACTTGGCCGGATAATCGGGATCGAAATTCGTCCAGGCTTGAGTCTGCCAGATGAAATAGAGGTAAAGCCCGCCAAGACCGATCACGAGGACCGCGCTTACAACTTTCCACAAAATTCCGAGCCGCAGGAAAAGCCGCCACAAACCGCCAAGCGGAATGGCAATCAGGCGGGCAAGCGCCGCGATGAAACGTCCGAGGAAGGAAAAAACGCCCTTTACTGCATTCCACACTGTAAAATATCCTTCCTTTTGCCCGATAAACCGGGGCTTCGCACCGCGTCTGCACCGCACGCGGACCTAGGCATCGCAGGTCCCGTTCGCAAGCAGCCAAGCCTGAAAAAGCCACTGGTTCTCAAATAGAGTGTGCTCATCTTTTCGACAACCCGATGGTCTGATTCCGACATTTGCATCCCGCGGATATGAGCGCTGAGCAAATGTCGGAATCAGACCACTGGTAACTTTATGAATCGAGTGTATTTTTCGAATTGGGCGTTTGAAACGAGATTTATATCGGACGGATATCAAACGTCAAATTCAATCCACTCGAACGCTCATCCAACTGATTTTATCCGTCAATTCCGCTGACAGGGTTGAATCCCGGGAGCCGATCCGTAACATGGCGCCAACCCGCTTCGGCCAAGTGCGTGGCAATCCTGCCCGCCTCCCCTGGCCGACGGTTCCGGAAATGATGAGCGACAACAGCTTCAAGGCGGTTTCAAATCAGGTGCGAACGGTTTTTCGCCGGAAACTGCGGTCAACGTCGCAATCAAGAACATTTTCGCCGCTATGGTACTTGAATGGCGAAATCTTTGGTGTTTGCTAAAGCTGGAACCGGAAAAACAATCAATCCGTAAAAACGGCCCGGTAAATGGAGAGAACAATGAAGTCCGTATCGACCCTTATGCTTACGCTTGCCTTGGGTGGGCTTGCCGCGGGAACGGCAATGCTGAGCGCGCCTGCAAACGCCGTCGCCGCCGAACCCGAAAGCTGCTCGACCGTGCGCTTCTCGGATGTCGGCTGGACCGACATCACCTCCACGACGGCGGTGGCGACGGAAATCCTCAAAGGTCTCGGCTACAAGACCGACATCAAGGTTCTCTCCGTGCCGGTGACCTATGCGTCGCTGAGCAAGAAGGACATCGACGTCTTTCTCGGCTACTGGAACCCGTCCATGAGCGCCGACCTCCAGCCCTATCTGGACGACAAGACCGTCGAGACGCTGCGCACCAATCTGACGGGCGCGAAATACACCCTCGCCGTGCCGAAATACGCCTATGACGAAGGCCTCAAGGACTTCAAGGACATTGCAAAGTTCAAGGACAAGCTGGGCGGCAAGATCTACGGCATCGAACCGGGCAATGACGGCAACCGCCTGATCCTCGACATGATCAACAAGGACGCCTTCGGCCTCAAGTCCTTCGAACTGGCGGAATCGTCCGAGCAGGGAATGCTGGCGCAGGTCGCGCGCAGCATCAAGAGCAAGGACCCGGTCGTGTTCCTGGCATGGGAGCCGCATCCCATGAATAAGCGTTTCGAAATCGCCTACCTCACCGGCGGCGACGATTTCTTCGGCCCCAATCTCGGCGGCGCCAAGGTCGAAACCAATGTGCGCACCGGCTACACGCAGGAATGCCCGAACGTCGGCAAGTTCCTCACCAATCTGGAATTCAAGCTCGATATCGAAAACGAGATCATGGGCAAGATTCTCGATGACGGCCAGGAACCTTCGAAAGCCGCACAGGACTGGCTCAAGGCCAATCCCGGCGTTCTCGACCAGTGGCTCGCAGGCGTGACGACCGTCGACGGCAAGGAAGGCCTGCCGGCCGTCAAGGCGGCGCTCGGCCTTTGATTCGCCTATGCCGCCGGGCTGCGACAAACGCGGCCCGGCACATTCCAGCACCTTCATCACAAGCACGCAGCAGGAGACTTGATCGTTGAACTGGCTGACGGACTACAAGATTCCTGTCGGACCAACCGCCAAATCTGTGGTGGACTGGCTGACGACCCATCTGGGGCTTTTCTTCGACACTTTGGCGGCGATCATGCAGGGCCTGATTGACGGCTTGTTGTATCTCTTGCAAATGCCGCATCCACTGCTGCTGATCGCCATCTTCGCAATCATTGCCTGGCTGATCCAACGTCGTATTTCAGTCGTCCTGCTAACCGTTCTGGGTTTCCTCTTCATCATCAATCAGGGCTATTGGGAACCGACCCTCAAGACACTAACACTCGTCCTGTCATCGTGTTTTGTCTGTATGGCGATCGGCGTGCCGCTCGGCATTGCTGCGGCCCATCGTCCGGCGCTTTACGCCGCGATGCGTCCGGTTCTCGACCTGATGCAGACCTTGCCGACATTCGTCTACCTGATCCCGGCGATCGTCTTCTTCGGCATCGGCATGGTGCCGGGCCTGCTTGCCACCGTCATCTTTGTGATCCCCGCCCCCATCCGCCTGACGCAGCTCGGCATTTCCTCCACACCGTCCTCGCTCATAGAAGCGGGTGAAGCCTTTGGCGCGTCACGCTCGCAACTTCTCTGGAAGGTCGAGCTGCCCTATGCGATGCCGCAAATCCTCGCGGGCCTGACCCAGACGATCATGCTTTCGCTGTCGATGGTGGTCATCGCCGCGCTTGTCGGAGCCGACGGTCTCGGCGTGCCGGTGGTGCGCGGGCTGAACTCCGTCAACATTTCTCTCGGCTTCGAAGCAGGTTTTATCATCGTCGTGGTTGCAATCATACTTGATCGCATCTTCCGCGCTGGGAACGAGAAATAGGAACAAGCGGATGACCATCATCGCACTCGAAGACGTCTGCATCATTTTCGGCAGCAATGTCGGCGACGCGCTGGCGCTGGCGGATCGCGGCGCAACCCGCTCGCAGATCCAGGCGGAAACCAATCTCGTCCTGGGCGTCCACAATTGCACGCTCAACATCGAGGAAGGCGAAATCCTCGTTCTCATGGGGCTTTCCGGCTCCGGCAAATCGACCCTTCTTCGCGCAATCAACCGGCTTAATCCGATTTCGCGCGGCCGCGTTCTCGTGCGTGCAGGCGACCGTGCCATCGATGTCGGCAAGGCTGACCGGGCGACACTCCGCCATCTGCGCACCGAACTCGTTTCCATGGTGTTCCAGCAGTTCGGCCTGCTGCCATGGCGCACGGTCGAGGAAAACGTCGCCTTCGGACTGGAAATTTCCGGGATGGGCAAGGAAGAGCGCCTCGCCAAGGCCCGCGACCAGCTCGAACTCGTCGGCTTGCAGGACTGGGCCAAGCGCAAGGTCGGGGAGCTTTCCGGCGGCATGCAGCAGCGCGTCGGACTTGCCCGCGCTTTTGCGACCGGCGCACCGATCCTGCTGATGGACGAGCCGTTCTCGGCCCTCGATCCGCTGATCCGCACGCGGTTGCAGGACGAATTGCTGGCTTTCCAGTCGCGCCTGAAAAAGACAATTGTCTTCGTCAGCCACGATCTCGATGAAGCCATGAAGATCGGCAATCGCATCGCCATCATGGAGGGCGGGCGTATCGTCCAGTGCGGCACGCCGCAGGAAATTCTCCTGCAGCCTGCCGATGCATATGTCGCCGACTTCGTTGCGCATATGAACCCGCTCGGCGTGCTTCGCGCCGGAGACATCATGGTGCCTTTCGATCGCAATGCGGCACCGCGTCCCTTTGCGGCTACCGCACGGCGCGAAACGCTGGTGCGCGAACTGATGAATGCAGTGGCGGACAGCAGTGGCGATGTCGGCATCGTCGAGAATGGCGCCGTGGTCGGCAAGATTGCGGCAGACGACATTGTGCGTGCGCTGGCCTGGCATCAGCAGCGCGGAACCTCTTCGTGAACAAAAAAGCCGCACATTCTCATGTGCGGCTTTCGAATTTCAGGCTGCGCAGTATGCGCGTCAGCTATGGGCGGCCTGTCTAGCCGCAGCGCGCGCTTCCACGCGTGCCTTGATGGCATCCACATCCGCACGCGGCGTCGCGGCGAAGAGCTTCTTCGTATAATCGTGCTGCGGATTGTTGAACACGTCGTCGCGCGAACCGTATTCAACCACTTCACCGAAATACATCACCATCACCTCATCGGCGATATAGCGTACGACCGAAAGGTCATGGCTGATGAAGACATAGGTAAGGCCGAACTCTTCCTGCAGATCGGCCAGCAGGTTGAGGACCTGTGCCTGCACCGAAAGATCGAGTGCGGAAACCGGCTCATCCAGAATGAGCAGTTTCGGGTTGAGCATCAGCGCGCGTGCAATGGCGATACGCTGGCGCTGGCCACCGGAGAACATATGCGGATAGCGATTGAAGTGCTCACGACCGAGGCCGACCTTCAACAGCATCTGCATGGCCTTGGAACGGCGCTCTTCCGCAGACATATTGGTGTTCAGCAACAGCGGTTCAGCCAGAACGTCGCCGATCTTCTGGCGCGGATTGAGCGAACCATAGGGGTTCTGGAACACGATCTGCACCTTCTGGCGCATTTCGGGCGTCAGGCCATCGCGAGCGATGTTCACATCCTTGCCGCCGATCTTCAGCTCGCCGGAGGTCTGTGGATCGATCATGGTGAGAATGCGGGCCAGCGTGGACTTGCCGC
This sequence comes from Brucella sp. NBRC 14130, assembly GCF_040371715.1. Classification (NCBI taxonomy): domain Bacteria; kingdom Pseudomonadati; phylum Pseudomonadota; class Alphaproteobacteria; order Hyphomicrobiales; family Brucellaceae; genus Brucella; species Brucella sp. NBRC 14130. Next base: position 349,772 of record NZ_BAABTE010000005.1, read on the forward strand.
AACCCGATTCACCGACGATCGCCAGCGTCTTGCCCTTCTCCACCTTGAAGCTCACGCCCTTGACGGCATGAACCACTTTTGGCTTGCCGAACAGCCCGCCGCCGACATGATAATCGCGCTTGATATCGCGCGCCTCGAGAACAATCTCGCTCATCACGCTTCTCCCGCACCATTATTTTCAAAGACGAAATCGGACACCGTCGGAAGACGGTCGCCGGTCGCATTCTCCGGCAGGGCCGACAGCAGCGCACGGGTATAAGGATGCTTGGGCGCGGAGAACAGCGACAGCACGTCGGCATCCTCCATCTTGTGGCCCTTGTACTGCACGATCACGCGGTCCGCCGTTTCGGCAACCACACCCATGTCGTGGGTGATCATGATCAGACCCATGCCGTGCTCCACCTGAAGCCGCATCAGCAGATCGAGAATCTGCTTCTGGATCGTCACGTCGAGAGCCGTCGTCGGTTCGTCTGCGATAAGGAGCTTGGGATTGCAAGCAATCGCAATCGCGATCATGACGCGCTGGCACTGGCCGCCCGACATCTGATGCGGGAAGCTTTTCAGGCGTTCCGCCGCATCGCGAATGCCGACGAGTTCCAGAAGCTCAATGGCGCGGGCACGGCTTGCCGAGCCGTTCATGCCCATATGCTGCTTCAGCACTTCCTCAAGCTGATACCCGACCGTGAAGCAGGGATTGAGGCTTGCGACCGGTTCCTGGAAAATCATCGAAATGTCGCGGCCGATGATCTTGCGGCGTTCCTTGTCGGACATCGCCTGCAAGTCCTGACCGTCGAAGGTCATGACATCTGCGGTAACGGTCGCTGACTTGGGCAGGAGGCCCATGACGGCGAGCATTCCGACAGACTTGCCCGAACCTGATTCACCGACAATCGCCAGCACTTCGCCCTTGTCCACCGTAATGTCGATCCCATCGACCGCCTTGAAGGGACCGGTCGAGGTGTCGAAAGAAACCGATAGATTCTTGATTTCTAACAGCGCCATCGGTCAGCTCCTCTTGAGCTTCGGGTCAAGCGCATCGCGCAGACCGTCGCCGATCAGATTGATGGCGAGAACAGTAATCAGGATCGCAAGGCCGGGGAACGTAACGATCCACCAGGCGCTCAGGATGAACTCACGCGCTTCGGCAAGCATCGTGCCCCATTCCGGTGTGGGCGGCTGCGCGCCCATGCCCAGAAAGCCCAGAGCCGCAACGTCGAGAATGGCGTTGGAGAACGACATCGTCGCCTGCACCACGAGCGGGGCAAGACAGTTCGGCAGGATGGTCTTGAACATGAGGCGCAGCTTGCTTGCACCGGCAAGCTTGGCCGCGGTTACATATTCGCGTTCCTTTTCCGCCATCACGGCAGCGCGGGTAAGACGCGAGAAGTGCGGCAGCAGGACCAGCGTGATCGCCAGAACGGCATTGATCAGGCCGGGCCCAAGGATCGCCACCAGAACCAGCGCCAGCAGCAGCGACGGGAATGCGAGGATAACGTCCATGATGCGCATGAACACCGTATCGACGCCGCCACCGAAATAGCCGGTGATAAGGCCGATGGTGATGCCGAGGCACATCGAAATGATGACGATGACGAAGCCGACAAGCAGCGAATACTGCGAACCGTAGATCAGGCGGGACAGGATATCGCGTCCGACCGCATCAGTTCCCAGGAGGAACTGCGTCGTGCCGCCGTTTTCCCAGAATGGCGGGACCTTCACGAATTCACGGAACTGTTCCGTGGGATCATGCGGCGCAATAAGCGGAGCAAAGATTGCGACCAGAATGATCGCGAGAAATACGAAAAGACCGATCACAGCGCCGCGATTGACGCTGAAATAGAACCAGAAATCCCTCAACGCGCGCATCTTGCCAACGTCGTTCACGGCTTCCGGCTGAATAGCTGAGTGTGTCATTATACCCTCACTTGTGCCGGATACGCGGATTGATGAGGCCGTACAGCAGGTCCACGACCAGATTCACCAGCATGATGATGAATGCGATCAGCAGCAATCCGCTTTGCACGACCGGATAGTCGCGACGGAAAATGGAATCGAGCATCCATTTGCCGATACCGGGCCATGAGAAGATCGTCTCCGTGAGGATCGCACCGGCCATCAGAACGCCGACCTGCAGGCCGATCGTCGTGATCACGGGTATCATCGCATTGCGAAGCGCATGCAGACCGACGACGCGACGAACCGGCAGGCCCTTGGCGCGCGCGGTACGCACATAATCTTCACCCAGGACTTCCAGCATCGCAGAGCGCGTCTGGCGGGCGATTACGGCGAGCGGAATGGTCGCAAGCACGATGGTCGGCAGGATGAGATGCGAGACCGCGGAGGCGAAAGCGCCCTTCTGGTCCGACATCAGGCTGTCGATCAGCATGAAACCGGTGACGGGCGGGAAGAAATAGAGCAGCGAGATGCGGCCGGAGACCGGCGTCCATTGCAGCACGCCTGAGAACAGGATGATGAGCAGAAGCGCCCACCAGAAGATCGGCATCGAATAACCGACCAGCGAAATGCCCATCAGGCCCTGATCGAACCATGAGCCGCGCTTGACAGCCGCGATGACGCCGGCGGGGATGCCGAGGAGAATAGCCACGATGATCGCGCAGATGGACAACTCGACCGTTGCGGGAAACAGCGCGAAGAATTCGACGAGAACAGGCTTTTTGGTCACCAGGGACTGACCGAAATCGCCGTGCAGCAGGTTCCAGACATAGTCGAGATATTGCTGCCAGATCGGGCGGTCGAAGCCCAGTTGCGCCATCAGTTCGGCATGGCGCTCGGGGCTTACGCCGCGTTCGCCGGCCATCAACAGCACGGGATCGCCCGGAAGAACCCGGACGAAGGCAAAAGCCACGATTGTGATGCCTATGAAGGTCGGAACCAGATAGACGAGTTTGTTCAATATGAAGCGGAACATACAAAAACTCCGACCGGGTGCAGGGGATCACCCTACACCCGGCCGCTCGTGTTGTCAGATTTTACTCGGAGATATCAACGTCTTCGAAGCGATAGTCGCCGAGCGGGCTCTGCTTGAAGCCCGTGACCTTGGCCGACATCGGCACGAAGACCGTCGAGTGAGCAATGGTGTTCCAAGGAGCCTGTTCCTTGAAGATCACCTGTGCTTCTTCGTAAAGCTTGGTGCGCTCTTCCTGGCTGGTCGAGACCTTGGCCTTCTGGATCAGGTCTTCGAACGGCTTGTAGCACCACTGGGCGCGGTTGTTGGAACCGACGCCTGCGCAGCCGAGAAGCGTGCCGAGGAAGTTGTCCGGATCGCCATTGTCGCCGGTCCAGCCGAGGATCACGGCGCCGTCGCGGTCCTTGTCGGACGACTTCTTGAGGTATTCGCCCCATTCCATCGAAACGATTTCGGCGTTGACGCCGACCTTGGCCAGATCGGACTGCATGAGTTCGGCGGTACGGCGGGCATTTGGCATGTAAGGACGGCTGACAGGCATCGCCCACAGCTTCATCTTCAGATCCTTCACGCCAGCGGCTTCAAGAGCCTTCTTGGCGGCTTCCGGATCGTACTTGTCGTCCTCGACCTTGTCGTTATAGCCCCACATCGTTGGCGGGATCGGGTTCTTGGCAACCTGGCCCTGCCCCTGGAACACCGCATCGACGATGGCCTGCTTGTTGACGGCCTGGTTCAGTGCCTTGCGGACTTCCGGCTTGTCATAAGGCGCCTTCAGCGTGTTGTACGCGAAGTAGGCGACGTTGAGGCCTGCCTGTTCGTCAACCTTGAGGTTGGAGTCGGCCTGAAGGCCCTTGATGTCTGCCGGAGCAGGATAGGACATCAGGTGGCATTCGCCAGCCTTGAGCTTCTGTGCGCGAACAGCCGGATCGGTCGTGATCGCGAAGACGAGATCGTCGATCTTCGGCTTGCCGCCCCAATAGTTTTCGTTGGCCTTGAAGCGGACGACGGCGTCCTTCTGGTAGGCGACGAACTGGAACGGGCCGGTGCCGACCGGAACCTGGTTCAGGTCGTCCTTCTTGCCATCGGCGGCGAGCTTGTCCGTGTATTCCTTCGAAATGATCGAAGCGAAAGGCATCGAGATATTTGCGAGGAACGGCGCTTCCGGACGGTTCAGCACAAACTTGACGGTGTAATCGTCAACCTTGACGATGTCCTTGATCAGCGCACCCATTTCCATGCTGTCGAAATATTCGTAGGTGATGCCAGCGGTGTACTGGTGCCAAGGATTGTCCTTGTTGCGCATGCGATCATAGGAGAAGATCACGTCGTCGGCGTTGAAATCACGGGTCGGCGTGAAATAGTCGTTCGAATGGAACTTGACGCCCTTGCGCAGGTGGAAGGTATATTCCAGACCGTCGTCGGTAACGTCCCAGCTTTCTGCGAGACCGGGCACGACTTTCGTCGTTCCGTTTTCGAATTCGGCAAGGCGGTTGTAAACCGGATGGGCCGAGGCGTCGAACGTATCGCCGCCGGTATAGGCAGCCGGATCGAAGCCTTCAGGCGAAGCCGGCGAGCAATACACAAAGGTCTTCGCTGATGCAGCACCGCTCATCAGAGCCACCAGCGCGGTTGCTGCCAGGAGTTTTTGGTAGAATTTCATTATTGTCCGCCTCCACGGAAAAGCATGCCGCGCGCACCCCATTGCCCGCAGCTTGCGCTTATCGAAACGTGTGGATCGTCACTTTGCAAGCGCAATTTTTAGAACCACTTCATATTCTCAACCGATTATGGGACCAATCGTTAGATTTTTATTCTATGAAAGGGTATGATTTCGGAAAATTGCGCTAAAGCACACTGAATTATAATATTATTCGCACGCATTTTGCATGGGGTAATGCAAGCTGCGCATCACCGACTCGAGGTGCCAGATCCATAAGTCGATCAACTGAAAGTGGGTCCCGCATCAGCCCTGTCAGGCCACCGCCGAATTGACTGGCGCATTGGGAAAAGGCGTCGTATAAAGTGGACAATAAAAGTCATATTTGAGTCCTGCAGACCATGCCCGAAGCCAATCCAATTCGTCCGACCACCCCCGAAGCCATCCAGCTTGCCAAGTCGTTGCTGCGCACGTCGCGCTACGGTGCAATTGCCGTTTTTGACGCGGCGACCGGCAGGCCGCTGGCAAGCCGCGTTGCCGTTGCGACAGACGTGAATGGCACACCGCTCATTCTGGTCTCCGGACTGGCCGCGCATACGCCGGGCCTGCTGGCAAACCCTGCCTGCTCGCTTCTGCTCGGCGAGGTCGGCAAGGGAGACCCACTCGCCCATGCCCGCGTCACCCTCCACTGCCAGGCGCGAAAAGTTGAGAAAACCGACGCCGACTATTCGCGCATCCACAGGCGCTATCTCAATCATAATCCGAAGGGTTCGCTGTATGTGGATCTTGGAGATTTCGCCTTCTTCCGCCTCGAACTGGAAAGCGCCAGCCTCAACGGCGGCTTCGGCAAGGCATTCAATCTGACGCAGGACGATTTGCTATGCGCAGCTTCCGTCAGCGCCAGCTTTGCCGAAGGCGAACAGAAGGCGCTTGACGATCTGAATGAAAATCACGCGTTGGAAATCGCACATATTGCGCGCGGGCTTTCGAAATCAGACGCCCTTCGGGAACAGTTCAAAATTGTGGGTATCGACCCCGATGGTGCCGATATTACCAGTGGCGATCTGGTTCTTCGTCACGTATTTTCGGCGCAGCCCGATTCTCTGAGGGAAGCTGTTACAACACTGACAAAACGGTAAAATAAAGCCCCCTGAAACAAAACCGCATTTTTTTTGGGACGAAATTGCACGTCTTTATACTGGATTGAATATAAGCAAGGGCTTTTCAAAAGCAGCTTATAGCACTATTTTGAATATGCATGCTTATGGAAATTCGCATGTATATTTTTAACTTTGTCCAGTCTTACGGGGGTATGACGGCAAATGAGCAACCAAGATACTTTTTTTGATTTGATTGAAAATGTAGACCAGGCCGCCGATTTCCTTTCGGCACTTGCTAACAATAAGCGATTACTAATTTTGTGTAAGTTGCTTCATAACGAAATGTCCGTCGGTGCGCTTGCCAAGGCGATTGACCTTAGCCAATCCGCTTTGTCTCAGCACCTGGCAAAACTACGAGCTCTTGATCTCGTTTCAACCCGGCGCGACGCGCAGACCATCTACTACATGGTCTCTTCGCCGCATATCGAGTTGATGTTGTCGACACTCTCGAGTCTGTATATGAGTCCAACACCGCGCAGACATAATCTGGCGGCAGTCGCTCACGCATAACATCATGAGGTCACAGCCGTGCGATGAAAGAAAGTTCTCATTCGCACGGCTGCGTCCATCCTTGCGTCCATCCAATTGACGATCCGGACGACATACGCCTTTCCCCTTATCGCAGCATTCGCGAGAAAGACCTCGTGGGGCGCCAGCAGCGTTTCATCGCTGAAGGCAAGGTGGTTCTGAACGTCCTGTTTTCCTCTTCCGCACGATTCGAAACGGAATCGCTGCTCGTTCTGGAAAACCGGCTTGCAGGTCTCGGAGAACAACTGGGGCACCTCCCACCCGATGTTCCCGTCTATTCCGTCCCGCAGGCTGTCATGGATGCAGTTGCGGGATTTCATGTTCACCGGGGCATTCTCGCTGTGGGCCGTCGCAAACCACAGCCCGGTCTGGAGGCGATGCTCGGGGCCCTCCCCGCCCAATCGCTCGTCGTGGTATTGTGCGGCATTTCCAATCACGACAATGTCGGCTCGATTTTTCGCAATGCCGCAGCCTTCGAGGCAGACTGCGTGCTGATGGATGAAACCTGCTGCGATCCGCTTTATCGCAAGGCCATCCGTGTATCGGTCGGCGCGACGCTGAAAGTCCCCTATTTCCACGGCGGCAACATTGATGAAATCATCGCCGCGCTCGGCGATGCCAACTTCAATCTGCTTGCGCTCAGCCCGTCATCAACGCTCAGCATCTACGGTGCGGCGAAGCAAGACCGTCACGCACTCCTGCTCGGGACCGAAGGGGAGGGATTGCCGCCAAGGTTACTGGATAAGTTTCAGACGGCGCGGATTCCCATGTCCACAGCGTTCGACAGCCTGAATGTCGCAACCGCATCGGGCATTGCCCTCTCGCGGTTCAGCAAATTTACTTGAGCGGCTTCCGAGCAATTCCTGTTTTGATTGGATCACTGGAAGTTGCCCTGGCCGGTTCCCGCTTCGGGGCGACATGCTCCAGGGCGCATCCGATTAAAACGGAATTATCGGAACCGCTCTAACTATTCGTATTGCCGCATTATCCAACGCATCGAAGCGGGATAAGAAATCAGTCCAGTGAACTGATTTCCCCGCGTAGACGCTTCGCACTTCTGCTGGAAATGCTCTCAACAAAAAACCTCCGGCTTCGAACCGGAGGTTTTTGATGCAGCAGGAAAGTTTATCAGGCTGCCGAGGCGCTTGCCGTATTGGCAACAAGACGGCGCAGCATTTCTTCCGCCTGCGGCTCACGCTCCGAACGGCCAATAAAGCCACCGCCAAAGACGCGCGCCGTATTGCTTTCATCCGAATAGAGCACGCAGGCCTGTCCCGGAGCGATGCCGCTTTCGCCATCGACCAGTTCGACCCATGTCTGGCCATCGGCATGGCGCAGCACGGCGGGGCGCGGCGGGCGCGTCGAGCGGACCTTGGCGAACACTTCCATTCCGCCTTCGGGCAGATCGCCAATCGGCGCATCGCCCAGCCAGTTAATGTCGCGCAGGAAAACTTTATGCGTTTCCAGCGCTTCACGCGGACCGACGATAACCCGCGCATTGGCGGCATCGAGATGAACGACATAGAGCGGCTCGCCCGTAGCGACGCCGATACCGCGCCGCTGGCCGACCGTGTAATGCACGATGCCGTCATGGCGGCCGAGCGTGCGCCCGTCGATATGGACAATATCGCCCGGATTGGCCGCTTCCGGCTTCAATTTGGAGATAATGTCGGAATATTTGCCCTGCGGCACGAAGCAGATGTCCTGGCTGTCCTGTTTCTTGGCGACAGTTAGGCCCATTTCCTCAGCAATCTCGCGCACCTGCGCCTTTGGCAGATGACCGAGCGGGAACCGCAGATAGTCGATCTGCTCCTGCGTGGTGGCAAAGAGGAAATAGCTCTGGTCGCGATCCGTATCGACCGGACGATAGAGTGCGCGATGCGCACCATTGGCGCGGCTGCGGATATAGTGCCCTGTCGCCAGTGCATCGGCGCCGAGATCACGCGCCGTTTGCAGGAGATCGGCGAACTTTACCGTCTGATTGCACGAAACGCACGGAATGGGCGTTTCGCCGCTGACATAGGAATTCGCAAAAGGATCGATCACCGCCTCGCGGAAGCGTGCTTCGTAATCGAGAACATAATGCGGAATGCCGAGACTTTCCGAAACGCGGCGGGCATCTTCGATGTCCTGTCCCGCGCAGCAGGAACCGGCGCGATGAACGGCTGCGCCATGATCATAAAGCTGCAGCGTCACGCCAACGACATCGTAACCTTCACGTTTGAGAATCCCGGCCACAACAGATGAATCGACGCCGCCCGACATGGCGACGACAACGCGCGTGTCTTCCGGCTTTCCCGGCAGATCGAGGCTGTTCAGGCTCATGATTGATTCCAGCTTCCGGGCAATTGCCCTGCTTCTCAAAATTTAGGTTTCTGCGCCCTATATAGGCTAAACTGCGGCAATTTGCCAAGGGTCAGGGAACAATCATTGTCCGGATTGCGACAGGCAGCGGACACTTCACCGTGAAGTTTTCCCATCCTATGCCCCAAAAACGCCTGCAAAAGCGCCATCACGAGTATTTTTTCAAGTCTTACCAGAGAGTTACCGCCTGCTTAGGTAATTTTTAAAGCTGTCGCGTTAGTCTCCTACTCGATTAGGTCCTTGAGTGTTGTGTAGAGAGTACAATGACCGATCTGGTAAGACCGCGTATAAAATATGTTATCGGTCCTGATGGCAGCCCGCTGACCATCGCGGACCTCCCCCCCGCCAATACAAGGCGCTGGGTCATTCGCCGCAAGGCTGAAGTCGTCGCCGCGGTGCGGGGCGGACTTCTGAGCCTTGAGGAGGCATGCCAGCGTTACACATTGACGGTGGAGGAATTCCTTTCCTGGCAATCCTCAATCGATGAGCATGGTCTCGCCGGCCTCAGGACCACCAGAATTCAACAGTATCGTCACTAAAACCGCCCCTCGAAACCGGGACCGGTTTTGGAAGGGCGAGGATCGGGCCTCCCGCGGAACAAGTCTTCCGTGAAAGGGGCATTGATCGACAAATCGAAAACCGGCCCTCGTGGCCGGTTTTTATTTGCACATTCCGTTCCTATGTTGTGAACTTGGCGCGTTGATCCAGAGACACAATGTTCAGGAGGATGGCATGAGCGGGACGATCGAGATTCGCAAGGAAGACAGTTCCGACGGCGGGCGCTATGCGGCTGTTCTCGACGGCAGTGAAGCCGAAATGACCTATACGAAGCTTGGCCCCTCGCTGATATCCATCGACCACACTTTCGTGCCGGACACGATGCGCGGCAAAGGCGTCGCGCAGGCGCTTGCCAAGAACGCTGTTCTGGACGCCCGGCGAAGCGGGTGGAAGATCATCCCGCGTTGCAGCTTCATGCATGCGCAGGCGATGCGCCATCCCGATTGGTCGGATGTTCTGGGCAAGGAATAGTCGCTGAACGATGGCCTATTGCAGGTCGCGGATGCGGCGCGCCAGGCTCTTGGGGCCGGCCTTCCTGCCTTTTCCTGCATCCGCCTTTTCGGCTGCCTCGAGAATTGAATGGATGGGCGAGCCCGGTCCTTCCTTTTCGGCGGTCGCCGCTACCATGCGGGCGGCAAGTGCAGCCATTTCTTCGCGAAGGACTGCATTCTCGCGCTCGATTTCCGCCAAATCGGGACTGTCGTCTACGCCAGCTTTCTGGCGGCTGTAGCGCTCGATTTTTTCCTGTGCATCGGAAAGCTCGGAAATCAGCTTCTCAAGTTTCTGCTGCAACTCGCTGTTGCGCCGCTTCTCGCTTTTCAGCTCCGTTTGTGCCGAGGTCAACTGGGTGGAAACTTCGTTGTAACGGGCTGCGGCTTCCTTGCGATCTCGACGCATTTCGGTCATCTCGTTTGTCAGACGGCTGTATTCCGTCTCGCTTCCACTTATCTCGATACGCAATGTATCGGCCAATCCCTCAAGCGCGGCGTAATGGCTTTGCATCCGTTCCAGTTCAGCCTGGAGGATTTGCGCCTTTTCCAGCGCTGTATCGCGCGCGCTCCCGGCTTCTTCCGCCATCCGCTCGTGTTCTGCAAGCTGCTTCTCGATATCAGCCTGACTTGCCTCAAGCAACGGAATGCGTTTCATCTCTTCATATTGCCGGGCGAGCAACACCTTCTGCTCGGCATTCTTCTGGCGTTCAAGCTTCAGCAATTGTTCCTGCCTGCTGACCGCAACGGCATATTCTGCGCGCAACCCGTCACGATCGGCGCGAATCTCGGCGAGTGTGATCGGCAGTTCCGCCTGGACCTGCCGCCGCGCCAGAAAGAAGGCACGCCGCCAGACCGAAGGGCCGAGCAGCACCACGACGAAAACCGTCACAAGAACGCCGAATATGAAAAAGAGAGCGGACTGGATCACGGTTTCACATGGGCCCGAGCGGTTTCAGACAAGCATTACTATTCATAGTGCGCAGCCGACCGTCTTTCCAGCCAGCAAAACAATCACCGGCTGAAAAGGTATTCATTGGCAACGAGGCCCTAGAACGGGTTCCAGGTGGGAGCACCAGACAGCTTCAGGTAACCGATATTCACACCCAGCCTCGCGCCCACGCCGGTGCGGATCGGCACAAGCATGATGTTCTCGCGCTTGAGGACGTTGAAGCCGACACCGGCAACGACATAGGCGGAGCCTGCAACACCGGCGTAACGACCGTAAAGGTTCTGGATGTCGTCGAGGTTATAGACGAGCATCATCACGCGAGAACCCTGCCCGCCGAAATCCCAGCCAAGCGATGGGCCTTGCCAGAACGTCTTATGGTCGCCCGCATTCTTGGTATAGAGCGTGCCTTCGCCATAGGTCAGGCCGCCAATGAAGGCGCCGGAACCTTCCTCACCAAGAATATAGCCGTTGGGCAGACCAAAACTCTGGAACGCCTTCTCGACCGCGCTTGCGATTCCACCCGAAGCCGACCCGAAGAACCTGTGACCAGATTCGACGATTTCCTCGGCAGTGTATGTGTTCTGTGCCCTGGCCTGATTTGGCAGGGCGATGAAAGAAACAAACAGCGCCGCAAAAAACGCAACGAAGCACGCCGCATTGCGGAACCTGATTTGCGACAGGGATTGTGTGGCCATGTAAAATTCCTTTTGGCTCTCCGCTCCTCTGTCTGACGGCCCTGTTAAAAAGCCAGACCACGTCTCTTACGGACATTTTGGTCGAATCGCGCCTATTTTAGACCCGAATTTATTGTCCAAACCTTTAAGCACTGAAATTGACTTTACGAAGGCACGGAATTTCTCACATCGTGTGAAGCTGGGGGGTAGCCCGGCGGATCAAAAAGAGAGCTTTGTTGCGGCGGTCCGATGGCGCGTGTATCCAGTTAAATTGATATTCAGGGCGATTCGCCCATCTTCATGCAGCGCGCAAACACTGGCTTTGCGGGCTGTCTCGTTAACCGATAACGATTCTGTTATCCGACCCGGTCGGAGGCCAGGATCAATCCGCGTTCCGGAGAAAACGCCATGCCAATGCCCGTTACCCTTTCCGCACTCGACCTCGGTGCGCTTCTGTGCAGCAGGATCTGTCATGACATCATTTCGCCGGTCGGCGCGATCAACAACGGTCTGGAACTGCTGGAAGAAGGCGGAGCCGACGAAGACGCAATGGCGCTCATCAAGTCGAGCGCCCGCAACGCCTCTGCCCGGCTTCAGTTTGCCCGCATCGCTTTCGGCGCGGCAGGCTCGGCTGGCGTACAGATCGACACCGGCGACGCGCAGAACGTTGCCACAGAATACTTCAAGAATGAAAAGCCGGAATTCACCTGGGAAGGCACCCGCGTCCTTCTGCCCAAGAACAAGGTCAAGCTGCTCCTCAACATGCTGCTGATCGGCAACGCGGCCATTCCACGCGGCGGTTCGCTGGCCGTGCGGCTTGAAGGCGGCGATACCGAGCCGCGCTTCGTTATCACCGTGAAGGGCCGCATGCTGCGCGTTCCGCCCAAATTCCTTGAGCTTCATTCCGGCGCCGCTCCGGAAGAGCCGATCGACGCCCATTCCGTCCAGCCTTACTATACCCTTCTGCTGGCCGAAGAGGCCGGCATGAAGATTTCAATCCACGCAACCGCGGAAGACATCGTATTTTCTGCTGAATAAGCGTTTGCGAGCGCGGGACCAGCCCGCGCTCGCACTGGCAAACCATCATAAAACCCTCTATCAGACAAACATGCATTTCCGATGAGGATTTGCCTCGAATGTCGTCGAAGGCGCGGCGATCATCACATATCTGCAAGGGGGGTCTGAATGGCGAATGAACCAATGGCAGCTTATTGTCTGCTGGTCGATGACTCATCCGTCATTCGCAAGGTCGCCCGCCGCATCCTTTCCGAAACCATAGCCGAATTTGCTGAAGCTTCGACCGGCCGGGAAGCGCTCGAAACCTGTTTTTCGCGGATGCCCGACGTCATGCTGCTCGACTACGACCTGCCGGACATGACGGCATTGGAAGTCGTGACCGAACTGCGCGCCATGCCGGGTGGCGACAAGCTGCGCATCATCCTCTGTCTTTATGAACTCGACGTCACCCGCATCATGCGGGCGAAGCGCGCAGGCGCCAATGGCTATATTCTCAAGCCATTCGACCGCGCCTATCTCACCGAACAGTTTGCAGGCGTTCTGTCCGCCTGAAAGCCGGAGCAAACGGTCCCTCCAAAAAGCAAAAGCTCCGCCGAAGCGGAGCTTTTTACATTTTGAAGCCTGTTGCCGGGTCAGGCGCTTTCGCGCATTTCCGCATCCGGCTCACGCAGCACATAACCGCGGCCCCAGACTGTCTCGATGTAGCTCTGGCTACCGGAAACAGCGTCGAGCTTCTTGCGCAGCTTGCAGATGAAGACGTCGATGATCTTCAGTTCCGGCTCGTCCATGCCACCATAAAGATGGTTGAGGAACATTTCCTTGGTGAGCGTCGTGCCCTTGCGGAGCGAAAGAAGCTCCAGCATCTGGTATTCCTTGCCGGTCAGGTGAACGCGCTGGCCGGCGACTTCCACCGTCTTCGCATCCAGATTGACCACGAGGTCGCCCGTCGTGATGACCGACTGCGCATGCCCCTTCGAACGGCGCACGATCGCATGAATACGTGCGATCAGCTCGTCCTTGTGGAACGGCTTGGTCATGTAGTCGTCGGCACCGAAGCCCAGACCACGAACCTTGTCCTCGATGCCGGCCATGCCGGAAAGGATAAGGATCGGCGTCTTCACCTTGGACAGACGCAAGGTGCGAAGAACTTCATAACCAGACATATCCGGCAGGTTCAGGTCCAGCAGGATGATGTCGTAATCATATAGCTTGCCGAGATCGATGCCTTCTTCGCCCAGATCGGTCGTGTAGACATTGAAACTCTCGGACTTGAGCATCAACTCGATGCTCTGTGCGATAGCACTGTCGTCTTCAATCAAAAGGACGCGCATCTCTTATCCCCTTTCCGCAGCCGACCCGATGTCCCTCACGGCAGCACACGGAACTATCGTTGCCTTTGCATGAAGGTGCCAGCAAATGGTTAACAAAATATGATTCTGCTTGGCAAGCATATTTCTGCCCTGTTTAGAAAATTCTCTTACGCGCCTGAATCATAAAGACATTCTCTTCCTCACGACTCTAAAGCATCGCATTAAGAATCTTCGCTAAGCGATTCATCTGACTCTAGCTTTCGCCTGTTGCCGAAAAACCACACGAGGTTTACCGAGCCTTAAGTCCTAACGCGTATGATTAACTTCGCCGGTAAAGGAATGGTTACCAAACGAGCGAATTCTTAACTTTTTGTTTCGCTTGTTGAGCCATTTCGGAAGAACGGTTGCGATGATTTCCCCTTCAGGGGCTTGAATTCGCAAGGAGATTCGGGTGCAGGCCGGGTGCGTTTTGCTCGTTCACACCTGTTAATAAAGTCGGGGGAACGCCCCAACACATGAAAGCTGGTTGGTGTTCAAGGAGTATTGCGTATGAAGCCACGTGAAAGCCTAGTCAGGCTGAAACTGTTCCAGGTGAAGGAAAAACGCCGTCAACTGGGCCAGCTCGACCTGATGATCGGCGAGTTCGAACGGATGGCCGGAGAACTCGACGCCCAGATTCTATCGGAAGAGAAAAAAGCTGGCATCACTGACATTAATCATTTCGCTTATCCGACCTTCGCCAAGGCGGCTCGCCAGCGGCGCGATAATCTTTTCGTATCGATTCGCGACCTGATGTCCCAGAAGGAAGCGGCCGAAGCCGAATTGTCGGCGGCGGAAACCGAACTGACGAAGGCCGAAGCGCTTGAAGAACGCGACGGCGGCAAGGCTCCGAGGGAAGTGATCGAGCGTCCGGTAAATCAGCGCCGCGCCATGATCGGTTGATCGACGTTTCGTTTCTCAACCTTGCCCAACGATGAAAAACACCGCCTCGCAGGCGGTGTTTTCGTGTTCTCCCGATCAAACCGGCCTCCGGTCAATTCAGCTTGCGCGCTTGATCCGCAACTGGAAACAGTTGTTGCGCGCAGATCGGACGTCGACGAAACTGATTTCCGGACGACCCAGCAGGTCGGCGGCATAATCTGCCAGATCATCGCGCTCGACGACTTTCCCCGTTCCATATTTGATGCGGTGGTTTTCGGTATAGCCTTTCAGCAGATAATCCTTGCTCGATTCCAAAATGGGCGGAACACCTTCCCCAGTCCAGGCCTCGCAGGGGTCGGCACACAAAAAGACCGGCCCGGTTTCAGCATAGGGCTGAACATCGGGAAAAGGGCGATAGGCGAGAATGAGCATGCCTGCCCCCTTCGGTACGAAGTCAAGGCAATGGCGGCAGGGGTTGCCGTCTCCGTCGGAAACCGTTCGCTCCGGCGCACAGCCATAAGCATCCTTGCCACCGGCTTGCAAAGCACGCACCTCGTCGCTCGGCATTGGAAGATATTTTAGTTTCATCACCCTTCTTCTCCATTGACTGGCAATCGACTGAACGCCGCATGGACAGGGCCGCCCATGCTTCACGCGCCACCTATCAGACTGCCGATGGAGAAGCTGACGAACCATCCGTTTCTTCCGATCAAATACGACAATTGCCAAAATCTTTTGCGGTTAGCTGGAGGGAGCGTGGAGATTTGGGCAAAGCCGTGCAAATCTTGGTTTGCATCGCTCCCGGGCCGGATGTAGTGAAAAGACATAATGCAGAAATCCTCCCCCTCCGGGCCGAATTCGGCCTCCACAAGATTCAGCGTCAGGACCTTGCCGAGACCAGCCCAGTGGGGTCTGCTGGTCGTTTTTTCCGCCATCCTGATCTTTGCAGGGGAAAAGCTGCAACTGCCTGCCGCGATGCTTCTGGGCGCTATGCTTGGCGCAATCCTGATGGCTGCGGGCGAAAGCACGCTGCGGGTCCACCGCTGGCTGTCACTCGCAGCACAAGGCGTCGTCGGCTGCCTCATCGCCCGTTCGATCACTGCCGAGTTCTTCACGAGCATGGGGCAGCACCTGCCCGTTATCCTTCTATCCGTAGGTTACGTGCTTTTTGCCAGTACCTTCATCGGCTATCTGCTGGCGCGGTTTCGCATTCTGCCGGGAACAACCGCCGTATGGGGTTCCTCCCCCGGGGCGGCCACGGCAATGACGCTGATGGCGGAATCCCACGGCGCGGATGCCCGCCTCGTCGCCTTCATGCAATATCTGCGCGTGGTGCTGGTGGCCACAGCCGCTTCGCTGGTCCTGCGCCTCAGCACAGGCGTGGAAACCGTTGCACCTGCCGAAATCATATGGTTTCCACCCATAAATTGGTCCACCCTCGGCCCGACACTGCTGCTGGTCGTCGTCGGCGCGTTCCTAGGCGAACTCCTCCGCATTCCGACCGGCGCCATGCTCGTGCCGCTCATACTGGGTGCCCTGCTTCAAGACACCGGATTCATCACCATTGACCTGCCGCCATGGCTGCTCGCGGTCAGCTACCTGCTTATCGGCTGGCGCATCGGCCTCGGCTTTTCGCGCGCCATCATCGCCCATGCGGCGCGGGCGTTTCCAGCGGTGCTAACATCCACGTTGCTCCTCATCGCCGTCTGCGGGCTGTTCGGCATGGCGCTCGGCCATGTGCTGGGGCTCGATCCGTTGACAGCCTATCTCGCCACCAGTCCCGGTGGCGCGGATACGGTTGCAATCATCGCAGCATCGAGCAATGTCGACCTGCCTTTCATCATTGCGATGCAGACAAGCCGCTTCTTCATCGTGCTTCTGGCAGGTCCGGCCCTCGCCCGCTTCGTGGCCGCGCGCATCGACAAGCGGTTGAAGAAAAAGAACCTTTAAAGCGGCTCCTGTTTTCCCGGTATCGTCAGGACCGCTCTTACCGGTTTCGGGCATTTCCCGACACAAATGCCCTGGCAACCTGATTGCCGAAAACGGCGGGGCCGTGTTACGTTTCCGCCATGACACAGGTTTGCACCCATCTCATGTTTCAGGGCAGTGCAGGCGCGGCGCTGGAAACATATCGTTCGATCTTTCCGGACTTCCTGATCGAGTCGATCAAAACCTATGACGAAGCAAGCGGCAGCCCCGGCAAGGTGCAGATTGCCCGCGTGACCTTTGCCGAACACCGGCTGATCGTGATCGACAGCCCCATCCCGCATCAGTTCGATTTCAATCCGTCCGTATCCCTGTTCGTCGACTTTCATGATGAGGAAAGCCTGACCGGCGTTTTCGAAAAGCTTTCGGAAGGCGGCGAGACGCTGATGCCGCTCGACAATTATGGTTTCAGCAAGCTTTTCGCCTGGATCAAGGATAAATACGGTGTTTCCTGGCAATTGAACTTGCAAGCCTGAAACATAAAAAACCCGGCTTTCGCCGGGTTTTCGTTAGACAGGCAAAAAAGATCAAGCCTTTTTGCCGTGGAAACCACGAATGGCGCCGATGATCTTGTCCTGATCGGCTTCCGACAGATAGGGGTGCATCGGCAGGCTCAGAATGCGGTTCGGCAGGCTTTCCGAAACTGGAAGGCCTCCCGGCGCAACTGAATAGTGCTTGTATGCGGTCTGCTGGTGCAGCGGCTTCACATAATAGATGACCGAAGGAACGCCTTCCGTCTGAAGATGCGCCTTCAGGCCGTCGCGGTTATCGCTCTCGATGGAATACTGCGCCCAAGCCGAGCGATTGCCAGCCGGGAGCGCCGGAACCTTGACGACATCCTGCAGCGCTTCGTTGTAGCGCCTGGCGATGCGGTCGCGTGCTTCCATTTCGTCTTCGAGGATTGCAAGCTTTTCCAGAAGAACGGCTGCCTGAATGGTGTCCAGACGCGAATTGAGCCCGATACGAACGTTGTCGTACTGGGTTTCGCCCTTGCCGTGGAACAGGACCGAACGCAGCGTGTCGGCCAGTTCGGCATCGTTGGTGAACATCGCGCCGCCGTCGCCATAGCAGCCGAGCGGCTTGGCGGGATAGAAGCTCGTCGCGCCTACATGGCCGAAAGCACCGCACATGACGTTATCGCGCTTGCCTCCGATCGACTGCGCAGCGTCTTCGATGACGAACAGGCCTTCGCGATCGGCGATGGCGCTGATGCGGTTATAGTCGGCGGCCAGGCCGAACAGATCGACCGGGATGATCGCCTTTGGCTGCAGGCGGCCTTCCTTGCGGATGGCGGCGATGGCAGCTTCGAGCTGCTCGACATTCAGATTGTAGCTTTGCGCATCCACGTCGATAAAGACCGGCTCGGCGCCCACCAGTGCAACAACTTCCGCCGTGGCAGCGAAGGTGAAGGACGGAACGAACACGGCGTCGCCCGGTCCGATGCCGCGCGCCATCAAAGGCATCTGCAAGGCATCGGTGCCATTGGCGCAGGCGATGACGTGTTCCACGCCCAGATATTCGCCAAGCTTCTTTTCAAACTCGGCTACTTCCGGTCCAAGAATATAACGGCCTTCCGCAACAACCTTGGAAATGGCGGCATTGAGACGGTCTTCGATACGCGCGCGCTGCGCTCCAAGATCAATAAACTGCATGTTGGCTCCAATATATCTGGCCCGCACAAGTCGATATGCGAATCCTCGGCAACCTATTTATTCGCTTGCGCCCTGCCCCGCTATGGCCAGAGCGTTCAAAGTTTTGCGATTCCTGTAACACCGCTTGACGCAGGTTACCGGGCCCGCACGCCCCACATTTTACTGCGGGTGCCTGACAGTACCTTCCGTGAGAATGCGCAGCACGCTGATTGCTTCCTTGCCGTCGGTGCGCGGATTTTCGCGCGTCTCGATGCAATGCATGAAATGCTGCAATTCGCGTGTCAGCGGCATGCCTTCTTCAACAGTGATGTAAACCGGCTCGACGGATTTGAAAGACCACTGGTCGTTTTCCCGCCAGACTTCATGATTGTAGAGCGCAAGCTTGCGATCCCACGGCTCGCCATCATCGAATACCGCCATGCCTTTTGTGCCGGTGACCGTCAGGCGGCGTTCGCGATAGGCGTTCAGGCGCGACGCAAACAGATGGCCGCGGATGCCATTGGGAAAATCGAGATGAAGATGGGCTATATCGGTGAGATGATCGAGCGTCGCCACGCCTTCTCCCCGTACCGCGCTCGGCTCTTCTCCGGTAATAGCCAGGATCATCGAAAGATCGTGCGGCGCAAGATCCCACAATGCATCGAACGTGTTGTGGAACTTGCCGAAACCGACGCGATGCGAATGCACATAGCGAATATCGCCAAGCTCGCCGCTTTTCACCATGTCGAGCAGCTTCTCGAAAGCCGGGTGGAAACGCAGCACATGGCCGACCATGAACACGCGACCGTTTTCACGGGCGGCCTCGACTTCGGCTTCCGCAGCCGGAATGTCGAGCGCGATCGGCTTTTCGACCAGTACGTCCTTGCCGTTCTTCACTGCCTGGATGGCGTATTGTGAATGGAACTGTGCCGGCAATGCCAGGACGATGCCGTCAATGTCTGGACGCGTGAACAATTCATCGACGGGAATGTTGGGAACATTGAACTCGGCCGCGAAGCGTTCCGCCTGTTCTGCCTTCGCGTCGGAAACTGCCTGAAGGGCACCAAGGCTCTTCAGGGTACGAATGTGATTGCCGCCCCAATAGCCGCAACCCAAAACCGCAATACGAGGTGCCATAAAACCATGCCTTTGCTGATGCCAAGTTCCTTATCGGTGCAAATGATAGAAAACAAGACGAAAGCTATGCGAAGAGTGCTTGACAGCTTTTCATTCCGCACATATACCGCCGCCATTCCTTGCAGGAACAACGATTTGTCCCACCGGAAACGGCGATCATGAAGTTGTCTCTGTAAAGCGACGCGTGGCGGAGTAGCTCAGTAGGTTAGAGCAGAGGAATCATAATCCTTGTGTCGGGGGTTCGAATCCCTCCTCCGCTACCATTCTCTTTCTCCAGCGATAATCCGAGTTTGGCGGCGTCACCGGTTAACGGTGGGTTTTGCGCTTGGAACACATCGTTCGGACCTTGGGACGACAAACTCAATTTGCAGCAGAAGTAATGATGCGGCAAAGTCCTTCGCGCACGACGGACTTGCTGGTCGCCTGTCCCGCCTGAATGGTGAAGACCGCATCGACACGCGTGCTCTTGCCCTGCGCCCGGGCAGTGACGCGCAAGGTCTGGATCCGGCCCGATCCGGTCGTTTCCTGAAAAGCCTCGATAGAAGCGAGTTGCTTGTTCACCTTGATACCCGAAAACCCTTCAGCGGCAATGGCTTGCGCCAGACGCTGCAAGGCGGCCGAAGACTTCACGCCGGCAAAGCTCTGTGTCGAGCGATAGCTCACGGATGTTACCAGCGGAACGCCATCGGATTTGAAATTCTGTTCGCACGAAGCCGCAAAGCCCACTCCGCCGGTCGCAAGGGTCAACAGACCCGCAAACAGAAACACCCGCATTCATTCCTCCTTCAACCGTGTTCAACCATCGTACTATTAGATCGTCGCAACTGCTTCGCCAACGGGAAGTTGATGCCCATGCGGCAACACTTCACTGGATTGTGGCCGGTACAGCGACTATATCCGCGCCAGAGCCCGTTTTTCCGGCGCAAAGATATCAACAGGCGACATGACCGTTCTCATCAATCAGCCTCACCCATCCATCGACCCGACTTCAATCGAAAGACTGGTGACGACGTTCTATGGACGCGCGCGCGAAGATGCAGTCATCGGGCCGATCTTTGCCGATGCGGTCGATGATTGGGATCACCACATCGCGCAGATCGCCGCGTTCTGGTCGTCGGTCATTCTCAAGACCGGCAATTACGAAGGCCGCCCCATGGCCCCGCATCTGAAACTGGGACTGAAGAACGAACATTTCGACCGCTGGCTCGACCTTTTCGAGAAGACCACACGCGAAATCTTTCCGCCGGAAGCTGCAATTATCTTCATCGACAGGGCTCGCCGCATTGCCGACAGTTTTGAAATGGCAATCGCTACAAATACGGGACAGATCGCCGCGCCGCGGCATTCGCGCCGTCCTTTTTAACTAAAAGAGCACGCAACTCTTGCGGGCAATGCCACATATCTTGTCATTGAATATTTAACGATATAAGCACGTCTTCAGAACAGGCGGGCCGCAATGCCTCTGCGTCAACAGAAAATAAAGGCTTGCGGGAGCAGAAAAAGCCGGACGCATACTGATGTGTTTGCGATGTTGCTAACATTCGCAACATATCACTTGCATAAAGAGACAGAATTTCGAACAGTTGCCGCAGCTTTTCGAGAGGCTTGAGAGATCGTGCCGTCGCATCAACCCAGACGCGAACCTTCGACTTGAGCGAATAAGCAGGGAGTTAGATTATGAATGAATCCATTCGCGAACTTTTGGCCAAGGTCGGCGGTCTGCCGGGGCCGGTGACGGACATTGCCGATGATGCCGATCTTTACAGCGCAGGCCTGTCCTCCTTTGCCTCGGTTCAGCTCATGCTCGGTCTGGAAGACAAGTTCGATATCGAATTTCCGGATCAGTATCTGAACCGCAAGTCTTTCGCGAGCATCAAGGCCATCGAACAGACGATCACCCAGATTCTCAAGGACAAAGAGGCCGCATAATGAATGCCGGGGCGGGAAACAGTCTTTCAGAGCGCGCAGGCCGCGTAGCGGCCATAGCGGGTAAATTTTCCGATAGCGTCGATAAGGAAGGCCGCTTCCCGCGTGAAGCAATCGATGCGATGAAGGCCGAGGGTCTGCTTGGTATTCAGGTGCCGAGCGAACTGGGTGGCGAAAGCGCGGAGATCGACCAGATTGCGGAATTGTGCTGCATTCTCGGTCAGTCCTGCGCATCGAGCGCGATGATCTTCGCGATGCATCACATCAAGCTTTCAAGCCTGGTGGAACACGGCCAGACGGTCGAATGGCACCGGGACTTCATGCGCAAAATCGCAAAGGATCAGCTGCTGCTTGCTTCGGCTACCACCGAAGGCGGCATTGGCGGCGATCTGCGCAATTCGATCTGCGCTATCGAAGTCCAAGGGGACAAGTGTCGTCTGGAAAAGAACGCCACCGTCATTTCCTACGGCACCTATGCTGATGCCATCCTGATCACATCGCGCTCCCATAAGGACGCCGCATCATCGGATCAGGTGATGACGGTGTTTCTGAAAGACCAGTACACGCTCGAAAAGACGCATGACTGGGACACGCTCGGCATGCGCGGCACCTGCTCGGAAGGGTTTGTGTTCCGCGGCGAGGCCGACAAGGTGCAGATCCTGCCGCATCCTTTCGCGGAAATCGCAGCGCAGTCCATGCTGGCGCAATCGCATACGCTGTGGAGTTCGCTCTGGTACGGTATCGCTGTCGACGCGGTCAACCGGGCGCAGGCATTCGTGCGCGCCGCCGCAAAGCGCAATCCGGGCGCGCCGCAGCCTGGCGCATTGCGTGTCGCCGAAGCGTCCAACATGCTGCAGATGCTCAAATCCGAAATCGTTGCCTGCCTGAAGACCTATCGCGAAGCCAAGCATCATCCCGACAAGCTGGCCTCGATGGGTTTTGCGATTGCGATGAACAATCTCAAGATTGCCGCTTCACAGATGATCTTGCAGATCATCAATCACGCCATGCTGGTCTGCGGCATCATGGGCTACAAGAACGATACGCCCTTCAGCCTCGGACGCCATCTGCGTGACGCGCATTCCGCGCAGCTGATGATTTCAAACGAGCGCATCCTCGGCAATACCGCCACCATGCTGCTCATCCACAAACAGAACACCAGCCTTTTGGGATAACCGCCATGGATGCTCAGAGATCATTTCTCGACCGGCTTTTCGATTCCGGTCTCCTGATCGACACCGGCGTGGAAGGTCTTTACGGACGCTCCGGCCAGTTCGAAGATGTCATCCAGGCATTTGAACGCCTGATCGACCGTACCGGAGGCAATGACGGCGCCGAGGCAATCCGCTTCCCGCCCGGCATGAACCGCGCTTTCTTCGAAAAAAGCGGCTACATGAAAAGCTTCCCGCAACTGGCTGGCACAGTGCACAGCTTCTGCGGCTGCGAACTTGACCACGTCAACCTCATCAAATGCATGGATGAAGGCAAAGACTGGACGATGGAGCAGAAGGCAACGGACATCGTTCTGACGCCAGCAGCCTGCTATCCACTTTATCCGACCGTCGCCAGGCGCGGGCCACTGCCGCAGGGCGGCGGGCTTTACGACCTGCAATCCTATTGCTTCCGTCACGAACCATCGGTGGACCCTGCCCGTCAGCAGCTTTTCCGCATGCGCGAATATGTGCGCATGGGCACTGAAGCCGATGTGATGGCGTTCCGCCAGCTTTGGATCGATCGTGGCACGGAAATGATGAAGAAGGTTGGGCTGCCGGTTGAAATCGACGTCGCCAATGACCCGTTCTTTGGCCGTGCAGGCAAGATGCTGGTCAACAACCAGCGCGACCAGAACCTGAAATTCGAACTGCTGATCCCGATCACCAGCGTGGAAAAGCCGACCGCCTGCATGAGCTTCAATTATCATCAGGATCAGTTTGGCGTGAAGTGGGGTCTCTCACTCGACGACGGTTCGGTGGCCCACACGGCATGTGTCGGCTTCGGGCTGGAACGCATCGCACTGGCGCTCTTCCATCACCACGGTCTGGATGTCGAAATCTGGCCGGAAAACATACGCAAGGAATTGTGGGGCTGATCGCACTCATGCAGGCTGTTTTTCCGAACATCGCGCCCGACCGTTACACGCCGCACGCCTTGCATGCCCAGACGCGTATCTGGCCGGAAACCAACTGCTATGTCGATCTTTGGATCGAAGTGCTGGCAACATTGGGGGTCGCACCGGAAGCCATGCTCGGCTTCACGCTGACGCAGGATTTCGAGGGCGACCAGTTCACCTTCTTCAAGGTGCCTCTGGAAGACCTCGAAGCCCTTTACGGCGTGCGGGCGACGGAGCTTGCAATTTTCGACCGTGTGGAAAGCCATATCGCCGAACAGATCGCGCGTGGACGCCTCTGCATGGTCGAAATGGACAGCTATTTCATGCCGGATACGCATGGGGTCAGCTATCGTACTGAACATGGCAAGACCACCATCGCCATCAATCGCATGGATGTTGAAAACCGCCAGCTCGATTATTTCCACAATGGCGGCTTCTACCATCTCGAAGACGAGGATTTCGATGGCGTTTTCCAGCGTCATCTGACGGATGCCGACCTGCCCTTCCTGCCCTATACGGAATTCGCCAAATTTCCGAAGCACGTGCCGGACGAAGCCCATCAGCGACGCGTGGCTGCAATCCTTCTGCCGCGCCATTTTGCGCGCAGGCCGAAGGAAAACCCGATCCGTGCCTTTGCAAGCGTGTTCCCCGCTCAGGTGGAAGCAATCGCGGAACGCCCGTTCGGCTTCTTCCATAAATATGCGTTCAACACGCTGCGCCAGCTCGGCGCCAATTTCGAACTTGCAGCAAGCCATCTGGAGTGGCTCGGACAAGGCAAGCGCTTTGCAACGGCCTCCGCCGATGCCTTGCAGATTGCGGAAACGGCAAAGGCGGTTCAGTTCCAGCTTGCCCGTGCCGTCATGCGCAAGAAGTTCGACGCACTGGGCGGAACGCTTCAACCGGCAGCAGATGCCTGGGATCGGCTGATGGCAGCGCTTGCAACGGAACTGGGTCGCGATGCCGCTTGAATTCAATCCGACGACCTGCCCGCTCTCGACCGGCTGGCGGCTCGTTCTCACCGGTCCGGATGCGGCGCAAACGCCGCATGACGCCAGGTCCGGTGAGGTGATCAAGGACGCACCGGTGCCCGGCACGGTGGCGGAAGCCCTGGAAAAAGCGGGGCGCTTCGACCGAAACAATCCCCTACCGCTCGACAATCAGGATGCCTGGTATTTCCTCGACCTAGACGAGGCACCCGGCCCTGCCATGCTGCATTTGGGCGGGCTTGCCACCATTTGCGATGTCTTTCTCAACGGCGAACTGCTGCTGCAAACCGACAGCATGTTTCTCAAACATGATCTGCCCGTCACACTGACCGGCAAGGACGAACTTGCGCTGTGTTTTCGCGCGCTCGCACCCCGTCTCAATCAAAAAGGCCCGCGTGCCCGCTGGCGCACGCAGCTGATGAACACGCAAGGTTTGCGCCTCATCCGCACGACCGCGCTTGGCTATATGCCGGGCTGGTGCCCGGAAGTCCAAGCGGTGGGACCATGGCGTCCCGTCACAATCAGCCGCGCCCATACCGAAGCCATTTCAGGCATCACCATCAGGGCAAGATTAACCGAAAGCGGCAATGGGGAACTTGAAGCCAGTTTTACTTATAGCGGCGGCGCCGGAACGCTGACCCTCCATTGCGCAGGGCAACAGGCCATTTGCGAGCGCCAGACTAGCGGCGAGTGGACCGCGAGGCTGACGCTCCCCAATGTTGAACCATGGTGGCCGCATACGCATGGCAATCCGGCGCTTCACGATGTTGAACTTTCGCTCGACGGCGAAATGCGCCTGCTGGGGCGCGCGGGCTTTCGCCGGATCGAGGTCGACCGCGGGCCGGACGGCAAGGTATTTGCGCTCAAACTCAACGGCGAAAAGGTTTTCTGTCGCGGTGCCGTATGGAGTTCTGCGGATATCGTCCGCCTTCCCGGCACACGCAGCGATTACCAACCGTGGCTGAAGCTCGCGCAGGAAGCGGGCATGAACATGCTGCGGTTAAGCGGCATCACCGCCTACGAGACGCCCGATTTCTACGCGCTTTGCGATGAGCTTGGCATCATGGTGTGGCAAGACTTCATGTTCGCCAATTTCGATTATCCGGTGAAAGACGAGGCATTTGTCGCGAAGGTGCAGGCAGAAGCGTCGCAGCTTCTTGCTGCCATCGGACAGGCGCCATCGCTGACCGTGCTTTGCGGCGGCAGCGAAATCTACCAGCAGGGCGCTATGATGGGCCTGCCGGAGACGACATGGAAAGGCCCGCTTACCGAGGAAATCCTGCCGGCTATCGCAGGCAAGATTTGCCCCGACATTCCCTATGTGCCGAATTCGCCCTGCGATGGCGCCCTGCCCTTCATCAGCAATGAAGGCGTCAGCCATTATTACGGCGTCAGCGCCTATTGCCGCCCGCTGGAAGATGCGCGCCGGGCGGAAGTGCGCTTTGCAACCGAATGTCTGGCCTTCGCCAACGTGCCGGAAGCACGCACGCTGAAAACCCATCTTGATGTGCCGCCTGTGCACGATCCGCGCTGGAAGGCACGCGTGCCACGCGATCGCGGCGTATCCTGGGATTTCGAGGATGTGCGGGATAGCTATCTGGAGATGTTATACGGTTACGATCCGGCGCGGTTGCGACGCGAGGATGTGGAACAATATCTCCACCTTTCCCGCGCCGTCACGACAGAAGTGATGGAAGCGACTTTTGCCGAATGGAGACGTCCGGGAAGCACCTGTTTCGGCGGGCTTGTCTGGATGTTTCAAGACCTTCTGCCCGGTGCCGGGTGGGGCATGATCGATGCGGCGGGCGAACCCAAGCCCTCCTGGCACGGCCTCAAGCGTGCCTTCCGTCCGCAACAGCTTGCCTTGACCGACGAAGGCGTCAACGGCCTTGCGATTCATGTTCTGAACGAACAGACAGAATCCGCTGATCTTTCGCTTGAGTTAGCTTGCCTGCGCGCTGGTTCCCAGCCGGTGGTTTCCGGTCGCCGCGATCTTTCGATGGGAGGTCGCTCAGCGATCACCATTCCGGCAACTGATCTGTTCGGCGCGTTCTTCGATGTCGCTTATGCCTATCGTTTCGGCCCTCCGGCGCATGACGTGACGGTGGCGCGATTGAAACGTAATGATATTACCATCGCCGAGGCGTTTCACTTTCCGCTCGGACGGACAAAAGCCTTTCACGACGCCGCCATCGAAGCCGTAATTGTGGAAGAGAACGGGAACTGGTTCCTTGATCTCAAAACACCGGTTCTGGCCCAATCCGTCAGCATCGATACGGGCGACTGGCGCCCAGCCGACAACTGGTTTCACCTCGCCCCCAACGGTACGAAACGCGTCACGCTTATCCCGCGCAACGAAACACCGGAAAAACCGTCCGGCGAAATTCGTATCGCTGGTTCGTCCCGGATCGTCTGGTTCTGACTATTTCAGGGCCAGGGAACGGATCGCGTCGATATAGATCTTGCGTGAATGTTCCGGTGACAGATTGTGATCGGCATCGGGAATGATGGCGACCGACACATTGTCGAAACCTTGCACGCCGCTGCCTGCCTGATCGAAATAGAAATTGAAATGTTCGCGCCCGGGGTCCTTTTCGGCATAGACCAGCGCCAGCGGCACATCACGCTGTTTCAGTTCGTCAAAAGCCGAGTAGACCGCCCGCCCTTCCGCTGTGCGGCTGCGCAAAAGCTTGCGTGCCAGGCCGCGAATACGCCCGGCCACCCCGCGTGTGAGGTTGCGCAGTATGGCGCGGATATCCAGTTCGCCACGGAGCAGGCGCTGAAACGTTTCGGCGCGCAAGGCACGGCTGCCGTAATCCTCCAGCGTGCGATTGCCTTCGCGAAGTGCCTCGTCGATCGAGCGTCCCGGCGCCCAGTAGAAGGTGACGGGATTGACCAGAACCGCGCCGGAAATGCGCTCGTCCTTCAGGGCCGTGTTAAATCCCAGGAATGCGCCGCTGCATCGCCCGGCAACAACCGGACGCCCCCAGCCGAGCGCCTCGAGATAATCGAGAGCTTCTGCAACATCGGCCTCGGGGCTGTGGGTGTAAAGCACCTGTTCCGGCATGCCGGGATTGGGTGGGCTGTCGCCCGCATTTGCAATATCGAAGCGCAGCGAAGCGACGCCTTCCCGCGCAAGCTTGCGCGCCATGTCGACGGTCGTGCGTCCCCATCCGACGCGACGGTCGTAGGATGAGGAAAGGAACATGACCGTCCTGCCCTGCCGTTCGCCAGAAGGGGCACAGAGAATACCTGAAAGCCGGTTTTCGGAACCGAAAGAAACAGGCGTTTCGATAAAACCGTCCCCACGTAACGTGCCGCCCAGAGCGCTTTCGTCCGGCGTATTTTGCGCGGGCGTAGAACCTGCCAGCCCGGCCACCCAATCGACAAGCCGGCTCGCTACCTCCAGCGGCAGGCGCGAGATGACGGGGTTGGAAATCAGCTTGTCGTAATCGGCGAAGGCCTCAACCGTCACGTCGCTGCCAAGCTTTTCCAGATGGGCCGCGAATTCTGCATCGTTGGGACGATCTGTTCGCGCCAATAACAGGCACCTGGGCGCAGGTCTTGCCTCCAGCGACAGGAGATTGATCTTCTTCACATCGGCGGCTACTTCCGGCTGCATCGTCAGGGAGGCGATGGAAACGCCGTTCCTGATCCTTTGCTCGTCCGTCAGTCCGAGATCGGCATCGACCATGCTCGACCAGACTGCCAGTTCACGCGTGTAGAACCGCCCGGAGATGACCGGTGCCAGAAGCGCCAGGGCCGCAACGCCGTCGATCTGCGATGCCGTTTCGGCAGCAACGGCTCCTCCGAGGCTTTGCCCGATGATAACAACACGGCTTGCCCCCGACAGGGCGCGCGCGTTCCGGGCGGCCTCCACCAGCGTATCGCGCCAGAGACCCAAACCTTTGGAAAAATCGATGTCGTCGCGCCCGTCGCCGGTGCCCGGCCAGTCGAAACGGAAGGAACCTATGCCCCGCGCCGCAAGCCTGTCGGCGATGATGCGCCAGAACTTCCGCGTCGTGCAGAGTTCCTCCAGTCCCCAGGGGCTTGCAAACAAGACGACCGTATCCAGAGCTTCACCAATGGGCCGCTGATAAAGCCCGAGCGTATCGCTGAAGACGAGAGGGCTGGCGGCAGACCGGACGGTATTTGCCGATTGCCTGAAGGATGTTGCGTTTTCCACCCTGTCATCCATGCCCGATGCATCCCCAATCTCAGAAGTACCCTCTGCAATAATGGAAATCGTGCCCGGCACAAGGATTTATCGCACTGATTGAAAAAACATAACCCCGCCGCACGTCGAGCGCGGCAGGGTTGC
Source organism: Brucella sp. NBRC 14130 (assembly GCF_040371715.1). Taxonomy (NCBI): domain Bacteria; kingdom Pseudomonadati; phylum Pseudomonadota; class Alphaproteobacteria; order Hyphomicrobiales; family Brucellaceae; genus Brucella; species Brucella sp. NBRC 14130. The sequence goes on from NZ_BAABTE010000005.1 coordinate 378,424, forward strand.
AACAGGTGAAGCTGAATAAAATCGCTCCTAGAAATGAGAACGATCAGGCCGCAGGCTTGGTCTTTTCGCCTTCCAGCAGCTTCTCGTGGCGCAGCAGCATGCCGTAGAGATCGCGCGGCTCGTCGGGGTCTGCAAGCAGGTCCAGTTGCTCATAGAGGCCGGTATCCTTCAGCTTGTCGCGCACATAGCGCAATGCCGAAAAATCTTCCGTGGCGAAACCTACGGAGTCGAACAGCGTGATCTGTCGTGCATCCTTGCGACCGGTGATCTTGCCGGTGATGACTTCCCAAAGCTCATTGACCGGGTAATCTTCCGGCAATTGCTGGATTTCGCCTTCAATGCGGGTCTGCGGCGGATATTCGACAAAGATGTCGGAACGGCGCAGGATATCGCCGTGCAGTTCCGTCTTGCCGGGGCAATCGCCGCCAACCGCATTGATGTGTACGCCAGCGCCGACCATGTTGTCGGTCAGGATCGTCGCATTGGCCTTGTCGGCGGTGACAGTGGTGATGATATCCGCGCCTTCGACAACCTCTTCAATCGTCTTGCAGGCGACGATGTCGAAGCCGGCACCCCGCAGGTTGCGAATGCACTTGGCGGTGGCTTCCGGATCGAGATCGTAAAGACGAAGCTTGTCGACGCCAAGCAGCGCCTTGAATGCCAGAGCCTGGAATTCACTCTGCGCGCCATTGCCGATAATGGCCATCGTGCGCGAGTTCTCACGCGCCAGATGCTTTGCAGCAACCGCCGAAGTCGCAGCAGTGCGCAGCGCGGTCAGGATGGTCATTTCGGTCAGCAGCATCGGATAGCCGCTGCCCACATCGGCCAGCACGCCGAAGGCCGTGACGGTCTGGAGACCTTCACGCGTGTTTTTCGGATGGCCGTTCACATATTTGAAGCCGTAAAGCGTACCATCGCTCGTCGGCATCAGCTCAATCACGCCTTCCTTCGAGTGCGACGCCACGCGCGGCGTCTTGTCGAAGTTTTCCCAGCGACGGAAATCTTCTTCGACATAGTCGGCAAGTTCCTTGAGGAAGGTTTCCACGCCGACGGACAGCACCAGCTTCATCATGTGATCGACGCTGACGAAGGGGACGATATTGAGGTTCGGTTGGGTCATCATTGCTCCTTGAGCATGTTTCAATAACTAATCGTCGGGCGGTCCATGACACTGCGGCCAAGCAGGCTCGCCATCAGGTCCACCATGACGGTGGCGGTACGTCCGCGTTCATCGAGAAAGGGATTGAGTTCGACGAGATCGAGGCTCGTTACCAGCCCGCTGTCGTGCAGCATTTCCATGATGAGATGCGCTTCGCGGAAGGTTGCGCCGCCCGGGACCGTGGTGCCGACGGCAGGCGCGATGGACGGGTCGAGGAAATCGACGTCGAGACTGACATGAAGAAGGCCGTCTTCGGCTTTTACGCGCTCAAGGAAGCGGCGCAGCAAGGCCGCAACGCCATGCTCATCGATCAGGCGCATATCATAGACGGCGACTTCGGTTTTCTTGATTGCTTCCCGTTCCGCCGGATCGACGCTGCGAATGCCGAGCATGCAGACATTGGCAGGGTCAACCGGTGCGGCGAGCGTGGGGAAATAGCCTTCGAAGCCTTTCTGACCGGTGTAGTAGGCGACGGGCGTCCCGTGCAGGTTGCCGCTGGTTGTCGTTTCCAGCGTGTGGAAATCCGTGTGGGCATCGAGCCATAGCACGAACTGCTTGCGTCCCTTTTCAGCCGCACGGCGCGCAATGCCCGGAACGGTGCCGGCGGCAAGAAGGTGATCGCCACCGAGGAAGATCGGGAAACCATCCGCACTTTCGCGATAGGCGGCTTCGCTGATTGCCTCGATCCAGGAAACGGCATGGGGCAATGCCTTGATTGCAGGGTTCGGATGCTCCAGCGGGCGCTGGACAGCCGGTGCGAGATTGCCGAGATCGGTAAACTCGTGGCCGAGTTCCTCGATAGCCGAAGCAATGCCCGCGGCACGGTAGGAATCGGGGCCCATATTGCAGCCCACGCGGCCGGTACCTTCCTGAACGGGCAGTCCCAGAATCTTGCAATGCATAAAGTGGAGTCCTTCTGAATATCCAGATCAAGATTCACCATTTACGCTTGGCGATGTGAAGCAACCGGATTGGCAATTTTATCGGTTTGGTTTATCAGAATGTCGGTTTGGCTTTTCAAAATGGAGAAAGCATGGACGATCTGGATGAAAAGCTGATTACGCTTTTGCGCCATAACGGGCGACGCAGCATTTCGGATATTGCTATTGATCTCGGTGTTTCGCGGGCAACCGTGCGGGCTCGCATGGAGCGGCTGGAAAATTCCGGCGATATCATCGGCTATACCGTAATCCTGCGCTCGGATGCCGTCGATCTGCCGGTGCGCGGCATCATGATGATCGAAATCGAAGGCCATGTGGCCGACCGTGTAGTCAAGGCGCTTGGCGGCTTTTCGGAAATATCGGCGATCCATACCACCAATGGCCGCTTTGATCTGGTGGTGGAACTGGGTGCTGCCACGCTCACCGATTTCGACGCCGTCCTGCGCCGCATCAGGCTGGTGCCGGGCATCAAGGCCAGCGAAACCAATCTGCTGCTGGCCACACCGCGCTCGACACGAGCAAGGCTCTGATAACAAAAACCCGGCATTTTCGCCGGGTTTTGTATTCTCGTGATCAGGCAAGCACGGGATAATCCGTATAGCCCTTGGCGCCACCGCCATACATATGCTGCTGGTCGAGTTCGTTCAGCGGCGCATTGTCCTTAAGGCGACGCACGAGGTCCGGATTGGCAATGAAGGGCTTGCCGAAAGCCACAACATCAGCGCGACCGCTTTCGACTTCCTCTTCGGCAAGCGCGCGGTCGTAACCATTATTGACCATCCACGCCGCCTTGCCTCCCGCATCGCGATAGACCTGCTTGAGACGCGCATAATCGAAGGGCTGCGGTCCCTGCTGGAAATCGCGCGGACCACCCGTCGCGCCTTCAATGATATGGATATAGGCCAGACCATATCCCGCTAGTTTCTCGACCACATAATCGAACAGCGGCTGCGGATCGGGATCGGAGGCATCATTGGCTGGCGTGACCGGCGAAAGACGGATACCGACTTTGCCTGCACCGGCCGCCTTCGTCACGGCGTCGACGACTTCAAACAGGAAACGGGCGCGATTTTCGATCGAGCCGCCATATTCATCGGTACGGTGATTGCTGCCCGAACGGAGGAACTGGTCGATCAGGTAACCGTTGGCGGCATGGATTTCCACGCCATCGAACCCCGCCACTTCAACCGCATCCCTTGCAGCCTTGCCGTAGGTAGCAACGATTTCCGGCAGTTCGCTCTTGTCCAGGGCGCGCGGCTCGGAGGTCGGCGCGAAGCCGCCCGTTCCGTCAGGCTGAACAAGATAGGTCTTCGTCTTGGCCGTGATCGCGGAAGGCGCGACCGGCTGGCCACCATTCGGCTGCAAGGTGGTGTGTGAAATACGGCCGACATGCCACATCTGCACGACGATCTTGCCGCCTGCGCTGTGCACGGCGTCGGTCACGCGCTTCCACCCAGCGAGCTGTTCAGCGGAATAGAGACCCGGGACATCGGCATAGCCCTGTCCCTGATGGCTGATCGGCGTTGCCTCGGTGATGATGAGGCCGGCACTCGCGCGCTGTTCGTAATAGGTGACGTTGAGGTCGTTTGGCACGGCGCGGGGCGAACGATTGCGCGTCAAGGGGGCCATGACGATGCGGTTTGCGAGCTTGAGATCGCCTACGGTAACGGGATCGAACAATGAAGCCATGGATACATTTCCTTCAAGTGGGAAAGATTGGGCAAGTGGGAAAGGTCGGTTTCAGGATGGATTAAAGATCGGAAAGGGCTTTGACGAAGGCGGCTATCGCCCCTTCGTCGCGCTTGTAGAAAGTCCATTGCCCGACGCGGTGGGGCGTGATCAGCCCCGCTTTGGTCAATACGGACAAATGGGCGGAAACGGACGACTGGGAGAGGCCGCACCGTTCGAACTGGCCCGCGCACACGCCCATCTCCAGAGGCATGTGCTGGCCGGAGAAATGATTCTCCGGCTCCTTGAGCCAGCTCAAAATGTCGAGACGCACAGGATTGGCGAGCGCTTTTAATATCTCGTCCAGAGGTATAGGCTGAACATCCGACATCGCAGTCACCTCGCTGATCTTCCAATGCGTATCGTCATTACCCGATATAAGTATTGCTAAAATCCGATTTAAAAAGATGCAGGCAGTTCACATCGCCGTGAACACGAACACTGACGCCTTTCTTGTGGAACATCGATACTGCCTTGATTGCGCCGAACCGGCATCCGACTATGTTCGGCGCGACTATTAAGAAATGGAAGTTACATGGCCGATATTACCAAGCGCATTGCCGGGATCATCGCGGCGGAAATCAACGCAAAGCCGGATCAGGCGCTCGCCGCCATCGGCCTGCTGGACGAAGGCGCGACCGTGCCTTTCGTTGCCCGCTACCGTAAGGAAGTCACCGGCGGCCTTGACGATACGCAGCTGCGCCAGCTTTCCGAACGCCTCGCCTATCTGCGCGAACTGGAAGCCCGTCGCGCTTCGATCCTGGAATCGATTGGCGGCCAGGGAAAACTGACGCCTGAGCTGGAGCTGAAGATCGCAGGCGTCGCCACCAAGGCCGAGCTTGAAGATCTTTATCTGCCCTATAAGCCGAAGCGCCGCACCAAGGCGGAAATCGCCCGTGAGCGCGGCCTCGGTCCGCTTGCCGAGGCCATTCTGACGGACCGCAAGCTTGTCCCTGCCGAAATCGCGGCGCAATACATCACCGCCGATGTTCCCGACGTAAAGGCGGCGCTCGATGGCGCACGCGACATCATTGCCGAAGGCTTTGCGGAAAACGCCGAGCTGATCGGCAATCTGCGTAACTATCTCAAGGAGCGCGCAGTTCTCCGCTCCCGGGTTGTCGATGGCAAAGAGGCCGCTGGCGCGAAGTTCTCCGACTATTTCGACCATTCCGAACGTTGGGCAAATGTTGCGGGCCACCGGGCGCTCGCCATGCTGCGCGGCCGCAACGAGGATTTCCTGTCGCTCGACATCGAGATCGACGCCGACGATACCTCGCCTGTGAAGCCGGTCGAACGCAAGATCGCCGCCGCCTATAATATCGGCGGAACGCTTCCCGGCGACCGCTGGCTGATGGAAGTTGCAGGCTGGGCATGGCGCGTGAAACTTTCGCTGTCGCTCTCGCTCGATCTGATGCGCGACCTGCGCGAGCGTGCCGAAGAAGAGGCCATCAATGTCTTCGCCCGCAACCTCAAGGATCTGCTGCTCGCAGCGCCTGCCGGTTCGCGCGCCACGATGGGGCTTGATCCGGGCATCCGCACCGGGGTCAAGGTAGCGGTGGTCGATGGTACGGGCAAGTTGCTCGACACGACGACGGTCTACCCTTTTCCGCCAAAGAACGACGTGCGCGGCACACAAGCCGAACTTGCAAGCCTGATCCGCAAGCATAAGGTCGAATTGATCGCCATTGGCAACGGCACCGGCAGCCGCGAAACCGAACGGCTTGTCATCGACATGCTTTCCGACATGCCAGCACCAAAACCGCTGAAAGTCATCGTGTCGGAAGCAGGCGCATCGGTCTATTCAGCATCCGAAACCGCAGCTGCCGAATTCCCGCAGCTCGACGTGTCGTTGCGCGGCGCAGTTTCTATTGCGCGGCGTCTGCAGGACCCGCTGGCCGAGCTCGTTAAGATCGAGCCGAAATCCATCGGCGTCGGCCAGTACCAGCACGATGTCGATCAATCCCGCCTGGCGCGTTCGCTCGATGCAGTGGTTGAAGACGCCGTGAACGCGGTCGGCGTCGATCTCAATACGGCTTCCGCTTCACTGCTGGCGCGTGTCTCGGGTCTGGGAAAGTCGCTCGCCGAGGCAATCGTGGCGCACCGCGATGAAGCCGGAGCCTTCAAGAACCGCAAGGAGCTTTTGAAAGTCGCACGGCTCGGCAACCGCGCTTTCGAGCAATGCGCGGGCTTCCTGCGCATTTCCAACGGCACAGAGCCACTTGATGCCTCCTCCGTTCACCCGGAAGCCTATGGCGTCGCAAAGAAAATCGTCGCCGCTTGCGGTCGCGATGTGCGCAGCCTCATGGGCGACAGCGCAGCGCTGAAGGCACTTGATCCGCGTCTTTTTGTCGATGAGCGTTTCGGTCTGCCGACCGTGCGTGACATCATTGCCGAACTTGACAAGCCGGGCCGCGATCCGCGTCCGGAGTTCAAGACTGCGACCTTTGCCGATGGCATTGATGACATCAAGGACCTGAAGCCCGGCATGTTGCTTGAAGGCACCGTGACCAATGTTGCGGCCTTCGGTGCATTCGTTGATATCGGCGTGCACCAGGACGGACTTGTCCATGTTTCGCAGCTTGCGGACCGTTTCGTCAAAGACCCTCATGAAGTAGTCAAGGCTGGCGATGTGGTGAAGGTGCGCGTGACGGAAGTGGATGTGCCTCGCAAGCGCATCGGCCTGACGATGAGAAAGGACGGAGGCGAAGCCCCTGCCCCACGCGGGAATGCAGGCCGAGATCAACGGCCCGCCAAGAACTTCACACCGCAACGCAAACAGGAGCAGCCATCGACCGGCGGCTTCGGCGCAGCATTGCTGGAAGCTATGAAGAAGAAATAAGCAAAGGGCGGTCTCAAAGCCGCCCTTTTCTCATTCAGATTTTGTTACCTATCGGAAAGCCGGTTGAGGCTTTTCTCACCGGCATGTCAGCGGTGGGAATGATCCAGCCGTTGCGGATGGCGATGCGCACTTCGTCGCCCTCTTCCAGTTGCACCGGATCGCGCACCTCGAAATGCAGATGAGTATCCGGCTTCGCGACCGGCGATGCCTCAATGCGCGAACCGCCGCCCCTATAAACCGAGCGCTTGACCCGCACGGGAATGCCGCCGGTTTCGGTCAATGTCAGGTCCTCTGCCCGAACGCAGAGCTGCGCATTGGCGCGTGGCATTTCCGTGCCTGAACAACGCACCTGTGCGCGGCTTCCCAGCACCAGCGCCTCGCAATGTCCCGCTTGTGCAAAGGATACAACCTCTGCAGGCAATACCATGCCGTGCGCGATGAAGGACGCGACCATTGCGCTCGCCGGTTCTTCATAGAGTTTGCGTGGCGTGTCGAACTGCTGCAGCCTGCCATGGTCCAGCACCGCAATCCGGTCGGCGAGCGCCATGGCCTCAGCCTGATCGTGGGTGATGTAAATGATCGTGGTGCCCGTGCGCTTGTGAAACGCCGCGAACTCGTCTTCCATCGAAGCACGCAGATGCACGTCGAGATTGGCGAGAGGTTCATCGAAAAGGACGAGAGACGGTGCAGCCACCAGACAGCGAGCCAGCGCGACACGCTGCCGCTGACCGCCCGAAAGATTGGCCGGACGGCGATCACCGAAACCGGCGAGATCGACGAGCGCCAGCGCCTCGTTCACGCGGCGTTCGCGCTCGGCCCTGGCAACCTTTGCCACCCGCAGACTGTAACCGACATTCTCGGCCACGGTCATATGCGGCCAGAGCGCATAATTCTGGAAGACGATACCGACCTGCCGCTTTTCGGGCGGCACGCTACCACCAATATGAGAAACGCGGCTGTCACCAATGTGGATTTCACCGCCATCGACATCTTCAAATCCCGCGATCATGCGAAGAAGCGTGGTCTTGCCGCAGCCCGATGGTCCGAGAATGGCAACAAACTCGCCATCCTTCACATCGAGAGACACGCCGGACAAGGCCTGAAACTCATTGAAGCTCTTGGAAACAGAAGCGATTTTCAGTCGCGCCATGGCAGCACTCCGTTTGGAAGACGCCGCGCAAACAGATTGGTTGCAAGCATCAGCATGAATGTCACCGCGACAGCCAGCATGGAGATGGCTGCCGCATAGGCGGAATCGCCCGCCTGTTCGAAAGAAAACATCACCACGCCCAGCGTTTCCGATCCCGACGCCCAGAGAAGCGCTGAAACCGTCAACTCACAGAAAGCGGTCATGAAGATGAGCACGCCGCCCGCGAGCGTCGCCGGTGCGACGAGGGGAAATATAATTGTCCGCAGGCGATAGAAAAGCCCCGCGCCTGCAACACGCGCGGCCTCCTCCATCGCCCGGTCGATCTGGTGTAATCCGGCGACCGTCGGCCGCAGAGCCAGCACGAAGAAGCGCGCGAGATAGGCAAACAGGATGATCCAGAGCGTGTTGTAAAGACTGACGCCAATCACCGGCAGCGGTTTCAAAAACAGTAGCAGACAGGCAATCGCCAGCACCACGCCCGGCAGGGCATACGGCATTTCGGCTGCAAAATTGAGGATCGGCGTCCAGCGACGCTTGCGCCATGCCAGCATATAGGCGAGCGGAACGGCGATCAGGACAGCGAAGAACGCTGCCGACAGTGACAGGACCACGCTATTGCGAAACGCGCGCGCGGCACCGGCGTGTTCCATAAGGACGAAGCGGAAATTTTCGACTGTCGCGGTCGCAAAGGTCAGCGGCACGCCGTAGGCCGGAACCAGAGCGGAAAGCGTGAGCCCGATCAGCGGCAGGAAGAGTACGACCACGATCAGCAGCCAGGCCGAGGCTTCCACCGGCACGCGCCAGCGGCCAAGCGCAAAGGGAGCGGCTGGCAGAGACGTCGAGACAATGCGGAAATCACGTCTGCGGGACGCATATTCCTGCGCAGCAATGCCAGCCATGGCAATGAGGCCGATCAGCACGGACAGCACGGCGACACCGGAAAGCACAGACGGGCCGCCGCCCGCAAGACGCTGATAAATCAGCGTCGGCAAAACCAGATAATTCGACGGTATGCCGAGAAATGCCGGGATGCCGAAATTCCCCACGCAGGAAACGAAGGCCAACGCGGCAGCACCGATAATTGACGGCGTCATCAGCGGCAGGATGATGGTGCGTAACACGGTCCATTTGCCGGCACCGGCGCTAAGTCCCGCTTCCACCAGTTCGCGTGGCAGTTTGCGCAAACCTGCGCGCACGATCAGGAAAACCAGCGGGCCGTATTGCACGCCCAGCAAAAAGATGATGCCCCAGACGGAATAGAGGGGGTTGCGGCTGCCAAGCGGCGGCGCCATCCCCACAATCTTGAGAAACTGGCTCGAAGGCCCGAAAAGCTGGAGCCAAGCCAGCGCCGTTACTTGCGGAGCGATCAAAAGTGGAGTGACATAGAAAAGCACGAAGACATTGCGGCCGCGCATGTTTGTCAGCCCGACGAGCAATGCCGCGACAATGCCGAACACCAGCGCCAGCAAGGTGCCGCCAATGCCGATCTGCAACGAATGCCATGTCGCAACCCAAGTCGACTGGCTTCCGAGTGTCTCCACCAGCGCCGAAGTCGAAAGCTGCCCCTGCGGCGCGACCAGTTCGACCAGCAGCCTGCCCATCGGCAGAAGCGACAGAACCGCCACGATAAGTGTTATGCCAACAATCAGGGCCGCATCGCGGCCCTGAAGGTCTCTCATGATGCGCATCGAGATGCCTTATCCGCCAAACAGCTCGGAGAACTGCTTCTTGTCGGCATCAGTCTGATCGAGAACCTTCTGGGTGTCGATAGACATGATGTTGATCTTGGTGCCTTCCGGTAGCCAGGCAGGACGGCCAACACCTTCCTTGGCAGGCAGATAACCCTGCTCGAGCGCCAGCTTCTGGCCGTCATCCGACAGGATGAAATCCACGAACTTCTTCGCGCCGTCGACATTCTTGGCGGTTGCCATGATCGCGACCGGTTCAGTCACTGCGGGCACGCCTTCCGACGGGAATACGAACTCAACCGGCGAACCCTTGGCCTTGGCGTTGAGCGCCATGAAGTCAACGAGAATGCCATATGGCTTTTCGCCGCTGGCGACAGACTTCAGCACAGCGCCATTGCCTTTGACGCTCGCCAGCTCGTTGGCCTTGAGGTTCTTGAAGTAATCCCAGCCCAAATCCTTGTTGAGCGCGAAGCCGCTCAGCAGATAGGCGGCAGCGCCGGAGTAAAGCGGGCTCGGCATGACAACCTGACCCTTGTAGTCGGCCTTGGCAAGATCGGCCCAATGTTCAGGCTTCTGCGCGGCACCCGTATTGTAGGCGATGCCCGTCGTGATCAGCTTGGAGCCGAAATAGGTCTTGTCGGCGTCGTAGCTATCTGCGGCAAAGCCATCGACCTTGGCCTCCGGATAGGCGAGCAGCCGCTTGTCCTTCTTGAGGCCTTCCATCGTCACCGCATCGGCAATGAGAAGAACATCGGGCTGCGGTGCGCCAGCCGCAAATTCGGCAGCAAGCTTGGTGAGGAGTTCGCTCGTGCCCGAGCGGAAAATCTGCACATCCGTATCGGGATTGGCCTTGCGGAACGCTTCAACCGTCTTGGTCGCATCCGCTTCCGGCTGCGAGGTATAAAGCGTCAGCGTATCGGCCTGCGCCACGGCGATGGAAAGAGCAAGAAGCGCAGGTACGACAGCGGCCCGCTTCAGCATCTTGTTCATGGGATTCGCTCCTCGAATTTCTGTGTAATGTTCGCCAGCATGACCAGCGATGCCGGTGCGATCCTGACGCGTGCGAAGTGATAACGCGCAGATACTGCCATGGCGATAGGCACGATCATTTCCATTCATGGTGCACCTGTCAAACATCCTGCAACGTGAAACCGGAAAAGCAAAAGCCTTCCGGCGGAATCATTCCATCGGAAGGCTTGTAAGGCATTGAGGCAGTTGCCGAACAGCCATCCGTTTCTCCTGATTTGGAGAGATGCGGATGGCATTAGAGGAATTGCACTGCGGTTTTATGACAGCCGCAAACCTATCCCCGGTGAACCGTTCGGCAGATCAGATAACGATCTCGGCGACATGCGCAATCTGTGCGCCCGCCTCGTAATAGGCTTCGCGCAGACCACGGAAATTCTGTTCCTTCGGATCGCTGACCGGCAGCGGCAGATCGTCTTCCTTGATCTCGCCTGAAACGAGTTGCGAAAGCAGTTTTCCAAAGACAGTTCCCGGCGCGATGCCGCGGCCATTATAACCGGAGAACCCGACGACATTGCGCGCCAGGCGATGGAATTTCGGCAGGCTGTCATCGGTCATGCCGATCTTGCCATACCATTCGGCTTCGAATTCGACTTCGCCGATCTGCGGGAACAGTCGCTTCAACGACTTCTTGGCCCATGCCTTGTGCACGGCAGCACCCGTATTGCGCAGCGCACCGACGCTGCCGAACACCAGGCGGCCTTGGCTGTCAAAACGGAAGGACGAAAGCACTTCCTTCGTATCCCATACACCCTGACGCTCCGGCAGAATGCTCTTCTTGAGATTGTCCGACAGCGGCTTTGTAGCCATGTTGAAATATGGCAGATGAACCAGTTCGGCGCGAACTTCCGCCCAAGGCGCATTGGTATAGGCGTTGGTTGCCACCACGACCCAATTGGCCGTTACGGAACCCTTGGCGGTCTTGACCACCCATTTGCCGTTCTTTTCCTCAGAGCCGGTCACGGGGCTTCCGGTAAAGATGGTCGCGCCAGCGGCGACAGCGGCATGGGCAAGCCCGCGCACATAGGCCAGCGGCTGGATCGTACCGGCGCGCAGATCGAGCAGCGACCCGGCATAGGCTTTCGTGCCGACCTTGGCTTCGGTTTCTCTCGCATCGAGCAGCTTTACATTCGCGCCACGGCGCGCCCACTGCTCATAACGATCTTCAAGTTCTTTCAGACCCTTCTTGCCGACGGCGCAATGAAGCGTGCCCTGCTTCTCGACTTCACAGGCAATCTTGTGTTTCTCGATAATCTCAAAAACCAGCTTCGGCGCATTGCCGAGGACATCGAGCAGACGGTCGCCATATTTCTGGCCAAGCACGCCGGGCAGATCATCCGGCATGACCCACATGCCCGCGTTCACCAGACCGACATTGCGTCCCGAACCGCCATATCCGATCTCGATGCCTTCAAGCACGATGGCCCGGGTGCCTTTTTCGGCCAGATGCAAGGCTGTTGACAGGCCGGTGAAGCCGCCGCCTACGATTACCACGTCCGCAGTCAGATCACCTTGCAGCGCAGTCGTCTTGGGAGCGGCAGGGGCGGTCTTTTCCCAAAGACCATGGGAGCGCGGATCGTTCAGCATTGAGACAACCATTTCATACCGAGCATTTCCAGCAAAAGTGTGAAGCGGTTTTGCGTTCGGAAATGCGTAAAAACAAACAGTTAGAGCGGTTCCCGGTCTTTTTCATGATCGACCGCTCTCGTGGAATACGGGCACCCTGCCCGGTTGTTTCTATTTCACGCCGCCAAACCCACTTGGACAGCGTTATTTGCGCAACAATTCATTCCGGTTTGGAATGAACCAGCATCGAATAATCCGTATTTCCAACCTGCCCGGCAATCCACTGGCAGAAGACCTGCGTCAGCGGGTTTTCCAGTTTTCCTTCCGGGACAACGAGATAATATTCATTCTCGGTCCGCATCGGCTTCTCGAAAAGCATGACCAGTTCACCGCTGCGCAATTCCTGCTCGATCAGATAAAGCGGCAGAAGCGCGAAACCCAGCCCAGCCAATGCTGCACCTATAACCATCGAAAACTGGTCGAAACGGTGGCCGCGATAGGCCGACTGTCCTTCGACGCCGCAGCTTTCAAACCATTGCGCCCACATTTTGGGCCGTGTCGCAAGATGCAGCAAAGGTTCGTTTTCAAGTTCTTCCGGAGCGGACGGATGACGTGCCTTCAACAGACTTGGACAAGCAACCGGCACAATAACCTCACTGCACAGGAAAGTGCAGGTGGCGTGAGCCCAGACTGGCTGTCCGTAATGAATGGCCAGATCGAAGGGCTGTTCCTCGAAGTCGAAAACGCCGGAACGGGACGCTACATTCAACGCGATCCCCGGATGCTTCTCGACGAAATCGGGAATGCGCGGCATCAGCCAGCGCGTGCCGAATGTCGGCAGCGTCGCCACACTGAAAGAAGAGGTGGACTGCGCCGAAGCCATGGCGCGCAACATCGTATCCTCTGTCTGGTTGAGAAGACGCCGCACTTCCGGCAGAAACTTGCGGCCGGCATCGGAAAGCAGAATACGCTGGCGAATGCGCTCGAACAGCAGCACGCCGAGCTGGCTTTCGAGATCCTTGATCTGACGGCTGACAGCGCTTTGGGTGAGATTGAGCTCATGCGCGGCCTGGGTGAAACTTCCGTGACGGGCAGCACATTCAAAGGCTTGCAGCGTGGCGATGTCCGGGATCAGTCTTCTGCTCAGCTTCATTCCATTCTCGCATTAACATAGTTGCTTTCGTCGCAAGCATAACCGCAAAACGGTCTATATGATACATTTTCATCATAATCCATGCATGATCCTCCCAAACAAGACATGCACCCCCCGAAGATGCCCCACTCGACGGAAATTTTCGCCATGAAAGACCAGAAATTCGTTTCGCCGGACGCCATTCGTTCCGCCTTCTCGGCTGCGATGTCTGCCATGTACAAGCAGGAAGTGCCTGCTTATGGCACATTGATGGAACTCGTTGCCGATGTGAACGCCAAGGTGCTGGCGGATGACAGCCACCTGCATGAACGCCTGACGGAAACAGATTCGCTTGAGCGCATCTCGGAAGAGCGCCACGGCGCAATCCGTCTCGGCACTGCTGCCGAGCTTTCCATGATGCGCCGTGTGTTCGCGGTCATGGGCATGTTCCCAGTCGGCTATTACGATCTGAGCGCCGCTGGCGTTCCGGTCCATTCGACAGCGTTCCGCCCGGTCGCCGATGCAGCGCTAAAACACAACCCGTTCCGCGTCTTCACCTCGCTTCTGCGCCTTGACCTCATCGCCGATGAAAAGCTGCGCGCCGAATCGGAGGAAGTTCTCTCCAAGCGCAACATCTTCACCGCTGGCGCTATCGCGCTCGTCGAAAAGGCGGAAGCTGAAGGCGGCCTCAACGATGACGATGCCAAGGCCTTCGTCGCTGAAGTGCTGGAAACCTTCCGCTGGCACGATCACGCCAATGTCAGCGCCGAACTTTATCATCGCCTGCATGATGCACATCGCCTCATCGCCGATGTCGTTTCCTTCAAGGGTCCGCATATCAACCATCTGACGCCGCGCACGCTCGACATCGACGCCGTGCAGGCCCAGATGCCGGAACGCGGCATCAACCCGAAAGCCGTCGTTGAAGGCCCGCCAACCCGCAAGTGCCCGATCCTCCTGCGCCAGACCTCTTTCAAGGCGCTGGAAGAAGAAGTATCTTTCGTCAACCCGGACGGAACCTGGACACCGGGCTCGCATACCGCCCGTTTCGGCGAGATCGAACAGCGCGGCGTGGCGCTCACGCCAAAGGGCCGTGCGCTTTACGACAAGCTTCTCAACGACACCCGCGCTATTGCCCGCCCTGCCCCGGACGGCTCGAATGCGGCTGAATATGTGAAGGCGCTGAGCGATACTTTCGCGGCCTTCCCCGATACATGGGCTGGCGTGCGTGAGGAAGGCCTCGGCTACTTCGCCTATTCGGTCAAGGATGCTGCACGTCTTGCAGCTTTCAAGCCGGATACCGATATCGAGGTTCTGATTGAAGCAGGCGCAGTTCAGTTCGACCCGATCATCTATGAAGACTTCCTGCCGGTCAGTGCTGCCGGTATATTCCAGTCCAATCTGGGCGACGACGAAACGCAGGATTTTGTTGAAAGCCCCAACCAGAAGCGTTTCGAGGATGATCTGGGCGCGAAAGTGCTTAATGAATTCGAGCACTATGCCCGCATCGAACGCGAATCCATCGAAGCCGTTCGAGCAGGCCTGAAGGGCCTCGAAGCGGCGGAATAAACGCATAACCCCGAAAAGTTGCAAACTTCTCGGACAGGATTATGCGCAAACAACTCATACAGAGAGGAAAGCCATGAACACCGCTGTTAGAAAAATCGACGTGAAGAAGGAAGCCGCCGATCTGCTTTCCAAACTCGGCGTGGATGCATCCGCCTATACCGGTGGCGACCTTGCCGGTTTCAGCCCTGTTTCGGGCGAACAGATTGCTGCGGTCAAGACCCACAGCAAGGAAGACGCCGTCAAGATCATCGACAAGGCCGACGAAGCCTTTCGCGCCTGGCGCAACGTTCCAGCACCGAAGCGCGGCGAGCTGATCCGCCTGCTCGGTGAAGAACTGCGTGCTTCCAAGGAAGATCTTGGCCGTCTCGTTTCGCTCGAAGCTGGCAAGATTCCTTCGGAAGGCCTCGGCGAAGTGCAGGAAATGATCGACATCTGCGATTTCGCCGTCGGCCTGTCGCGCCAGCTCTACGGTCTCACCATCGCAACCGAACGTGCTGGCCATCGCATGATGGAAACCTGGCATCCGCTCGGCGTCGTTGGCGTTATCTCTGCCTTCAACTTCCCCGTGGCCGTCTGGTCGTGGAACGCCGCTCTTGCAATCGTCTGCGGCAACTCGGTCGTCTGGAAGCCGTCTGAAAAGACCCTTCTGACCGCTCTTGCCTGCGATGCGATCTTCAAGCGTGCCCTGAAGCGTTTTGGCGATGCGCCGGAAGGCATCTCGCAGCTTCTGCTCGGTGATCGTGAAATCGGCGAAGTCCTCGTCGACAGCCCGAAGGTCCCGGTCGTTTCGGCAACCGGCTCGACCCGCATGGGCCGCGAAGTCGGTCCGCGCCTTGCCAAGCGTTTTGCTCGCGCAATTCTCGAACTGGGCGGCAACAATGCAGGCATCGTCTGCCCGTCGGCCGATCTCGACATGGCGCTGCGCGCAATCGCTTTCGGCGCAATGGGCACCGCTGGCCAGCGCTGCACCACGCTGCGCCGTCTCTTCGTGCATGAAAGCGTTTACGACGCCCTCGTCCCGCGTCTCCAGAAGGCATATGCCAGCGTCACTGTTGGTTCTCCGCTTGAAACCAGCGCTCTGGTCGGTCCGCTGATCGACAAGGTTGCTTTCGACAACATGCAGAAGGCGCTCAAGGAAGCAGCTGCACACGGCGGCAAGGTACAGGGCGGCGAACGCGTCGATGCTGGCCATGAAAACGCTTACTATGTGCGTCCGGCCATTGTCGAAATGCCGAAGCAGGAAGGCCCGGTTCTCGAAGAAACCTTCGCCCCGATCCTCTACGTCATGAAGTATTCCGACTTTGACGATGTTCTGGCGAGCCACAATGCTGTCGGCGCAGGCCTGTCGTCATCGATCTTTACGCTCAATCTGCAGGAAGCAGAGCGCTTCCTTTCCGCTGAAGGTTCGGATTGCGGCATCGCCAACGTCAATATCGGCACGTCTGGTGCGGAAATCGGCGGCGCATTCGGCGGCGAAAAGGAAACCGGCGGCGGTCGTGAATCGGGTTCGGACGCGTGGAAGGCCTATATGCGCCGCGCAACCAACACCATTAATTACTCGAAGGCTCTGCCGCTGGCACAGGGCGTTTCCTTCGACATCGACTGATCGCTCCCTTTATAGATCAAAAGAAAACCCCGCTTCGGCGGGGTTTTTTATTGGCTTAATATTTGAATTGGCACAACGCATCGACCGGTTGAGATTTTTGCAATGACGCGGCGAAAATGGTGACCTCTCGAGAACCGGAGCGGAGTGTACTTTAAGATACATGAGCACCGGAAGCGCAGAGAGGCACCATTTGCAGACCGTCAGTGCGTAAATATCGACTGGTCGATCACCCCATGCGTTCTGAGGCGAACGAACCGGGGCTAGCAGGGAATACGACGGTGCGGTTGCCGTTGAGGAATGAGCGGTGATGGATATGGGCGTGAACGGCTCGCGCCAGAACCTGCGCTTCCACGTCACGGCCAATCGACACATAGTCGGCGGCGCTCTGTGCGTGCGTGATGCGCGCCACATCCTGCTCGATGATCGGGCCTTCATCAAGATCAGCCGTCACGTAATGCGCGGTCGCGCCAATCAGCTTCACGCCACGCTCATAAGCCTGCTTGTAAGGATTTGCGCCCTTGAAGGACGGCAGGAACGAGTGGTGGATATTAATGATCCGGCCCGACATCTTCTGGCAAAGCTGGTCGGACAGAACCTGCATGTAACGCGCTAGCACCACCAGTTCGGTGCCGGTATCTTCCACGATATCCAGAAGGCGCTGCTCGGCTTCCGGCTTGTTGGCCTTGGTGACGGCAATGTGATGGAACGGAATGTCGTGATTGACGACAACCTTCTGATAATCGAAATGGTTCGAGACCACGCCGACAATATCGATCGGCAGTGCGCCGATCTTCCAGCGATAGAGAAGATCGTTCAGGCAATGGCCGAAACGCGAAACCATCAGCAATGTCTTGGTGCGGTGCGCGTTGTCATGGAACTCGAAATTCATGTCGAAAGGTGCCGCCACGGACGCAAAGCCCTCACGCAGCACGTCGAGCGCTACGCCTTCTTCGGAAATAAAGCTGACGCGCATGAAGAAGCGACCGGTGTCCAGATCGTCGAACTGGGCGCTATCGATGATGTTGCAACCCTTGCCGGCAAGATAACCCGAAATCGCGGCAACGATACCACGGGTGGACTTGCAGGTGACGGTCAGGACGAAATTATGCATCGGACTTCCTCAAATTTTCGAAGGCGCAAGCCAGGGCGACCACATCGCGAACCTAATCCACGAAGCGGCCCCGGCCATGCCAGAATGCGTAATGCACTGACGGGATTGCGCTATCAAGCGACTTTGGAAGAAAGATTGTCCAATTTTGTTTCGAGCCGCATCCCCCGTTCCGGGATGCGGACCAGCATCAAAGATGCGGGTTGCGATTACGATAGCGGGCAACAAGCGAGCGGTTCACATCACCAGAGCCCGGCATGTTGGCGCTGAGATAGATCGGGGCGTCGCCCTCGCCCACCAGCCTTGCCGCCACATCGGCAAAAACGGCATTGAGGATGGTCACGCCAAGCGCGGTTGAAACCGGGCCGACTTTTAGCGCACTGCCTTCGACTTCCAGCACCGCATCCCCCGCTGGCGCGTCATTGTCCAGAACGACATCGGCCAGAGAAAGCAATTGCGTGCGCCCCTTGGCGATGGCGTTGGAATAGGTGACGGAGGTGACCGCAATAACGGCCGCGCCCTTCTCACGCGCAAAGCGTGCTGCCTCGATGGGAGCGGCATTGACGCCGGAATTCGACACGACGATCAGCACGTCGCCTTCGCGAATGCCATAACGTTCGAGAATTGGCAGCACCGCTCCTTCGATCCGCTCGAAATGCGAGCTTGCCACCGCCCCGTCCTGCAGCATGATCGCCCCGCAGAGAATGGGCACGGTGATTGCCAGTCCGCCTGCACGATAATGCAGCTCTTCCGCCATCATATGCGAATGGCCGGTGCCGAACACATAAACGCGGCGATCCGCCTTGGCCGCAGCGGCGATGAGTTCAGCCGCCTTGGCCATCGGATCGGCAAGACGATCCCGCAGGCCGGAGAGCCGGGCGATCAGATCATTGAAATAACGATCGGTGATTTCGGTCATCGGCCGTACCCCGCGATCTGCTTTTCACCCGAAAGCCACGTGGCTTTCGCAAACAATCCGTCATCAAGATGGACCGCATCCATTCGCATGCCGGGTCGGAATGTGCCGCGATCATCAAGACGCAGATAGCGCGCGGGATAGTGGCTCGCCATACGCAGCGCCTCGGCCAGCGTGAGTTCCAGCTCGGCCACGCCGAAACGAACAGCCGACGCCATGTCGAGATCGGAACCGGCAATGGTGCCATCCGCCAGCACGAGCTTGGAGCAGATGCCGCCCGGCACACGACGGACGGCGCGCCCGTTGATCTCGAAGCTTTCCGAGTCCGAACCGACCAAAGCCATGGCATCCGTCACGAAAAACAGATGCGCGTCGCCGCGCTTTGCCCTGAGCGCAAGCCGCAGCGCCATCGGATCGACATGATGGCCATCGGCAACAATACCGCACCAGATGTCGGGATGATCGAGCGCCGCGCCTGCAAGCCCCGGTGCACGGTGGCCGATCTGGCTCATCGCGTTGAAAAGATGGGTGACACTCCGCGCACCAGCATCGAAGCGCTTGAACGCCTCTTCCGCTGTAGTGTCGCTGTGGCCGATGCTGACGACGACACCGCCATCGCTTAACCGGCGCACCTGGTCCGGCGTGACCTGCTCGGCAGCAAGCGTGAGCAGCAAGGTGCCGATCTGCTTTGCCGTATGGATATAGAGCGCAATATCGGCATCATTGACGGGACGCATCAGTTCCGCCAGATGCGCGCCCTTGCGTGCAGGCGCCAGATGCGGCCCCTCAAGATGCAGGCCGGCAACGCCCTTGTCCGCCTTGACCGCTTCAATCGCCGCTTCGATGGCGCGGTCGCGAACCGGCGTCGTATCGGTAATCAGCGTGGGCAAAAGGCTCGTCGTTCCATATTTGCGATGCCCCTTGGCAATCGTGAACATGATTTCGGGCGTTGGCTGATCGTTCAGCATGCGCCCGCCGCCGCCATTCACCTGCGCATCGATGAAGCCGGGAGCTAGAATGCCGCCATTCAGACGCTCGACCTCATGGGCCTCGCCAAGCGAGGCTTCCGGCACAATGGCTTCGATCCGGCCATCGCTGAACACCAACGCGCTCTGGTCGTGAAAGCGCTCGCCGTCGAAGATACGCGCCCCTGCTATTGCTGATTTTTTCGTCATACCGTCACCGTAACCTTGTTGAGATTGCGCGGCTTGTCGGGATCGAACCCCTTGCGGCGCGTGACCGCTTCAATGACGCGGTAATAATTGATGAGGGAAACCAGCGGATCGAGATGCGCGTTACCCGTGCTCGCCGATGGCAACCGGAAGCCCGGCGTTTCCGCATCGGATAGCGATACGATGCTCGCCCCGAACGAGTGCAGCCGCTTGAGCGCCTGCATGTTGGTGTCAAAGGCTTCGTCGCGTGGCAGGAAGGAAACGATCGGGAAGCCCTCTTCCACCAGACGCATCGGACCATGCATCAGTTCGGCCAGAGAGAAAGCTTCGGCATGGATATTCGCGGTTTCCTTTGCCTTCAGCGCAGCTTCGAGTGCAATCGCAAAGGCCGTACCGCGACCGCCGGTATAAAGCGAACGCGCATTGAACAGAAGGTTTTCCACTGCCTCGCGGCCATCGGGCCGTGTTGCAGCAAGCGCTTCCGGCAGGCGTTGCAGTCCGGCTTGCAGGCTTGCGTCACCGCTGGCCGAAGCAACGACGCCCGAAAGCGCGGCGACCGCGGCGATGAACGACTTGGTTGCGGCAACGCTTTTTTCTTCACCGGCATGGAGCGCCAGCACGACGTCGGCAGCGTTACCAAGCGGACTATCGACGACGTTCACGACGGCAATCGTGGTTGCGCCACCCTTTTTGGCTGCTTCCTGCGCCGCAACAATATCGGGGCTGGCACCCGATTGCGACACGGTGAAGTGCAGGCCGTTCTTGAGCTTCAGCTTGGAACCATAGACCGATGCCACCGATGGCCCGATGGACGCGACGGGAATGCCCATCGTGATTTCCATCAGATATTTGAAGAATGTTGCCGCGTGGTCGGACGAACCGCGCGCGGCGGTGGTGATGACGGCAGGTTCGCTCTTCTGGAAGAGGCGCGCGATTTCCGCGAACGTGCCTGCCTCCTTCTCAAGCAGACCGGCGACGACGGCTGGCGACTGTTCGGTTTCCTGCAGCATCAAGGAGGAAAGGCTGTTCATGGTCATTCTCCAATTTTCAGTTCCGCGACGAAGTCATAGGCATCGGCGCGATAATGCGAACGGGTATATTCGACGATCCGGTCGTCTTCGAGATGCGAGACGCGCTCGATCAAAAGTGCGGGCGCGCCCCGATGCACGCCAAGCAGGCGGGCTATGCCGGGATCGAGCGTGACCGCCGTCAGGCGTTGCAGGGCGCGTACCGGTTTGTGGCCGCGACGCGCCAGCGCGCCGTAAAGCGAGGTTTCATCAACGCGATCCTGGTCCAGAAAATGGCGTGGAACCACCGCGCGCTCAAAAGCCATCGGCACTCCGTCGGCGAGACGCAGGCGGTCAAGCCGCACCACGGTCGTATCGACACCGACCCCCAGCCGGAAAGCTTCGTCCGGCGATGGCCTGTCGACCTTGTTGGTGACGACGCGCGCGCCCGGCTCCTTGCCGCGCGACAGCATGTCCTCGGAAAACGAAGTCAGGCGCCACAGATGCTGGCTGATGCGTGCCGGGCGCTCCGCGACGAAGGTGCCGCTGCCGCGCCGCGCTTCCACCACGCCCTGTGTCAGCAATTCCTTATAGGCATTGCGAACAGTGATACGGCCGACGCCAAGCTGTTCCGCCAGATCGCGCTCCGGCGGCAGGCCGACAGCGGGCGCAAGCTCCCCTTCCTCGATCAACTCACCGAGAATGCGTGCGAGGTTCCGGTAAAGCGGCCCCGTAAGCTGCGGATCATGCAAGCCGCGCTCTTCAATCGCCGTGATCAATGTGGTTCTATTCATAACTTACATAATAGAACCTATATAGAACCAATGGCAAGTGACAATCTCATGAAAAAAGCCCGGTTGTAACCGGGCTTTTTTGTTAATGCGATGGCGAAGCAGTATGTGCCTCGGCTGGCGGCGCATCGCCGTTGCGTTCCGGCTCCTTGATCCGGAACCAGGCGACATAGAGCGCCGGCAGGAAGAGGAGCGTGATTGCCGTGCCCGCGATGATGCCACCCATCATGGCATAGGCCATCGGTCCCCAGAACACTTCGCGCGCGATAGGGATCAGCGCCAGGCTTGCCGCCGCCGCCGTCAGGGCAATGGGGCGCATTCGGTGCTGACTCGCCTGTGTCACTGCATCCCATGGGTGCATGCCCTCGATGATATGCTCCTCGATCTGCACGATCAGGATGACCGAGTTGCGGATGAGAATGCCGACGAGCGCCAACACGCCGAGGATCGCAACGAAACCGAGCGGCTTGCCGCTTGGCAGCAAAGCGGCAACGACACCGATCAACCCGAGCGGCGCCACAGCCACCACAAGGAACAGCCGCTGGAAGCTCTGCAACTGTATCATCAGGACCGTTGCCATGACGAACAGCATCAGCGGAACGACCGCCGCAATTGGTCCCTGGCTCTTGCCGCTTTCCTCCACCGTACCTGCCGTCTGGACATCATATCCCGCTGGCAGCTTGTCGGCGAAGGTCTTGATGGCTGGTTCCAGATCCTTGACGATCGTATCAGGCATCGTCTTGTCGATGATGCCGGCGGCAACCGTGATGGTGGGAATACGCGACCGACGATAGATAACCGGCTGCTCCAGCTCATACCGGAAATTCGCAATCGCCGCCAAGGGCACCGAGGTCCCGTTGCCGGTTGCGATCTGGAGGCTCTGGAGCGTATCGATCGAATCCCGTTCCTGCTTCTGCGCCCGTGCGATCACGTTGATCAGGTAGATGGAATCCCGCACCTGCGTGATCGTGATCCCGCCAACGATACCGTTGAGGGTCGTTGCAATATCCTTTGAGGAAATGCCGAGCTTTCTCGCCTTGTCCTGCATCACATCGACGCGAATGACCCGGCCAGGCTCGTTCCAGTTATAGTTGACAACGCCAAGCCGCTTGTCCGCGCTCAGGATACCGGCAAAATCCTGCGCCACACCCCGCAGCTTCTGGATGTCCGGTCCCGAAATGCGATACTGCACCGGACGCCCTACTGGCGGTCCAAGCTCCAGATATTTCACATAGACGTCCGTGCCGACATAGTCCTTGCGCAACACCTCGTTGAACTTGTCGCGGAGCCTGTCGCGCGCTTCAATGTCCTTGGCAACGACGACCATCTGCCCGAAATAGGGGTTCGCCGGCTGCACATCGAAGGATAGGATGAATCGGATAGCCCCTTGACCGATATAGGTGCTCCAGTGATCCACATCGGGATTATCCCTGAGCATCGTCGCTTCGAACTTTTCCATCTGCGCTCTGGTGTCGGTGATGGAACTGTTCTGCGGCAGCGTCCAGTCGAGCACCAGTTCCGGGCGGTCCGACTGCGGGAAGAACTGCCGTTCGATGAAGCCCATCCCGAAAACCGACACGGCAAAAAGTGCGATGGTCGCGATGATCGTGATCCATTTATGCCGCATGGCCGCGAGCAGGACCTGCGAGAATATTTCGAAGAAGCGGCTTCGCTTTTCTTCATACGCCTTCATTTTCTTCGGCAGGAAGGTGACCCCCAGCAACGGCGCAAACAGCACAGCCACGATCCACGAGACAATCAGCGAAACCGCAATCACCACGAACAATGTGAACGTGTACTCACCGGCCTGACTGCTGTTGAGCCCGATCGGTATGAAGCCGGCGATGGTCACAAGCGTGCCCGTCAGCATCGGGAAAGCCGTACTGGTATAAACGTAGGTCGCCGCCTTGTTGATCGGATCGCCTGCCTCCAGCCGTGCGACCATCATTTCCACCGCGATCATCGCATCATCGACCAGAAGACCGAGCGCAATGATCAGCGCACCGAGTGACACGCGCTGCAGCGAGATATCCAGCAGCGACATTGCCAGGAAAGTGATCGCCAGCACCAGCGGGATCGACAGCGAAACGACAAAGCCCGCTCGAACGCCCAGGCTGACGAAGCTCACCGCCAGAACGATGACGACAGCCTCGAACAGCGCTCTGGTAAAGCCGGAAACCGCATCCTTGACGACCTCGGGCTGATCCGCGACCTTGAAGACATTCACGCCAACGGGCAGTTCCTGCGTCACCTGGCTCATCATCTTGTCGAGCGCCGCACCAAATTCCAGCAGATTGCCGTTCGGCTTCATGCCGATGCCAAGGCCGATGGCGTCCTGCCCGTTGACCCGGAAAATCGATGTCGGCGGGTCGACATAGCCACGCGTGATGGTCGCGACATCGGAAAGGCGGAAGAAGCGATCATTGACGCGCAAATTCACCGCGCGCAGGTCGGCTTCCGACGTGAATTGCCCGCTGACACGCACGCTGATGCGTTCCGGACCGGCTTCCACGACACCGGAAGGCGTGATGGCATTCTGGTCCTGCAAGGCTTGCAGGATTGCCTGCTGGTCCAGTCCGAGCGCCGCTACCTGACGTGTGGAGAATTCCAGATAGATCGCCTCGTCCTGCGCGCCGATCAGCTCGACCTTGCCGGCATTCGGCAAGGTGAGGATTTTCGCCCGCGTGCTTTCGGCATAGTCCCGCAGCTGCCGCATCGAAAGACCATCCGACGTGAACGCAAAGACATTGCCGTAAACATCACCGAACTGGTCATTGAAATATGGCCCGAGAACGCCTTGAGGCAGCGTGTTCTGAATGTCGTTCAGAAAGTGACGCACCTCGGTCCATGATTTTTTGACCTGTTCGGCGCGCGCCGTATCTTTCAAAAACACGAAAACGACCGATTTGCCAGCCGTCGTTATGCTGCGGGTATAGTCGAGCGTATCGAGCTCCTCGAGCTTCTTTTCCAGCCGGTCCGTAACCTGATTGAGCGTTTCCTCAACGGAGGCTCCGGGCCAATTGGCCTGCACGACCATCGTCTTGACGGTAAATTCCGGGTCTTCCTCCCGACCGAGATCGATGTAGGAAATAAAGCCCGCGACGAGAAAGACGAGCATGAAGTACCAGACCAGGGACCGATGGTTCAGAGCCCAGTCAGACAGATTGAATCCTTTCTTCACAGACCCGTTCCTTTCGCGTCCAGGCGGACTTTCTGTCCTTCCTTCAACTCATTCACACCGGCAATCGCAACGTAGCTTCCGATATCGACACCCTCGGCGACAAAACTGCCGCCGCGCCGCTCGATAACCTGCACGTCGTGAAGGGAAACCGTTTGTTTTCCGGGGTCGATGACCCAGATTCCGGTCTTGCCGTTTTCTTCGTGCAAGGATTGGATCGGGATCGTTACCAGGTTCTGTTCGGGTGCAGCCATCGCCGCCCGGATCGTTGCGCCGAGGCGAAAGCCGTCGGGCGGATTGTCGAGGGCAATGCGCACGCGCCGCGTGCGCGTCTGGGCGTCCGCCTGCGGGGCGACCTCACGCACGGTCCCCTTTCCGGTGACAGTCGGGTCGGCCTGAAGCTGCACATTGAATGGCGTGTCCCGTTCAAAATATTGCGTCATGCTGTCGGGAATATCGAGGACGGCTTCCCGAACATCCGGACGTGCGACCGTCATCACGGTTTGTCCCGCGGCGACCACCTGCCCCACTTCGGCGCTCGTTGCGGAAATGATGCCATCGTAATCCGGGCGCAATACGGCATAGCTGCGCTGGTCCTGCGCCTTTTTCAGACCCGCCCGGGCCTTTTCGAGCCCCGCGTGAGCGCTATCCCGCGCCTGCCTTGCCGCATCATAATCGGCCTGGGAAACATTATTGCCCTTCAGCAGGATACGCTGGCGCTCCTCGCTTGCCGAGGCGTTGGCAAACTGTGCTTCCGCGCTCGCCAGATCGGCCCGTGCGGACTGGACGGCAAGATCGAGATTGGCAGGATCGAGCATGGCCACCATCTCGTCCTTCTTTACAAGATCGCCCACCTGAACAGGTCGATTGATGATCCGGCCCAGCACACGAAAGGCAAGATCGGTGGAATAACGAGGCTCGATCGTACCGGCGAAGCCCGTCTGCGTTACAGGCTTGGGCTCGACCACCATGTAAAGGACCGGACGCGCGACGTCCGAATCCGCCTGCTTGTCTTCTTCCTTGCCGCAGGCGCTGAGCAGAACCGCCGCGCCAAGCAGGGCGACATAACCCGCCGAGCGGATCGTGGGAAACTGGATTGCCGTTTTCATTGTGCAACGAGCCCTTCCTGTTCCGGCATGATCTCGGCCGGTTCGCCTGAACGCAGCATCTGCGCGCCCTTGGTGACGATCAGCTCGCCTTCCTGTAGCCCGCTCTCAACGAGCAGCCGGCCTTTTTCGTAGGCGAGCACCTTGATCGGAACCAGCGTTGCCACTTTCGAATCCTTGGAGAGCCTCCAGACAGCCGTGCGTCCTGCATCCGAGGTCATCGCGCTCCATGGCAGAACGACGACCTTCACACTTTCCATATGAACCGTGCCCGTCACCGTGGCGCCCAGCGCCATCTGGTGCGGGGTTTGAGCTATCCCGACCTTGACCCGCACAGTGCCGGTCTGCGCATCGACCACCGGCGAAATCTCGCGGATCTTTCCTTCGGCGCTTATCGAAGCATCGGAGAGAAGGGAGATCGTTACACCCATTCCGATCTTGGCATGGTTGACCAGCGTTTCCTGCACGTCGAAGACCGCATCGCGCGGACCGTCCTCGGCAATCGAAAACGCCGTCTGCGCCGCCTGCACCACCTGACCGGCCTCTACATTGCGCGCAGTGATCACGCCTGAAACAGGCGCCTGCAATTCGGTGTAGGACAGTTCGTCGCGCGCGTTGTTGAGCTGGCTTTCCGCACTGGCAAGGGCGCTTTGCGTCGTCTGAAGGTTCTGGGTTGCCTGATCATAGGTGCTGCGCGTCGTAAACCCTTGCGCCAGCAAGGCCTTCTGTCGCGCAAAGTTGGCTTCCGCCTGCACCAGCTGCGCCTGCGCGGCATCCTTGGAGGCTTGCGCAACGCGCAGATTAGCCTGCTGTTCAACATCGTCGATACTGGCGAGGGGCTGTCCCTTTTCCACATGCTGGCCGACTTCGACCAGACGCTGAACCACCTGACCGTTCAGCCGAAACGACACATTGACAAGCGATCGCGCCGCTATCGACCCGGATAATGTCAGCTTTGGCTGATAATCACTGGCGACCGCTTTGACCGCCGCCACCGGGACGACATTGAGTTCATCCGCCCGCGCCTGAAACGTTGCGCCCGGCACAAGCAGCCCCATGCAGGCAAGGACTATGGCGGCTATCCCGAAACGGGGAAAAACGTGCCGGTTCACAACGCGCCCTCCCCCATTCCACAAACCGTAAACAAATGAATTTACTGCCATTTACACGAATCTCGCTGGTTCGGTTCGTTTGAGAGTGCAACGAAAGCCACGCACGCGAAAGCGGCGTCGTAAAAGATATGGTTTCATATTTCTCGCTGTCAAAAGCTCTTCGGAAATGTTTACACCAAACAATTGGGCGGCTTTTGCCTTTCATCAGAAAATTTATAAGTAAAAATGTAGGTACGAGCAGAGTTTGAAGAAATGTTCCGGGAATACCGGCGATTGCCTTCTACCCTTGCACCTCCCGGACAAGCCTTTGCCCGGCAGCGTTCAATTCATAACGTGTGCGCTGCGTGCGCGGATCGCGCTGCCTGATCCGCACATAACCATGGTCCTGCCCGAGCACTGAAATTTCCCGCAGCACGAGAGCATGGGCAACGCCCAGCAACCGCGCAAAGGTTCGGCTGTCTGAGGCGATATCCAGCGCCAGCCCGGCCACAATCCCCGCACCGAGCGCGCTAAGATTGCCGGACGCAGCCATAAGAGCATCGACGAACGCCATATATTCCGCCTCGCTCTCATCCATCATGCGGCAGCCGACTTCAGGGGACGGAACGAAACAATCACCGACTTTGAGGTCGGCGTGTAGCTTTCATCACCGGAACTGGCGAGCGGCACCAGCACGTTCATTTCCGGGTAGTAGCCTGCAATGCAGCCGCGCGGAATATCGTAGGGCACGAAGCGAAAATCGCGGGCAATCCGCTCCACGCCGTCATCGAATTCGCCAACAATATCGGCCCGGTCGCCGGCCTCAACGCCGAGATCGGCCATGTCGTCGGCATTCATGAAGACGACCTGACGTTCGCCATAGACACCGCGATAGCGATCATCCATGCCGTAGATGGTGGTGTTATACTGGTCGTGGCTGCGGAATGTCTGCAATACATAGCGTCCGGGCGTGCCGCGCGCCTGCTGGTGCTCCACGGATTCCGGCAGGGCGCCGGCCCAAAACGTGGCCTTGCCCTTCGTCGTGTTCCATTCCAGTTCCCGGGCGGAGTTGCGCAAATGGAAGCCGCGCGGAACCCGCACGCGCTTGTTGAAGTCGTAGAAGTCCGGCAATACGCGGGCAATACGGTCGCGGATGAGATCATAATCGTCGGCAAGTTCCAGCCAGTTGACCGGCTGCGGCCCAAGCGTCGCCTGCGCCATGCCTGCAATGATCGCTACTTCCGAGCGCAGATGCGGTGAGGCAGGCGCATTGATGCCGCCCGAACCATGCACCATGCTCATGGAATCCTCCACCGTCACGATCTGCGCAACGCCCTTGGAGTTGAGGTCGATTTCAGTGCGTCCCAGGCACGGCAGGATGAAGGAATCCTGCCCCGGCACCAGATGCGAATGATTGAGCTTGGTTGCGATATGGACCGTCAGACGCTGGCTGGAGAGCGCTTTCGAGATAAGCGGGCTGTCCGGCGTTGCTCGTGCAAAGTTGCCGCCAAGGCCGATAAAGGCCTGGGCCGATCCGTCGAGCATCGCGCCGATGGCGCCCAGAACATTATGCCCCGGCTCGCGCGGAACGTTGAAGCCGAACTCCTTTTCCAGCGCATCGAGAAACGCAACCGGAGGCCGCTCGTTGATGCCAACGGTGCGGTCGCCCTGCACGTTGGAATGGCCGCGCACCGGACAGAGGCCCGCGCCCGGCCTGCCGATATTGCCGCGCAGCAGCATGAAATTGGTGATTTCCCGGATCGT
This sequence comes from Brucella sp. NBRC 14130, assembly GCF_040371715.1. NCBI lineage: Bacteria > Pseudomonadati > Pseudomonadota > Alphaproteobacteria > Hyphomicrobiales > Brucellaceae > Brucella > Brucella sp. NBRC 14130. The sequence continues at coordinate 406,961 of NZ_BAABTE010000005.1, forward strand.
GATAACCGAATGGCGGTGCTGGGTGATGCCCATCGCCCAGGTGCAGATGACCCGTTCCGATTGCATGTAGATCTGCGCCGCGCGTTCGAGCGACTGCCGCAGAAGACCGGACTGATCCTCGATCTCCTCCCATGAGGTCGCGTCGACAGCCGCACGATAGGCTTCCAGTTCCGCCGTATGCGTGCTGAGAAAGGTCCTGTCGAGAGTCGATGGCTTGCCTGCGGCGAGCGCTGCATCGTCTGCCGCGAAAACCGCCTTGGCCATGCCGCGGAAAGCGGCGAGGTCGCCGCCAAGCCGCGGCTGGAAATAATCGCTTGCTATGGCTTCGCTGCCGCCATGCAGCATTTCAAGCTTGTTCTGCGGATCGGCAAACCGCTCCAGCCCGCGCTCGCGGATCGGATTGAAAACGACAATGCGCGCGCCGCGTTCAGCCGCACGGCGCAGATCGCCCAGCATGCGCGGATGATTGGTGCCCGGATTCTGACCGACGACGAAAATGGCGTCAGCCATTTCGAAATCTTCCAGAAGCACCGTGCCCTTGCCGACACCGACCGACTGCTTCAGCGCGACACCGCTTGCCTCGTGGCACATATTGGAGCAGTCGGGGAAGTTATTGGTGCCGTAGGCGCGCACGAACAATTGATAGAGGAACGCAGCCTCGTTGGAAGCGCGGCCGGACGTATAGAACTCGACGCGGTTCGGACTGTCGAAGCTCTTGAGAATATCGCCGATGGTCTTGAAAGCCTCGTCCCATTCGATGGCTTCATATTGATCGGTCGAAGCGTTGTAACGCATCGGATGGGTCAGGCGACCGGTATTTTCCAGATCGTAATCCGTCCAGCCACGAAGCTCGGAAACCGTATGTTCGCGGAAAAAGGCCGGCGTCGTGCGCCGGTCGGTTGCCTCCCAGGCGACAGCCTTCACGCCGTTCTCGCAAAACTCAAACGAAGAGCCATGTTCCGGATCACCCCAGGCGCAACCGGGGCAATCGAACCCGTCAGGCTGGTTTGCCTTGAGAAGCGTGCGCGCGCCGGAGAGTGGAGCGCCGCTGGCGAGCAATTGCTTGCCGCAGCTTTTCAATGCACCCCATCCACCCGCAGCAGCGGATCGCTTGCCGATGAAACCGGTTTTGGTGGCCTTGCTCATCCGTTACCCTCTAACCCGATTGCGGGCTCAGTTGCAGGAACGCCTTCTCTGATCGGCAGGAAGTTGCCTTGGGCGTGTGGCATTACCATAAGAGGAATTAGCCGGTCCTTCAATTAACCGCGAGGCAATTGTTATTCGATACTTGTTCGTACTTGATTTCAGCCGCGCGATCCGTCATGCGATTGGTCAAGAAAAATTACCACAAGGGGTGGGATAGATGCCCAACATCGTTGAAATCGCCGATCTGAAGCGGCTTGCCCAGCGCCGCGTCCCCAAGATGTTCTTTGATTACGCGGATTCTGGCGCCTGGACCGAGTCGACCTACCGCGCAAACGAGGACGACTTCAAGAAGATCAAATTGCGCCAGCGCGTTCTCGTCGACATGACAAACCGCTCGCTGGAAACGACGATGATCGGTGAAAAAGTGTCCATGCCGGTGGCTCTCGCCCCAACGGGTCTGACCGGCATGCAGCACGCTGACGGCGAAATGCTGGCTGCGCAGGCAGCTGAAGCCTTCGGCGTCCCCTTCACCCTTTCGACCATGAGCATCTGCTCCATCGAAGACGTTGCTTCGGTCACGAAGAAGCCGTTCTGGTTCCAGCTCTATGTGATGAAGGACCGCGACTTCGTGAAGAACCTGATCGGCCGCGCCAAGGCTGCGGGCTGCTCTGCATTGGTGCTGACGCTCGATCTCCAGATTCTGGGCCAGCGTCACAAGGATATCCGCAACGGCCTTTCCGCCCCGCCGAAATTCACGCCGAAGCATATCTGGCAGATGGCGACCCGTCCGGGCTGGTGCCTTGGCATGATGGGCACCCAGCGCCGCACCTTCCGCAACATCGCCGGTCACGCCAAGAACGTCACCGACCTTTCCTCGCTCTCCTCCTGGACCGCGGAGCAGTTCGACCCACAGCTCAACTGGAACGACGTTGCCTGGATCAAGGAACAATGGGGCGGCAAGCTCATCCTCAAGGGCATTCTCGACGCCGAAGACGCAAGAATGGCGGCGAAGTCCGGTGCAGATGCTATCATCGTGTCGAACCATGGCGGACGCCAGCTCGACGGCGCGCCATCTTCAATCTCCATGCTGCAGCCGATCGTTGATGCTGTCGGCGACGCGATCGAAGTTCATGTCGATGGCGGAATTCGTTCCGGTCAGGATGTGCTGAAAGCCCGCGCGCTCGGCGCGCAGGGTGTCTTCATCGGCCGCCCGTTCCTCTACGGCCTCGGCGCGATGGGCAAGGACGGCGTAACGCTGGCGCTTGAGATCATCCGCAAGGAGCTGGATGTCACGATGGCGCTCTGCGGCAAGCGCGACATCAACGAGATCGACAAGTCGATCATCCATTCCATTAACTTTTGACGATGTTTGGAGCCGGCCCCGCGCCGGCCCCTATACTTTAGCTATTACTTATAAAATATCGCGCTTGGCGCGAGTGCCGGTAGAAAATACACCGCAGGGTTACTTAATAACCAAGTGTTAAACATATCTCTTTACCATATCCGGCAATGCGGCTTGTGAGCCGATTTTCTGTTCGGATTTGGAGTGGGAACCGATGAAGTGCATTTCCGCCATTGCCATCGTGGCTGTCAGTCTGATGGCGGGATCGAGTGCGGCCTTTGCGGCTGATATAATTGCAGAGCCTGTTATTGAGCCAATGCCGGAACCGGTCAATGCCTCCGGCTGGTATATTCGTGGCGACCTCGGTTACAATTTCAAATCCAGCACGGGCGGCGAGTGGAACTTCTGGAACCAGTTCGATCCGCCTTATCGCGGCATTGACGACACGCTGCGTTACGACGATTTCAACCTCAAGGCAGGTGCAACCTACGGCGTGGGTGTCGGCTATCGCTTTACCGACACATTCCGCGCCGATGCCACGCTGGACTACTTCCGCGCAGGCATCAACGGACGCACCCCCTGTCCGAGCTATGTGAAGTCCGGGAAGGGGCTGAATCCGGTCGAGGACAATTGCAACTACGAGGATTCGTCCACGGCCAATATCTGGACGGCCATGGCCAACGCCTATGTCGACCTGCCGCGTACAGGCCCTGTCACGCCTTATCTCGGCGCGGGCCTTGGTGCTGCCTATGTCAGATATGACGATTGGAAATCCCATGAAGTCTGCGCTGGCTGCACCTATTCCAGCGAAAAGGGCGGACTGGACAGCTGGCGTTTTGCAATGGCTCTCATAGCCGGCGTCAGCTATGACCTGACCGAACAACTCAAGCTGGATGTTGGCTATCGCTATATGCGTATCAATGGCGGCAAGGCCTATGGATACGATGCCGACGACCGCAACACGAACCCTTACGGCAACGCCGAAGGACCGGGCGCCACCGGAACGCAGGCCAAGGACAACGGCTTCAACATGCACACGATCCGCGCCGGTCTGCGCTACGAATTCCGTTAAGCATCGTGCTCACTTGAATAGCAAAGCCTGGCTCAGCCGGGCTTTTTTCATTTCAGCCGCGTGAAACCGGCGCTTTCGACAACAGCACCGTGCGGATGGCGAAACTGGAATGAATGCGCGCGACGCCGGGCAATCGCGACAGGATTTCCTTGTGAATGACCTCATAGGCCGCAGCATTTTCAGCTTCGACGCGCAGAATGTAATCTGCATCACCCGTCATGAGATAGCACTCCTGCACTTCGGGATGCCGCCGCACCGCTTCCTCGAAACGGTTCAGAAATTCCTCCGTCTGCCGGTCGAGCGTAATGCGCACGATGGCGACCAGCCGCTCATCGCCACCGGATGAGCCGACGATGGCCGTATAGCCACGGATAACGCCGCTTTCCTCCAATATCTGCACCCGTCGCAGACAGGCGGACTGGGAAAGCCCCACCTCGCTGGCCAGCTGGCTGTTGGTCATGCGCCCGTCACGGCGCAGGCAGCGGATGATGTTGCGGTCTATACTGTCGAGCGTTGCCATGAATAATCTTCAACCGAGAAGCTAAAATATGCGCAAGTTGTGCGGAAATTCGCATAATATGCGATAAATAGCAAAAACATTCGAATAGTCTTCGATTAATATATGAGTAAGCTGTGGGTGTGAGGAGCGGCCGGGTTTCTCCGCCGGGGCTTTATACGCTCTGGGCGGCGCGCGATCCATATCGCCAGCGGCCTCCAGGCGTTCTCATTGAGTAGTCGGATGCTTGGAAAGAACCGCGTAAATGGTTGATATGGCGATGCAATTTTCACAGGACGAGCGTGACCTTGCCGCCGGCGGCGTTTTGACCATCGATCTTGCGGCGCTGCGGCACAATTATTCGGCCATTGCCCGTCATATTGCGCCCACGCGCGCCGCCGCTGTCGTGAAAGCGGATGCCTACGGCCTCGGAGCCAGCCGCGTTGCCCCGGCCTTTTACGATGCCGGTTGCCGTGATTTCTTCGTCGCCCATCTTGGCGAGGCCATTGCGCTGAAGCCGTTTCTCCAGCCCGATGCGACACTTTACGTTCTGAACGGCCTTCAGCCGGGAACGGAAGCAGCCTGCGCTCGCGACGGCATCCTGCCCGTGCTGAACTCACTCGAACAGATCGAAAACTGGGGGGCACTCGCCGCCAGACAGGGCAGGAAGCTGCCTGCCCTTCTGCAACTCGATACCGGCATGTCGCGTCTTGGCCTCTCCGCCAGTGAATTCGAGCGCCTTCTGGAAAATTTCGCGCTACTGGACAATATCGACATCAAGTTTGTCATCAGCCATCTGGCCAGCGGCGACGAGCCGGAAAATGCGGCAAACGCGCGCCAGCTCGCCAATATGACAGCCCTGCTTGTGCGCCTGCCGAAACTTCCGGTTGCCTTCGCCAATTCCGGCGGCAGCTTTCTTGATAAATCCTATCATTTCGACCTCGCCCGTCCCGGCGTCGCGCTTTATGGCGTTGGTCCCGAAAATGAGGTCGTTCCTGTCCTCACCCTGTCGGCACGTGTCATTCAGGTGCGCGATATCGACAAGGGCGCGGCGGTTGGCTATGGCGGCACCTATGTCGCTGAAGGCCCGATGAGGGTCGCGACCATTGCGGTGGGCTATGCCGATGGCTGGTTCCGCTCTCTCAGCAACAAGGGTTCTGCCTTCTTTGGCGATACACGCCTGCCAATCATCGGTCGCGTCTCTATGGACTCGATCACGCTTGACGTCAGCGCATTGCCGGAAGGCACGCTGAAACTCGGCAGCCTTGTGGAACTGATTGGTCCGCACCAGCGTCTCGAAGACGTGGCACGCGACTGCGACACCATTCCCTATGAAATTCTGACTGCGCTCGGCAACCGTTATGCACGTGTCTACGTGGAGAGCGGCGCGAGCGACATAAAAGCATAAGACAAGAGGCGAACATGCAGATCACCATCCTCGGCAGCGGCGTCATCGGCGTTACGACCGCTTACTACCTCGCCAAGCTCGGTCATGAGGTAACCGTTGTCGACCGCGAAGAAGGCCCGGCACTGGAAACGAGTTTCGCCAATGCCGGCCAGGTTTCGCCCGGCTACGCCTCGCCCTGGGCTGCTCCCGGCATCCCGTTCAAGGCCGCAAAATGGCTGTTCCAGAAGCACGCGCCGCTCGTTCTGCGCCCGACCTGCGATCCGGTCCAGTACAGCTGGCTCCTGCAGATGCTCGCCAACTGCACCGACAGCCGCTATAAGATCAACAAGACCCGCATGGTGCGCGTGGCCGAATATGCGCGCGATTGCCTTGTCGATCTGCGCAAGGATACAGGCATCGAATACGACCAGCGCATGCAGGGTACGCTCCAGCTGTTCCGCGAACAGTACCAGCTTGACGGCATCGGCAAGGACATTGAAGTGCTGCGGCAGGACGGCGTGCCGTTCGAAGTGCTCGACCGCGAAGGCTGCGTCAAGGTGGAGCCGGCGCTTGCACACGCGAAGGACAAGTTCGTCGGTGGCCTGCGCCTGCCGCATGACGAAACCGGCGACTGCTTCAAATTCACCAATGCGCTGGCAAAGATTGCCGAAGGGCTCGGCGTGAAATTCCGCTTCGGCGTCAACATCAAGTCGCTGCTGATGTCGGGAGGCAAGGTTTCCGGCGTTGAAACCTCGCAAGGCATTCTGACTGCCGACCGCTATGTGGTTGCGCTCGGCAGCTACACGCCTGCACTCGTCAAGTCGCTCGGCCTCAACGCCCCGATCTATCCGGTGAAAGGCTATTCGATTACTGCGCCGATCATCAATGAAGAACGCGCCCCGGTTTCGACCGTACTCGATGAGAGCTACAAGATCGCCATTACCCGCCTTGGCGACCGCATCCGTGTCGGCGGCATGGCGGAAGTCTCGGGCTTCACCAAGGATCTGCCTGCCGCGCGCCGCGCAACGCTGGATCTGTCGGTCACCGACCTGTTCCCCGGCGGCGACCTGAAAGCTGCAACCTTTTGGTCGGGCCTGCGCCCGATGACGCCGGATTCCACGCCGATCATCGGTGCAACGCGCTACGACAACGTGTTCATCAATGCCGGTCATGGAACGCTTGGCTGGACCATGTCGTGCGGTTCCGGCAAGCTGCTCGCCGACCTTATTTCCGGCAACAAGCCGGATATCCGGGCGGACGACCTTGGCATTTCCCGCTACGAATAAGAAAATGCCTGTGCGCCGTCAAAAACTTGGCGGCGTGCAGGCGCTGACGATTTCGCACGGCACCAAAACCTCCTGAACCCAAATTCTGCTGCAATCCAGTGTCTCATTGGATGCGATCTTGCCGCGATTTCTGGTCGGGAAACTACATGAGACGAGTGTATAAGTTCACTGGCCTTTTTCTGGGCCTGATAGTTGTTGCAGGTGTTCTGTACGGTGGAAAAGGATACTTGGACGCTCTGTCGGATGCGCCGGAATTACGTCAACGCGCCGATGCATTAATAGCCCGGGGACAGGGAGGAAGCTCGCTCGGTGGGGAACATCTGGCGATATTGCTTGCTGTAGAAGACCCCAATTTCGCCAACCACATTGGCGTTGATTTTTCCACGCCCGGAGCAGGCGCGACGACAATCACTCAATCGGCATCCAAACGCCTTGCTTTCAAAGAATTTCATCCCGGCCTCGGCAAGATTCGCCAAACCGGTTATGCATTGGGCCTCGAAAGCCAACTTTCAAAGGAACAAATCCTTGCCCTGTGGCTCGATACTCTGGAAATGGGTGAAGGTCCTCAAGGATGGATGACCGGTTTCAATAATGCCAGTTCCCTGATTTATGGGCGAGCACCTGCCGAATTGAACAACCTGGAATTCATGCGGCTGGTTGCCGTTCTCATCTCGCCGGCGTTGTATAAACTGAGCGAGAAAGACACTGCTCTCGATGAGCGTGTCGGACGAATTGAACGTCTCGTAGCAGGCAAGTGTGCAGCCAAAAGCCATGGCGACGTCTGGCTCGAAGGATGTCGGCAACCTTCCGATGGTTGACTGGAAGTTGTACCGTTGCCTCCCTCTGACTAAAAACTTGGCGGCGTGCAGGCGCTGACGATTTCGCACGGCACCGGCCCGACGCAACGAAACCGGTGCGGCAGCTTTGAGGAAAAATAATAGGCATCGCCCGGCCCCAATATGCGGCGCTCGGCACCAACCGTCACTTCAATGCGGCCTGAAATGACGATGCCTCCCTCCTCGCCCTCGTGCATCAAAAGCACTTTGCCCGTGTCCGAACCGGGCTCGTACCGCTCCTTCAGCATCTGCAATGATCGCGAAAACAGGTGGTCCCCCACCTGCCGGTAGGAGATGGGCCCCTTGCCGATTTCCACAAGCTCCTCCGCCTGATAGAATACCTTGTGCGGCGCATCCGGTTCGAGCGCGAAAAACTCGGCCATGCCGATGGGAATACCGTCGAGAATGCGCTTCAATGCGCCCACGGACGGGTTGGACTGATTGGCTTCGATGAGGGAGATAGTCGAATTGGTCACGCCTGCCCTTTTGGCAAGCTCGCGCTGTGACAGATTCTGCCGCATGCGCACATAACGAAGCCTCCCGCCGATATCGATGCTCATCGAACCTTCCCTTCATGTTTATGATGTTCGATATAGCACAAAACTGATAATTATCCCACATGAAAACAATAGCTTAATATTTTGAAGAAAAGGACTTGTTGCCCTTCGCAAAGCGTGTCCTGCTACCCCCAAACAGGAGGACACCATGCTCACCAAAACCAATGCGCCAAGCCTTGAGAATTTCTGGATGCCGTTTACCGCAAACCGGCAGTTCAAGGCAGCGCCTCGCCTGCTCGCAAGTGCTTCGGGCATGTATTACACCGACACCGACGGCAATCAGGTTCTGGACGGCACGGCAGGTCTGTGGTGCTGCAACGCCGGTCATGGCCGCAAGCGCATTACCGAAGCGGTTGAGCGTCAGATTTCCACCATGGATTTCGCGCCCACCTTCCAGATGGGCCACAACGTCGCCTTCGACTTTGCCGAAAAGCTCGCCGCCATTGCGCCCGGCGGACCGGATGCGAAGCTCGACCGCGTGTTCTTCACCAATTCCGGCTCGGAATCAGTCGACACCGCCCTGAAGATCGCCATCGCCTATCAGCGCGCTATCGGCCAGGGCACCCGCACCATGGTTCTGGGCCGCGAAAAGGGCTATCACGGCGTCGGTTTCGGCGGCATTTCCGTCGGCGGCCTCGTCAATAACCGCCGCGTCTTCCCTCAGATTCCCGCCGATCACCTGCGCCACACGCTCGACATCGGGAAGAACGCCTTCTCCAAGGGCCTGCCTGCGCATGGCATCGAACTGGCGGATGATCTGGAACGCCTGGTGCAACTGCATGGCGCGGAAAAGATCGCTGCCGTCATCGTTGAACCGATGTCCGGTTCGGCTGGCGTCATCCTGCCGCCGAAGGGCTATCTGGAGCGCCTGCGCGCCACGGCAGACAAGCACGGCATCCTGCTGATCTTCGACGAAGTCATCACCGGTTTCGGCCGCCTCGGCACGCCGTTTGCCGTCGATTATTTCGGCGTTGTGCCTGACCTCGTGACCACCGCCAAGGGCCTGACCAACGGCGCCATCCCGATGGGCGCGGTCTTCGCCAGCCGCAAGGTGCACGATGGCCTGATGACCGGCCCGGAAAACGCCATCGAGCTTTTCCACGGCTATACCTATTCCGGCCATCCGGTTGCCTCCGCCGCCGGTCTCGCCACGCTGGAAGTCTATGCCGAAGAAGGTCTCCTGACCCGCGGTGCGCAGCTTGCCGACCACTGGCAGGAAGCATTGCACTCACTCAAGGGCGTTTCCAACGTCATCGACATCCGCAACCTCGGTCTGGTCGGCGCCGTCGAGCTTTCATCGCGCGAAGGTGCACCGGGTGCCCGCGCCTATGACGTCTTCGTGGATTGCTTCAAGAAGGGCCTGCTGATCCGTGTCACCGGCGATGTGATTGCCCTTTCGCCGCCGCTGATCGTGGAAAAGGAACAGATCGACACGATCGTTTCCATCATCGGCGACGCCATCAAACGCGCAGCCTGACCAACACCCAGGTCATGCTGCCTTTTAGCCGCCGCTGTTCCCCTGCGGCGGCTTTTTTCCACTCCACTTATCCTTGCGACGGCGTGAAGTTCGCCACAAGCGCATGGCTGTCTCCGGGATAGGTAAAGCGAACATGCGTCACCGGCTGGTCAGCGTTCCAGGTCTGGCGTTCGATCACCAGGCAGGGCGAACCCAGCGGAATACCAAGCATACCCGCATTTTCCTGCGTGGCGGCAATTGCGCGGATGGAGTGTTTTGCGCTGCTCCACGGCACGCATGAAACCAGCCAAGGGCCGGGCGAATTTTCGGCAAAGTCGGTTGACGCCGCCGTTGGAACCGCATCCAGACTGATGATGCGCTCCTCCAGCGCAAAGACGCGCTTGCCCGCAAAGTGACGGCAGACGAGTTCCACCAGCGGCGTATGGCGCGGCATATCGATATGCCTTGCGTCGGCTGGCCCGCTCAACCGCTCGCGCCTGCTCGTCAGTTCGAACCGATAGGCGACACCAAGCGCCGCCACCTCATCGCGAATATCGTGGATTTCGAGGATTGCCGCCTGCGACTGCGGAAAGGAGACGAAGCTTCCCGACCGGCGCTTGCGCTCGATCAGGCCCGCCTTGGCAAGCTGGGTCAGCGCCTTGTTCACGGTCATGCGCGAACAGCCGTACTGTTCCGTCAGTTCATGCTCGAACGGGATGCGATGGCCGGGCAGCCACTCCCCCGACAGGATGCGCGATTCGATATCGTCCAGAATACGCTGATGCAGCGAAAGCGCCGGTGTTTCCTTTGCGATCGAATCTCCGCCAGCCATGCCGTCTCCTGTCAGGCGAGTAATTCGCCTATGGTTTTCTGGAAAGCACGCTCGGCTTCATCGCGCAAGCGGTGACGCCCGCCTTCCACCTGTTTAACGCCGCGCACCCATACATCGTTGATATGGGCGCGGCTGCCGAAAATCCAGCCGTCCAGCACCGCGTCGCCTTTTGCATGCGGCAGACGCCCCACATCAAGCGCAACGAGATCGGCTGAAGCGCCAATTTTCAGGCCATCGCCGGCGCGTCCCATGGCGATATTGCCGCCCGCAACCGCGCCATCGAACAGCGCGCGTCCGGTCGATCCTTGGTTTTCGGCCAGCACATTGCGGGCGCGATGGAACAGACGCTGCGAATATTCGAGCTGTCGCAACTCGTCGCCAATGCCGATCAGCACGTTCGAATCCGAGCCAATGCCGAACGTGCCACCGGCAGCGGCAAACACCGTCGCGTTGAAAGTCCCGTCGCCCAGATTGGCTTCCGTCACCGGGCAGAGGCCGGCAATCGCACCCACCTCGGCCATATGCTTCGTTTCATCGTCGGTCATGTGGGTGGCATGAATGAGGCACCAGCGCGACGACAGGTCCTGATTATCGAGTAGCCATTCGACCGGGCGCTTGCCCGACCAGGCGATGCAGTCCTCGACTTCCTTCACCTGCTCGGCCACGTGGATATGCACCGGCGCATCGGGCAGAAGCTGCGTAACGACATTGAGTTCATCCGGCGTGACGGCGCGCAAACTGTGCGGCGCAACACCCAGAACAGCGCCATCGAAACCGACCAGCGCCTGTTTGCAGCCTTCCAGCAGTCGCGCAAAGCGCTCCGGATCGTTGATGAACCGGCGCTGGCCTTCATTGGGAGCCGCGCCGCCAAAGCTCGAATGCGCATAAAAGACCGGCAGGAGCGTCAGGCCCATGCCCGACCTTTTGGCAGCGGAGACAATGCGATCCGCCATTTCGGAAAGATTGGGGTAAGGCGCGCCATCACGATCATGGTGCAGGTAGTGGAATTCGCCGACGCGCGTAAATCCAGCCTCCAGCATATCGACATAGAGGCGCAGCGCCACGGCTTCCGCCTGTTCCGGCGACATGGTGAGCGCGAATTTATACATGATCTCGCGCCAGCTCCAGAACGAATCGGCGGACGGGCCGCGCCGTTCCGCAAGCCCTGCCATGCCATATTGGAAAGCGTGGCTGTGCAGGTTCGGCATGCCCGCGACGACGACCGCATGAGGCTCATCACCCGGCTTCACGGACGAACCCGCATCAAGCGACACGATCTTTCCATCAGCAATGCCGATCCGCACGTCGTCGGCCCAGCCGCTCTTGAGGAGTGCCTGGCCGGCATGGACAAAACGTGTTTTGAGCGTGGCATCTGACATGGATAGGCTCTCCTCGACTTCGTTCTCATGCATTTCGACGCAAAGCAGTTTCCGCTTTTGGATCGAAAATGCCCCGGCGCATTTTTTTCTTTGCTGTTCCGGTAATATGTATATACATTATCTCAAAACAGGGGAAGCGAGAAAACGCTCATGCTCAAGAATTCAAGCACCGTTTTCACCAACGCTCGCATTGCGACGCTGGCGGAAAATGCCGCAAATCTCGGTTTGATCGAACGGGCGGCGCTTGCCGTCAGGGATGGCAGGATCGTCTATGTCGGCCCCGAAAGCGCGCTGCCGGGTGAATATGATTCGTTCGACAGGATAGATTGTGGCAACCGGCTCATCACGCCGGGATTGATCGACTGCCACACGCATCTTGTCCATGCAGGCAATCGCGCGCACGAGTTCGAACTGCGTCTCAACGGTGCATCCTATGAGGAAGTCGCGCGCGCTGGCGGCGGCATTGTTTCCTCGGTCAAGAACCTGCGTGCCGCCAGCGAAGACGATCTGGTGCGCGAAACCCTGCCCCGCCTCGATGCGCTGATTGCCGAAGGCGTCACCACCATCGAAGTCAAATCGGGTTACGGTCTCGACCGTGACAGTGAGATCAAGTCCCTGAAAGCGGCTCGCCGTCTTGGCGAAGAGCGCGACGTGGCGATCCGCACGACCTTCCTCGGCGCGCACGCCCTGCCGCCGGAAATGAACGGCGACAAGGCCGCCTATATCGATCGCGTCATCAATGACATGCTGCCCGCCATTGCCGCCGAAGGACTGGCCGATGCCGTCGATGGCTTCTGCGAGGGGATCGCCTTCCTGCCTGACGAAATCGCCCGCGTTTTCGATGCGGCCAGGGCCCATGGTCTTGCCGTCAAGCTTCATGCAGACCAGCTTTCCAACCTGCATGGCGCGGCACTTGCTGCGTCCTATGACGCGCTTTCAGCCGACCATCTGGAATATACGGATGCAGAAGGCGCTGCCGCGATGGCCAAGGCCGGAACCGTGGCCGTGCTGCTGCCCGGTGCCTATTACTTCATCCGGGAAACGCAAAAGCCGCCGGTCGATGCCTTCCGCGCCGCAGGCACCAGGATGGCGCTTGCCACCGACAACAATCCGGGCACGTCGCCGCTGACCTCGCTGCTCCTGACCATGAACATGGGCGCAACGCTCTTCCGCATGACGGTGGACGAATGCATCGCAGGCGTTACCCGCGAGGCCGCACGCGCGCTCGGCATACTCGACCGTACCGGAACGCTGGAGACCGGCAAGGACGCCGATCTCGCCATATGGGACGTCGACCGTCCAGCTGAACTTGTCTACCGCATCGGCTTCAATCCGCTCTGGAAGCGGGTGTTCAAAGGCCAGCTTTAACTCATTTGCAATGGAGCCTTCCATGACCATCATCCTCAAGCCCGGCAGCGTATCGCTGGAAACGCTTGAAACAATCTATCGCGATGGCCTCCCCGTCCGCATCGATCCGGCCTTTCATGCCGGTGTTGAAAAAGCGGCAGCGCGCATTGCGGAAATCGCGGCAGGCGACGAGCCGGTTTACGGCATCAATACGGGCTTCGGAAAACTCGCCTCGATCCGCATCGCGGCAGGCGATGTCGCCACCTTGCAGCGCAATCTGATCCTCTCGCATTGCTGCGGCGTCGGCGAGCCGCTTTCGGAAAACATCGTGCGTCTCATCATGGCGCTGAAGCTGATTTCGCTCGGTCGCGGCGCATCCGGCGTACGGCTTGAAGTTATCACCCTCATCGAAGACATGCTGGAAAAAGGCGTGATCCCGATGATCCCCGAAAAAGGCTCCGTCGGCGCTTCCGGTGATCTGGCGCCGCTTGCCCACATGACTGCGGCCATGATCGGCGAAGGCGAAGCCTTTTATAAGGGCGAGCGCCTCTCCGGCGCAAAGGCGCTGGAAAAGGCCGGTCTGAAACCGGTGGTGCTTGCCGCCAAGGAAGGGCTGGCGCTGATCAACGGCACCCAGACTTCGACTGCGCTCGCACTCGCAGGTCTGTTCCGCGCCCATCGTGCGGCGCAGACGGCGCTCATCACCGGCGCCCTTTCGACTGATGCCGCCATGGGATCGGACGCGCCTTTCCACGAGGAAATCCACACGCTGCGCGGCCATAAAGGCCAGATCGATGCCGGCCGGGCGCTGCGTGCCCTGCTCGAAGGTTCCGTCATCCGCCAGAGCCACCTTGAGGGCGACCAGCGCGTGCAGGACCCCTATTGCATTCGCTGCCAGCCACAGGTCGACGGCGCATGCCTCGACATTCTGCGGCAGGCCGCACGCACGCTTGAAATCGAAGCCAATGCCGTCACCGACAATCCGCTGGTTCTCTCGGACGGCCGCGCGGTATCGGGCGGGAATTTCCACGCCGAACCCGTTGCCTTCGCCGCCGACCAGATCGCGCTCGCAATCTGCGAAATCGGCGCGATTTCGCAGCGCCGCATTGCTCTGCTGGTCGACCCGGCCTTGTCCTTCGGCCTTCCGGCTTTCCTCGCCCGCAAGCCGGGGCTCAACTCCGGCCTGATGATCGCCGAAGTCACTTCCGCCGCATTGATGAGCGAGAACAAGCAGATGGCGCACCCGGCCTCAGTCGATTCCACCCCCACCTCCGCCAATCAGGAAGACCATGTGTCCATGGCCTGCCATGGCGCGCGCCGTCTTCTCCAGATGACCGCCAACCTCAATGCAATCATCGGCATCGAGGCGCTGACCGGCGCGCTCGGCGTCGAACTGCGCGAACCGCTGACCACCAGCCCCGAGCTTGCCAGGGTGATCGCCGCGTTGCGTGACCGCGTGCCGACGCTGGAAGACGACCGCTACATGGCCGACGACCTCAGGAATGCTGCCGATCTGGTGGCCGACGGCGTGCTTGCCGGGGCGGTTTCGGGCGGCATCCTGCCATCGCTGGAGGCCTGATCTTGAGCGCCTTTGAAGTCCGGCAAGGCACGTCGCCCGTCATTCTGGGCCTTCCTCACACGGGCACGGATGTTCCCGGCGACATCTGGGCGCGCCTCAATGAAAATGGCAGGATTCTCGCCGATACCGACTGGCACATCCACCGGCTTTATGACGGTGTCCTCGAAGGCGCGACCATGGTTCGCGCCACCTTCCACCGCTATTGCATCGACGCCAATCGCGACCCGGAAGGCGTCAGCCTCTATCCCGGCCAGAACACCACGACGCTGATCCCGGAAACCGACTTTGACGGGCTTTCGATCTGGAAGGACGGCGAGGCGCCGACCGAAACCGATATTGCGGATCGCATCGGCCGTTTCCACAAGCCCTATCACGACGCGCTTGCCGCCGAGATCAGCCGTGTGAAGGCTATCCACGGCGTCGCTATCCTATATGACTGCCATTCGATCCGGTCCCACATCCCGTTCCTGTTCGAAGGCAAGCTGCCGGATTTCAACATCGGGACGGATATGGGCAAGACCTGCGCGCCTGCCATCGAAGCCGCCGCTGTCGAGATAACGGGACAGGCCGAGGGCTACACGTCGATCCTCAATGGCCGCTTCAAGGGCGGATGGACGACCCGTCATTACGGCAAGCCCGAAACCGGCGTGCACGCCATCCAGATGGAGCTTGCCCAGTCCACGCATCTGGCTACCGAAGCGGTTCCCTTCGCCTATGACGAGGCCAAGGCGGACAAGCTTCGCGTACATCTCAAATCTCTTTTGCAGCAGCTGGAACAGCTGGCTCCCGAATTAATTTCCTGAGGAGAACATCATGTCCAATCCACGCCATAACGAGCGCGAAGTGCGTGCTCCACGCGGCAGCGAACTCAATGCAAAAAGCTGGCTGACCGAAGCGCCGCTTCGCATGTTGATGAACAACCTCGACCCTGACGTGGCCGAGCGCCCGCATGAGCTGGTCGTCTATGGCGGCATCGGTCGCGCCGCCCGCACATGGGATGATTTCGACAGGATCGTGGCGACCCTAAAGACGCTCAACGAAGACGAAACCCTGCTGGTGCAGTCGGGCAAGCCCGTCGGCGTGTTCCGCACCCACAAGGATGCGCCACGCGTCCTGATCGCCAATTCCAATCTCGTGCCGCATTGGGCAACCTGGGACCATTTCAACGAACTGGATAAGAAGGGTCTTGCCATGTATGGCCAGATGACCGCCGGTTCGTGGATCTATATCGGTGCGCAGGGCATCGTTCAGGGCACCTACGAGACCTTCGTGGAAGCCGGTCGCCAGCATTATGACGGCAACCTCAAGGGCAAATGGATTTTGACCGGCGGTTTGGGCGGCATGGGCGGTGCCCAGCCTCTTGCAGCGGTCATGGCCGGTGCCTGCTGCCTTGCGGTGGAATGCGACGAAACCCGCGCCGATTTCCGTCTGCGCACCCGTTATGTCGATGAAAAGACCCACAGCCTCGATGAGGCCCTGGCGAAGATTGAAGCATGGACCAAGGCTGGCGAGGCAAAGTCCATTGCGCTTATCGGCAATGCGGCCGAAATCTTCCCGGAACTCGTTAAGCGCGGCGTGAAGCCGGATATCGTCACCGACCAGACTTCCGCTCATGATCCGGTGCACGGCTATCTGCCGATCGGCTGGTCCGTCGCCGAATGGCGCGCCAAACAGGAAAGCGATCCGAAGGCCGTTGCCAAGGCTGCCCGCGCCTCGATGAAGGTGCAGGTTCAGGCCATGCTCGACTTCTGGAACGCAGGCATTCCAACAGTCGATTACGGCAACAATATCCGCCAGATGGCGCTGGAAGAAGGACTGGAGAACGCTTTCGATTTCCCGGGCTTCGTGCCGGCCTATATCCGCCCGCTCTTCTGCCGCGGCATCGGGCCTTTCCGCTGGGCTGCCCTTTCCGGTGACCCTGAGGATATTGCCAAGACCGACGCCAAGGTAAAGGAGCTGTTGCCCGACAACAAGCACCTGCACAACTGGCTCGACATGGCGAAGGAGCGCATCGCCTTCCAGGGCCTGCCCGCACGCATCTGCTGGGTCGGCCTCGGCGACCGTCACCGCCTTGGCCTCGCCTTCAACGAAATGGTCAGGAACGGCGAGCTGAAAGCGCCGGTCGTGATCGGTCGCGATCATCTCGATTCCGGCTCGGTTGCTTCACCGAACCGCGAGACCGAAGCGATGAAGGACGGCTCGGACGCCGTCTCCGACTGGCCGCTTCTGAACGCGCTTCTCAACACAGCCTCGGGCGCGACATGGGTGTCGCTCCATCACGGCGGCGGCGTCGGCATGGGCTTCAGCCAGCATTCGGGCATGGTCATCTGCTGCGACGGCACCGAAGATGCCGATGAGCGCATCGGTCGCGTGTTGTGGAACGACCCTGCAACCGGCGTCATGCGCCATGCCGATGCGGGCTATGACATAGCGCTCGACTGGGCGAAGCAGCAGGGCCTGCGCCTGCCTGGCATACTCGGAAACTGAGGTCGAATGGCGCTCACGATCCTCAAGGCCGAAAACCATCGCCGCATGCCGTGGAAAAACGGCGGCGGCGTCACGGTCGAAATCGCCATTCATCCGCAAGGCGCGTCAGTCGATGATTTCGACTGGCGCGTTTCCATGGCCACGGTGGCCAGCGATGGCCCGTTTTCCGTCTTTCCCGGCATCGATCGCACATTATCGGTGCTGGAGGGAGACGGCATCCTGCTCGATGTCGAGGGGGAGGAAACGAAGCTCACCCGCCAAAGCGCCCCGCTGGCTTTTGCCGCCGATGCGCGTTCCAGTGCGCGGCTGATCGGATCGGCCATTACCGATCTCAACGTCATGACACGGCGCGGTCGCCTCGCCCATAAGGTCAGGCGCCTGCCTGTCGATGGCACCACATTGACCGTGGCCGATGGCAACCCGGGGCTTCTTTTCTGTGCCGAAGGCCAGCTCGATTTGAATTCAGGTTCCGGGGCAGTTCGCCTGGAGAAACTGGACTGCGCGGTTTTCGCAGGCGGCAACGCCGAGCCCCTGACGATCAAGGGCAAGGGAACGGCATTTCTGATCTCGATTGTTGCAATCTGACCAGAGCCGTTCGCAGCAGGCAGACAGGCCGCACGAAAAATATTCCCTTAAAACATTCAGTGGCATATGAAAGGGCCGCGACTTGTGTCGCGGCCCTTTCACTTCAGGATTCATCCCACATGGCCGTTTCAGCAGAAGACCTCGAAAACCGTATTGTCTACGTCAACGGTGAATATGTCCCCGCCCGCGATGCACGCATTTCCATCTTTGACCGCGGCTTTCTGTTCGGTGACGGCATCTATGAAGTGACCGCCGTGCTGGAAGGCAAGCTTATCGACAGCGAACCGCATATGCGGCGCCTGCGCCGCTCGACCGGCGAGATCGGCATTCCGATGCCTATGGATGAAAACGAGATCGTCGCCGTCGAGCGCGAGCTGATCCGCCGCAACAATCTGACCGAAGGCCTGGTCTATCTGCAGGTGACACGGGGCGACGGGCGCGACCGCGATTTCGTGCCTGCAAAGGGCATGAAGCCATCGGTTGTCCTGTTCACCCAGGAAGCGAACCTGCTCGACAAGCCAGCGCTGAAAACCGGCGCGCGCGTGCTTTCGCTGGAAGATCTGCGCTGGAAGCGCCGCGATATCAAGACGGTCTGCCTGCTGCCGCAGGCGCTCGCCAAGGAAATCGCCAAGAATGCCGGCTGCGATGAAGCGTGGATGATTGAGGACGGCTATGTGACCGAAGGTGCGTCGTCCACCGCCTATATCGTCACACAGGATGACGTCATCGTCACGCGCCCCAACAGCAATTCCATCCTGCCCGGCTGCACGCGCCTGTCGCTGCTGCAACTGATCGCCGAGACCGGCATGAAGCTGGAGGAGCGCCTTTTCACCATCGATGAGGCCTATGCGGCCAAGGAAGCTTTCCTCACCAGCGCAGGCACATTCGTCACGCCGATCACCGTCATCGATGAAAAGTCCATCGGCGATGGCAAACCCGGCCCTGTCGCCCGTCGCCTGCGCGAAATCTATCTCGATCACGCCCGCCGCACGGCGATCTGAGGCACGACGCACCCATTTTTCTTCGCTCCTCATCCTGAGCTTGTCGAAGGATCGAAGGGCGAGGGAAAACGCACAACGCCTGCCCTCGTCTTCGAGGCTTCGCTTCGCTCCGCACCTCAGGATGAGGGATAAGCGTCGCGACAGACAAGCTGAAATGATTTCCCCCAACACAGAACCGCGCCGGAATTGCTTCCGGCGCGGTCTGGAGCTTCGCCCGCCCCCTGAGGCGAAGCACCAGGCGTATTTTGGTTATGGTGAGCCGAAAATGGTGGAGTTTGAGAACCGGCGCGCAACGTACTTAAAGGTACGTGAGCACCGGAAGCGCAAAACAACGCCATTTGCAGGCCGCCAGAGCCGAAATATCAGCGCTTCTGGTTATAGACGTCGATACAAACAGCCCCCAGCAGCACGATCCCCTTGATGACCTGCTGATAGTCGATGCCGATGCCGAGGATCGACATGCCGTTGTTCATGACGCCCATGATGAGCGCGCCGATCACCGCACCCGTCACACGGCCCACACCGCCATAGGCCGATGCGCCGCCGATGAAGCAGGCCGCGATCACGTCCAGCTCGAAGCCGATGCCGGCCTTGGGCGTCGCCGTGTTGAGGCGCGCCGCGAAGACAAGACCGGCAAGTGCTGCCAGCACGCCCATATTGACGAAAGCGAGGAAGGTCAGCCGCTCGGTCTTCACGCCGGAAAGCTTTGCCGCATGGCGGTTTCCGCCCACTGCATAGATCTGCCGTCCGAGCACGGTCCGGTTGGTGAGAAACGCATAGGCCGCAATCAGAACCGCCATGATGATGAGCACGTTGGGCAAGCCGCGATGCATGGAAATCAAGAGCGACAGATAGGCAATCGCTGCAAAGAACAGGATGTTCTTGATGACGAACAGGCCGAACGGCTCCGTTTCCACTTCATGGGCAATATGGCGCTGGCGTGATTTCACGTTCTGCCAGATCATGAAACCGGCAAGCAGCACGCCGATGATGAGCGATGTCAGATAGACACCGCCGGTCGTACCGATGATTTCCGGTATGAAGCCGGACGACAGTTTCTGGAACACGACCGGAAACGGACCCACCGACTGCCCGCCCAGCACGGCGAGCATCAGGCCCTTGAAGACCAGCATGCCCGCCAGTGTGACGATGAAGGACGGAATGTTGAAATAGGCGACCCAGAACCCCTGTATCGCGCCGATGAGACCGCCCACCAGCAGGCAGAGAATTGCCGCGATGGGAAAAGGCACGCCGAGTCTGACCATCATCACGGCGGCAAGCGCGCCGATAAAACCGCAGACCGAGCCGACCGAAAGATCGATATGGCCGGTGACGATGATGAGAAGCATCCCCAATGCCATGATGACGATATAGCTGTTCTGCAGCACCAGATTGGTAAGGTTCAGCGGCTTCATCAGCACGCCGCCCGTCACGATCTGGAAAAATATCATGATCGCGACCAGCGAGAGCAGCATGCCGGATTCGCGCAGATTGTTCTTGAGATAACGCCCCACGCTGCTTGCAGGAACTTTCGATCCACTGCTTCCGATGATATTCTCGCTCATTGCCGTTTTCCCTTGTTCCGCATGATGGCGCGCATGATGTTTTCCTGCGTTGCTTCCTCGCCGGCGACTTCGCCGACGAAGGCACCTTCATGCATGACGACGATGCGGTCGCAGATGCCGATCAGTTCCGGCATTTCCGAAGAAATGACGACCACGCCCTTGCCGCTGTCTGCCAGTGAATTGATGATTGTGTAGATGTCGTATTTCGCGCCGACATCGATGCCGCGCGTCGGCTCGTCGAGGATGAGCACGTCGGGGCCGGTGAAGAGCCACTTCGACAGCACGACCTTCTGCTGGTTGCCGCCCGAAAGCGTGCCTGTCTCCTGATAGACGTTGTGGCAGCGAATGCTCATCTGCTCGCGATAGGAATTCGCGATCTTCATTTCGCGAATATCGTCGATCACGCCTTTCGGACTGACGCCGCGCAAATGCGCGAGCGAGATGTTGCGCGAAATGTTCTCGCCCAGAACGAGGCCGAGCTTCTTGCGGTCCTCGGTCACATAGGCAAGCCCTGCCTTGATCGCCCGCGCCACGGTGGAAATATCCGCCTGCCTGCCGTTGATGCGTGCGTCGCCGCTGATATTCGTTCCCCATGAACGCCCGAAAAGGCTCATGGCGAATTCCGTGCGGCCCGCGCCCATCAATCCGGCAATGCCGACGATTTCGCCCGCCCGCACCTTGAACGATACGTTCTTGACCGAATGCCGCTCAGGGTGCAGCGGATGATAGACCGACCAGTTATCGACTTCGAAGATGACATCGCCGATCTTGGGATCACGCTTCGGGTAGCGGCTTTCCAGGTCGCGATCCACCATCTTGCGGATGATGTCGTCCTCCTCCACTTCGCCTGCATGACAATCCAGCGTGGCCACCGCCTTGCCGTCGCGCAGCACGGTGATCTTGTCGGCGACCTCGCGGATTTCATTGAGCTTGTGCGAAATGAGGATCGACGTGATGCCCTGCGCGCGAAACTCCCGCAGAAGCGCCAGCAACGCCGCGCTGTCGGTCTCGTTGAGGCTCGCGGTCGGTTCGTCGAGGATCAGGAGCCGCACGCGCTTCGACAATGCCTTGGCGATTTCGACAAGCTGCTGCTTGCCCACGCCGATATCGGTGACGAGCGTATCTGGCTGTTCCGACAGGCCTACCTTTTGCAAAAGCTCGCGGGTGCGCTTGTGCACCGTGCTGCGGTCGATGACGCCATAGCTCGCGGGCGGGTTGACGAGGAAAATGTTCTCGGCAATCGTCATCAGCGGTATGAGCGCCAGCTCCTGATGAATGATGACGATGCCAAGCGCTTCGGAATCGTTGATGTCGCGAAACTGCCGTTCCTCGCCGTCGAAGAAGATCGACCCCTCATAGCTGCCGTGCGGATAGACCCCCGACAGCACCTTCATCAAGGTCGACTTGCCCGCCCCGTTCTCACCCACAAAGGCGTGGATCTCGCCCGGCATCACGGTAAAATTGACATCGCTCAGCGCTTTGACAACCCCGAAAGACTTGCTGATGCCGCGCATTTCCAGAAGCGGCTTGCCGGCGATATCCGGCTCGCCGTCAGGCTGCTCGCGCAGGACAGGATTGGCTACATTCATCGCTCGCTCCCATTACAAGTTCTGCAACCATTGCCCGCACTGGAAAGACAACGCTGTCAATCGCCAAGCCTACCCCAGCCGAAAGGCTGGGGAGTTTGGGGCAATGGCTTGCAGAATAGTTCCGGGCACATCCTCCGATACGCCCGGAACAATAAATTACTGAATCTGGTCTTCCTTGTAGTAACCGCTATCGACCAGAACCTGCTTCCAGTTCGACTTGTCGACGATCACCGGCTTGAGCAGGTAGGACGGCACGACCTTGACGCCATTGTCATAGGTCTTGGTGTCGTTGACTTCCGGCTCCTTGCCGCTCATCAGCGCATCGACCATGTCGACCGTGATTTTGGCGAGTTCACGGGTATCCTTGAAGATGGTCGAGTTCTGCTCACCGGCGAGGATCGACTTCACCGAAGGCACTTCCGCGTCCTGACCGGAGACGACCGGCATCGGCATGTCGCCACTGCCATAGCCTACACCCTTGAGCGACGACAGGATACCGATGGAAATGCCGTCATAAGGCGACAGGACCGCGTCGAGCTTCTTATCGGCATAATAGGCGGAAAGGATCGAATCCATGCGCGCCTGAGCGGTTGCACCGTCCCAGCGCAGGGTCGCCACCTTGTCCATGCCGGTCTGGCCGCTGCCGATAACGACCTTGCCGCTATCGATATAAGGCTGAAGCACCGACATCGCGCCGTTGTAGAAGAAGTAGGCGTTGTTATCGTCCGGCGAGCCGCCGAAAAGCTCGATATTGAACGGGCCCGGCTTGTTCTTCAGGTCCAGAGCCTTCTCGATGGACTGCGCCTGCAGCACGCCGACCTGGAAATTGTCGAAGGTGGCATAGTAATCGACATTCGGCGTATCGCGGATCAGGCGATCATAGGCGATGACCTTGATGCCTGCGTCATGTGCCTTGGCCAGCACGTCGGAAAGCGTCGTGCCGTCGATCGATGCAACGACAAGAACCTTGGCGCCCTTGGTCACCATGTTTTCGATCTGCGCAAGCTGGTTGGGCACATCGTCTTCGGCGTATTGAAGATCGGTCTGGTAGCCGCGTTCCTTCAGCACCTTGACCATGTTGTCGCCATCGGCGATCCAGCGCGCCGAAGACTTCGTCGGCATGGCGACGGCGACAAGACCCTTGTCTTCCGCATGCGCCAGACCGCTAAAGGCAAGCGCGGCCATCGCGACTGCCAGTGTTAGAGATTTCATGCCTGCCATTGTCTCACTCCCAAATTGGGACAGGTTTTTCTGCCTGTCGTTCTCCCAAAATTTCCGCCCCCACCTTCCGGCCACGCGGAATTCTTCCCGTCGCGAAGCTCCTCAGCCCGCGATCTTGTCCCATGCCGCAACCGCACGCTCAGCGCGTTCACGAACCTCGGCTGCCGTAAAGCCGGCCTTGTAAAGACTGGAACCCAAACCGAAGCAGCTTACTCCCGCTGTCCGATAGGTCGCAAAATCAGCCTCGGAAACGCCACCCACGGCGCCGACAGGAACATCCTTCGGCAAGACGGCGCATACCGCCTTGATGCCGTCAGCACCCAGCACGCTTGCCGGAAAGAATTTCAGCGCCGACGCGCCTGCGCGGATCGCCGTGAAAGCCTCCGTCGGCGTGAACACGCCCGGCATCGTCACCATGCCATGCTGTCCGGCACGGCGGATGACCTCCGGCTCGACATTCGGGCTCACCAGCAGCCTGCCGCCGACATCATTGAGGCGGTCCACATCTTCAACGGTCAACACTGTTCCCGCGCCAATCAGCACATTGGCAGGCGCGAGCTTCGCGGCCTTTTCGATTGACACAAAAGGCTCCGGCGAATTGAGCGGGATTTCGATAGCCTCGAAACCCGTCTCGATCAGCGCGCCGACAATCGCCTCGGTTTCTTGCCAGCGGATGCCGCGCAGGATAGCGACCAGCGGATAGCGCAATTTCGGCCATGCGATGCGCCCGCTCATTGCGCAATTCCTCCGAAGGCGTGCCTTGCCGCCATGAAAAGACCATCCCGTACCAGCTCGTCCGCCGCCACACGCCGGACCTTCAGCCCCGCGATTTCAAGCGCGCTGGCATAAAGCGCCCCCATCGTGTCGTCCGAAAGGAGCAGCACTTCTTCAGCGCCGCCGTGGAGCGTGCGCCCGCCAGCGACTTCCAGCCCGATCAGCAGGCCCGACAAACGGGCCAATTGGTCCGTCGGCTTGCGATCATGCACGAGCCAGCCTGCACGAACGGAAAAAAGCGCGTTGGAAATCAGGGCCGGACTTTCCAGCGAGGCTTTCACACCCGCAGCGAAAGCCTGGCCATTCGGATCGACCGCACCCGCACCTTCCAGCGCACCGGCCAGCACAGATTTGTCTTTCAGGAGAGCGAACATTTCGCCGGTCATGAAGGTGCGGTAATCGGCGAGACCGCCATCGGCAATCCGCACCCATTTGGCATGGGTGCCGGGCATGACCACCACCGCATCCCGCGTTCCGCGATGCACGAGGCCCAGAAGCTTGGTTTCCTCGCCACGCATCACGTCCGGGGCCAATTCGTCCCGGCGCGCGACACCCGGCAGCATGATGACGTGGCGACGCGCAGGCACGCGCACCGCCGCCTTCACGATGCCCTCCAGCCCGGCGGGCAGGCTCATATAGGGCGCTTCGATCCAGCCGGTCCGCGAACCGGCCATGCCGCATATCACCACCGGCAGATCGTCCGGTGCGCCGACAGAAGCAAGGTGCCGTTCGAGCGTTGGCTCGAAACCGGCTTCCTTTGCCTGCAGCAGACCGTCATCGCCGCGGCTTTCGCCCAGCACATTGCCATCGGCATCCAGCGTCCAGAGGCGGAACCGGGTGGTGCCCCAGTCCGCTGCTGCTGCAAATGGCTTTTTATCGAGAGCCATCGGGACCGGCCTTAGTGATTGTCTCGCGGCAGGCCGCGCGTATGCGCGATATCCTGATACTTGACCGCATTTTCCAGAACCGCGCCGGTTTCCATCTGGCCGACAACGGCGCGCTGGATTTCCTGCCACGGCGTCTGGCTTTCCGGATATTTATAGCCGCCCGCAGCTTCCAGCGCCTTGCGGCGCTCGGCCAGTTCCTCATCCGAGATGAGAATATCCGCCGTGCCGCGACCGAGATCGATGCGCACGCGGTCGCCGGTCTTCAAAATGGCCAGTCCGCCGCCTGCCGCAGCTTCCGGCGAAGCGTTGAGGATCGAAGGCGAACCCGATGTGCCCGACTGGCGACCGTCGCCGATGCAAGGCAGCGAAGTAATGCCCTTCTTCAAGAGATAATCCGGCGCGCGCATGTTGACGACTTCCGCCGCGCCCGGATAGCCGATCGGACCGGCACCGCGCATGAACAGTACCGTATGCTCGTCGATTTCCAGCGACGGATCGTCGATACGGTGATGATAATCCTCCGGTCCATCGAACACGACCGCCTTGCCTTCAAAGGCATTCGGATCCTTGTCGTCGGACAGGTAGCGATTGCGGAACTCGTCCGAAATCACGCTCAGCTTCATAATCGCCGACGAGAACAGATTGCCGCGCAGCACGCGGAAACCGGCATGTTTCTTCAACGGCTGGTCGTAGGTCTTGATGACATTACCGTCTTCAATGGTCGCGTTCCTGCAGTTCTCGCCAATGGTCTTGCCGTTGACGGTCAGCGCGTCCTCATTGATGAGGCCCTGCCCCATCAGCTGATTGACGACAGCCGGGACGCCGCCGGCATGATAATAGTCCTCGCCGAGATATTCACCGGCGGGCTGGAGATTGACCAGAAGCGGAATTTCCTCACCATATTTCTGCCAGTCATCCACCGTCAGGTCCACGCCGACATGGCGGGCCAGCGCGTTCAGGTGGATCGGCGCATTGGTCGAGCCGCCGATAGCGGAATTGACGCGGATCGCATTGACGAAGGCATCCTTGGTCAGAATATCCGACGGCTTCAGGTCTTCATGAACCATTTCCACGATGCGGCGTCCGGTGAGATAGGCCACTTCCTGACGGTCGCGATACGGCGCCGGAATGGCGGCGGAACCGGGAAGCTGCATGCCGAGCGCTTCGGCAAGCGAGTTCATCGTCGTCGCCGTGCCCATCGTGTTGCAATAGCCGGTCGATGGAGCAGACGAAGCAACGAGCTTCACGAAGCCCTGATAGTCGATCTCGCCCTTGGCGAGCAGTTCGCGCGCCTTCCAGACGATGGTGCCCGAACCGGTGCGTTCGCCACGGAACCAGCCATTGAGCATCGGTCCGACCGAAAGGGCGATGGCTGGGATGTTGACCGTTGCCGCCGCCATCAGGCATGCGGGCGTGGTCTTGTCGCAGCCGATCGTCAGCACGACGCCATCGAGCGGGTAGCCATAGAGCACTTCCACGAGGCCGAGATAGGCAAGGTTGCGGTCGAGGCCCGCCGTCGGGCGCTTGCCGGTTTCCTGGATCGGATGGACCGGAAACTCGATGACGATGCCGCCAGCCTCGCGCACGCCTTCGCGCACGCGCTTGGCCAGTTCCAGATGATGACGGTTGCAAGGCGAGAGGTCGGAACCCGTCTGCGCAATGCCGATGATCGGGCGACCGGACTGCAGCTCTTCCTGGCTCAGGCCGTAATTCATGTAGCGCTCCAGATAGAGCGCGGTCATGTCGACATTATCGGGATTGTCGAACCAGGCGCGGGAGCGGAACTTTGGCGGTTTCGGAGAGACGGGCTTGTTCATTTCATTGTCCTGCGTGGGTAAGAGACCGGAAAGCGGTCTCGATTCCTTCGACGCCGATCCTTGAAATCAGATCGACATTCTGAATGTTTGGTTCATCGTGCATCTTGTCCGAAAACCGTTTCACACTTTTCGGGATGCGCTTTAATCTTCAAATGCTTCGACGACATGCCGCTTTCCGAGCAGAAACGCATCGGCCACATGGGTCAGCGGAGCGAGATCGACATCCGAACGCCCCGCACGGATCAATTGCACGAAACGCTTGTAAAGTCGTTGATATTCGCGGTCCGGCTCGGCCATCTTCTCGGTTCCGGCAATGGCCAGACGGCTGCCGCCATGGCTGAGAAGAACCGTAGCCTTGTCGGTCTCGACGCGAATGTCCCAGGTCTGGGGGCCGGTCTGGCGCCAGTCCAGCTCGAACGAAACCGGAATGCCGCTTTCCGTCTCAAATTTGAGATCGGCGGCAATCGGCGCTGCGCGGTTTTCAGGAAAATACAGATCGGACTGCGTCAGGAAAAAGCGCTCCGGCAGGATATGCGTCACGATGGAAAGCGCATTGATGCCCGGATCGAACACGCCGAGCCCGCCCGGCTCCCATATCCATTGCTGGCCGGGATGCCAGTGGCGCACATCTTCCTTCCATATGACCGAGACCGAACGGATTTCCGCATCTTTCAGGAATTCCCGCGCCGGTTCGACCGCCGCCGCTTCCCGCGAATGCCATGTGGCATAAAGCGTCACGCCTGCCGCTTGCGCGAGCCGTTCCAGCGCCTGCACTTCCGAAATGGTCGCGCCCGGAGGTTTTTCCAGCATCACATGCTTGCGCGCCTTCAGGGCGGCGTAAGCCTGTTGAAAACGCCCTTGCGGCGGCGTGCAGAGCGACACCGCGTCAATGGCGACATCGCTGCCAAGCAGCGCATCGATATCGTGAAAGGACGGCAGGCCATCCAGCCCGGCATTGCGGCTGGCGATGGCTTTCAGCTCGATGCCATCGACGGCCTCGATGGACGGCAGATGCTGGTCGCGCGCGATCTTGCCGAGACCGACGATTGCGACAGCGATGTTCGATTCAGCCGCCATTTCAGAGCGCCTTCACAACAACGTCTTCGGCGACCGCCTGCGCCAGCCTGTTGACCAGCGCATAGCGGAATGGCTTGGCGGAAATCTCGAACCGGTCGCCAGTTTCCGTCTTAACACCTTCCGAGAAGGACAGGGTCGCCGTGCCGAAGAAGTGAACATGAATGTCGCCCGGACGGCGGAACAGCTCATATTTGAAATGGTGATGTTCCAGATTGGCGATGGTGTGCGACATGTTCGCTTCGCCCGACAGGAACGGCTTTTCAAAAATGATCTTATCGCCGCGACGAATGCGCGAAACGCCTTCCACATGATCCGGCAGCGCGCCCACATAAAGCTCTGGCCCAAGCGCCGCCTGCCGCAGCTTGGAATGGGCAAGCCAGAGATAGTTCTGCTTTTCGGTCACATGGTCGGAAAACTCGTTGGCAAGGCAGAAGCCGAGCCGGAACGGTGTACCATCCGGGCCGATCAGATAGATGCCTGCAAGCTCCGGCTCTTCGCCGCCATCTTCGGCAAAGGAAGGCGAAACCAGTTCGCCGCCGGTAGCGACCAGCGCGGAGCCGTCGCCCTTGTAGAACCATTCCGGCTGAACGCCGGTCTCCCCTGGCTTCGGCTTGCCGCCTTCGACGCCCATCAGGAACATGCGCATGGAATCGGTCGGCTTCTCGGCAGCCTGCGCGGCCTTGTGCATCTTGTCGCGGCCATCGGCGGAACCCAGATGCGTCAAGCCCGTACCGGCCACGATCAGATGCGCCGGATCGGCATGCGTGATCGGCAGGCCGACGCGGCCCGCTGCCAGGGCGGCATCGATATCGACAGCTTCGCCCTTGCCGCTCTTCGCCACCTGTTCTTCAAGGCTGATGCCTGCGGCAATTGCCGCCGAGGCCAGTTCATAGGTCGTTGCCACGCCCCTGACGACATGCGCCGCTCCCTCGTCATTGCAGGCAGCCACACGCATTTCTCCGCTTTCGTCGCGGAACTGGACCAGACGTAACATTAAACCTCCCGTTTTCCGCATTACCCTTTGCGGAATTCACCCTGACCGCTTGAAAAACACCAGAAGGCGTCAATCCACGGTTCGCGTTATTAATATGACTATTTTGCTGCAGCCTGCTTTGTCAAGCAAGCAGACGCCCCCACATGCATCGTTCAGAAAAGCTGCTCCCCGCGCAATGATACAAGCCTTTGTTTCATATTCATAAATTTAGATATTGCCCGTTTGTCGCACCAGCATTTTATTGGGAATTATCGAAAGGCGCTTGCCATAAAGTAATATTATATGCTTCATAAACACGAAGGCCGGGAGGGCCTTATTATTGGGAGGAACTATCATGAAACGCAGTCTGGCGGCTCTGACGGCCGCACTATCGCTTGCCCTGATTTCGAGCGCATCCGCCGCATCGCTGACGGTCGGCTTTTCGCAGATCGGTTCGGAATCGGGCTGGCGCGCCGCAGAAACGGCCCTGACCAAGCAGGAAGCCGAAAAGCGCGGCTATACGCTGAAATTCGCCGACGCCCAGCAGAAGCAGGAAAACCAGATCAAGGCCGTCCGCGGCTTCATTGCTCAAGGAGTCGATGCGATCCTTATCGCGCCGGTCGTTTCCACCGGCTGGGATGCGGTCTTGAAGGAAGCCAAGGAAGCGGAAATTCCGGTCGTCCTGCTTGATCGCCAGATCGATTCCCCGGAAGATCTTTACCTCACCGCCGTCACTTCCGACCAGGTGCATGAAGGCAAGGTGGCCGGCGACTGGCTGGTGAAGGATGTGGGCGACAAGCCATGCAACGTGGTTGAGCTTCAGGGCACCACCGGCTCCTCGCCTGCCATCAACCGCAAGAAGGGCTTTGAGGACGCGATCAAGGGACACGACAACATCAAGATCACCCGTTCGCAGACCGGTGACTTCACCCGCACCAAGGGCAAGGAAGTCATGGAAAGCTTCATCAAGGCCGAAGGCGGCGGCAAGAATATCTGTGCGGTCTACGCCCATAATGACGACATGGCCGTCGGCGCCATCCAGGCCATCAAGGAAGCTGGCCTGAAGCCGGGTACGGAAATCAAGATCGTGTCGATCGACTCCGTGCCGGATATCTTTCAGGCCATGGCGGCTGGAGAAGCCAACGCAACCGTCGAGCTGACGCCGAACATGGCAGGCCCGGCCTTCGACGCGATTGAAGCCTTCAAGGACAAGGGCACCGTTCCGCCGAAATGGATCCAGACGGAATCGAAGCTTTACACACAGGCTGACGATCCGAAGGCCGTCTACGAAGCCAAGAAGGGCCTCGGCTACTGATCCGCTTCATCCGGGCCGCTGTCGGCCCGGATACCCCTTTGCGAAGCGCAAACGGAAGAATGCCATGGCTGCAAAAGACGCTGCATCGGCGGTGGGAACACCGCTTCTTGAAGCCCGTTCGATCACCAAATCCTTTCTGGGCGTAACCGCGCTCGACCATGTCGATTTCACGCTTCACCGCGGTGAAATCCACGCCTTGCTCGGCGAAAACGGCGCGGGCAAATCCACGCTCATCAAGATCCTGACCGGGGCCTATCACGGCTTCGATGGATCGATCCTGCTTGAAGGCCAGCCGATTGCGCCCGCATCCGTGGCGGAAGCCCAGACGCTCGGCATTGGCACCGTCTATCAGGAGGTCAACCTGCTCGAAAACCTGACGGTTGCGGAAAACCTGTTCCTTGGACGCCAGCCCAGGCGCTTCGGGCTGGTCGATCGCGGGCGGATGGAAAGGGATGCGGCGCAGCTCCTTTCCCGCTACGGCCTCACTATTGATGTCGGTGCGCCTCTGTCTGCCTATTCCGTCGCCATCCGCCAGATCATCGCCATTGCCCGCGCCGTCGATCTTTCCGGCAAGGTGCTGGTGCTCGATGAGCCGACCGCCAGTCTCGACGCGCGTGAAGTCGAAATGCTTTTCGGCGTTCTGCGCCAGTTGAAGGCCGACGGCCTTGGCATCGTCGTCATCACCCATTTTCTGGATCAGGTCTACGCGATTGCTGATTGCGCGACGGTGCTGCGCAACGGTCGTCTGGTCGGCAGTCGAAACCTGTCGGACCTGCCGCGCACCGACCTTATTTCCATGATGCTGGGCCATCAATTGCAGGAAACCGTGCGCCGCCAGCTCACCGAGGATGTCAGCGCGGAAACGGTCGCGCCGATCCGTTTTTCGGACTTCGGCAAAAAGAGCAGCGTTGCCCCGTTCGATCTCTCGATCAGGCCCGGAGAAGCCGTCGGCATTGCCGGGCTGCTCGGTTCCGGCCGCACCGAAACCGCGCTTTTGATGTTCGGCGTCGATCAGACCGATAGCGGAAGCCTGACCGTCGATGGAAAGGAGACCCGGCTGCCCTCGCCCGTTGCGGCGATTGCCGAGCGCTTTGCCTTTTGTCCGGAAGAGCGCAAGACCGATGGCATCATCGGCGATTTTTCGGTGGCCGAAAACATCGCGCTCGCCGTTCAGGCGAAGCGTGGCTGGTCGAGACCGATCTCTGCACGCGAGAAGACGGCGCTTGCCCAGCGCTATATCAAGGCGCTTGATATCCGGCCTCCCGATCCCGACAAGCCGATCAAGTTCCTGTCCGGCGGCAACCAGCAGAAAGCCATTCTGGCGCGCTGGCTCGCTACCGATCCGCGTCTCCTGATCCTGGATGAGCCGACGCGCGGCATCGATATCGGCGCCCATGCCGAAATCCTCAAGCTCATCGGCGAGCTTTGCGCGGAAGGCATGTCGCTCGTCATCATCTCGTCGGAATTCGAGGAGCTTGCCGCCGTGGCCAACCGTGTCGTCGTCCTCTCGGATCGCCGCCATGTCGCGGAACTGAAAGGCGAGGAAATCACCGCCGACAATATCGTGCGCGCAATCGCAGAGACCGGAAGCGAAAAGGAAGCGGCAGCATGATTGCCCGCATGACCAGAAAACTGAAAAGACTTGCCCCCCAGCTCGCTGCCCTCGTGCTCATTCTGGCGGCGAACACCATCATCGCGCCTGGATTTCTCGACATCTCCTTCCAGAACGGACGCCTCTATGGCAGCCTGATCGATATTCTGGTGCGTGCGGCGCCCGTGGCCATCCTGTCCGTCGGCATGACGCTTGTGATCGCAACCCGCGGCATCGACCTTTCGGTCGGCGCGGTGATGGCGATCAGCGGCGCCTTTGCCGCTTCGCTCATCGTGGCGGGCTATCCGCTTGCTATCGTCATTCCGGCCGCACTTGGCGTCGGCCTGCTCTGCGGCTTGTGGAACGGCTTCCTGGTCGCCGTCTTCGATCTCCAGCCCATCATTGCAACGCTCATCCTGATGGTGGCGGGGCGCGGCATCGCGCAGCTTATCACCGAAGGCGCGATCCTGACCTTCAACAATGATTCCTTTGCCGCACTTGGTTCCGGCTCCTTCCTCGGCGTGCCCGTTCCGGTCCTGATCTGGATCCTGGCCGGTCTCGCGGTGGGCCTTGCCGTGCGCACGAGCGCGCTCGGCTTCCTGATCGAAGCAACCGGCATCAACCGTCGCGCGGCGATGCTGGCAGGGGTCAAGGCGCACTTTCTCCTGTTCAGCGTCTATGCGGTTTCCGGCGTTGGCGCAGCCCTTGCCGGGCTGATCGCGGCGGCGGATATTCGCGGCGCTGACGCCAACAATGCAGGGCTGTGGCTGGAGCTCGACGCCATTCTGGCGGTCGTCATCGGCGGCACGTCGCTCAATGGCGGACGTTTCTCGATCATGGCCTCGCTGCTCGGCGCTCTCATCATCCAGTCGATCAATACCGGCATCCTGATGGCGGGCTTTCCACCGGAATTCAACCTCATCATCAAGGCGATCATCATCGTGATCGTACTCACCTTCCAGTCACCGGCCATCGTCCAGCTGATCGCCTTCCTGCGCTCCGAGCGCAAGGGAGACGGAGCCAAGCCGGTCCGCCACAGCCAGCAGGGAGCACAGCAATGAGAGCGCTACGCAATCTGCCTTTCCTGACAACCGTCGCAATCTTCCTGCTTGCCTATGCGATCTGTATCATCCAGTTTCCGAACATGCTGTCGACGCGGGTGATCGGCAATCTTCTGACCGACAATGCCTTTCTGGGCATTGCCGCCGTCGGCATGACATTCGTGATCCTTTCGGGCGGCATCGACCTTTCGGTCGGCTCGGTCATCGCTTTCACCAGCGTCTTCGTCGCCGTTCTGGTGGGGCAGCTCGGCGTGCACCCGCTCGTGGCATTCGCGCTCATTCTGGTGATCGCGGCTTTGTTCGGGGCGTGGATGGGCGTGATGATCCATTTCCTTGGCATCCCGCCTTTCGTCGCCACGCTTGCCGGCATGTTTCTGGCACGCGGCGCGGCCTTCCTCATCTCCACTCAATCCGTGCCCATAGCGCATCCGTTTCTCGATACCTTGCAGGGGCTTTATCTCCGGCTTCCGGGCGGCGGAAGGCTGACATTCATCGCCATGCTCATGCTCGCGGTCTTCATCGTCGGCGGCATCATCGCCCATCGCACGCGCTTCGGCGCCAATATCTATGCGCTTGGCGGCAACCAGCAATCGGCGGAACTGATGGGCGTTCCGATTGCCCGCACCACAATCGGCATCTATACGATGTCGGGCGTGCTTTCCGGCCTCGCCGGGATCGTCTATACGCTTTACACCTCATCCGGCTATTCGCTGGCGACGGTCGGCGTGGAACTCGACGCCATCGCTTCGGTGGTGATCGGCGGGACGCTCCTGACGGGCGGCGCGGGCCTTGTGGCAGGCACATTCGTCGGCATTCTCATACAGGGGCTGATCCAGACCTACATTGTTTTCGACGGAACGCTGTCTTCATGGTGGACGAAAATTGCTATCGGTATATTGCTGTTTCTGTTTATCGCCCTGCAACGGGGACTCTTGTGGTTTTCCGATATAAAACACGCGCGGCAACGCATGAAGGAGGCCTGAATTGGGATTGCTGGAAACGGCCATAACCGGACGCAAGCGCCATAACAGCCACGCGGTGGTTGTGGGGGAACTGGGCCGTGGGATCGTCGCGGGCAACATTCCCGAAGGCTCGATCCTTCCCGGCGACCATGAACTGTCGCTGCGCTTCGGCGTATCCCGCACCGTCCTGCGCGAGGCGATGAAGACGCTTGCCGCCAAGCGCCTGATCGAACCCAAGGCCAAGGTCGGCACGCGCGTTCTGGGTCATGCCAGCTGGAATTTCTTCGATCCCGACGTATTGACCTGGCGCTTCGAGGCGGGCTTCGATGAAGTCTTCGTGGATCATCTGGCGGAAATGCGCATGGCGCTGGAACCGGCGGCAGCGGCAGCGGCAGCAGAGCGCGCCTCCAGCGACGAGATCGTCGAACTTTATGCCCTCGCCGCCAAATTCGACAATCCCGACCACACGCCTGAATCCATCGCCAAGGTCGATCTGGAATTCCACCTCGCCATCGCCCGCATGTCGGGCAACCCGTTCATGCGCTCGGTCAGCGGCCTGATCGAGGCGGCGCTTGCAATCTCGTTCCAGCTTTCATCGCCTGCGGCATCGCGGGAAGGCATTGCCGAATGCGCGGCCAATCACCTGCGCATTGCCCATGCCATCGCATCGCGCGACCCGCAGAAAGCGCGTCAGGCCATGGAAAGCGTCATCAAGCTTGGCGTCGATCGCATCCGGGACGTTATTTGAGAGTGGGAACGGGTTTTGCGTTCGATAATGCGGTAAAGGAGAAAGAGAGAGGTTCTTACGGCTCCATCATATAGAACCACTCTCAAGGTTACGATACCTTCAGATCAAACTGCGGCTCGCCGCGCAGCGTATTGCTGACCGTGCAGATTTCCTCGGCCATTTCGGCAAGCCGGTGCTTTTCATCCTCGGTCAGATCGCCACCGAAATGAAAGGTGATATCGAACCGCTCGATGCGCGACGGCCCTTCATGCGCCTTGTCGCCCTTCACCTCCACCCGCACATCGGTCAGTTTGTCCTTCAGCTCGAGCTGGCCGGCAGCGATGCGCGCGCTGAGCGCCATGCAGGCCGCGACCGACGAATAGATGAGGTCGAGCGGGTTGAAGCCTGCCTGACTGACACTGGTGACGATTTCCACAACGCCGCCGGTCGGCGTGGTAATGACCGGAAGCTTTCCATGCGGCATTTCAGCGACGGCGCCCGTCTCGCGGGTCCTGACTTTCAGTTCGCTCATTCCGGAATTCTCCTGTAGTCCACATGCCGCGCCAGCCAGCAGCCGACGGTCATGCCTGTTATCCCGCCTTTGGCATCGCGATGGAAGACAAGTTTCCATTCGCCCGGCGACGGCGCATCCATCGAGCGCTGTACCGGCAGCAGCCAGACATCCGGGCCTGCCTCATAGAGCGGATACATGTCGCTCTTGCCGAGAAAACCCTCGAAGGCCCCGTAGAAAGCGCCGCCCTCATTGACAATCAGAAGATCGGCTTCAAGCTCGTCGCTGCGATAGCGCCCCGCGATATCCTGCTTCGCCGCCCCTTTCAGGCGCTGCATCGTCAGGCTCAGATTTTCATCCTCACGCGTCAGATGGATCGTATCGCCCTTGC
The DNA here is from genome assembly GCF_040371715.1 of Brucella sp. NBRC 14130. Classification (NCBI taxonomy): domain Bacteria; kingdom Pseudomonadati; phylum Pseudomonadota; class Alphaproteobacteria; order Hyphomicrobiales; family Brucellaceae; genus Brucella; species Brucella sp. NBRC 14130. The sequence goes on from NZ_BAABTE010000005.1 coordinate 442,210, forward strand.
GGCGGATCGTCGTCATCGAGGAGCGCGCTTCGTTCTCGCCCACCACATCCATCACTTCCGGCCCGGTGCCGAAACGCGCCTTCATGCGCCCGCGCCCGGCATCTTCGAGGCTCAGCATAAGGCCGGTTTCATGGTCCAGCCACGAGCCGAACCAAGCGGCATCGGCTTCGACCCGGACCTGTTCCGTCGTGGAAACGCCAAGCGCGATATTCATCAGCTTGAAGGCGACATCGGACGCGCCGCCTTCAAAATTGAAAAGGGCAATCGTCGAGAGACGCTCATCAGCGCAATGCCAGCGCTGGCAGCGCCAGCCGCGCAGCGCCCCGCCATGGCCGGTGAGCCGCCTGCCGCCTGCTTCCTCGAACTTGAGGCCGAGGCCGTAGGGAGCCGCATTGCCATCGCTGAAAGTCTGCGGACCACTCAGGCGACGATAGATTCCGTCTTCGTCGTCGCGTGTCGCGTCAATAAACTGTTCCCAGGCGATCATGTCGTCGAGCGACGCGCAGATGCCCGCATCGCCCATCCAGTGGATGCGATTGACGGCAGGCAGGAACCCGCGCACCGTATCGCCCTCATAGCCGGTGCATTCGTCGAACAGCGCGGTATCGGGGATGAGTTCTGCGGTCTTCATGCCCGCAGGCTTGAAAATACGCTCCGCCAGAAGCTCGACCAGGGTTCGGCCCGTATGGCTTTCGATAAGATCAGCCAGAATGCGGAAATTGCCGTTGCAATAGGAATAATGCGTGCCCGGCGCGAAATGCGTGGTCTTCAGGCGGCGCAGCAGGCTTTGCGCCTGTTCCGGCAGAAAGACGCCTTCCGGATCGGCCCCGCACAGAACAGTCAGCGCCCAGTAATCGCGCAGGCCCGACTGGTTGTTGCACAGGTCGCGCACGCTCGGGCGCTCTTCCGTGAACCTGTCGAGATAGGCGGCAAGCGCATCGTCAAGAACTTCCGGCTCGCCAACGCTGTCCAGCAACACGGCGCAGGTGAACTGCTTGCTGATCGAGCAGATCGGCATGCGCGTTTGCGGCGTCATCGCCTTGCGCGCCGAAAGATCGGCAAAGCCCCAGGCGTGGCGCAGGACGACCTTGCCATCCTTCACCACGGCGACCGCGCCGCCCGGCCCCTTATAGTGCTGCGGAACGGTGCGAACGAAAGCTTCTAGCGCGGGAAGATCGAATTTTGACATGATGCTCAGGCGACTCAGATGAAATCAACAGCCGCCACGAGGCATCATTTTATCCGTTCGATCAAGGCCATGGCCGCATGCGGATTATGCGCCTTATAGCCGCTGATGACATAGAGATAGACATCGCGGGCGATATAATCGGCAACGGGCGGCGTGACGGTCTTCAACCCTTCGGCAAGCTCTCCGGCGGCAACTGCCTTTGCGCGCGCCGCCCACTGATCGAGTTCGTCCTTGCCATAACCGCCCGACTCGCTTTCCTTCGTCCCCATGATGCGGAAATAGGCGAAAGGCGCCGTCATATCGGCAAATTGGGGAAAGTCGCTGTCGCCCGCAATCACCACTGCCACACCATATTCGCGCAGCAGCGCAATGAACTCCGGCGAGTTGAAACTATCGTGGCGCACTTCCACCGCGTGACGCACATCGCGCCCGTCGACCCGCTTGGGCAGAAGCTTCAAGAACGCCTCGAAATCCACGGGATCGAACTTCTTCGTTCCCATGAACTGCCAGTTGACCACGCCGAGCTTGTCTTTCAGCTCCATCATGCCGCCGGTCATGAACTTCTCGATGCTTTCGCCCGCTTCGGCCAGCACGCGGCGATTGGTGGAAAAACGCGGCGCTTTCAGCGAAAACACGAAACCGTCCGGTGTTTCATCGTGCCATTTGGCGAAGGTCGCAGGTTTCTGCGGACCGTAATAGGTGCTGTTGATTTCGATGGAAGTGAGCTTGCTCGACGCATATTCGAGCTGGCGCTTCTTCGGAAGTTTCTCGGGATAGAAGCTCTCATCCCACGGTTCATAGGCCCAGCCGCCAATGCCGATGCGGATCTCGCCCGTCTTTTCCTTGGCCATTGCCTTTCCTCCATACCGGTGCATCATGAGTTCATACTGTTTGGTCATGATGTTTAATCTGTATTCGCACCGCTGGCTATGTTCATATCAGCGTGCTTGACTGGGAGGAAAAGCAGACGGCTGAGGGTAAAACCCGGCCGCGAGACCAAGGCCCGGTGCACCTGTCGGCCATTTGGGTGCGTCTGACCATGAGTTCCCGTTCCCCCAAACACATGAATTGTCCGGAATTTCGGGACGATCTTTTTGAAAAGAGGCGGAAAAACCGCCCTTGCAAGGCAAGCCGGAATGGCGAGCCAGACATGGTGAGATTGAGGAAATGCATACAATGACGAGCAAACCCAATGCCCGTACCGGAGGCCAGATTTTGGTGGATGCGCTGCGCATCCACGGGGCCGACCGCGTCTTCTGCGTACCCGGCGAGAGCTATCTCGCTGCGCTTGACGCCCTTCACGATGCCAGCGATGCGATCGACCTGATCGTCTGCCGGCAGGAAGGCGGCGCGGCCTATATGGCGGAAGCCTATGGCAAGCTGACCGGCAAGCCCGGCATCTGCTTCGTCACCCGCGGCCCGGGCGCGACCAACGCCTCCGTCGGCGTGCACACCGCTTTTCAAGACTCGACGCCGATGCTGCTCTTCATCGGACAGGTCGCCAGCGATCAGGTCGAGCGCGAGGCCTTCCAGGAAATCGATTATCGCCGCATGTTCGGCCAGATGGCCAAATGGGTCGTCCAGATCGACGATGCGGCCCGCATACCGGAACTCGTCAGCCAGGCCTTTCACCGCGCCGTCAACGGACGTCCCGGCCCGGTCGTGATCGCGCTGCCGGAAGACATGCTGACATCCTATGCCGCCGTCAGCGACACACCGGCCTATAAGCAGGTTCAGATGCATCCGGGCGCGGACCAATTGCAGGACATGCAAGCGCTGCTTGCAAAGGCCGAACGGCCGCTCGTGATCGTCGGCGGTGGCGGCTGGAATGACGATGCCGTCAGCGACCTGCGCAAATTTGCAGAAAACATGCACCTGCCGGTCGCTGCTTCCTTCCGCTGTCAGGATATGTTCGACAACACTCACCCGCTTTATGCTGGCGAAATGGGCACCTCGATCAGCCCGGGGCTGGCGCAGCGCGTGCGCGATGCCGACCTGCTGATCGTGATCGGCGCACGCCTTGGCGAAATGACGACGCAGGGCTATGAACTCGTCTCCATTCCGGTGCCGCAGCAGAAGCTTGTCCATATCCATCCGGGCGCTGAGGAACTGGGCCGCGTCTATCATGCGGACGTTCCGGTCAATGCTTCCATGCCTGCCTTCTGTGCGGCAGCGGCCAGGCTTGCGCCGGTCGCCGACCCTCGCTGGAAGGCGTGGACCGACAGCGCCAATGCCGATTATCGCGACAACATCAAGTCGCCGGTCATCCCCGGTGAAGTTCAGATGGGCGAAGTGATGGAATGGCTGCGTGCGCATCTGCCAGCCGACGCCATCATCACCAACGGCGCGGGCAACTATTCCGCCTGGCCGCATCGCTTCTACCAGTACCGCACCTATCGCAGCCAGCTTGCGCCCACCAACGGCTCGATGGGTTATGGCGTACCGGCTGCGGTTGCCGCCAAGCTTACCGCGCCGGAACGTACCGTCATTGCCTTTGCAGGCGACGGCTGTTTCCTCATGAACGGACAGGAGCTGGCTACGGCGGCGCAATATGGCGCCAACGCCATCTTCATCGTCGTGAACAACGGCATGTACGGCACGATCCGCATGCATCAGGAGCGCACCTATCCGGGCCGCGTTTCGGGCACCGGCCTTGCCAATCCCGACTTCGCGGCATTGGCGCGCGCCTATGGCCTGCATGGTGAAGTGGTGGAGAAGACGGCGGATTTCGCCCCCGCCTTCGAGGCTTGCGAAAAGTCCGGCAAACCCGGCCTCATCGAAATCCGCATCGATCCCGAAGCGCTTTCCCCGAAGATGAGCCTCAGCCAGATGCGCGAACAGGGTTTTGCGAAGCAGAAGTAAAAACAAGAGAGCCCCGGTTTTCCGGGGCTCTCTCATCCGCTTTATCTGGCTTTACTTTACAGGCGGCGCATACATCAGCCCGCCCTTGTTCCACAATGCATTGAGGCCGCGGTCGATCTTGAGCAGGCTGCCCTTGCCGATGGTGCGTTCAAACATTTCACCATAATTGCCGATCGTGGAGACGACATTATAGGCCCATTTCGGCTCGAGGCCGAGCTGCTGGCCGCCATCGCCTTCCGAGCCGAGGAAACGGCGCACATCCGGCTTCTTTGAGTTGAGGTCCGCTTCAGCCGAGGCTTGCGTGACGCCCAGTTCCTCTGCCTCAAGCAGCGCGAACAGGGTCCAGCGGACGACGTTGAACCATTTGTCGTCGCCCTGTCGGACGGCAGGTCCAAGGGGCTCCTTGGAAATCACTTCCGGCAGAACGGTGAAGGCGTCTGGTTCGGCAAGCTTGAGGCGCTGAGCGTAGAGCGCGGATGCGTCGGTCGTGTAGACATCGCAGCGGCCCGTTTCGAACGCCTTCAGAATACCGTCGGCGGAATCGATCACCACCGGCTCATACTTGATATTGTTGGCGCTGAAATAATCGGCGGCGTTCTGTTCGGTCGTGGTGCCCTGTTCGGTGCAGACCGACGCGCCGTCGAGCTTCAGCGCGCTGTCGACGCCAAGGTCCTTGCGGATCAGGAAGCCCTGCCCGTCATAATAGGCCGTGCCGACAAAAAGAATGCCCATGCCCGCATCGCGTGAGAGCGTCCATGTCGTCTGGCGTGAAAGCAGATCGACCGTGCCGGATTGCAAGGCGGTAAAGCGTTCCTTGGTCGAAAGCGGAATGAAGCTCACCTTGTCGGGATCACCGAAGACCGCTGCCGAAACCGCGCGGCAGAAATCGATGTCGAAGCCGGTCCATTTGCCCTGATCGTCCGGCGATGAAAAGCCGGCGACGCCCTGGCTGACGCCGCAATTGAGCTTGCCGCGTTCCTTGACCGTCGAAAGCGTGTCCGCCTGCGCCCCACCTTGAGCGGACAGGGCAAAGCCCGCCGCCAGCAACGAACCCAAAAGAATATTTTTCATTGTTCCTCCTCCCAGAATATCGGCCCTAGCCTCGGAATTTGAGCAAAGCCGATCCATTGCCCGGCGACATTCCCGCCGGGCTTGTTGTTATTTCGATCAGACACGAACCAGGGTCAGGCCCTATTTCAGCGCAGTCGCGAAACTGTCCTCCAGAACGTTCAGGAGATGATCCGCATTGGCGCGGCTGAAGATCATCGGCGGACGCATTTTCAGCACATTGTCGAACGGGCCTTCGGTTCCCATCAGGATGCCGCGTTCGCGCGCGCCGTCGTTGATCTTTTTGGCCAGCGCGGTTGCCGGTTGCCTGGTCTTGCGATCCGTGACCAGTTCGATGCCGAGGAACAGCCCCTGCCCGCGCACATCGCCGATAATGTCGAAGCGCTTCTGCATTGCGCGGAACCCGTCGAGGAGATAGTTGCCTGTCTCCAGCGCATTACGGCGCAGGCCGTCGCGTTCGATCACATCCAGCACCGCCAGACCCGCTGCGCAGGAAACCGGATTGCCGCCAAACGTGTTGAAATATTCCATGCCATTGTTGAAGCTGTCGGCGACTTCGCGGGTCGTGACCACAGCCGACATCGGGTGGCCATTGCCGATGGGCTTGCCCATGGTGACGATATCCGGCACCACGTCCTGCATTTCAAACGCCCACCAGTGGCTGCCGACACGGCCGAAGCCGACCTGCACCTCATCTGCAATGCAGACGCCGCCAGCAGCGCGCACCATCGCATAGACTTCACGCAGATAGCCTTCTGGCAGGAAGACCTGACCGGCCACGCTGGGGATCGATTCCGCAATGAAAAAGGCGGGGCCGCGTCCAGATTTCTTGATGGCCTCGATCTGTTCGGCCACGCTTTCGGCAAAGCGCTTGCCATGTTCTGCCAGCGACCAGTTTTCCGGTGCGCGATAGCTGTCGGGAATGGTGGCCTCGAACACATGGTCCGGACGGCCCTTGCCGCCCTTGCGCTTATATTTATAGGGGCTGAGATCGATCAGTTCCTGCGTCGTGCCGTGATAGGCCCAGTCGAGCACCAGCGCATCGCGCTGGCCCGAATGCGCGCTCGCCATGCGCAGCGCCAGACTGTTCGCCTCGCTGCCCGAACAGGCAAATGACGCCACCGTCAAACCTTCCGGCAAGGTTGCCGTCAGCCGCTCGGCATAGGAAACGATATTGTCATGCAGATAGCGCGTATTGGTGTTGAGGATCGCCGCCTGTCTGGCAATTGCCTCCACCACTTCCGGGTGCGCATGGCCGAGATGGCAGACATTGTTGAAGCAGTCGAGATAGGCGCGGCCCCGATTGTCGATCAGCCATGCGCCTTCGCCGCGCACGAACTTGATCGGCTCGGTATAGGAGATGGAGAGGTTCGGCAGCAGGATATCCTTGCGCGCGCTGACGATTTCGGCGCGCGTACGCCCGCTCTGGTGGAAAGCTTCCGCCGGAATGTCTGCAAGGGCTGCTGCATCCGGGAAGATGTCGGCCCATACATCGAGAAAGGCATTTTCGCCCACGCCCAGAATTTCCGCAGCCGTCAGGCCGGTATCGGTCGAAATCTGGAAATGGAGATGCGGCGTCCAGCCGCCATTCTCGTGCATGTCGCCCATATAGCCGACCAGTTCGCCAGCGGCGAGCTTCTGGCCGGGTTTCAGCCGCGACATCGCCTCATGCGCCATATGGCCCCAGAGCGTGATGAAGGGCGGGCAGTCCTCCGGCTGGTGTTCCAGCGCGATCAACCCGCCATAGCCAAGCGGCGCGGTCTCGATCTCAACGCTTTTCACGATGGCTGCAAGCGGCGTGTAGACAGGCGTGCCTGCGGGCATGAACAGATCAAGCCCCAGATGATGGACACGCCGCTCGCCTTCGACAAAGCGCGAACGGAACGCCTCGTCGGTATAAACGGTACGCCTTTCGCCCCATGGCCCGATGCCGAGTTCGATACGGTTGCGGGCGCAGAAATCATCCCACCAGGCTGTTGCTTCCTTCGGGCGCTGCCCGGCGGAATCGACCGTCATCACATGGGCCGGGTCGCCATAAGGCACCAGCGCCTTGGTCATCGTGGCAGGATGCGGGCGCACGACAGGCGCGAAAGCCTTGCTGTTCGCGGCGATCCAGCGGCGCACCGCACCGGCACCCTCCACTGCATCGAAACCACAGGCTTTCCGCAGGATCGCGGTGGCAAAGCGCGGGTTCATGGCGTCCAGCTTGTGCAGAAGCCGCCATGCAGGTGCTTCGCTGATCGCCAGATAAGGATTGTCATCGGTCTTTTCGCGGCGCGACGCCGACAGCGTGACACTCGTCACGAGACGCATCGCGATCAGGTCGAACAGAAGATCGATTTCCTGCGGCAGGAGCGGATATTTCGCATGGAACCCGGCGGCAAGGGCAGCGGCTGCTCCGATCGGGTCGTCCATGTCCAGGATGGAATAGGCGCAGGCAATCGCCACTTCGGCGATCAGCACCGTATGGACGGAATCGCCGAAATCGATCAGCCCGGCAATGCGTTCATTCTCCTGGGTGTCGACCAGCACGTTCCAGTCATTGGCGTCGTTGTGGATCACCTGCGCGCGCAGCAATGGCAGCTTCGGCGCCACATCGCGCTCGAAACGGGCAAGGAAGCGCTCCGCGACAGCGCGGTCTTCCGCCTTGTCGATAAAATGCAGCCGGTCGCGCGCCCGCCCCGCATGACGCAGGTCCCAGTCGAAATCGCGAAGCGCGCCCGGATGGATGAAGCCCTGCAAGGCGCGATCAAGTTCGCCGAGCGCTGCGCCAAGGTTGTGCATGAGCATTCTGGTGCGCAGGACTTCCGCAAGCGGCGTGCCGGGAAGCCAGCTCGCCACCCGCAGCGCATGCGGCTTGCCCTGATCCTTTTCGACAGAAGCCAGCACCTCGCCCGACAGGCTCGCCTTCAAGCGCGGCACGGCAAGCGCCGGATCGGCCTTGGCCAGATGCTGGAGAAGCGCGGTCTGGAATTCGCTTTCCACGGGCGGTTCGCTGGCATTGACGATCTTCAATATCCAGTCCCCTGACCCATTGCCCGTTTTCAGGCGGAAATTGCGGTCGCGCTCGCTGTCGAGCGGCGAAGCACTCGCCGTCACGCCGAAATGAAGCTGGGCCAGCACTTCGGCCTCTTCTGGCGAGAAATCGGGAGCGGGATGCGAAATATCGGTCATGGGAAGCGCTTCACGGGTTGAATATGAATGGGAGGCAACAGGAGGAGCTTGGCATGTCCGCGATTTTCAGGCATCAGACAAGGCGTCGGTCAGACCGGCACTTTGCCGGAATAGACCGGCACATTTACGGCGGGAGCACATCCGACCATGCGGGAACTGGATGCGAAGGATCGTGAGATACTGGCCATTCTCTCCAAGGAGGCGCGCATACCGTTGAAGACGCTTGCGGGCCGTATCGGGCTTTCGCGCAGCGCCACCGGCGAACGTGTCGCCAATCTGGAGAAAAGCGGCGTCATTCGCGGCTATCGGGCAGATATTGGCCAGATCGACGGCAATATCATCCGCGCCATAATTCTGGTCAGCCTCAAGCGCACCCCGGCGCTTGGCCTTCTCGACGAGTTGGCGCGCCATGCCGAAGTACGCCGCGTATCGTCGGTAAGCGGCCAGCTCGATTTGATCGTGGAGGTTGAAGTTCCCTCCATAGACCGCCTCAATCGCCTGCGCGATCTCATCGCCACCCACGAGACGGTAGAGGATCTCACTACGGCAATCGTGCTTCGCCGGGATATCGAGCGTGAGAACGGCTGAAGAACGGCTCTACCACTTTAGTCTGGATAGTTGCAATTTAAGGTAGACATTCCACCGCAAGTCGAACATAACGCCCCTGGGTTGAAAGGGAGGGGTCATGAGAACACTTAATCTGTTCATTATCGGGTTCGGTTTTACCGCACTCGTCATTACATGCATCGTCGCCATCGGCGGCGGCACGATCTGAACGGCAATCACACCATATCATGCCCGCAGCAGGGGTTCCCCAAGGAAGATTGCTGACGACTCGCGCACGGCGCGGATCATGAAATCGCTCAACACCCGGATTCGCGGTGCGGCGACCACATCGATGTGACAGCTCATCCAGTATTCACGCACCAGATGCATCTCGCGCGGCAGAACCGGAACCAGTTCCGGGTGCCGGCTCGCGATGAAATAAGGCAGCACGCACAGGCCATAGCCGATCTGGGTGGCGATTAGCTGCGCATGGATGCTCGAGCTTTGATAGGTACAGCGCTGCCCCGGCAGGATCTCGCGCATGTAATCGAGGCCGGGCGTGAAAACCATATCGTCGATGTAACCGATGAAAGGATGCCGGGCCATGTCCTCGCGCGTCCTGATCGGCGGATGCCGGTCCAGATAATCGCGATGCCCATAGATGAAGAGACGATAGGGCGTCAGTTTCTCGCTGTGATAGGGACCGGTGCGCGGCATATGCAGCGTGATCGACAATTCCGCCTCGCGGCGTGACAGCGACATGATCTGCTGGATCGTCACCACTTCCACGAACAGGCTCGGATAGGATTGCGCCAGCACCGGCAGGCGGTCGGCAAGAAAGAAATTGCCAAAGCCTTCCAGCGTCGAAAGCCGCACGACGCCCGACAGCGCCGCCAGATTGCCCGTGGCCTCCGTCTGGAACTTCACCGCCTCGCGTTCCATGACCTCGGCAGAGGTCACCAGCCGTTCACCGATGGGCGTCAGCAGATAGCCGCGCGGGTTCCGCTCGAAAAGCTTGGTCGCCAGGGCCTGTTCCAGCCGGTCGATCCGCCGCAGCACCGTGACATGGCTGGTGCGCAATTGCCGCGCCGCCGTCGAAAGCTGTCCCGTGCGGGCAACCGCCAGAAAATATTGCAGATCGTCCCATGTAAACTGCCGCACGCCGCCTCCCAGACAGCAGAGATGACCCGCGCCACCGCCTCTGTACATTTTTGAACAGACAATGTTCAAAAATTGTTGTTCTTGTACGCATTTGTCAATGCTACCGTTCAATTCAAAGCCCGGGTGGAGGAACAAACCGGGCGCGGGCAGAGGGCGAACGGCGAAGAGGAAAAGCTGTTTCCCGATTTCGAAAGACTGCTTGAAGGAGGATGCCGTGCGGTTTTTCCGCAATGGCTCAAGGTGTTATTGGGAGGAGCACTTCATGAAATGTCTCGCATTGGCAACGGCGGCGCTTTTCGCCGCCACGGCTATCTCGTCGGCGGCGGAAATTTCCGACGGCAAGGTCAAGATCGGTATTCTGAACGACCAGTCCGGCGTCTATGCCGATTTCGGCGGCAAATGGTCGTTCGAAGCTGCCAAGATGGCTGCCGAGGATTTCGGCGGCAAGGTGCTCGATGCGCCGATTGAAATCATCACGGCCGACCACCAGAACAAGCCGGACGTGGCCTCGAACATTGCGCGCCAGTGGTACGACACCGAGCAGGTCGATTCCATCATGGAACTGACGACCTCATCGGTCGGCCTCGCGGTGCAGGCCCTGTCGAAGGACAAGAAAAAGATCACGATCAACACCGGCGCGGCCACGTCGGAACTGACCGGCAAGCAGTGCACGCCCTATGGTTTCCACTGGGCCTATGACACCCATGCGCTCGCCGTCGGCACCGGCGGCTCGCTCGTGCAGCAGGGCGGCGACACCTGGTACTTCCTCACCGCCGACTATGCTTTCGGCTATTCGCTGGAAGAGCAGACGACCAAGTTCGTGGAATCCAAGGGCGGCAAGGTGCTGGGTTCGGTGCGCCACCCGCTGGCGACCACCGATTATTCCTCCTTCCTGCTGCAGGCACAGGCCTCCGGCGCGAAAGTGGTCGGTCTTGCCAATGCCGGTCTCGACACCTCCAACGCCATCAAGCAGGCGGCGGAATTCGGCATCGTTGCTGGCGGACAGCGCCTCGCAGCCCTGCTCTTCACGCTCGCCGAAGTGCATGGCCTCGGCCTCGAAGCCGCACAGGGGCTGACGCTGACGGAAGGCTTCTACTGGGACCGCGACGATGAATCGCGTGAATTCGGCAAGCGCTTCTTCGAGCGCACGGGCCGCATGCCGAACATGATTCAGGCAGGCACCTATTCCGCCGTCACGCAATATCTGAAGGCGATCAAGGAAGCAGGCACCGACGAAACCGAAGCCGTTGCCAAGAAGCTGCATGAAATGCCGGTCGAAGACGTCTTCGCCCGCCACGGCAAGGTCGGCCCCAACGGACGCATGATCTACGACATGTATCTGATGGAAGTGAAAAAGCCTGATGAAAGCAAGGCGCCTTGGGATTATTATAAGGTCCTTGCCACCATTCCCGGCGATCAGGCCTACATGAAGCCGGAAGAAAGCGGCTGCCCGCTTGTGAAGCAGTAAAAGAGGCTGGTTGAATGAACGCAGCAACTGGCAATATGACGGCCCTGCATGAAGCAGGGCCGGACGATGGCGGCTCATCCGGCGGCCGGACGGTTCTGTCGGCGCGCGGACTGGGCAAGTCGTTTGGCGGCTTTCACGCGGTGAGGAACGTCGATCTCGATGTGGAACATGCCCGCGTCCACGCGCTGATCGGGCCGAATGGCGCGGGCAAGACGACGGTGTTCAACCTCCTGACCAAATTCCTGCAGCCATCGAGCGGCGAGATCACGCTACTGGGCGAAACCATCACCAGAGCCGATCCGGCCAGGGTGGCGCGCATGGGGCTGGTGCGTTCGTTCCAGATTTCGGCAACCTTTCCGCATCTGACGGTGCTGGAAAACGTCAAGGTCGCGCTGCAGCGCCCCAACGGGCTTGCCACGCAGTTCTGGCGTCCGCTGTCGGCGCTCGACCGGCTCGACGCGCAGGCGATTTCGCTTCTGGAGCGCGTCGGCCTTGCCGATGCCCGCCATGCGCTGGCCGCCGATCTGTCCTATGGCCGCAAGCGCGCGCTGGAGATCGCCACCACGCTGGCGCTCGATCCCAAGGTGCTGCTGCTCGATGAGCCGATGGCCGGCATGGGCCATGAGGACGTCCATACCATCGCCGCCCTCATCGCCGATGTGGCGAAGGACCGCGCGGTGCTGATGGTCGAACACAATCTCAAGGTGGTGGCCGACATTGCCCACCACGTCACGGTGCTGCAACGCGGCGAAATACTTGCCTCCGGCAATTACGCCGCCGTCTCGAAGGACGAGCGCGTGCGCACCGCCTATATGGGAACCGAACATGAATAGAGGCCAACCGCTATTGTCCGTGCGCGGGCTCAATGCCTGGTATGGCGAAAGCCATGCCCTGCACGGCGTCGACCTCGACATCTGGCCCGGCGAGACGATCACGCTTCTGGGCCGTAACGGCGTCGGCAAGACGACGACGTTGCGCGCCATCATGGGCATCATCCGCAAGCGCACCGGCACCATCACGCTCGACGGCAAGGACATCGTGCGCGTGCCGTTGCACCGCATCGCCTATGCGGGTCTGGGCTTTGTTCCGGAAGAACGCGGCATCTTCGCCACCTTGAACGTGCACGAAAACCTGCTTTTGCCGCCGGTCGTCTCCAGGGACGGCCAGAGCGCCATGTCGCTCGATGAGATCTACGAACTCTTTCCCAACCTGCATGAGCGCCGCAACAGCCCCGGCACAAAGCTGTCGGGCGGTGAGCAGCAGATGCTGGCGATTGCGCGCATCCTGCGCACCGGCGTCAAGGTGCTGCTCCTCGACGAGCCGACCGAGGGGCTTGCGCCCGTCATCGTGCAGCGCATCGGCGATGTGCTGGTGGAACTGAAGAAACGCGGCATGACCGTGCTTCTGGTCGAGCAGAACTTCCGCTTTGCCGCCAAGGTCGCCGACCGCTTCTACCTCATGGATCATGGCGTGGTGACGGACAACTTCCCCACCGCCGAACTGCCCGCCCGCATGGCAGAACTCACGCATGCATTGGGGGTCTGAATGACAATGATTTTTGGAATACCCTTGCAGGCACTTCTCGGGCAGCTGCTGGTCGGCCTCATCAACGGCTCCTTCTATGCGATGCTGAGCCTCGGCCTTGCCATCATCTTCGGCCTCCTGCGCATCATCAACTTCGCCCATGGCGCGCAATATATGCTGGGGGCCTTTGTCGGCTATCTGCTGTTGAGCTGGCTCGGCATCGGCTACTGGCCGGCGCTGATCCTCGCCCCGCTCATCGTCGGGCTGGGCGGCGCGATCGTGGAGCGCGTGGCGCTGTCGCGGCTCTATAATCTCGACCCGCTCTATGGCCTGCTCTTCACCTTCGGCCTGGCGCTCGTCATCGAAGGCACGTTCCGCTATTATTATGGCGCGGCAGGCCAGCCCTATGCGGTGCCGCCGTCGCTTGCGGGCGGACATAATCTGGGCTTCATGTTCCTGCCGAACTATCGCGCCTGGGTGGTCGTCGCCTCGCTCATCGTCTGTCTTGGCACATGGCTCCTGATCGAAAAGACCAAGCTCGGCGCCTATCTGCGCGCCGCGACGGAAAACCCGACGCTGGTGAAGGCCTTCGGCATCAATGTTCCGCTGCTTCTGACTTTCACCTATGCGCTCGGTGCCGCCCTTGCCGGTCTTGCAGGCATCATGGCCGCGCCGATCTATCAGGTCAGCCCGCTGATGGGCTCCAACATCATCATCGTGGTCTTTGCCGTGGTGGTGGTCGGCGGCATGGGGTCGATCCTCGGCGCCATCATCACCGGCTATGTGCTGGGGCTGGCGGAAGGTCTTACCAAGGTCTTCTATCCCGAAGCTTCCAGCATCGTCATCTTCGTCATCATGGCTATCGTTCTTCTGGTGCGCCCCGCCGGACTGTTCGGGAAGGAGGCCTGACATGGCTGATACCGCTCTCAAGGCAAATACGGCCTCGCGCGACAGCAAGGCGCCTGCCGTCAACAGCCTCTCGGCCGTCATCCTCGGCATTGCCCTTGTCGGGCTGCTGGCCGCACCCTTCATGGTGTATCCGATCTTCCTGATGAAGATGCTGTGCTTCGCGCTGTTCGCCTCCGCCTTCAATCTTCTTCTCGGCTATACCGGCATCCTGTCCTTCGGCCATGCCGCCTTCTTCGGCGGCGCGGCCTATATCACCGCCCATACGGTCAAGGTCTGGGGCGTCACGCCGGAGCTTGGCCTCGTGCTCGGCGTCCTTGCCGCCGCAGCCCTCGGCCTCGTCATCGGCTATCTCGCCATTCGCCGTCAGGGCATCTATTCGACGATGATCACGCTGGCGCTGGCGCAGATGTTCTTCTTCTTCTGCCTGCAAGCATCCTTCACCCATGGCGAGGACGGATTGCAGGGCGTGCCGCGCGGCTATCTCTTCGGCATCATCGACCTCAACCACCCGATGATCATGTATTATTTTGTGCTGGCGGTGTTCGTGCTGGGCGTGTTCGTCATCTGGCGCATCATCAACTCGCCCTTCGGCATGATCCTGAAATCCGTGCGCGAAAACGAAAACCGCGCCATCTCGCTGGGCTATTCCGTCAACCGCTACAAGCTTGCAGCCTTCGTCATGTCGGCAGCGCTTGCGGGTCTTGCCGGCGGCCTGAAGGCGCTCGTCTTCCAGTTTGCAACGCTGACCGATGTCGGCTGGCAGATGTCGGGCGAAGTGATCCTGATGACGCTTCTGGGCGGCATTGGCACGCTCATCGGCCCCATCGTCGGCGCCGCCTTCGTCGTCGCCCTCCAGAACTATCTCGCAACATCCGACTTCCCCGTCACGATCGTAACCGGCGTCATCTTCATGGCATGCGTCCTCCTCTTCCGGAAGGGAATCATAGGCGAGTTCTACGCATCGCGCCTGGGAAAGAGGCTTTTCGGATAACCGACACTGCGGGGCCGCCCGCGCGTCCGGCGGCCCCCACCTTTTACTGGATATGAGATCATGACCGACACCTACGATTACATCGTGGTTGGCGCGGGCACGGCAGGTTGCGCCCTCGCGAACCGGCTCTCCGCAGACCAGAACCGTTCCGTGCTGCTGCTTGAGGCGGGCGGAAAGGACAATTATGCCTGGATTCACATCCCCGTCGGCTATCTCTATTGCATCGGCAATCCGCGCACCGACTGGTGCTTCACCACGGAAGCCGAAGCGGGACTGAACGGCCGTTCGCTCGGCTATCCGCGCGGCAAGGTGCTGGGCGGCTGCTCGTCCATCAACGGCATGATCTATATGCGCGGCCAGGCCCGCGATTACGACCTTTGGCGTCAGGCCGGATGCGACGGCTGGGGCTGGGACGATGTCCTGCCGCTCTTCAGGAAATCGGAAGACTATTTTGCCGGTGCAAGCGACCTGCATGGCGCGGGCGGCGAATGGCGTGTCGAGAGCGCCCGCCTGCACTGGGATATCCTCGATGCCTTCCGCGACGCGGCAGTCTCTGCGGGCATCCCCGCCACCGACGATTTCAATCGCGGAGACAATGAAGGCGTCTCCTATTTCAAGGTCAACCAGAAGCGCGGCATCCGCTGGAACACCGCCAAGGCCTTTCTGCGCCCGGCGCTGGGTCGCAAGAACCTGACCGTTGAAACCGGCGCGCATGTCCGCCGCATCGAGATCGAGGACTTGCGCGCCACCGGCGTCACCTTCGACCAGAACGGCACGACCCGGACAGTGAAGGCACGGCGCGAAGTCATTCTCGCCGCCGGTGCGGTCGGTTCGCCGCAAATCCTTGAATTGTCGGGCATCGGGCGCGGTGATGTGCTGCAGCAGGCAGGCATCCCGGTCAAGCTGGAGCGCAGGCAGCTCGGCGAAAACCTGCAGGATCACCTGCAATTGCGCTGCGCCTACAAGGTCACCGGCATCCCGACGCTGAACGAGAAGGCAAGCAAGCTGGTTGGCAAGGCCATGATCGGGCTTGAATATTTCCTGCGCCGCTCCGGCCCCATGTCCATGGCTCCAAGCCAGCTTGGTGTATTCACCCGCTCCGACCCGTCCTACGAAACCGCCAATCTGCAATATCACGTGCAGCCGCTCAGCCTCGAAAAATTCGGCGAGGCCGTGCACCCCTTCCCCGCCTTTACGGCAAGCGTGTGCAATCTGCGCCCCGACAGCCGCGGCTCGATCCACATAAAGTCGCCGGACCACCGGACACAACCGGCGATCAGGCCGAATTATCTCGCCACCGAGAGCGACCGCCGTGTCGCCGCCGACGCCATCCGCCTCACCCGCCATATCGTGGCGCAGCCGCCCTTGCAGAAATTCCATCCTGAGGAATTCAAGCCCGGCCCTGCCTACGAAACGCAGGAACAGCTGGAAAAGGCGGCGGGCGATATCGGCACGACGATCTTCCACCCCGTCGGCACCTGCCGCATGGGGCAGGACGCGGAAGCAATCGTCGATCCGCGCCTGCGCTTCAACGGCATTGCGGGCCTGCGCGTTGCCGACGCTTCGGTCATGCCGACCATCACGTCCGGCAACACCAACTCGCCCACTCTCATGATCGCCGAGAAGGCCGCGCAGATGATTATTGCTGACAATGGATAAGCAAGCCGGAAGAGCGGAAATGGCAATCCGCTCACCGTCTCGTGAACGCAATTTCGGCATTATCGCCTCGGCGAATTCTGAAATAATTTTCCTTGTTTATTGCCCGACAAAAGGGAATTATCGGCAACAAGGTGGGCAGGGGGAGAAAGATCATCTCAAAAGATCGCTTTCCGGGACCGGCTCTCCAAAGTCTTTGAACAAGGAAAACAAAATGTCGTCAGTCCTTTCCCGCTATACACTGACCCGCCGCGCCGGTCTGAAAGCCCTTCTCTTCACCGCAGCCGCACTGACCGTCGGCTTCGCGTCGGCCCCGAGCCACGCGGAAGACAAGACCATCAAGGTCGGCATCATGGGCGGTGAAGACGAAGACGTCTGGAAAGTCGTCGCCGAAGAAGGCAAGAAGCACGGCCTCAACATCGAGCGCGTGACCTTCAACGACTACAACCAGCCGAACGAAGCTCTGGAACGCAAGGAAATCGACGCCAACGCCTTCCAGCACAAGCCTTATCTGGACGAGCAGATCAAGCAGCACGGCTACAAGATTTCCGTTGCCGGCTATACCGCCGTCTGGCCGATCGGCATCTATTCCCGCAAGCACAAGAGCCTTGATGATCTGAAGGAAGGCGCTGTCGTCGGCGTGCCGAACGATCCGTCGAACGAAGGCCGCGCGCTGCGCGTGCTGGAAGAAAAGGGCCTCATCAAGCTGAAGCCGGATGCAGGCATTCTGGCAACCCCGATCGATATCGTCGAAAACCCGAAGAAGCTTGAGATCAAGGAACTCGACGCCGGTGTCGTCGGCCGTTCCATCGACGACCTCGATGCAGCCATCGTGAACAACGACTGGGCCGCAAAGGCCGGCCTCAAGAAGGAAGAGGCAATCGGCTGGGAATCGAAGGAAAACAACCCGTACAACAACTTCATCGCGGTGCGCACCGAAGATGAAAACGCCGAATGGGTGAAGAACCTCGTGGCTTCGTTCCAGAACGACGCCGTGAAGGCCGAACTCGACCGCGCCTACAAGGGCACCGGCATCCCGGCCTGGAACTGATCATCCAGGAGTTGGAAAACCCGCGCCGGAACCGTTTCCGGCGCGGCTTTTGTTGACGTGCGGACAAAAATTGCCCTAAAGCATCGCCACAGCAAAAGCTGATGGCTTGAGCCAGGCATCATCCTTCCTTGAGTGTCTGAATCAAAAAGCGCCGGGCCGTGGCGAAAATGGTGGTTTTCGAAAACCGGAGCGGAGTGTACTTGAGAGTACATGAGCACCGGAAGCGCAGAAAGACGCCATTTGCAACCCGGTATGGCGACTTTTGAAACAGACACGGAAGCCTTATCGAATGAACCAGGCCGCTGCCCGCAGCGGCCTATCCAGACATAGAAGAAACGCCCGTGACCATTGAAAAGCCACCCGCCGCATCAGCGCCCATCGTCGAGATGAAAGACGTGCGCCGAATGTTCGGCGAAACGGCAGCCATCAACGGCGTTTCGCTTTCGGTCTCACGCGGCGAAATCCTCGGCATCATCGGCCGCAGCGGCGCGGGCAAGTCCACGCTGATCCGCTGCGTCAACGGCCTTGAAAAGCCGGATACCGGTTCGATCCTGATCGAAGGCCGTGAAATCACCGGCCTTGGCGAAGATGCGCTGCGCCCGGTACGCCGCCGCATCGGCATGGTGTTCCAGCATTTCAACCTGCTTTCCGCCAAGACCGTTGCCGAAAACATCGCCTTGCCGCTGAAGATCGCGGGCAAGCCGAAGGCAGAACGCGCCCGGCGCGTGGCCGAACTTCTGGAACTGGTCGGCCTTTCCGACAAGGCGACGCATTATCCGGCCCAGCTTTCCGGCGGCCAGAAACAGCGTGTCGGCATCGCGCGTGCGCTTGCCGCCGAACCCGCCGTGCTGCTTTCCGACGAGGCGACATCCGCGCTCGATCCGGAAACCACACAGTCCATTCTGGCCCTGCTGAAAGACATCAACACCAAGCTCGGCCTTACCATCCTGCTCATCACGCATGAGATGGAAGTCATCCGCCGCATTGCCGACCGCGTGATCGTGCTTGACCACGGCATGATCGCCGAGGAAGGCCCGGTCTGGAAAGTCTTCGCCAATCCGCAATCGCCTGTGACGCAGAGCATGTTGCAGGTGCTGACGCCGGAACTGCCTGTCGTCTGGCGCGACCGGCTGCAAAATTCGGGCAATCTTGCCGTGCTGAAAGTCAGACTTTCAGGCGCGGCGGCAAAAGGCGCGTTCTTCAATGACATCGCAGCCGCCACCCAGATAGCGCCGCAACTGATCCATGGCGGCATGGACACGATCCAGGGCGAGCCGGTCGGCACGCTCTTCATCGGCCTGCCCGCACAGGAAAAGGCGAAGCTTGACGCCGCCATCACCTATCTCGACACCCATGCAGACGCCACGGAGGTACTCGGCTATGTCTCAGGCGATGCTTGATCTTCTCTGGCGCTCCTTCTGGGAGACCATCATCATGACCGGCTTTTCGAGCCTGATTTCGCTCGTCGTCGGCCTTCCGCTCGCCCTCATCATGATCCTGACGGAGCGTGGCGGCCTTGCCCAGAACCTGACGGTCAACACGATCCTCGGCGCCATCATCAACGGCTTCCGCTCGGTTCCGTTCATCATCCTGCTGGTGGCGCTCATCCCCGTCACGCGCTTCATCGTCGGCACGTCCATCGGCACATGGGCCTCCATCGTGCCGCTGTCCATCGCCGCGATCCCCTATTATGCGCGCATTGCGGAAGTGTCGCTGCGTGAAGTCGATCATGGCCTCATCGAAGCCGCCCGCTCCATGGGCGCCAACCGCTGGACCATCGTGCGCGAAGTGCTGGTGCCCGAAGCCCTGCCGGGCATCGTCGCGGGCTTCACGGTCACGATCATCACGCTTGTCGGCGCATCGGCAATGGCGGGCGCCATTGGCGCGGGCGGGCTTGGCGACCTTGCCATCCGCTACGGCTATCAGCGCTTCGAGACGCAGATCATGATCGCGGTCGTGATCATTCTCATCATCATGGTTTGCGGCATCCAGTGGATCGGCGACCGGCTGGTAAGCCGTCTCGACAAGCGCAACCTGCGGGCCTGATCCCTATCTCTTCCTCTCACGGAAACCCGCTTCCAGCGTGTTTCCGTCGGGGTCGAAGACCAGTGCCGCATAATAGCCCATCTCTTCCGGCCCCTGATAGGCGGGTCCGCCGCTATCCCTGCCGCCTGCCTCGAGCGCTGCCTGATGAAACGCCTCCACGGCCTCGCGGCTTCCGGCGGTAAACATCAGGTGCAGGCGGTCGCCGGGCTTGTCCTCGCCGTCGGCTACCCCATCGGCACTGCCGTGGATCCACAGAAACGGAACCGGCGCCCGCTCTCCCCCGCTGACGAAGAAGCCGCTGCCGGAACGGGCAATGACCTCAAGGCCAAGTTCGGGCATGCAGCTTTCGTAAAACGAAAGGCTGCGGTTGACGTTGCGGGCTTTGAAACCGATGTGATCGAAGAGCGACATGAGATGCAATATATCGCGGCCAATTACAAAGAAAAGCGGCGCTTCCCAATTTGAAAAGCGCCGCCATCAATCTTCAATACTTCGCTATATGGAAGGTTATCCGCGCGTGCGGGCCAGACCATCCTTTGCAGGCTGGTATTTCGGGTCAAGCTGCACGGCGCGTGAATAGGAATTGGCAGCCTTGGCCTTGTCGCCGTTATGCTCATAGACAAGCGCCTGATTGGCCCAGCTTTCCGCCACGTTCTGGTCGAGCGTGATGGCGGTGTTGAAGTCGTCGAAGGCGTTGTCGTAATCGCCGAGCGCCACATAAGAAATGCCGCGGCCATTATAAGGCTCCGGCGCGGTGGAATTCAGCGAGACCGCCTTCGAGAAATCCTCGATGGCCTGCTTGTGCTGGCCTTTCGCCTGATAGATCAGGCCGCGATTGTGATAGGCGCGACCGTCGGTCGTCTGCAGGGCGATGGCTTGATTGAAGTCGCTCAGCGCCTGATCGAGACGGCCTGCCTGACGATAGACATTGCCGCGCCCGATATAGGCGGCGTCATATTGCGGATTGAGCTGGATGGCCTTGCTGTAATCCTGCGCGGCCTTGGTGCTGTCGCCCATATAGCGATAGACCAGCGCGCGGTTGGCATAGGCCTGATAGAAATTCGGGTTGAGCGCAATTGCCTGGTCGAAGTCGCGCAGCGCTTCCTTGTAGCGGCCGGACTTGCCATAGGCTGACCCGCGCACATTATAGCCTTCCGGATCGCGTGGATTGCTCTGGATCACGCTCGTCAGCGAACTGATGTTCTCGCTCGACCCTTGCGCCTTGTCCACCGTGCTGAGCGCGGTCGTGGAGCTTTGGCAGCCCGCAATGGTTAAAGCCAGAAGTGCGGTGGCAATGAGAAGGCCGTTCCGGCCTGTTCCACCCAATGCCTCAATTCCCGAAACTTTCGTTCCAGACGATTGCATCATCTTCAAGCGCGTGGGCAACGACTGCATTCCTTTCAGCTCGCATCGGGTGCCAAGACCCTATTGCTTCTTCTCCATCCCGTGGCCAGCCCGCCCTCAAGGGCTTGCTCCTGCCGGACTATTCTGCCTGTTACGGCACTATACTGGCCCCAACCAGCAGATAAAAACAGCAAAAAGGCGGCATTGTCTTGCGCTTGTTTTATCTCTGGATGGCGCGCCGCACAGGCGGATATCCTAATTATTTGTTTTTACACATAATGACGCCCGATAAGTCCAGAAACTTTTCGTAACGCTGCATTAAAAATGGAAGCAGGATAAAGAAATATGTCTGCCGTGGTCATGTCGACCCTTCGTTTCACATCGGAAACGAACACGCAAACTGAAGTCAAAACATGCAAAATCCGGCGCAGGCGAAAGCCGACACCGGAAAGCAGAAAAGGCGCTGTTCAACAGCGCCTGATTTCAAGGTCGATCAGCGAGCGCCGGCGCGGCCGCCGACGAGGCCTTCACGCTGAGCGCGCTTGCGGGCCAGCTTGCGTGCGCGACGAACGGCTTCTGCCTTTTCGCGGGCGCGCTTTTCGGACGGCTTTTCATAGTGGCCGCGCATCTTCATTTCGCGGAAGATACCTTCGCGCTGCATCTTTTTCTTGAGAGCGCGGAGAGCCTGATCAACATTATTATCGCGGACGAGTACCTGCACGTGTATTCCCGTATCGGTTAGAATTTCGGTTAAGCCTGAGGCCGTTAGGGGGTCTTTTAACGATTTCAGCCGGTCTGACCGGCCGATCAACGCCCAAAGGCTCCCAAGCTTCGCAACGGATACGCTGCAAATTGGTCGTGGCTATTATCAGAAAGAGCCTCGCCTGTCCACATCAAGATGCAACTTTGCCCACCGGCTTGCGCGAAATACCGGCTTGCGCACGATTTACTATGGCCGCGACCGTGCGAATAGGCTAAGCCGCACGGGTTTCTCGCATAAATCGGCCTTAATGGCACCCCATAGCACTTTGCCAGCAAACCGATGATGCCTCCTCTTATTATATCCGATTCTCCTTATGCCCCTCCGCAAGCGACTCGTTATCCAGTTCACAGGCTATGAAGGCCTGCATCCCAAGGCCGTCCGCGTGCGCCATGCGCAGGCATTGAAGGATTTCGACCGCCTGTGGAACGCCAGGACCAGGCTCCCGCCCATGGTGGACGAGCCTGACGATTGCGGCACGACGACCGCCCTAACCACGGGTAATGGCTGGCAGACGGAAACCGAGTTCTGCCAGTTCGGCACTGCCGATATTTTCGACGATTACGCCGCGCGCTCGACGCCGAAGCGCATGCTGACCGGCTTTCACGCCTTCCTGAACATCCTCTTCACCGGAACGCTGTTGCGCTATCTGACGACGAGCTGGCGCTTCGTCCTGTTTTTCCTGTGGCCGTTCCTGCTGTCGCTGGCGATTCTGGCCGTCGCCGCGCTGATCGCCCTTGCACCGCTGGTGGCGGGTCTCTCGGCCCTGCATCTTTTCTGGTCGACACCGCTGGCCGTCTTCATCGCCACCTTGCTGGTGCGCAAGCCCGGCGACCGGTTTTTCATGTCCTATCTGCTCGACGACTGGTCCGCGGCCTATGATCGTATCCATGGCCGCAACGAGAAGCTCAACCAGCGGCGCAAGGCTTTTGCCGAAGCCCTGAAACGGAAGATCGAGGCCAGCAATGCCGATGAAGTCGTCATTGTCGCGCATAGCCTTGGCACGGTTCCGGCGGTGGAAGCGCTCGCCGATCTCCAGCGCGAACGCCCCGACCTTCTGAAAAAACAGCCGGTTTCGATGCTCGCCATCGGCTCATGCCTGATGATGATCGCGCTGCATCCCAGGGCAAAATCCCTGCGCGAGGATGTGCGCGTGGTGATCGAGGAAAGCCCCGTCCTGTGGTCGGAATTCCAGGTGCTGACCGACATCATCCACTTCTACGGTTCGGACCCGGCAAAGGTCCTGAAGCTGAAGACCGCCAATCCGCCGCTCATCAACCGCATCCGCTTCAAGCACGTGCATAGCGAAAACCGCTACAAGCGCTCGAAGGGCAATTTCTTCCTGATGCACCTTCTTTATATGCGCGGTGCGGAGAAGAAGAATTTCTACGATTTCGGCATGTTCCTGCACGGCCCGTTCTTCTTCCGCGACCTGATGACCGGGCATAAGGGAAAAGCCGCCCCTCTCGATGAAGAAGGACGGCTTCCGGTTTCGTATCGCGAAGCGGCTTGAACCCCGATTGCTTAGCCTTCGGGCGGCTCCACCACGGCAATCGTCAGCCAGGTCGCCGTCAGCGCGGGCTTCAGCGAGTTTTCGATTTCGAGCGTCACATCATAGTGATTGACCACGCGGCCCGACGGACGGATATCCGCATCCGCCAGTTTGAAACGGGCGCGCACGCGGGAGCCCGTCTTGACCGGCGACAGGAAGCGCAGCTTGTCGAAGCCGTAATTGATGCCCATCGTTGCGCCTTCCAGCATCGGCAGCGCCTCATAGGCCAGCGTCGAAAGCAGCGACAGCGTCAGGAAGCCATGCGCGATGGTGCCGCCGAAAGGCGTTTCCTTCGCGGCGCGTTCCGGATCGACATGGATGAACTGGTGATCATCGGTCGCATCCGCGAACTGGTTGATCATTTCCTGCGTGACTTCGCGCCACTCCGAACATCCGATTTCCGTGCCGATTGCCTCGCGCAACTGGTCGAGCGTGATTGCGTCTTTCATTCGCTGGCTATTCCTGCTGATGTGATTTGCCTTGTGTTTAACCAATAAAGCCTGGTGTCTGAATCAAAAAGTGGCAGGCCATGGCGAAAATGGTGATTTCGAGAACCGGAGCGCAATGTACTTAAATGTACATGAGCACCGGAAGCGCAGAAATTGCCATTTGCAGTCTGGCATGGCTACTTTTGGATCAGACACTTAGGCGGCAACCAGAATTTCCCGTGCAATATCATCCCAATGCGAGAAAACCTGATGCGCACCCTTGCCCGCCAGTTTTTCTGCATGGCCCTCATAGGTGTGCCCGCCGCCCGTATAGCCGAATGCCGTCATGCCTGCCGCAATGGCGCCTTCCACCCCGAAAGGCGAATCCTCGATCACCACGCAACGCGCCGGATCGACGCCCATCCTGGTCGCAGCAAACAGGAACAGGTCCGGCGCCGGCTTGCCGCGCTTGACCATGCTGGACGAATAGACAGCATCGCCGAAATAATGGCTGATGCCGGTCTTTTCCAGGCTGAACGCAATGCGCTCCGGCTGCGACGACGAAGCCACGCAGCGCTTCTGCGGCAGTTCGCGCAGGAAGTCCGCGATACCCACGGTCGGCTGCAGGCTTTCCGCAAACAGGATTTTCGTCGCGGGCCAGAACAGGTTCGTCGCCTCCTCCGGCAGGCGGTGCCCGGTCATATCCTCGATCATCTTCATGATATCGGCCTGCTTCATGCCGATGCCTTTCGCGACCGTCCCTTCCGGCAGCTTCATGCCGTGATCGGCATAGACCTGCTCGAATGCAAGGCAGGAAAGCGGCTCGCTATCGACAAGCACGCCGTCGCAATCGAAGATCACGAGATCGAAGGGGGAAACGCTGCTCATTTTGGCTCCAGTGACATGCATATTTTGTCGCGCAGTTTGGAGGTGCGCGTCCGTCAGTGTTGATATAGAGACTGTTCGTCTATTACGCACCTATATCAACACAAGCGTGACAAAATTACCTCGCTTGCTGGGTTTCGAGATTTTGCGGAGATTTTCATGACGACAAATGTGGCACTGGTTGGACTGGCGCGCGATCTCGCGGCGCGGGCTGAAACCGGCAAGCCGATCCGCATCGGTCTTATCGGCGCTGGCGAAATGGGCACCGACATCGTCACCCAGGTCGCGCGGATGCAGGGCATCGAAGTCGGCGCGCTTTCCGCCCGCAGGCTGCCCAACACCTTCAAGGCTGTCCGCACCGCCTATGGCGACGAGGACAACGCGCAGGAAACCGCCACCCAGTCCGCAATGACCCGCGCCATCGAAGCGGGCAAGATCGCCGTCACCGACGACAATGACCTGATCCTTTCCAACCCGCTGCTCGATGTCATCATCGATGCGACCGGCATTCCGGAAGTGGGTGCGGAGACCGGCATCAAGGCCATCCGCAACGGCAAGCACCTCGTCATGATGAATGTGGAAGCCGATGTCACCATCGGCCCTTACCTCAAGGCCGAAGCCGACAGGCAGGGCGTGATCTATTCGCTGGGCGCAGGCGACGAGCCTTCATCCTGCATGGAGCTGATCGAATTCGTTTCCGCCATGGGCCACAAGGTCGTTGCCGCCGGCAAAGGAAAGAACAATCCGCTCAATTTCGATGCGATCCCCGACGACTATCAGGAGGAGGCCGACCGCCGGAACATGAATGTCCGCCTGCTGGTGGAATTTGTCGATGGCTCCAAGACGATGGTCGAAATGGCGGCGATTGCCAACGCCACCGGCCTTGTGCCGGATATTGCAGGCATGCACGGCCCCAAGGCAGCAATCGATGAACTGAACCGCACCCTGATCCCGAAGGAGGACGGCGGCGTCCTGAACAAAACCGGCGTGGTCGATTATTCCATCGGACGTGGCGTGTCGCCCGGCGTCTTCGTCATCGCCAAGATGGAACATCCCCGCCTTGTGGAGCGTCTGGAAGACCTGAAAATGGGCAAAGGCCCCTATTTCACCTTCCACCGTCCTTTCCACCTCACCTCGCTGGAAGTGCCGCTGACGGTTGCCCGGGTCGTGCTGCACGGCAAGACCGACATGGTGCCGCTGCCGAAGCCTGTGGCGGAAGTGTGCGCCGTCGCCAAGAAAGACTTGCGGCCCGGCGATCATCTGGACGCCATCGGCCAATATTGCTACCGTTCATGGATCATGACGACACCGGAGGCCCGCGCGGCCAAAGCCATCCCCTGCGGCCTGCTGCAGAATGGCACGGTCATCGCGCCGATCCGCAAGGGCGAACTCATCACCTATGCCAATGCGGCCCCGAAGCCCGGCTCGAAGATCGCCGAACTGCGGGCATTGCAGGATGCCATGTTAGGGCAGTAAGGCAGTAGGGCAATAAGGCAGTATGTTAAGGGAGTAAGGGAGTAAGGGAGATACGGACAGTATATTTGCAAGTCAAACATACTGCCCTACTGCCCTATTCCCCTACTGCCTTCCCTAATGATCGAGCGCCTTCACAATACTCTCCACCATCTTCTTCGCGTCGGCAAAGAGCATCATGGTGTTGTCGCGGAAGAACAGCTCGTTTTCCACGCCTGCATAGCCCGAACCCATGCCGCGCTTGATGAACAGAACCGTGCCAGCCTTGTCGACATCGAGGATCGGCATGCCGAAGATCGGTGACTTCGGATCGGTCTTCGCCGCCGGATTGGTGACGTCATTCGCGCCGATCACGAAGGCAACATCGGCCTGCGCGAATTCCGAATTGATGTCTTCCAGTTCGAACACTTCATCGTAAGGCACGTTGGCTTCGGCCAGAAGCACGTTCATATGCCCCGGCATACGGCCCGCGACCGGATGGATGGCATATTTGACTTCCACGCCTTCGGCCTTGAGCTTGTCGGCCATTTCGCGCAGCGCGTGCTGGGCCTGCGCCACCGCCATGCCATAACCCGGCACGATGATGACTTTCGAAGCGTTCTTCATGATGAAGGCCGCATCGTCGGCAGAACCCTGCTTGACCGGACGCTGCTCCACCTCGCCGCCGCTGGCAGCGGATGTATCGCCGCCAAAGCCGCCGAGAATGACCGAGATGAACGAGCGGTTCATGCCCTTGCACATGATGTAGCTGAGGATCGCACCGGACGATCCGACCAGCGCGCCGGTGATGATCAGCGCCAGATTGCCGAGCGTGAAGCCGATGCCTGCCGCAGCCCAGCCCGAATAGGAATTGAGCATGGACACGACGACCGGCATGTCCGCGCCGCCAATCGGAATGATGATGAGCACGCCGAAGGCAAGCGCCAGCAGCACGATCAGCCAGAACACGAAATGGCTTTCCGTGTTGGTGAGCACGACGATCAAAAGCACGATCGCCACGGCCAGAGCCGCATTGATGACATGGCGTCCCGGCAGCATGATCGGCTTGCCCGACATGCGTCCGTCGAGCTTCAAAAAGGCGATGATCGAGCCGGTGAAGGTGATCGCGCCGATGGCGACGCCAAGCGACATTTCGACCAGCGCCTGACCGTGGATCTGGCCCACTTCGCCAATCCCGAACGAATGCGGCGAATAAAGCGCGGCAGCGGCCACCAGAACAGCGGCAAGACCGATCAGCGAGTGAAAGGCGGCAACAAGCTGCGGCATGGCCGTCATGGCGATGCGGCGCGCGATGACCGCACCGATGCCGCCGCCAATGGCGATGCCGATGACGATCAGGACCAGACCGCCGAAGCTCGGACGCGCCAGCAACAATGTGGTGAGGATGGAAATCCCCATGCCGATCATGCCGTACATATTGCCCTGACGGCTGGTTGTCGGATGCGACAGGCCGCGCAGCGCCAGAATGAACAGCACGCCGGAGACGAGATAAAGGAAGGCTGCGAGATTAACGCTCATGACCGTTCAGCCTCACTTTTCTTTTTTCTTGTACATGGCGAGCATGCGCTGGGTGACCAGAAAGCCGCCGAAAATGTTGACGCTTGCAAGGATCAGCGCGATGAAACCGAAGCCGGTTGCCCAGCCCGAAAGCGACAGGCCGACGGCTAGCAGCGCACCCACCACGATCACCGATGAAATGGCGTTGGTAACAGCCATCAAAGGCGTGTGCAGCGCGGGCGTGACCGACCAGACGACGTAATAGCCGACGAAAATCGACAGGATGAAGATCGCGAAGCGGAACACGAACGGATCGATTGCGCCGCCCGACGCGGCATGCGCGGCAGCAGCCGCCGCATCACCCAGGCCGCCCGCATTTTCCGCCGCCTGACGCACGGCGTCTGCGGCCTGGTTCAGGCTCTCAAGAGCTTTATCGAGACTAGTTTCGGCCATTATGCCTCTCCTCCATCAACTGGAGACTTGGGGGATGAAGAAGACTTTGCAGCAGCCTTCGGTGCTTTTGCATGCGCTTTCTTCGCCGTTTTCGGGGCTGCAGGTTTCGCTGCATCGGCAACGACTTCTGCCTTTGCAGCCCTGGGCTTCGGTGCGGCTTTCGGTTTTGCAGCCGGCTTTGCAACAACTGGCGTGGTTGCGGCAGGTACTGCCTCAGCCTTGGCAAAAGCCGGATGCAGGATTTTGCCCTGATGGGTGAGAAGCGTCGCCTTCACCAGTTCTTCTTCCGGATCGATTTTCAGAAGCTTCGTTTCCTTGTCGACCAGCGTTTCGACGAAGGCGATCAGGTTGCGCGCGTAAAGCTGCGAGGCGCTTGCCGCAATGCGGCCCGGAACGTTGAGATGGCCGACGATCTTGACGCCGTTCACATCCGCAATCTGGCCAGCGACAGCGCCTTCGACATTGCCGCCGCGCTCGACCGCGAGATCGACCAGCACCGAGCCGGGGCGCATCGAAGCAACCATTTCCTTCGATACCAGCCGCGGCGCCGGACGGCCCGGAATGAGCGCCGTGGTGATGACGATATCCTGCTTGGCGATATGATCGGCAACAAGTGCCGCCTGTTTCGCCTGATATTCCTTCGACATTTCCTTGGCATAGCCGCCAGCGGTTTCCGCTGCCTTGAACTCTTCATCCTCGACCGCGATAAACTTCGCGCCAAGCGAGGCGACCTGTTCCTTCGCAGCCGGGCGAACGTCGGTGGCGGTCACGACGGCCCCAAGGCGACGGGCCGTTGCAATGGCCTGAAGACCGGCAACCCCTGCCCCCATCACGAACACCTTGGCGGCAGGCACGGTGCCAGCCGCCGTCATCATCATCGGCATGGCGCGGTCATAGGTTTCCGCCGCATCGATCACCGCCTGATAACCGGCGAGATTGGCCTGCGAAGACAATACGTCCATCACCTGCGCACGGGTGATGCGCGGCATGAATTCCATCGTGAAGGCAGAAATGCCAGCCCTGGCAAGCGCGGCAACAGCATCTTCATGGCCGTAAGGATCGAGCATGGCGAAGAGCGCCGCGCCCGATTTATACCCTTTCAGTTCCGCATCGGACGGGCGGCGCACTTTCAGGACGACATCCGCCGTTCTGGCGTCCGCCACCGTGCCGATGCGGGCACCGGCTGCGGTAAACTCGGCATCGAGAATGCGCGATTTCTCGCCCGCGCCTCTTTCCACCACGACATCGAAACCGAGCGCGATGAATTTCTTCGCCGTCTCCGCCGACGCCGCGACACGGCTTTCATTGGGGTCGCTTTCTTTCGGGATAAATAACGTCTGGGCCAAGCTGGTTTCCCTTTCGTGGCGTTCTTCCGGGATTGATTCCGGTCATGCACAGTTACGAGCTTCCGGGGCGAAGCCCGTTCAAATAACCTGAACTATAGACATGCATAAAACCTCGGCACGGTATTCCATGCCAAGGCATTCGATCAAATCGTGCGGGTTGACCCCGGTTCGCGCTTCAGTTCAACGATACTGCGCCGGAAGCTGAAATCCGGCGGCAGTGGTCACGAAAGAATGAACCAGGCAGCGACACAGACTAGGATGAAAAGAACGGTCGCGGAGAAGAAACCACCAGCAAAAAAGCCGAACGCCATGGCAATCATAAGGGCGATAAGCGCCACCGTGCTCCATTTAACCAGGCCCGTGAAACCGGCATAAGTTTTCTCATGCTCGGAATAGTCCATCGGTGCGCCAAGTTCAGCCGGAGCCGTCGTATGATGTTCTGCCATTTTAGTTCCACCCATTTAAAGCATGTCTCCCAATAGTGGGAACCGGTTTCGGGACAAAGACATGCGTGAAAACAAGATTAAAGCGCAACACGCTTTAAAATTTCCGCCCATACACCGTCATGTTAAGCGGAAATGCCTGCAATCTTCAATGCGCGAGCGAACAAACCGATGCATTGACCGCAAGGCTTTTCGTCGCAGCTACCCTCTCTCCGCAGAAGCGGTTCCGCAATCTTCGTAAAGCGAAACTGCCCTTCTGGCTATATTTAATTGTTTAAGCTCCGCGATGTTTTCAGATTCCTATATGCCGAGCCCGGTATATTTCGCCGTCGGCAGGATTGTCAGCGGCACGGAACTGTCCCGCATGTCGGCAAACATGGCGCGGCGCTCATGCGGCTGCGACTTGAAGAACGGGAAGCGCACGGCCACCGCATCGCGGATATTGCGGATGGGTGCAGCACCGAGCCCCACCCTGATTCCATAGCCTTCATGCTCGCGGGCATCGGCCATGACCGAAGTGCCGAAAATGCGCTTGTAAAAGGCCATATGCTCGGGCTTCACCGAGGCAAGGCATTGATCCGCCGCGAAAAATTCCGACGCCATCGCCGCGATGCGCAAGGTGATATAGGGAATGGCGGGATATTCGCTCAACAGTTCCGGATCGGCCGCAAAGCGGGTCGGATCGACAAAATGCATGCCGCTGTTGAGCAGCGGATCGAGGATATCCGGAAAAAGCGCATAGCTCGTGCCGCGACGATGATCGGGCGTGATGTGATGGATGCGCAGCGTGCTGACCAGTTGCCCATCCACATGCACGCCATAGACGAAAGCATGGCTGTCACGATCGATATCATCGACGATGGACGGCACTTCCGCCTCGTGCATCACATTGCGCGTGCGGTAGGAACGATAGCGCAGGCGGCCGATTTCCTCGAGGTCCTCCGCATGTACGATACGGCGATATTCCACCCGGTCGAGAAACTGCAACAGCTGCCGCGCAAAATTGGACAATGGCGGTTTATCGCCTGTAACAGCTGTATTCGTCATGCAATCGATTTTTCCGCACCCCGCAAATCAGTGTGCAGAATATGCGCCTTTATCAGCATGTAAAGATATAACTTTGTGCCCTGCCTTTTTGTCGCCGCACAATGAACGTTCGTTCGCCACAATTGAGGTGGGCTTTTACGCAGGAATATCCGACGAAAAGTGCAAAATGGCCCGATTACGGGCCATTTCAGCGTTCTGCCTTAATTTGAAAAAAGCTCTTCAAAGTGCGTTGGCGATCGCCTGAAACGCATGCATGGTTTCGTCTTTCATATCCTGCCCATCGACATTGTAACTGGCATGGGCAGAGGTCTTGGCGATCACCACACGCCTGGCGGGATTGACATAGATGAACTGCCCATAGATGCCGGCAGCGCTAAAATCGCCTTGCCAGTCAACCGGCGTCCACCACTGATAGCCATAGCCGAACGGAATCTTGCCGAACGCATCCTCGCGGCCGGGCATCAGATAAGGCGCATCCGGCGTCACCGAATCATGCACCCACTGCGCGGGCACAAGTTGCTCGCCCTTGAAGTTGCGGCCGTCGTTGAGATAGAGCAGCCCGAACCGCGCATAATCGCGCAGCACGGCATTCATCCCGCCTGCTGCGGCAGCCTCCCCGGTCGGGTCCACGATCCAGAAGGCATCGGCTTCGGCCCCAAGCTTCGACCAGAGCCTGTCCTTCATGTAATCCTGCAAGGGAATGCCCGTCGCGCCTTCCAGAACCAGCCCGAGCGCCTGCGTATCCGACGAAACATACTGGCTGAGCGTTCCTTGCGGACGCACGCTTTTCAGATGCGCGGTGAAATTCGTGATCGAGCCGGTCAGAAGCTCCACGGCATAGCGGACAATGTCGGAATTGAGATCGCCATAGTTCTCGTTGAAGCCGATGCCGGATGCCATCTGCAGCACGTTCTTGACCGTCACACCCTTGTAGCCGCCTTCGGCCAGCACGGGCGCATAGCGGTCGACCGGCTGGCCGATATCGATCAGGCCATCGCGGACGGCATTGCCGATAAGGAAGGAAACAACTGATTTTGAAACGGAAAATGCGATGGACTGGGTGGCCGGGCTGTTGCCGTGGTCATATTGCTCGTGGACGATGACGCCATCCTTGAGGACGATGAGCCCTGTGGTGCCGCCGCGCTCCAGCCAGTCGGAAATCTTGCGGGTTTCGCCCTTGTAGACGAAAGTTTCCGGCAGGGGCTGCTCCGCCTTGGCAAGCGGGCTGACCTCGCCTTCATGCGGAATGCGCACGGACGGATAACGCTTGTAGACATTGCGGAAATTCTCAAAAATCTCCGGCCCCTTGAACATCTGGGCATATTGATAGACGGCCCAGGTTTCATGGATTTTCTTCCAGAAGACCGCCGTGCCGACACCGGCAACAACAACCAATGCGACCAGAATGTATAAAGTATAGTGATACAATCGTTTCATTAGCCTCCCCTCAAACAACAAGATTGAGCCGAATATCTTTTCTATAAGCACATGAATGAATACTTATATTCACTCCTCCAATCTATTATGAGCATGATAGTTCCCCGGAAAAATATCCCTATTATTCAGATTTATTCAGATTTATGTGTACTATAAATGAACCGCTGCAATGCACTGCGGAGAATACCGGGTAAAGCGCTTTTGCAGCGCAGCCCCCAACTGGAGGCACGCGCCCGAACGGTTCAAGTGGGGCGACTGGCGGGGCGATCTGGCGGGGCGTTTCAGCCCGAAAGATTCAGCCCGACGATCAGGTGGAATCGCAGCCGCTTCATTTCCTGTTTTCTGGAGTATTCCGCCTGAAAGGCGGCAATAGGCAAGCCCGCTCAGGCGACGGTTCGCCCACCATCGCGGCGCGCTGCGGCCTTCGCGGTCATGGCGCTGATTGCTTCCACGGGCACCGGCATGCCGAGCAGATAGCCCTGGACGAGATCGGCGCCCGCCGCCACGCGGATGAGCGCAAGCTGTTCCTCGGTTTCGACACCTTCGACCGTCACGCCGAGCCCCAGCTCATGCGAAAGCTGGGTGACGCCGCGAAGCAGCATCAGCGACCGCCGGTCGGTGGTGATGTCGCGCACGAAGGAGCGGTCGACCTTCACCTTGGTCAGGGGCAATGTATTGAGGTAGCTGAGGCTGGAATAGCCGGTTCCGAAATCGTCGAGCGCGATATTGATCCCGGCATTCTTGAGCCGCTGCAACACCATCGATGTCTTGTTGCGGTCCGAAATGATGGCGCTTTCCGTCACTTCCACCTCGAGCCGATGCGCCGGAAGCCCGGATTTCTGCAAGGCATTGGCGATATCCCGGGCAATGTCGTTGCTTTTCAGGTCGATGGCCGACAGGTTGACGGACACGCCGATCCGGTCGCCCCATGACAGGCAGTCGGCACAGGCCTGCTCCAGCATGAAGCGGGTTATGTCGGTGATGATGCCCATTTCCTCGGCAAGCGGAATGAATTCGGCAGGCGGCACGAAGCCAAGCTCCGGATGCTCCCACCGCGCCAGCGCCTCACATGCGACAACGCGCAGGGACTGCGCGCTGACGATGGGCTGGTAGACGACCTTGATCTCGCCGTGATTGATGGCGAGCCGCAGATCCGCCTTGAGTTTCTGGCGTCCGCGATATTTGGTGTCCATCGCATCGACGAAGACCGACCAGGACTTTTCTTCCGTGCTCTTGGCTTCGTAAAGCGCGAGATCGGCATTGATATGCATGCTGCCGACATCGGACCTTTCGACATTCTCGATCGCCACGCCCGCGCTGATATCGATCTGGACCTGATCGCCGTCGAGATCGTAAACCCCGGTCGCCACCGCCATGATGTGGTCCATCACCCCGGCAATATCGGCCTCGCCGCGCAGGTTAAAGACAAACACCACGAACTCGTCGCCGCCGAAGCGCGATGCAACGAAGCGCTGCGGATCGAGCGAGTTCAGCCGTTCGGCGAACAGGCGCAACAGCACATCGCCCGTATGATGCCCCAGCGTGTCGTTGACATGCTTGAAATGGTTGATGTCGATGACGATGAGCGCAACCTGCGTGCCCTTCTTCTGATGGGGACGCAGCGACCGCACCATGGTCTCGAAATAATTGCGGTTCGGCAGGCCGGTCAGGCCGTCATAGCGCGCCATATGCTGGATGCGCGCTTCCGCTTCCACGCGCTGCGTCACATCCTCGAACATCAGGACCGCCCCTTCATTGAGGGTCTGGTTGCCGATGCATTCGATATAGCGCTGGTTTGAAAGCTGGAAAATGTCGCGGGCGCGCTTGCCGATCAGGAGGTCCTGCATGCGCACATGCACGCTTTTCAGGTCGGTCTGCGGAAACAGCCCCTTCTTGGCGCAATAGCGCAGAAGGACATCGAGCTTGCGGCCATGCAGCTTGGTATGCTCGGCAATCTGCAGCATCGCCTTGGCCTTGTTGTTGATGACGGCGATGCGCTGCTGGCTGTCGAACATCAAAAGGCCCTGCGGCATGTTGTTGAGCGCCGCATCGAAACGCCCGGCCACGATGGACAGGCGGCGCTTGCCCATGACCGCCGCGAAGAGAAATTCGCGCAACCCGTTGGCCATCTGGATGTTGGACAGGAAATACGGGATCAGCAGCAGGCCGATGATGACGTGAAACGGCGTCCCCGCCAGAATGAGCCCCGCCAGAACGGGAAGGAGCGTGCAGGCCGACATCAGGATGACGGCCTTTGCCGAAGCATAGTTGCGGCCCACGATGGAAACGACCGAGGCAAGCAGCACGGTCAGGCTGGCAAGTTCGGCAAAGGAATCCCGCAGCACGAAGCTTGAGAAGAAACATAACATGCCGAGCGTCAGGCACACGGCGGATGCGCCAATCAGATAGCGCGTCTCCCACCGGTCGAGATCGGCATGGGAAAGCGGCTGCTGCCTTGCCTGATCGAACTTGTGCATGTCGAAGATGCGGCCGACCGCCACGATCGCGAAGACGCCGGCAAACATCAGATAGCGCCAGTCATCGGTTTTCACATAGATGACGACACAGGCTACAACGTGCGCGAGCAAGCCGAACCAGAGCGTCGTACGATTACCATACAGCGCTCTGAGAAAAGATAGCCGCACATCTGCAGGTATCTCAGGTTTACGGCTTTGCCACATTCGATGCATTTAATCCCTTGTATGGGGCAGCAATATCGCACCAATGACTTAAAAATATCTTTCGGGATATTAAACCACAAGCTGTCATGCCGACCACCATAAGATGTATTCAGATGTTTTTTAAGGAAAACCATAGACGCACAACCCCTGTCCGGCAATTACAACCAGAGGCATGTATTGTTTTAGTTGTCCTAATATTACTGAAACAG
The DNA here is from genome assembly GCF_040371715.1 of Brucella sp. NBRC 14130. Classification (NCBI taxonomy): domain Bacteria; kingdom Pseudomonadati; phylum Pseudomonadota; class Alphaproteobacteria; order Hyphomicrobiales; family Brucellaceae; genus Brucella; species Brucella sp. NBRC 14130. The sequence goes on from NZ_BAABTE010000005.1 coordinate 477,410, forward strand.
CCATAATTGGAGAACAGCGCAGGTTAGTTGTCGCGTCGCGGAGAATTAATCCAGATTAGTCACGATGGATATTCTGCCGCCAGAGTCCCGCCTTTTAGAGAAAAATCCTGCCATCCAAGGTCCAGCGGCGGGAAATAACCGCAAGAAGCTTCCAACTCTGTCAGAGTTGGTGCCCCCCGTCGACAGTGATGATCGAACCGGTCATATAGCGGCTGGCGTCGGAGGCCAGCATCAGCACAACCCCGTCCAGATCCTGCGGCTCGCCAAGGCGCCGCATCGGGTTTCGCCCTTTAAAGTAGCCCCCTGCCGGTCCCTGCAGCTGTTCTTCGTTGATTCGCGTTGGAAACCAGCCCGGCGAAATCGCGTTGACGCGAATATCGTGCGCGGCCCATTCCAGCGCCAGCGCCCGCGTCATCTGCGTCACGCAGGCCTTGGACATGGAATAAGCGGCAGCGCCCTTCTGCGGACGCTCGCCCAGAATGCTGGTCGTGTTGACGATGGAGCCGCCCTCGCCATGCCGGATCATGCGGCGCGCCGCTTCCTGCGCCACGAAAAAGGCACCGGCGACATTCACCTCGAAAATATGTTCGAGCATGTCGCGCGTCGTATCGAGCGCGCGCGCCATATGCGCAACGCCGGCATTGTTGAAAAGCGCCGTTATCGGTCCGAAACGCGCTTCCGCTTCATCGAAAGCACGGACGATTTCATCCGGATGGGTCACATCCGCCATGATTTCCAGCACTTCGCCGCCCGAGGGGCAAATGCTTTCCCCTGCATGGGTGCGCGAGATCGAAATCACATGCGCACCGTGCCCTGCCAGCACATGGACCATCCTGAGGCCCAACCCTGAAGAACCACCCGTCACGGCAATGACCTTGCCCCTGACGGAGAAAAGCTGATCGTCAGTCATTCATCCCCTCAACTGCCAATCCGTCTTTATTCATTCCTAGATTATCGGAAGCAGCATTTGAACCATCTTCGACCGTAAAAATCAGTCCAAATCAACACAATACACAGAAGGCACAATCAAAAGACCGACCGCAGGGCCGCAGGACGACACCTGTTCGTGATTGCGCGCCCCGTTGCGGAGAAGTAAGGAACAGAGCAAACAGGGCATTTCCGGTTCGAACTGGATCGCTGGGAATGCCCTTTATCTTTGTTTCTAGGCATTACCTCACGCAAAACCGCTTCATATTCCGAATGGTGGAATCGAACATTATGCCCAAGACTTCTCGCCCTCTCGTCGCCGTACCGACCGATGTGAAGCCATTTGAAAACTACACCTGGCACGCCGCGCCGGAACAATATCTGGCAGCCGCCATCGATGTTGCGGGTGTGACTCCGCTTCTGGTGCCGAGCTTCGGCGACCGGATGGACCTCGACGCCATTCTGGATGCGGTGGACGGCCTTCTCGTCACCGGTTCCAAATCGAACGTTCACCCTGCCCTTTACGGCGTGGAGCCGAATCCGGCCTTTGAGCCTTATGACAATGCCCGCGACGCGACATCGCTGCCGCTGATCCGCGCCGCCATTGAAAAGGGCGTTCCGGTTCTGGCCATCTGCCGCGGCATACAGGAACTGAACGTCGCGCTGGGCGGCACGCTCGCCACCGAAATCCAGGAGCTGGAAGGCCGGATGGACCACCGAGCGCCGGAATCGGAAAGCCAGGCGGAGCGTTTCGCCATCCAGCATCCGATCAAGCTGAACCCGAACTCATGCCTCGCGGAAATCCTGAAGGAAGACAGCGTGCGGGTGAACTCCGTCCACCGGCAGGCGATCGACAGGCTTGCGCCGCAGCTTGAGGTCGAAGCCGTTGCGGAAGACGGAACTATCGAAGCCGTCTCGGTGAAGAATGCGAAGGGATTTGTCGTCGGCGTCCAGTGGCACCCGGAATACTGGGTGCATTCCGATGCCCCTTCCCGCAAGATCTTCGAGGCGTTCGGCGATGCAGTGCGTCGACATAGGGCAGTAGGGCAGTAGGGCAGTAGGGCAGTAGGGCAGTAGGGCAGTAGGGCAGTAGGGCAGTAGGGCAGTAGGGCAGTAGGGCAGTAGGGCAGTAGGGCAGAGAAGGATATGTGCGTTGCGGTCGTCCGCAAGCCAAACATACTCCCCTACTCCCTTATTCCCCTATTCCCTTAACATACTGCCTTACTGCCCTATTGCCTTACTGCCTTAACGTGCCCCGTCTCCGGCACCGGCGTCAGCGCCTCACCAGTGTCGAACCACGCGATGAGATTGTCGATCACCAGATTGGCCATGTCGCGGCGGGTCCGGACCGAGGCGGAGCCGATATGCGGCAGGAGGACCGTGTTCGGCGCATCGAGCAAGGCTTGCGGAACATGCGGCTCGTTTGCAAAGACGTCGAGACCGGCAGCGGCAATTGTTCCGTTCTGCAGCGCTTCGGCAAGCGCTTCTTCATCCACCACCGAACCGCGTCCGATATTGACGAGCACGCCTTCCGGTCCGAGCGCCTTCAGCACGTCCGCATTGACGGCCTTCGCCGTTTCCGCGCCGCCCGGCGCTACCAGAATGAGCGTGTCGACGGCTTCGGCCAGTTCCTTGAGGCTCGGATGATATTCGTAGGCGACATCCGGCGACTTGCGGCGATTGTGATAGGCAATCGGCAGGCCGAATGCCTCGATGCGTCGGGCGACCGCCTTGCCGATGCGGCCAAGGCCGAAAATGCCGACCTTGCGCCCACGCAGCGAAAGCCGGGACAGCGGATAGCGGCCTTCCTTCACCCAGTTGCCGGCGCGCAGGAATTCCTGCGACTTCGACAATTCGCGCACCGTGTCGATCAGGAGGCCAATGGTCGTATCCGCCACTTCCTCGGTCAGCACGTCCGGCGTGTTGGTGACCATGACATTGTTCGCACCGGCATGTTTCGCATCCACGGCGTCGTAGCCGACGCCGAAATTGCCGATGATTTCGAGATTGGGCAAGGCGTCGATCAGCGCCGCATCGACGGTCGACATGCTGGCGATGCCCTTCACGTCTTTCGCCCAGGCGGCATCGAGGAGCGCCGTGTCGCCGCGCGCGATACGCTGGACATTGAACTCGCCCGAAAGCCTCTGCACGGCATAGTCGTCGAAATTGCCGAGCACCAGAATTGTCGCGTCGCGTTTTGTCATGGCATTCCTCATGCGTAGAGCATTTCCAGCAAAAGTGCGCAGCGGTTTTGCTTAGGATAATGCGTAAAGAAAACCGACCCGAAAGAGAGCCGGTGCGGGGGAAATCAGCCGTGTTTCGGCTTGGACGTCGATTGCCGGATATGCAGTTCCGGCTTGATGAGTTCCTGCATCGAGGACACCTCGACGCCGTTCAACTGGTCGAGCAGCGCGCGCGCCGCACGGCGCCCCACCTCGCGCTGGCCGTTCCAGACGGTCGTCAACGCTGGCGTCGCAATGGCCGCTTCCTCCAGATCGTCATAGCCGGTCACGGAAATGTCCTCGCCCGGCACCAGCCCGGCGCGGGCAATGCCGTTCATCAGGCCGATGGCCGTCAAGTCGTTCCAGCAGACCGCCGCCGTCGGCTTGTCCTTCAGCGCCAGAAATTGCGGCGCGACCTCAAAGCCGCCCTGCTTCGTGCGCGGCCCGGCGATGCGCCAGTCGGGACGAACCTCAAGCCCGGCCTTTTCCATGGCCTGCACATAGCCGCGATAGCGGTCGCGGCCCGTCGAGGTCTGGTCGGTGCCGCCGATCATGGCGATGCGCGTGTGCCCCAGCGAAATCAGGTGATTGGTGGCAAGGCCGATGCCATAGGCGTCGTCGCCCCGGAACACCGGCGCATGAACACCCTCGACGCTGCGCGCGATCAACACGACCGGCAGGCCGTTATCTTCGGCAAGCTGGATATCTTCCGGCGGGGTGCCGATGGCGGGCGACATGATGACTCCGTCCGCGCCGAGCTGCAAAAGCGTATCCATGAAGGTGCGTTGCTTTTCGAGCTGGTCGTAGTGATTGGACAGGATGAAGGTCTGCCGCGACCGGTCCAGTTCCGTTTCGATGGATTTGAGGATTTCCGCGAAGAACGGGTTCATGATGTCATGCACCACGACGCCGACAATGCCGGAACGCGAGGTGCGCAGGCTCGCAGCGCGACGGTTATAGATATAACCGATGGCGCGGGCATGTTCCTTGATCTTCTCGCGGGTCTGGTCGGCAACGAGGGGACTGTCGCGCAAAGCGAGCGAAACTGTGGCTGTCGAAACACCAAGCGCGTCAGCGATGGTCGATAGCTTTATTTTCTGGGCCAAGTCGCCTCCCCAAATTGGTCCGTGCCGCAGTCGGAGACGCAGCCGCAACCTGACAAGGCAGGACGCGACCGTTCGTCCTGCGAACGGTTATGCCATTGCCATCCTTGAATTGGAAGCATTTTCGATAGCACGCAACCTGAAAAGTGTTTCACGGTTTCCCGCCAAGATGCGCGTCAAAACAAATAGTTAGAGCCGGAGAAAGGGCGGACTTATTCCACCTCGTCCTCTTCCAGCACTTCCGTTTCCGCTTCTTCCGCAAGGCGCACGACGCCACGAAGCGCAAGATTGCTCTCCATCCGGCTCAGCATCTTGAGGAAGGTCTTGCGATCCTTCTTGTCGAGGCCTTTCAGCATGTCCTTCTCGGTCTTGCGAATGGACTTCTCGATTGCCTTGATGGTCTCGAGACCAGCCTGCGTGAGATAGATATGCGACTGGCGCTGATCGGTTTCCGAGGCGCGCTTGGCGACGAACCCCTGGCTTTGCAGGCGCGCAATGGTTTTGGTGATGGTGGGCGGACGCACGCCCAGGCGCTGCGCCAGAACGCCGGGCGTCAGCCCGTCCTCGGCCGCCAGTTGCAGCATGACCGCGTCCTGCCCCGCATAGAGCCCCTGCTCCAGAAGCCGCGTGGCCAGCACCGTCCGCGACAGCCTCGCCACGGATTGCAGCCGGTAAAGTACAACCGCCTTATTGTCCTTGCTCATCGCCACCTCGCCCTTGTTTCTTTGGAGCACATCCCCGAAAAGCGAAACGGTTTCGGACGAGGTGCCTGTTCAAAATAAACTATTTCCTGTCGCCTGATCGATAGTCCCGTCCATTCATATATCGTAAAATATTGTCCGACTTATGAAACAACAAGGCCCGGTTGCTGTCATGGCTAACGAGCGTTAGGGTCTCAGGCTCGAAGAAAAGAATAAAGCGAGGAAAACATGACCGATCTGCGCGAGCAAAACAGCGACATGATTGTCGTCCTGCCCCTTGGCGCTCACGAACAGCATGGGCCTCACCTGCCGTTTGAAACGGATACGATCATCGCCGAAGGCATTGTCGCGCGCGTCAGCGATGCGCTGCCCGCCGAACTCAACGTCAATTTCCTGCCCGCCCAGCCGGTCGGCTATTCCATCGAGCACATGGACACGGAAGGAACCCAGAGCCTCGCCTATGCCGAGGCTGTGAACCAGTGGATCGGCATCGGTGAAAACCTTCACGCGGGCGGCATCCGCAAACTGGTCATGCTGAACGCGCATGGCGGAAATTCGCCCCTGATGACGATTGTCGCGACGGAGCTGCGCACACGGCTCGACATGCTTGCCGTTGCCACGAGCTGGACCCGCTTCGGCCTGCCGGAAGGCCTGATCACGCCGGAGGAAAAGGCGCTCGACATTCACGGCGGCTTCATCGAGACATCGGTGATGCTGGCCCTGCGCCCCGATCTGGTGGACATGTCGAAGGCGCGCAATTTCTCCAATGCCCAGTCGCGCTATGCCGAGGAGTTCAGGTTCCTGCGCGCTTACGGCCCGCATGCCTTCGGCTGGAAGATGCACGATCTCAACTCGGAAGGCGTTGCCGGCAACGCCGCCGCCGCAACGGCGGAAGCCGGGGAAAAGCTGATCGCCAACGCGGTCGCCGGTTTCATCGACCTGCTGCGCGATGTCGACAGGTTCGATCTCGCCCGGTTCAAATCGCAACGTCTCGCCAGTCAGGCGAGCTGAGCCCGGATATATCGGGATGGGCACGCTCGTCGCACGAAGAGAACATGCCGAGGCATGGGCGCAATTGCGCCATGCGCTCTGGCCCGACACCAGCCTTGAGCAGCATCTGCAGGAGATTTACGAGACGCTCGATCAGGATGACCCTGATGCCGTAACATTCATCGCGGAAAGCGCTGGCGGTCAGATCGCAGGCTTCGCGGAGGCAGCGTTGCGGCGCGACTATGTCAACGGCTGCGAGACATCGCCTGTCCTGTTCCTCGAGGGAATCTACGTCTCTCCCGAATATCGCCAGCGTGGCATCGCGCGCTTGCTTTGCGAGGCAATCGCAAACTGGGGCCGGGAAAAAGGCTGCACCGAATTTGCCTCCGACGTTCTGCTTGAAAACCGGGACAGCCAGAGCTTTCACACGGCGTTGGGTTTTGATGAAACGGAGCGGGTGATCTTCTATCGGAAGCTTCTTTAAAGGGGTGATATCTGACGTCTGCATACGGCAAGCTTCGGGAAAAGCCACTGCCATCATCGTGAACGACGAGAATGTAATATTATAGCATTGCATATGGCATTCACGCCGCCCTTCCCTTATATGAATTGTCCTATCCGGGGTTTCGGTGCCGTGCCGCTACGCGCTGGCTGCCCTTGACCCCGACTTCACAAGGCCACAACTTCAAGAGGCATGACCATGAGCCAGGCTGAAGCCCAAACCGAAGCTCCGTCTGAAACCAAGACGACCACTGAAGCTGGCCGCATCCCCGTGACCGTCCTGACCGGTTATCTGGGTTCGGGCAAGACCACCCTTCTCAACCGCATCCTGACCGAGAACCACGGCAAGCGTTATGCCGTCATCGTCAATGAATTCGGCGAGATCGGCATCGACAACGACCTGATCGTCGAGTCGGATGAAGAAATCTACGAAATGAACAATGGCTGCATCTGCTGCACCGTGCGCGGCGACCTGATCCGCGTGGTGGAAGGCCTGATGCGCCGCCCGGGCCGTTTCGACGCCATCATCGTGGAAACCACCGGCCTTGCCGACCCGGTTCCGGTCGCGCAGACCTTCTTCATGGATGACGACGTGCGCGCCAAGACCGGCCTTGATGCGGTTGTCGCCCTTGTCGATGCCAAGCACCTGCCGCTGCGCCTGAAGGACAGCCGTGAGGCGGAAGACCAGATCGCCTTTGCCGACGTGGTGCTCATCAACAAGACCGATCTCGTCACGCCGCAGGAACTGGCCGCCATCGAGGCGACCGTGCGCGCCATCAACCCGCACGCCATCATCCACCGCACCGAGCGCGCCTCCATCCCGCTCGACCGCGTGCTGGATCGCGGCGCATTCGACCTCAAGCGTGTTCTGGACAACGATCCGCACTTCCTGGACCACGATCATCCCGACCACGTATGCGGCCCCGACTGCGATCACGATCACCATGATCATGACCATCATGGACACCATCACCATGCGCATGATCACGACCATGATCATCACCACGATCACGACCATGTATGCGGCCCTGATTGCGATCATGACCATCATCACCACCACGATCACGCCTCGCCGATCCATGATGTGACGGTGAAGTCGGTATCGCTGAGGGCGGGTGAAATCGACCCGGCGAAATTCTTCCCGTGGATACAGAACATCACCCAGACGCAGGGACCGAACATCCTGCGCCTCAAGGGCATCATCGCTTTCAAGGACGACCCGGACCGCTATGTGGTGCAGGGCGTGCACATGATCATCGAAGGCGATCACCAGCGCGCCTGGAAGGAAGACGAAAAGCGTGAAAGCCGCCTCGTCTTCATCGGACGCGAACTCGACCCCGCCGCCCTGAAGGCCGGCTTCGAGAACAGCCAGGCGAAATAAGCCTCCGGTTCGGACCGAACCGGGAGCGCTCCCTGTTTCCTCTTGCGCATTTCCAGTAACCGCTCCAAAGCTGTGCTGGAAATGCCCTCATCAATAAACAATACCGGAAGCCGATGCCTACAGTAGCTCCGCTCGACCTTGAAGGTCATTGTCTTTATGCGCGCTTTGTCGGCGGCATTCCCTTCTTCGCCATGGCCGCTGGCGCGATCCATCAGCTCAACAATGGAAGCAGGACCTCTGCCGCCCATGACGGGCTGTTGAGCGCGACCGTTTCCGTTGATGGAAAGTCGCTCATCACCGGCGGCGAAGACGGTCGCGTGTGCCGTACCGACGTCGATGGAACGGTGAGCGAACTTGCAAAGGTTCCGCGCAAATGGATGACCGCTGTCGCAGCAGGCCCCGGCGGAACTGTCGGTTTTGCGTCCGGCCGCACTGCGTGGGTGCGCACGTCCGACGGCAAGGTACAGGAATTTGCGCAGGAACGCAGCGTCGAAGCCATCGCCTTTGCGCCGAAGGGCCAGCGGCTGGCGATTGCACGCTATAACGGCGCAACGCTGATCTGGACCGGCACGGCGGCAAAGCCCGTCGAACTGGAATGGAAAGGCGCGCATATCGGCGTAATCTTCTCGCCCGATGGCCGCTTCCTCATCACCTCGATGCAGGAAAATGCGCTGCATGGCTGGCGTCTCGAAGATACGAAGCACATGCGCATGACCGGCTATCCGGCGAAGGTGAAGGACTGGTCGTGGAGCGCCAAGGCCAAGTGGCTCGCCACTTCCGGCGCGCCTGCGGCAATCGTCTGGCCTTTTGCGGGCAAGGACGGCCCGATGGGCAAGGCTCCCTTGGAGCTTGGCCTTCGCGGCGACAGCATGGTGACATCGGTTGCCTGCCACCCGGTCGAGGACATTGTGGCCATTGGCTATAATGACGGCATGATCCTGATCGCACGTTTCGCCGACAGCAAGGAAGTTCTCCTGCGCCGCCCCGGCAAGGGCGCAATCACCAGCATGGGCTGGGACGAGCACGGCCACCGCCTCGTCTTCGGCTCGGAGGCCGGGGATTGCGGCGTGGTTTCGATAGCCGATTAGGGTTTGGGACGTAAATTCTCTGGTTTATGGCCTGTCATTTTATGCAACGTATCGTCGCGCAGCACAAAATGGTGGAAAAGCGCCATGGCTGCATGTCCTACAACGACCACCAACAGAACCCAACCAAGCAGACTGTGAAGTGCATTGCCCGGAGCAGTTAATGCTGTGTTTTCCGTTCCTGTTGGCTTGAAAATCTGAATGCCCAGAAATGAGAAGCCGTATTCATCACCAGAAGCACGCAACAGTGCCAAAGCCGGGACCGTTATCATGAGAGCATAGATGACCAAATGCCCCAACGTCGCCAGTTTGCCCGACAATCCCTGCTTGGGCGGACGGTGGGCAAGATTCAATACGCCCCAAATACCACGAGCGAAAACCAACAAAAACAGGAAAAATCCGAGCTGTTGGTGGATAGGCCAGAGCAGGTTACCCACGGGACCATCACCGGAAAAGAACAGTGTGATCGCAATCACAAACTGGCAGAAGAATAAGAATGCCATAGACCAATGAAATATGCGGCTAACCGGTCCATACCCCGCAGGGCCATCCCACAGCACAGTATTTTTCTTCATTTATATTCTCTCTAACTATAACTATCTACAGAAATTCAATAAAAATATTATTATTAATAAAACTAGATAATCGCTATTACATTCACATATAATAGCAAACATCTATGACAGATTTTCCAGATGATCAACCTTTTTGTCGCGAAACGCAACAATTTCCGCCGGCCAACATAATATTTGCGATTACTTATCAAGCAAAGACATTGATGCCATCTTTACTTCGACTTCATCGAGACCGCCGGTGCGCCATCTGGTCCGAGCGACGCTACCCATTGGCTGATGGCCGCGACATCCTTTTCGCCCAGCATATGATCCGCATCGATGGTGCGGGCGTCGACGCGCGCGCCGCCGGAGCGCAGAAGCGCTGAAAGCGCCGGCGCGAAGGGTGAATAAAGCTTGTCGTCTTCGCCCGTGATGGTGAGAACGCGCGCCTTGCTCAGATTGGCGGCAGGCGCATTGTCCAGAACCGGCATCGAGCGCATGAGGACAGCGCGCTTCACCAGATCGGGGTGGAGCATCATCGTCGCCGCCAGAAGATTGGCACCGTTCGAATAGCCCACGAAAGTTGCGTGGGTAAGGTCGAGTTCCTTATCGTCGGCCAGACGCGTGAGGAAGGTCACGAAGGCATTGGCTTCGAGCTTGATGTCCTTCTGGTCGAACTTTACGGGCGTGATGCGCTTGTACCAGCGCGTGCCGCCATCCTGCATCACGCGGCCACGAATGCCGAGCAGCGTGGCGCGCGGCCAGATTTTGGATGCCATCGGCACTAGGCTGGTTTCGTTTCCGCCCGAACCGTGCAGCAGGATCACCAGTTCACTGGAGGCGTTTTCCGGCTTGTAGAAGCGATGGATGAACTGCCTGCTGCGCGAAAAATTCTGTTCCGGCGTCGTTTCCGTATCCATCTTCTTCTCGCGCATTGTCACGCCTTCACCCAGCTTGGGAGCGCCCTGCTCTTCTTTCATCGATGCGGCGATGGCGCTCAGGGCCTTGCCCTGACCGTTGGTCGAAACGGGCTGTCCCTCAGCCAGAGCCGAGCCAGCCGCCACCGTGAATGCAGCTGCCGCCAAAGCGGCCATAAACATCTTCTTTACCATGATCTCAACATAGCCAATGAGACGTTAACGAAGGTTTGAAGGCAGCTCTTCCCGGGTGCGTCCCCACCCCTGCCGGCGATAGCGAATTTAGTCCGAAGTCGCTCGTTCGGTTGCGCTAATGTAATGCGGTTAACAGCAGAGTTTTAGCGAGAATATGGCAGAATGCACGAAAAGTTACATCGTGTTACAATTCTGTTACGCATTCACGCGGCTTCAACAATGCGTGACCACCGCACTGGCCGCAGATTATCCATGCTTTTGACGCCTTTACGTGGAATCATGTCTGCAACTTGAGGGTCAATCATTTTGGAAGTGGGAACGACAATGAGCAGCTTCAAACCGGGGCGTTTTTCATCCGCCCGCCTCACTTATGATGCGGTGACGCCCAAAAGCCTCTATCTCAACCGCCGCTCCTTCATGGTCGGCGCCGGTGCTCTCGCTGCCGCTGGCATTGCCTCTTCGGCTTTTGCCGAACCGCTGAAGGCCAAGGCTTCCGCCTATAAGGTGGACGAGAAGCTGACGCCGCAGGATGCCGTCACGACCTACAATAATTTCTACGAGTTCGGCACGGACAAGAGCGACCCTTCCGCCAATTCCGGCAATTACAAGCCGCTGCCCTGGAAGCTCACCGTCGACGGCCTCGTCAAGCAGCCGAAGGAATTCGACATTCAGGACCTGATTTCCCGGATGCCGCTTGAAGAGCGCATCTATCGGATGCGCTGCGTCGAAGCATGGTCGATGGTCATTCCGTGGATCGGATTTCCACTCGCAAGCCTGCTGGCGCAGGTGGAGCCGCTCGGTTCGGCCAAATACATCGCCTTTACCGGCCTCGTGCGACCGGAGGAAATGCCGGGCCAGACCGGCCTCTTTCAGGTTCTCGACTGGCCCTATATCGAGGGCCTGCGTCTTGACGAGGCCATGCATCCGCTGACCATCCTCTCGGTCGGCCTTTACGGCGAGACATTGCCCAATGCGAACGGCGCGCCGATCCGGCTTGTGGTGCCGTGGAAATACGGCTTCAAGGGGATAAAGGCGATCACCAAAATCAGCTTCGTCGAAAAGCAGCCACCTACCTCGTGGCAGCAGCAGGCCGCCAACGAATATGGTTTCTACGCCAATGTGAACCCGGAGGTCGACCATCCCCGCTGGAGCCAGGCGACCGAGCGGCGCATCGGCGAAGGCGGTTTTCTGGGCTCGGGCCGACGCCCGACTTTGCCGTTCAACGGCTATGGCGAGGAAGTCGCATCGCTTTATGCGGGCATGGACCTGAAGGTGAATTACTGACATGGCGGCTGCGACCCGGACAGAGCGGAAGAAAACAACCCGGCCCGGTGAATGGAAAATCTGGCTGCTTTACGCGGTCGGTTTCGTCCCGGCTGTCTGGACCTTCTATCTGGGCGCAAGCGGCAATCTCGGCGCCGATCCGGTCAAGACCTTTGAACACACGCTCGGCCTGTGGGCGCTGCGCTTCCTCATTCTCACCCTCATGGTCACGCCGATCCGCGACCTGACCGGCATTGCGCTGCTGCGCTACCGCAGGGCGCTGGGTCTCCTCGCCTTCTATTATGCGCTGATGCACTTCGCCACCTACATGCTGCTGGATCAGGGCCTGAACATCTCCGCCATCGTCACCGATATCGTGCGGCGGCCCTTCATCACCATCGGCATGATCAGCCTTGTGCTGCTGGTGCCGCTGGCGCTGACCTCCAACAACTGGTCGATCCGCAAGCTCGGGCGGCGCTGGAACAGCCTGCACAAGCTGGTCTATGTGGCAATCGCGGGCGGCGCGATCCATTTCATCATGTCGGTGAAAAGCTGGCCCGCCGAACCGGTCATCTATGCCGGGATCGTCGGCGCGCTTCTGCTGTGGCGTCTGGTGCGTCCGCACGCCCGAAACCGCAAGCCTGTTTCCCGCCCGCGCGGTAAAGCAATCGCGGCAAAGAAATAAGCCGCCAGCGAGAGCCTTTTTGCAAGAATTCTAATATAGAATCTAAATTTCGTGTTCCCACACTTACCCCCATGACATGACGATGCAAATCATGTCAGTATCGCCGCGATTTCCGCACACGGAATAGTTCCCGGCGGCGGCAACTGACGAATACGGAATGCATATGTCTTCTCTCCTGAAATCGGCTCCCGTCCGCATCGCAGGCAAATTCGTCTTCATTCTATTCACCCTTGTCTTTGCGATCTGGGCCAGCTTCGCCATGTGGTTTCAGCTGCCCTTCGGCGATGCCATGCGCGGCTCCGTCATCGCCATCTGGCTTCTGATCGCCCTTGCGGTGATTGCAGGCGAAAGACATTACAGCTGCTGGCGCAGGCGGCTCTTCTTCTGCCTTCTTGCGCTGGCGATGCTGGCGGCCTGGTCTACGGTGCGCCCGTCCCTCAATCGCATCTGGGCGCCCGATGTTGCCCGCACGGTGACCGGGCACGTCAATGGCGATCTCGTCACCCTATCCAATGTCCGCGATTTCATCTGGCGGACGACGGAGGATTTCACGCCCAACTGGAAGGAAGAAACCTACGACCTCAGCAAGATCACATCGGTCGACGTCTTTCTTTCCTACTGGTCGAGCCCGGCTATCGCCCACACACTTCTGTCGTTCGGCTTCGAGGATGGTCGTCATGTGGTGTTTTCAGGCGAAATCCGCCGCGAGCATCACGAGGTCTTTTCCGCCATTGCCGGGTTCTTCCGCCAGTTCGAGCTGGCGATGATCGCGGCGGAAGAACGCGACATCATTTATCTGCGCACCAATGTCCGCAAGGAAAACGTCTATCGCTATCGCGTCAAGCTGCCGCCCGCAGGCGCGCGCGAACTCTTCCTCTCCTATGTCGCGCTGGGCAATCAACTGGCCGAGCAGCCGAAATTCTACAATACGCTGACCGCGAACTGCACCACGATCATCTTCCACATGGCGCGGGTGCTGGACCCGAACTTCCCCTTCGATTACCGCATTCTTCTGTCAGGCTTCCTGCCCGGCTATCTTTATGATCACGGCTGGCTGGAAAATGGCGGCACGCTGGAGGAACTGCGCCAGCGCGCATCGATCGATGCAAGGGCGCTCGCAGGCGGACGCGACGGCTTTTCGGAGCGCATACGCGAATAGGGCATTTCCGGCAAAAGTGCGAAGGGTCTGGTCGGCACTGCCGACGGGAACCGCTCATGAAAAACCCCGCCGAAGCCGCAACTTCGACGGGGTAATCTTTTATGGGCCAGATTACACCGCGGCGGTGATGATGATCTCGACCTTGTAGTCAGGCGTTGCCAGCGCTGCCTCGCCGGTGGCGCGTGCAGGCGTGTGAGCCGGATCGACCCATGCATCCCAGACGGCGTTCATTTCGGCAAAGTCCTTCATGTCGGCGAGCCAGATGATGGCCTGAAGAATCTTGGTCTTGTCGGAGCCCGCTTCCTTGAGAAGACGGTCCACCTCGGCCAGAACGGCCTTGGTCTGGTCTGTGACGCTGGCGCCAGGATTTCCCACCTGACCGGCGAGATAAACGGTGTTGCCGTGAATGACGGCCTGGCTCATGCGCGGGCCGACTCCGATGCGACGGATGCTCATGGTGGACTCCTCTCGATACTGCTCTTCCGCGGGCATGGCCCGCATGTGAAAATGTTGCGTATCCTTATTAAAGCCCTGATCCGCTTTGGCAATGCCAATGCCAGCCTGAATGATGCTATTTCAGTGAAAACAGCATTTCCCGCAAAAGCATGGAGCGTCCACGCGGGGAAATCCGTTCGCTCGACTGGTTTCCATCCGGCTGCGATGCGCAATATAATGCGACGAAACAAATAGCCGGTGCGGCCCCGGCAAGCTCGTTTTGACCGAACCGCTCTCCCGGAGGAGGAAAGCATGGCGCAACCGCTCGCCGAGATTTACCGCGACTATATCGCATGCCTGAACCGGCAGGACTGGGATGACCTCGGACTTTATGTGCATGAAGAGGCCGTGCACAATGGCAGGGCCTTGGGCCTTGATGGCTATCGCAGGATGCTGGAACAGGATTTCGAGGCGATCCCCGACCTGCGCTTCAACATAGAGCTTCTTGTCAGCGATCCGCCCCGCATCGCCAGCCGCCTGCAATTCGACTGCACGCCGAAGGGGATGCTGTTGGGGCTGCCGGTCTACGGCAGGCGGGTGCGGTTCGCCGAAAATGTTTTTTACGAATTCGAGAATACGCTGATAAGACGGGTCTGGTCGGTCATCGACAAGGCGGCGATTGAAGCGCAGCTGTGATCATATGGCGATGGCAGCCGATGACAGCCCATGATGACGGCCCATGATGACGGCATTGACTCTTTCCCGCCCTCACCCTATAAGCCGCGTCACGTTCGCCCGCGCGGTTTTACGGATGGTTTTGTGCTGTCCATCGCAAGGGAAAGAACCAGCTCCTGTTCAATAGAGCATGACCCCGAAAGTGAATAACGGTTTCGGACAAGGTCATGTTCAACGGAAAAACAGAATCAAGAAGGGCCGCACACCGCGGTATTAAATAAATGAAGCGCACTTACCAGCCATCCAAGATCGTCCGCAAGCGTCGTCACGGTTTCCGTGCACGCATGGCAACCACCGGCGGCCGCAAGGTTCTCGCCGCTCGCCGTTCGCGCGGCCGTAAGCGGCTTTCCGCTTAATCTTTTCCCGCGCTGTCGCGCGGTGACTAAAGAAATGAACAAGCCGAAACAAATACTCCGCCTTCGCAAGAGAGCGGAGTTTTTGGCTTTGAGGAATGGTGAAAAGCGACGTGGTCCACTGTTTCTTCTTGAAGTCCGGGAACGGACCGAAGAGGAATCGCAAGCCGCCAGGATCGGCGACAAACCCCGTGCAGGTTTCACCGTAACGAAGAAGAACGGCAACGCCGTGATAAGAAACCGCATCCGCCGCAGGCTCAGAGAAGCGGTTCGTTGTCACGCAGGGCGTGACATGGCGCCTTCGACCGACTATGTGATCGTAGCGCGCGAGCAAGCCCTCACTGCGCCCTTTTCGCGACTGACCGAAGAACTCTCCCGCCGCATCAAGGCGAAGGGTGAACGGCGGGGCGATGGGAAACGCCGAACGGAAAGACCGGAATCAGGACCCGTCAATGGAAAATAATCGTAATTTCTTCATCACCATTGCCCTGTCCATCCTCGTGCTGACGCTGTGGCAAGTGTTTTATCTGGGTCCGAAATCGGAAGCCCAGCGGGAGCAGGCACGCATTGAGGAGCAGCAGCAGCAAAAACAACAGGCGACGCAGCAGCAGGCGCAAGGTAGCCAGAACGGCGACACGCCGCAGATGCCCGCCGCCTCCGGGAACGTTCCCGGTCACAGCGATGTTGCAGCCGGCGGCGGCACGCTGACCCGCGAGGCAGCCGTTGCCCAGACGCAGCGCATCGAAATCGACACGCCTTCGCTGCGCGGTTCGATCAACCTGACCGGCGCCCGCCTCGATGACATCTTCCTGAAGAACTATCACGAGACCGTCGACAACAATTCGCCGAACATCGAACTGCTCGCGCCGTCGCCGCTGCAGCAGGGCTATTTCGTCGAACTGGGCTTCACCGGCAACGAGACCACCGGTCCCGTCCCCGGACCGAACACGGTCTGGACCGTGGAAGGCAATAACAGGCTGACGCAGACGACGCCCGTTACGCTGACCTATACAAACGAGAAGAACATCACCTTCAAGCGCATCATCTCGGTCGATGAATCCTACATGTTCTCGGTCGAGGACACGATCGTGAACAATTCCGGTGCGCCGATCTCGCTTGCTTCCTATGGCCGCGTGACCCGCTTCAACCAGCCCGAACATGCCAGCGCCACCTATGTGCTGCATGAAGGCCTGATCGGCGTCATGGGTCAGGACGGCCTGCAGGAAATCAAATATTCCAAGATCGAGGACAACAAGGACATCTCGTTCAAGGATGTCCAGGGCGGCTGGCTCGGCATCACCGACAAGTACTGGGCGGCGACGCTCATTCCGCCGCAGGACGAAAAGTTCACCGGCCGTTTCTCGCATTTCACCAATGACCGTCCGCGCTATCAGGCCGATTTCCTCGGCGCGCCGATGACCATTGCGCCGGGCCAGACCCAGACGGTGAAGAACCATGTCTTCGCAGGCGCGAAAGTGGTTTCCCTCATCAAGAACTACGAGGAAACGCTCGGCATCAAGCAGTTTGAACTGCTGATCGACTGGGGCTGGTTCTACTTCATCACCAAGCCGATGTTCTATCTCATCGACTGGATCTACAAGTTCTCCGGCAATTTCGGCGTCGCCATTCTGGTCGTCACCGTTCTGCTGAAGGGCCTGTTCTTCCCGCTTGCCAACAAGTCGTACAAGTCGATGGCGCGCATGAAGCTGGTGCAGCCGAAGCTCACTGAAATCCGCGAGAAATATGCGGATGACAAGATGCGGCAGCAGCAGGAGATGATGAAGCTCTACAAGGAAGAGAAGATCAATCCTCTGGCCGGTTGCTGGCCGGTGCTGGTGCAGATTCCGGTGTTCTTCGCGCTTTACAAGGTGCTCTATGTCACCATCGAAATGCGCCACGCGCCGTTCTTCGGCTGGATCCAGGACCTTGCAGCGCCCGATCCGACTTCGCTCTTCAACCTGTTCGGCCTGCTGCCTTTCGCCGTGCCGCACTTCCTGATGATCGGCGTCTGGCCGCTTCTGATGGGCATCACCATGTTCCTGCAGATGCGCATGAACCCGACGCCTCCGGACCCGACGCAGGCTGCCATCTTCACCTGGATGCCGGTGATCTTCACCTTCATGCTGGCTTCGTTCCCGGCTGGTCTGGTGATCTACTGGGCATGGAACAACCTGCTCTCCATCACCCAGCAGGGCATCATCATGAAGCGCCAGGGCGTGAAGATCGAGCTCTTCGACAATCTCAAGAGCCTCTTCAAGCGAAAGCCGAAAGAGGCGAAGAAATAGACTTGAAAGAACCCCGCTTCGGCGGGGTTTTTTGTACCCTCATGTTGACAATGCGGCCCATAACATTGATGCGTGTACGCAAGAGAACACACCGACCGGGACAGAACCATTGAGCGAGCAGGATAAGAAGCAGGCGGCGATCAGGGCCGCTCAGGCAGCGGCGGATGCAGTCCGGGAAGCCCAGGCGGCACTTGTCGAGGAAGGACGCCTGCTTTTCAAGAAATCATGGATTTTCATCCGTGGCGTGCCGTCGATGAAATTCCTGCCGCCGGAAGGCCCGGTGGAGATCGCCTTTGCGGGCCGCTCCAATGTCGGCAAGTCGTCGCTGATCAATGCGCTCGTCAACAAGAAGGGCCTTGCGCGCACATCCAACACGCCGGGCCGCACGCAGGAACTGAACTATTTCGTGCCGGATGGCTATTCGGGCGAGAATGGCGACCTGCCGCCGCTGGCCCTGGTCGACATGCCGGGTTACGGTTTCGCCGAAGCGCCGAAAGCGCAGGTCGATGCCTGGACGCGCCTTGTGTTCAATTACCTGCGCGGACGCACCACGCTGAAGCGCGTCTATGTGCTGATCGACGCCCGGCATGGCATCAAGAAGAACGATGCGGAAGTGCTCGACCTTCTCGACAAGGCGGCGGTTTCCTACCAGATCGTGCTGACCAAGATCGACAAGATCAAGCCTGCGGGCGTGCCGGGCCTGCTGGAAGAAACGCACAAGCTCACCTACAAGCGCGCGGCCTGCTTCCCTGGGATCATCGCCACATCATCGGAAAAGGGTGTGGGTCTCGACGAACTGCGAGCGGCCATCGCGCTGCTTATCAAGGAAGCCTGATAGTCAGCCGGGGCAGCTTTCAGGCTGCCCGTCCAGCCCTTCATTGAACTGCTCGAAACGGGCGCTTGAATGCCCCTCGCTGCGCTGGATACGCAGCACATAGATGCCGTCGAAATCATCGCCACGCCATTTGGGCACCGCAGCTTTATCTCCGCCATTGTCCCTCAGCAGATTTCTCGCCAGCTTGTAGAGTTGCTTGTGCTCCCAGCCGACCAGTATCGTGGCACTGGCATATTGCGGCTGTTCAAGTGCGGCTTGCAGCTTTTCGATCTCGTCATAACCGAAGCGCGTATCGACCGGCATTCCGAAGCGGATCGCCGTCGGCTCCACCGTCGCCAGCGGGCGGATATAGGCGTAGGAAACGCCGTCATCCATCTTCTCCTTTGCGGGATCTGGCGCGAAAATGGCGTCCGGCTTGCCAAAATCCTTTGCAATGACGGCGGGCAGTTTCAGGGAACGGTTAAGGCCCCGGCAGCTCAACTGCCCCATGCCGCCTTCCGGCTTCTCGCCATGGCGGACAAGGATGATCGTCTCGGTGGTTTGCGGGGGCGCGGCATGGGGCGCGGTTGCGCCAATCAGAAATGCGAGGGCGGTAAGGAAAATCTTGCGCATGAAACCGTTCTCAAAAAATCATTCGGCTCGAAAAATCATTCCGTTTAAAAAATCCCGTCAGGCTTTCTATTCCAGAGGTTTCCGGCTGCAAATTCAAATAATCGCGAAGGGTGAAGCGAAAAATACGCTGCAGCCGATTCCAATTGCCACAAAACCAGTCTAGAAAAACCTGTTTCTCCCTGCCCTGTCGCCTGCCATGGAGCCCGCGATGACGACACTTGAAAATCCCGAAATGCAAGCGCAACTCCTGTCCGCAGCCCTGCCCTATATGCAGCGCTACGAGAACAAGCATGTCGTCGTGAAATATGGCGGTCACGCCATGGGCAATCCGGAGCTGGGCAAGGCTTTCGCACGGGATATCGCGCTTTTGAAGCAGTCGGGCGTAAACCCGATCGTCGTACATGGCGGCGGCCCGCAGATTCAGGCCATGCTGACCAAGCTCGGCATCGAATCCCGCTTCGAAGGCGGCCTGCGCGTCACCGATGAAAAGACCGTCGAGATCGTGGAAATGGTTCTGGCCGGTTCCATCAACAAGGAGATCGTCGCGCTCATCAATGCCGAAGGCGAATGGGCCATCGGGCTTTGCGGCAAGGACGGCAACATGGTCTTTGCGCGGAAGGCGCACAAGACCGTCATCGACCCGGATTCCAATATCGAGAAAGTGCTGGACCTCGGCTTCGTCGGTGAACCGGCGGAAGTGGACCGCACCCTGCTCGACCTTCTGGCCCGCTCCGAGATGATCCCGGTCATTGCGCCGGTGGCGCCGGGCCGCGACGGCCACACCTACAACATCAACGCCGACACTTTTGCGGGCGCGATTGCCGGTGCACTGGCCGCAACGCGCCTCCTGTTCCTCACCGATGTTCCGGGCGTGCTGGACAAGGACAAGAACCTCATCAAGGAACTGTCGGTTGCCGATGCGCAGGCGCTCATCAAGGACGGCACGATTTCCGGCGGCATGATCCCCAAGGTGGAAACCTGCATCGATGCCATCCGCCGCGGCGTGGAAGGCGTCGTCATCCTTAACGGCAAGACCCCGCATTCCGTGCTGCTTGAGCTTTTCACCGAACACGGTGCCGGCACGTTGATCGTGCCTTAAAAAAAGAAGCACGTTGATCGTGCCGTAAGGAAAAAACTATGACCGATATTCCGGACAGAGCTGCCTTCGCCCACGTCACGGACTGGGTGTTCGACCTCGACAATACGCTCTACCCGCACGCCGCCAATCTGTTCTCCCAGATCGACGTGAAGATGACGAGCTATGTCGAGGCGCTGCTGAACCTGCCGCGCGACGAGGCGCGCAAGATTCAAAAGCAGTTCTATCTGGAATATGGCACCACGCTGAAAGGCCTGATGGAGTGCCATCAGATCGACCCGGACGACTTTCTGCAAAAGGTTCATGACATCGACTATACGTGGCTGAAGCCCGATCCGGCTCTGGGCGAGGCCATCAAGGCGCTGCCGGGCCGTCGCTTCATCTTCACCAATGGGGATCGCGGCCATGCCGAACGCGCGGCGCGCCAGCTCGGAATCCTCGATGATTTCGACGATATCTTCGACATCGTGGCGGCAGGACTGACGCCGAAACCGGAACGGGTCACCTATGACCGTTTCCTCGGCTCCTTCGGCATCGATGCGGGCAAGGCCGTGATGTTCGAGGATTTGGCGCGCAATCTGGTCGTCCCCAAAGCGCTCGGCATGAAAACCGTGCTGGTCGTGCCGAACAATTTTGAGCCTACTTTTTCCGAAATATGGGAAAGCGATCCCGAGTTCACCGATCAGGTGGACTATGTGACCGACAACCTGACCCGGTTTCTGGAAGAGATTGTTGCGCCAAGATAGGCATTTCACCGGCCTTGAAAAATGGCTGGACGCGGCAGCGCATCGTGTTCTCGATGCCCTGCCCCGCCATCCCGTCTCCGACGCCCTGATCGAATTTCTGGTTTTCGGGCTGAAACAGGCGTGGGCCTGCCTTTTCGGCGGCGCCATGCTGGCGCTCATCATCATCACCCGCTGGTTCTGGCCGGATGGCGGAGCGGGGTTCGTCACCCGCTATGATTTCCTGTTCCTCGCCGCGCTTGCGATCCAGCTCGCCATGCTGGTCTTCAAGCTGGAAGCGTGGGAGGAAGCCAAGGTCATCCTCATCTTCCATGTGGTCGGCACAGCGATGGAAGTGTTCAAGACCCATGCCGGTTCATGGGTCTATCCGGAAGAAAATTTCTTCCGCATAGGCGGCGTGCCGCTCTTTTCCGGCTTCATGTATGCGGCTGTCGGCTCCTATATGGCCCGCATCAACCGCATTTTCGATATCAGGCTGAACCACTATCCACCGCTCTGGATGACCGTGGTTCTGGCTGCGGCGATCTACATCAATTTCTTCGCCCACCACTTCATCCAGGACATGCGCTGGCTGCTGTTTGCCACGACCTTCGCGCTTTTCTGGCGCACCTCCATGCATTACCGCGTCTTCCGCTTCCGGCACAAGATGCCGCTGCTGATCGCCTTCCTGCTTACCTCGCTCTTCATCTGGATCGCCGAAAACATCGGCACATGGTCGAGGGCCTGGCTCTACCCCAACCAGCGCAATGGCTGGGAGTTCGTATCGATGAGCAAGCTCGGCTCGTGGTATCTGCTGATGATCATCTCGGTGGTGCTGGTGACGCTCGTTCACCGTCCTCGTCCCTATCGAGCAGAAGATGAGCTGCAAAAAGAAACGCCCGAATAGATGCGCGTACAAACAAAGAGACAGAGCGGTCCCCATGACTCCGTTTTAACCGGAACCGCTCTGGCCGGGCGCATCGCACAGAATATCCGGGACGATCAGAGCTTGTAGAAATCCCTGATCTGCCCCCAGGCTTCGTCGGCGGTTTCCACGAAATTGAGCAGTTCGATATCGGCAGGCGAAATCGTGCCCTGCTCGGCCAGAAACTCGATATTGATCGCCTTGGTCCAGAATTCCTTGCCGAACAGGATCAGCGGCAGGCGCTCCATCCGGTTGGTCTGGATCAGCGTCATGGCCTCGAAAAGCTCGTCCATCGTGCCGAAACCGCCGGGGAAGACGCAGATCGCCTTGGCGCGCATGAGGAAGTGCATCTTGCGGATCGCGAAATAATGGAAATTGAAGCAGAGGTCGGGCGTGACATAGGCGTTTGGCGCCTGTTCATGCGGCAGCACGATGTTGAGCCCGATGGTCGGCGCGCCGACATCGGCGGCACCGCGATTGCCCGCTTCCATGACGCCGGGGCCGCCGCCCGTCACCACGATGAACTCGCGATAATAGGTGGTGGCGGAATATTCCGAGCAAAGCCGCGCGAATTTGCGCGCTTCCTCGTAATATTGGGCGTTGGCTTCGAGGTTCTTCTTCTGGACCTCGTTCTTGGCCGCCCAGGCCTCGCCGCCGGGTTCGGGAATGCGCGCGCCGCCGAACATGACCACGGTGGACTTGATGCCACGGTCGGCCAGAATCATTTCCGGCTTCAGCAATTCCAGCTGCAGACGCACCGGGCGCAGGTCGCGCCGGGTCATGAACTCGTCGTCCGTGAATGCAAGGCGATAGGCCGAAGCTTCGGTCTGCGGCGTCTGCGGTACGGTTCGCGCCTGCTTGACAGCTTCCTCTGAATTGGGGAACGGCGTCCAGCCGGACTTCTCCATCGGGTTCATGCTACTCACCTGCTCCTTCATTCCGCCATGCATAGAATTGAACATTCATTCTGGCGCTAATTGCTTAATCTGTCTCAAACGTGGCGCCGCAATCGGGTCACGAACGCGATTGACCCATATGGCGCCATCGCTTAATCAATTTCCCAGCAAACGGGCTGGACCTTTCCCGCCTGCCTTCCGCCGCCCCATTCATGGAGACCGCACCTTATGACCAAGCCAGACCTCGCCTCCCTTGAGAAGACAATCGACAAGGCTTTCGACGAGCGCGACGGCATCAATACGGCAACGCGCGGCGAAGTGCGCGATGCCGTCGAACAATCGCTCATTCTGCTCGACCGCGGTGAAGCCCGTGTCGCAGAAAAACAGGCGGACGGCAACTGGCATGTCAACCAATGGCTGAAGAAAGCGGTTCTGCTCTCCTTCCGCCTCAACCCGATGGAAGTCATCAAGGGCGGCCCCGGCCAGTCGTCGTGGTGGGACAAGGTTCCCTCCAAGTTCGACGGATGGACAGCCAACGAATTCGAAAAGGCGGGCTTCCGCGCCGTGCCGAACTGCGTCGTGCGCCACTCGGCCTATATCGCGCCGAATGCTATCCTGATGCCGTCCTTCGTCAATCTCGGCGCCTATGTCGATGAAGGAACGATGGTCGACACCTGGGCGACGGTCGGTTCCTGCGCACAGATCGGCAAGAATGTTCATCTTTCCGGCGGCGTCGGAATCGGCGGCGTGCTGGAGCCGATGCAGGCCGGCCCAACCATCATCGAGGACAATTGTTTCATCGGCGCACGCTCGGAAGTCGTTGAAGGCTGCATCGTGCGTGAAGGTTCCGTGCTCGGCATGGGCGTCTTCATCGGCAAGTCCACCAAGATCGTGGACCGCGCGACGGGCGAAGTCTTCTACGGCGAAGTGCCGCCCTATTCCGTCGTCGTCGCCGGCACCATGCCGGGCAAGAACGTTCCCGGCGAAAACTGGGGCCCGAGCCTCTATTGCGCGGTCATCGTCAAGCGCGTCGATGAAAAGACCCGCTCCAAGACCTCGATCAACGAATTGCTGCGGGACTAGAACGCGTCTGTTTGGTGGATCGCCGAAACCGGTCCACGCTTTTCGGGATGCGCTTTGAAACGCAGGCATATCAAGGAAAAAGGCGACGCCGCTGGCGTCGCCTTTTTCATAACTGGTCGCCCCTTCGGATGGCGCAATGCCTCTGATCCGGGCAATCCGGGGAGACACTGACGCCATCCTCCGGGGAGATAGTTTTAAAGCTTTCCGGTTGCCCTGCATGGCTGATGCGTGAGGGGGACGAACGCAGGGCCACGCAGGACGACCGGGAGTCTCAACTATCAGAACCGATTAGTTCTGGTAGCTGGACGGGGAAGCGTCGCCGAAGCGGTGAGCCGAACCATCCTGGCTGACCGGCGCAGACTGGCGAATGGCAGCCGGAGCCGTATAGTCGATGTTGCTGCGGGTCGAAGCGACCGGGGTTTCGCCGGGGAGCACGAAGGCCTTGTCCTGGGCAGCCATTTCAGCAGGCTGGCCGACAAACGGGTTTTCGGCATAGGCGGCACCGGCGCTGAGAGCGACAGCAAGGGCGGCAAGAGCAAACTTTTTCATATCTCTATTCCTTTTCCATAGCGTCCCCGAAATCGGCTTTCACCGGTCGAACCTCAATTTCGGGCTCGTGTTCGGGCTCAGGGGGGACATTTGGTTACTTGGTAGGTAACTGGCGGTTATCTGGCGGTTGTCTAACGGCAATCCGCCGGTTGGCTGGGCCTTCGTGGCCCGCCCTACGGTGTCAGGCACATCTGGGAGGAAATGCCCCGACACCTTCGGGATGACATGCAATGTGGGTATTCATGCCCGGCCCGTCGGGACCGGAAAGACCAAAAGTCCGGAAGGACTCTTAGTTCTGGTAAGAGGAAGGCGATGCATCACCGAAGCGGTGAGCCGAACCATCCTGATAGACCGTTGCCTTGTTGATAGAGGCAGGAGCCGTGTAGTCGAGCTTCTGGGCAGCGACCGGGGTGCGGTCGTTTGCATAAAGATCGGCAGGTTCGCCAACATGCGGGTTTTCTGCGAAGGCGGCACCGGCGGTAAGAGCAAGAGCAGCGGCAGCAAGAACAATCTTCTTCATTTTCCTATCTCCTTGGAAAGTGGAGCGGCGTTTGTTCGTCGTTCCGATGCAGCTGAAATGGGTGACAGTGAGCAAAAGTTCCAGTCACGAAAATGTTTTCTTGATCACACATTTGTGCGACCAATTTTTTTAATTTGAGCCAAACTGATTTAAAAAATCAAATAAAAACAATAGATTGATTGATATACCAGCAATCACACGACTGTTACAAAGGTGTCTTTGTTCAAGAAGCGCGAACAGTCTGTCCGGATATATTGTCCAATGAGAGTGAACAATGGGGTGATTTTCGCGCTCCATCCCTGATCGCGCAACCCCTAAAAACAAAAAGCCGCATCGAAATGCGGCTTGATGATATTCAAACGGCCTCGCAGCGTTCGGCGTTGAACGCTGTACTCCCGGTCAGTTGTTCGCGACGGCGACCGACCGCCCGGCGATGGAAACCCACTGGCCGGAATTGGCTGGCGACTGCATCTTGATATAGCGGTACGACGTCTTCTCGACGGGCAGCACCTCGTCGCGCAGATTGTCGAGGATATAATCGCCGTGATCGGTGCGGGCAGTCAGGATGACATGCGGCTCGCTGCCCTGCACCATGGTGATGAGCAGCAATGACGGGCTGATGCCCCGCGCCATGAGCTGCGCCCGCTTCATCAGCACATAGTCTTCGCAATCGCCCTTGCCGTTGACGGGAAGCGTCCAGTAGTCGCGCTTGCCGTAATTCTCCTGATCGGAGACCGGCTTGATACGGTGATTGACGGAGCTGCTGACCGATTGCAGCAGCTTCATGCGCTGCGGGGTCAGCTTCATGGGCGGCAGGACGCGATGCGCGCCGCAATCGCGCTTGTTGCGATCGCAATAATCCTTGTGCCCGTAAGGAATGCTCGTAAGCCCGCCTGCTTCACTCCATTGCGCGGCCTTGGCCGGTATCGCCGCCGCCCCGAAGAGCACCATCATGCCTGCTATCGCAGAAGTGACAAAACGCATGCGCAGTTTCCCATTTTTAAAAGAGTCCCCGTTGATCGGCCCTTTGCGGGTCTCGTTATCAACTTATTTTTAACTAACGATGACAGGGGCCCTCCGGTCAAGGAAATTTCGTTCCCAAATTGAAACCGGTTGAGAAAAACAAGTGAAAGGCGAAACATCGCCGCCATGCACAACCGCCGCCCTCACACGCATCCTGATCCGAAAACCGCTTCGCACTTTTCGGGATGCGACTTTGTTTTCTCGCGCATCCTGATCCGAAAACCGCTTCGCACTTTTCGGGATGCGACTTTGTTTTCTCGCGCATCCTGATCCGA
>NZ_BAABTE010000006.1:0-471410 GCF_040371715.1 Brucella sp. NBRC 14130
GTTTTGGGGCGTATATTTGGCGCCCCCACCCCCCCCGCCGCCGCAAGGGGGGCGCCGCGGGGGGGGAGGCGGGCCAACCCCCCCCCCCCCCCCGGGCCTCGTGTTTCGACAGACCGGCCATTCACCGTAAAGTGACGATCAGGAAGCTGGTTCGGATGCCGGAAAAAGCTTCCAGTAACGTGGGCGGAAAGCGATGCGGCTTTTTTCCGCCGCCGGATGTTCGGCCGGGATTTCGATCTCGACCCGCTCGCGCGCGCCGCCCACTTCCAGTTCGACGCGCCGCTTGCCGCCCGAACGGCGGCTCGCCACCACCGTGCCTGCGATGCAGCCGCCGCAGCCGTCCAGCAGTTCGACATCGTGCGGACGGAAGAAGAGTTGCGCGTCCCCATCGGCCACACCATCGGCGGTCAGGCCGATATTGCGGTCCACCAGCCAGACCTCACCCTTTTCGACCCGGACCGGAAGCGTGCTCGATTCTCCGATGAAGCCATAGACCCCGGGGGAATTCGGATTGTCGTAGACCTCATCCGGCGTGCCAACCTGCTCGATACGGCCCTGGCTCATCACCACCACGCGGTCGGCCAACTCCAGCGCCTCGTCCTGATCGTGGGTCACGAAAACGGTGGTGTGGCCCGTCTTGTCGTGGATCTCGCGCAGCCAGCGGCGCAACTCCTTGCGCACCAGCGCATCAAGCGCGCCAAACGGCTCGTCGAGAAGCAGGACTTTCGGTTCGATCGCCATGGCGCGGGCCAGAGCGACGCGCTGGCGCTGGCCACCGGAAAGCTGCGCCGGATAGCGCTTTTCCAACCCCTGCAACTGGACGAGATCGAGCAGTTCCAGCGCGCGGCTGCGAATGGCGTCGCTCGACGGGCGCGTCGCGCTCGGGCGCACCTTGAGGCCGAAGCCGATATTGTCCGCAACCGTCATATGGCGGAACAGCGCATAATGCTGGAAGACGAAACCGACATTGCGCTCCTGAACGCTCTTCTGCGATGCGTCCTCGTCACCGAAGAAGATCGTCCCCTCGGTCGGCGTTTCCAGCCCGGCAATGAGGCGCAAAAGCGTGGTCTTGCCCGAACCGGAAGGCCCCAGCAAGGCGATCAGCTCGCCGGAACGAATATCCAGCGAGACATTATGCAACGCCGGGAAGCGAGCGAACTCCTTACGCACTCCGGCAACACGAACTTCCATTCCCAATCCTTTCCCCTGCCGCCATGCGGGCGACCGTCGATTTAATTTCAATGCCCGTTTCCGCTGCCAGCCAGTTCATCGCCATAGCGCAATTCGAGCGCCGTCTTGATGGCAAGCGTCAGCAACGCCAGAAAAGCCAGCAGCGACGCCACCGCGAACGCACCGACGAAGTTATATTCGTTGTAGAGAATTTCCACATGCAGCGGCATCGTATTGGTGAGACCGCGAATATGTCCAGAGACGACGGAAACCGCGCCGAACTCGCCCATCGCCCGGGCATTGCACAGCAGCACGCCATAGAGAAGCCCCCATTTGATATTGGGCAGCGTCACATAGCGGAAGGTCTGCCAGCCATTGGCGCCGAGCGAAATCGCCGCCTCCTCGTCGCCCGTTCCCTGTTCCTGCATCAGCGGGATCAGTTCGCGCGCGACGAAGGGAAATGTGACGAACACCGTCGCCAGCACGATGCCCGGAACGGCGAACAATATCTCGATGCCATGCCGCGACAGCCACGGCCCGAGCAGGCTGTGACTTGAGAAAAGCAGCACGAAGACAAGGCCTGAAATGACCGGCGACACGGAAAACGGCAGGTCGATCAGCGTCGTCAGCAGTGCCTTGCCCTTGAATTCGAACTTGGCGATCGCCCACGCTGCCGCAATGCCGAAGACCAGATTGAGCGGCACGGCGATGGCTGTAACCAAGAGGGTCAGCCTTATCGCAGCCCACGCATCCGGCTCGACCAGCGCCGCCAGATATTCGCCCGCTCCCTTGCGGAAGGCTTCTACGAAGACCGCGATGACCGGCAGGATGAGGAAGAGCGCCAGGAAAGCCAGCGCCAGAGCGATCAGCGTGATGCGCGTTAGCGGGCTCTCGGTGAGGGCGCTCCGGCTTTCGCGGGGCGCGGAAGAAGCAGGTTCATTCGCCATGACCATATTTCCTCCGTGTCCACGCCTGGATGAGATTGATGAAAAGCAGCATCGCAAAGGAAAGCGCCAGCATCACCGTGGCAAGCGCGGTCGCTCCGGCATAATCATATTCCTCAAGCTTGATAACGATCAGAAGCGGCGCGATTTCCGAAACATAAGGCGTATTGCCCGCGATGAAGATGACCGAGCCATATTCGCCGACCCCGCGCGCAAAGGCGAGCGCGAAGCCAGTCAGGATGGCCGGTTGCAGGCTTGGCAGCAGCACCCGCCAGATCGTCTGGAACCGGGAAGCGCCAAGTGTTGCCGCAGCTTCTTCCACCTCGCGGCTGATTTCCTCCATGATCGGCTGCACCGTGCGCACCACGAAGGGCAGGCCGATGAAGATCAGCGCGATGACGATGCCCGCCCGCGAGAACGCGACGCGGATGCCCAGCGGCGCCAGCAGGCTGCCGATCCAGCCATTCGGCGCATAGATCGCGGCAAGCGCGATACCGGCCACGGCCGTCGGAAGAGCGAAGGGAATATCGACGATAGCATCGACGAAGCGGCGCCCGGGAAAGCGATAGCGCACGAGAACCCAGGCGAGGATGACGCCAAAGACCACATTGACCAGCGCCGCGATGAAGGCGGTGCCGAAACTCGTTTCGAGCGCTTTCAACGTGCGCTCGTCGGTGACGAGGCGCCAGAAGCCGGAAATCCCGACTTCGCTGGAACGCAGCACCAATGCCGCAAGCGGAATGAGAATGAGAAGGGTCAGATAGGCAACACTGAAGCCGAACGTCAGCCCGAAACCGGGAATGACGCTCGGCTTTCTGAAGTGCGACCCTGCCCTGGCCCGTGCAGGGAGCGAAGTCATGCGCTGGTTTGTTCCCTCTTCAGTATTTGATATTACCGATTGCTCACGGTTTCCGGATTATTTTCCCGGCTTGTAGAGCTGGTCGAACGTTCCTCCATCGCCAAAATGATAGGGCTGCGCCTTGGCCCACCCGCCGAAAATCGGATCATCGATCGTTACCAGCGTCAAATCGGGAAACTTGCGCTGCTTGTCGGCCGGGATGATTTCGGGCTTCGACGGACGGTAGAAATGCTTGGCGGCAAGCGCCTGGCCTTCCGGCGAATAGAGATATTCGAGATAGGCCTGCGCCAGCTTGGTGGTGCCGTTTTCCTCGGCATTCTTGTCCACGACCGCGACCGGCGGTTCGGCCAGAATGGATTGCGGCGGCGCGACGATGTCGAATGCGTCCTCGCCAAATTCCGCGACCGAAAGATAGGCTTCGTTTTCCCAGGCGAGCAGCACGTCGCCCAGCTGGCGCTGCACGAAAGTGGTTGTCGAGCCGCGCGCGCCGGTGTCGAGCACGGGCACATGGCGGAACAGCTCGCCGATGTAATCCCTGATCTTCTGTTCGTCGCCGCCAAACTGCTTGTGGGCCCAGGCCCAGGCGGCGAGATAGTTCCAGCGCGCGCCACCGGAGGTCTTCGGGTTCGGCGTGATGACCTCGACGCCATCCTTCACCAGATCGCCCCAGTCCTTGATGCCCTTGGGATTGCCCTTGCGCACGAGGAAGACGATGGTTGACGTATAGGGGGCGGAATTGTTGGGCAGGCGCTTGCGCCAGTCCTTGTCGATCTTGCCCGACAGCTGGGCAATGGCATCGATATCGCTTTCAAGCGCCAGCGTCACCACGTCGGCCTTGATGCCGTCGATCACCGAACGCGCCTGTTTGCCCGACCCGCCATGGGAAGCGCGAATGGTGACGGTTTCGCCGGTTTCCGCCTTCCAGTGGGCGGCAAAGGCGGCGTTGTAATCCTTGTAGAGTTCACGCGTCGGATCGTAGGACACGTTGAGAAGTGTCTGGTCGGCGAAGCTTGACCCAACCGTTCCGGCCAGCGAAGCCGCAGCCACCAATGCCGCCAGAGTGAGCGAAAATCTCGATATCTTCATGACCGCCTCCATGTTTCATTGGTCAAGACAGTATCAGAGCTCTTTGACGACAGGATGCCACAAGCCGGTCGTTATTTGAAACGACTTCGAAAAATCCGCGCAGTTTTGAGGAGATTTCGAGGATAATTTTTTCACCGGCAGGTCGAAACATGCGGGCGATAGTATCATTAACTCATTGGGCCGATGCGGGTTTGAGGGAAGGCGCCGGCGTGCCGCTCGTGGCCAGTTCAAGCTCAGGCTGCCTCGGCTCGTTCCAGCCCATGAAATTGTAGACCGTGTAGCGCCAGAGACCGATCTCCTCGTGAAGCGCCACATCCGTGACAAGGAAATAAAGGGCAGTTGAAGACATGTTGGTATGGGAGCCCGTCAGAAAACCGGCGGCGACCGGCTCGGGCTTCACGCCGAAATGCGCCAGATAAAGAAGATCGCGGGTCAACATGGGCGCAGCCTGCAACAATACGACCCTGGCCGGCCTGATCTCGCGCAGGATCGCCGCCGTGTTTTTGGAATTCTGCCAGCTGTTGCGGCTCTTTTCGTCAAGCAGGATGGAAGCCGGATCGACCCCGACCTTTTCAAGCTGCACGGCGATGGCCGTGGCCTCGGAAACGCCGGTGCCGCTCACATCCGCGCCGCTGGCGATGAACTTGCAACTGAACCCCTTGTCGACGCACTGGCGGTTCATGGCGGCTGCCGCCAGAAGCGGAGCATAGGAGAAGGCCAGCGGCTCGACCGCTTTCTGGCCGCGCTCGTCAACGACCTGCGTTCCCGTGCCGAAAATGATGAAGGCGGTATTGTCTTCAAGCGGCCTCTGCAATTGCGACGTATAGGGCGATTGCAGACGGTTCATCAGGTAATCCGGGGCCAAGCCTGAAGCAATCGCGCCATAAAGAATGACTGCAAGGCCAATCAGAACAGTACCCGTCTTGCGCCATTTGAAACAGAAAAGGATTAAACCGACAGCGGCAAAGGAAAGCATGATATTGATCGTCATTGAAAATCACCGCTTTCAATATAATATTTCATCAATCGGCGGATTTGTGATATACGTGAACGCGTTGCTTGAAAACAACCCCAAGAATTTCGGAAATAACGATCTGTTTGTTGTGAGAAGCCGCTGTTCAGGATGCACCCTGCCCCGAAAGGGTGAGGCCCGGACTGGGGTTGCGGGGGGCAAGTATTCATCCGGGCCTCGGCCAGTCTCGCGACCGGCAGGCTAACAACGGACGAAACCCGTTTCGGTTGCACGAAATCTCGACAGGCAGCGAATATTTTTTCGCTTTCATTTGCAGGCCCTTCGGCGGCCGGATCGCTCTTGAACCGTACAGGCGAAGAGTTATTCTCCCCGGATGGATTGGCTGACCAGAGGATTTTTCACCATGGCATTTGGCAAACGCTCTATCGGCACCCTTTTCGTGATTGCCGCAGCCCCGGCACTGCTCCTGGCGTCGTCCCTTTCCCTAAAGGCCGAGGAGTCGAATCCGATCGAGCGGGTCGATTACATCTGCGAGCGCGGGGTCGTCGTGCCGGTCACCTATATCCGCAAGGGCAGCGCGCCCGGATTTGCGGTCCTCGACGCCGAGGGCAAGATGATCGCGATGCAATGGCATGAAAGCCTGAAGAAATATGTCGCTCTCGACGAGCAGGACAGCTATCGCTGGAGCGACAATGACGGTCAGGCGGTGCTGAGCCATCTGGAAGCCGATCACACCGCCAAGGAGGTGACGCTGCTTTCGGCCTGCCGCTCGGACGATGCGGAAGAATAGGAACTCCCGCTACGGGACGAGGTAATGCCGGTCCCACTGATCCTGCGGTACTTCATCGCCAATGTCGTAACGGAAAGACACGATATTGATGTGGTCCTGATCCGTCTTGCAGACGAAGGACAGCCTGTACCAGTGCTCGCGGCTGCGGAATGCCGCGCCATCGGCCTTGATGGAATTTTTCTTGGTCACAGGATCGGAAAAGGCATAGGCCAGAACCTTGTCGACGGAAAACTTGCCTTGTTCCCGCGTGATGCGCTCCATGGCTTCCACGTCGCAACGCTGCTCGAGGCGGGTCGCCGGGTCGAGCTTTTCAAGCTGGGCCTTTTCGGAAGCATTCATGGCGAAGGACGGGAAAACCGCCAGCCCGAAGGAAAGGAAACCGGCAAGGGCGGACGCAGGCAACACAAGGGACATGCATTTCATCGGACTTTCGGGAACTCCTCGCGCGGATATTGTTGGTCACAATAATAAGCATGATTTGCTGCCCTGTCTGGATTATCACCGGAAAGTTACCGGCGACCAACAGCAAAGCCGACCTGCGCGAAACCGCATCGCACTTTTGCTGGAAATGCTCCAATGCGGGCTATGGCACGCGACTCAGCCCTGCCGCTTCCACATAGGTGCGGTTGCGACCGTCCTTCTTGGCGGCATAGAGGACCTTGTCGGCCTTGTCGACCGCCTGCCACAGATCGCCCTGCTCCTGAAGGCGGACGCAGCCGATACTGCATGTGACGCTGGTTTCATCCGACAGCCGCTGGAAACGATGGGTTTCGATGTTCCGGCGCACGCCCTCCATGAGTTCCAGGACGTTATCGGCCTGCATATCATGAAGGCAGATGACGAATTCCTCGCCGCCCGTGCGGGCAATCAATGACCGCTCGCCTAAGAGCTTGCGCAGGATTCCGGCAAATTCCTGCAGCACGGCGTCGCCGGCCGCATGGCCGTAGTCGTCGTTCAGAGCCTTGAAATAGTCGATATCGCAGACGGCAACCCAGCCCGATGCGCCCCTCTTCGTATGCGAAAGGGCATTGTAGCGCATTTCCAGCCCACGCCGGTTGAGAAGGCCGGTCAGCGGATCGCTGTCACGTTCATGGGAAAGCTCGCCGATACGGTCATGTCCAGCCGCCGCCAGCAAGGCGAAGCCGGTGAGAACCGCGGCGATGGCCGTGGAGAACACCGTCCATTGCCAGAAGACCGTCGCCGCGAAATTCTCGCCGTCGACTTCGCCGAGCAGGGAACGGGCAGTCAGGAGCGTGCGCGGCACCAGTTGCAGCGCCACCAGAACGAGCATGACCAGCAGAAGCTTGTCCACCAGCGGCCCCTTGAACAGGCGCCGCGCCCGCCAGGCGAAAGAAAGAATCAGCGTCGCCATGCCGAGATTGAGCACATAGACCCGTGCCAGAAGATTGGACTCGACATAGCAGAAATACCAGACGCCGCCGACAATGAGCGCAAAGCTCAATATGTAGAAGGCGGAGGTCAGGCGCAGCCCGCTGCGCTGCAGAATGCCATAGCCGCCGACCAGCGTGCCGCCCACATAGAATGCAGCCGAAAGCACCGTGTTCAGCCGGTCGTCGGCGGGAAAATTGCCAAGCTGCACCAGCATGGCAAGGCCGATCAGCAGGAAACAGGCCCCGCAGGACACAAGAAAACGGCGCCCGCGATCCGACAGCCAGGCCGTGAAAAAGGCGAGTGAGAATAATAGAAGGACGGCGGGGAGTACGAACTTCATATAAACCGGATGTGCAATTTGCAGTTTCAATAAGAATCCTTATTGCGTCCTCTCATCAAAATTACAATTCAGTAAATTAACACGTTTTGTGAACCGACATGCATTGAGCCGCCAGCCCGGACGTCTTGTCCCGGCGTGCTTTCGCTCTTGATTTCATCGGGCCGTCCGTGTTTGTAACCTGCAAACAGTGCTGCCATATGCGCTATCATGCGCATCACGCAGCCCCGTCGCGAAAGGTAGAGACATGAAGCCCGTTTTCCTGCAACTGCAGTGCACGCCCGGCAAGACCTACGAAGTTGCCGATACGCTCTTTCAGCGCGAAATCGTCTCCGAGCTTTATTCCACCAGCGGCGAATTCGACCTTCTGGCCAAGATCTACATTGCCGAGGATCAGGATATCGGCAAGTTCATCGCCAGCAATGTTCTCGACATTCCCAATATCGTGCGCTCGCTGACGACACTGACCTTCACCGCCTTCTGACGCTCCTGAAAGCCGCCAGCGGGCGGCAGATGCCGCCGGGGAAACCGGTAAAGGTTTGATTCACCATTAACGAATTATCATGCCGGCGAAAGGAACCTCTGCTTGCGCTCGCGCATTTGTTGCGTGATGGGCTTACCTCGAAAAGGGAGGCAGCGAGACAAGTGATGAACGATCTTGGACATCGGCGGGTGCTGGTGGTGGAAGACGAGGTTTTCGTCGCCCTTGACGTTGCCGCGACTGTCGAGGACGCGAACGGAACCGTTCTCGGCCCGGTCGGCACCGTGCGGCAGGCGATAGATATCATCAACCGCAATGAAATCGACGCTGCCATTCTGGACGTGAACCTCGCCGATGGCGATGTGGAAGCCGTGCTCGACCGGCTGAAAAGCCGCGATGTCTTCGTGGTCATCCATACCGGCGGCGGGCTGCCCGCGCGCCTGGCGGACCGCTATCCAGAAGTGCCGGTTTTCCAGAAGCCCATCCCGCCATCCGTACTGACACGCACGCTCGCCTCCGCTCTCGCCTCTCACATGGCCTGACGAGGCAGGATGCAGCCGACATTTCCCGATTTCGCAACCGTGCTAAAGGAGGTCGAGGCTGATCAAGGCCCTGCGGACGACATTCGTGGCCCGCAATTCGGATTTGCCTCCGCCGTTTTTTCCGCCAGCCTGTCCGACCTGCCGGCCTCCCCTCGCCAGCCGGACGATCTGGAAAGCCTGTTCGACATTGGAAGCCCGCCGGAAGCGGCGCCCGATCCGGAGCACGAACGGCAGGAGATTGCCGCGCGCATGCAAAGCCAGTCGGCGGACGCCATCCGCCGCGAGCTTGACCTTCAGCCGGGCCTGAAGCGCGCCGAACTGCAGCGCCGCCGCCGCAGCTTTGCCGCGAGGAACCACCCCGACCGCCTGCCGGGAGAATTTCGCCCTGCCGCCGAACAGCGGATGAAAACCGCGAATGCCTTGCTGGACAAGGCCATGGCCGAGGCCTTGCGCTGACGCGCCAGCGCATTGCCAGTTTGAATTGAACCATTGGAAATGCTCTACTTCCTGACTGCAGGCTTTATCCTGCGCAAAACCGCTTCGCACTTTCGCTGGAAATGCTTAAAGCAACTTCCTTACGTTTTGCGCGCAAAATCTTTTGCCTTATAACAATAACGTGCTAGATTGGCTTGTCTGTGCCTGCGAAAGCTGTCGCACGCCGGAACCCTTTCCGTTGTCCGCAAGCCCGCAAACGGTCCCGCTGCTCCCCGTACACCGGGGCAAAATGGGCAATATGGGGCAATTTGCGCTTTGCTCGGCGGGAGCGGTTCTGTCATATCGACGTTACACATTGGAATAGTTCCTAAAAGGTTTGAAAATGCCTCCTTATCGTTCGCGTACAACCACCCACGGCCGCAACATGGCCGGCGCGCGCGGCCTTTGGCGCGCCACCGGCATGAAGGATGAGGATTTCGGCAAGCCGATTATTGCCGTGGTGAACTCGTTCACCCAGTTCGTGCCCGGCCACGTGCACCTGAAGGACCTCGGCCAGCTCGTAGCGCGCGAAATCGAAAGCGCTGGCGGCGTCGCCAAGGAATTCAATACCATCGCGGTTGATGACGGCATCGCCATGGGCCATGACGGCATGCTCTATTCGCTGCCCTCGCGCGAACTCATTGCCGACTCCGTCGAATATATGGTCAATGCGCACTGCGCCGATGCGATGGTCTGCATTTCCAACTGCGACAAGATCACCCCCGGCATGCTGATGGCAGCCCTTCGCCTCAATATCCCGGTCGTATTCGTTTCCGGCGGACCGATGGAAGCAGGCAAGGTCGTCTGGGACGATCAGGTCAAGAAGCTCGACCTCGTCGATGCAATGGTTGCCGCTGCCGACGATCATTACACCGACGAGCAGGTCAAGACGATTGAACGTTCCGCCTGCCCGACCTGCGGCTCATGCTCGGGCATGTTCACCGCGAACTCGATGAACTGCCTCACCGAAGCGCTTGGCCTGTCGCTGCCGGGCAACGGCTCGACGCTCGCAACCCATGCCGACCGCAAGCGCCTCTTCGTGGAAGCCGGTCATCTCATTGTCGACCTCGCCCGCCGTTATTACGAACAGGACGACGAAAGCGTGCTGCCGCGCTCGATTGCGAGCTTCCCGGCCTTTGAAAACGCCATGACGCTCGACATCGCCATGGGCGGCTCGACCAACACGGTCCTGCATCTGCTTGCCGCCGCGCAGGAAGCCGAAATCGACTTCACCATGGCCGATATCGACCGGCTGTCGCGCCGCGTGCCGGTGCTCTGCAAGGTCGCGCCAGCCAACAACACGGTTCACATGGAAGATGTGCACCGCGCAGGCGGCATCATGGGCATTCTCGGCCAGCTCGACAAGGCAGGCCTGATCAATACCGATCTGCCGACCGTGCACAGCGAAACGGTTGGCAAGGCGCTCGATCATTGGGACGTGACCCGCACCAACAGCGAAATGGTGCACAAGTTCTATTCGGCGGCACCGGGTGGCGTGCCGACACAGGTTGCCTTCTCTCAGGAGCGCCGTTTCGACAGCGTCGATACAGACCGCGAAAAGGGCGTCATCCGCTCCAAGGAACATGCTTTCAGTCAGGATGGCGGTCTGGCCGTGCTTTACGGCAATCTGGCCGAAGACGGCTGCATCGTGAAAACGGCAGGTGTGGATGATTCCATCCTGAAATTCTCCGGCCCTGCCCGCATTTTTGAAAGCCAGGATTCGGCTGTGCTCGGCATTCTGAACGGCAAGATCAAGCCGGGCGAC
Organism: Brucella sp. NBRC 14130; assembly: GCF_040371715.1. Lineage (NCBI taxonomy): Bacteria > Pseudomonadati > Pseudomonadota > Alphaproteobacteria > Hyphomicrobiales > Brucellaceae > Brucella > Brucella sp. NBRC 14130. The sequence continues at coordinate 10,814 of NZ_BAABTE010000006.1, forward strand.
ATCGTGCTGATCCGCTATGAAGGCCCGCGCGGCGGCCCCGGCATGCAGGAAATGCTCTACCCGACCAGCTATCTGAAGTCGAAGGGCCTCGGCAAGGCATGCGCGCTGATCACCGACGGACGCTTCTCGGGCGGCTCTTCGGGTCTCTCGATCGGTCACGTCTCGCCGGAAGCAGCCGAAGGCGGCACGATCGGTCTGGTGCGCGAAGGCGATATCATCGATATCGACATTCCGAACCGCAAGATTCATCTGGCTGTGGACGATGCGACGCTTAGCCAGCGCCGCGCCGAGCAGGATGCAGCAGGCTGGAAGCCAGCAGAGGAACGCAAGCGCAAGGTTTCGACCGCGCTGAAGGCTTACGCCGCCATGGCTACCAGCGCCGCCAAGGGCGCGGTCCGGAAACTGCCGGATTGATAAGTTCGAATGAAATAAAGGGCCATATGGCCCTTTATTTTTGGATGATTATCGGTTCGCAGGATATTCCATGGTTGTGCCAACCCCATCAGACGCTGGCCAAGTTCTTACCCCACATGCATTGTCAACGGGATCACCAAATGGAAGATCATACTCTTTGGCCTCGAAAAAACCCACTACGTGAAGTGGATAAAACGTGATATCTGTAGTAGAAACTTGATCACACGGATCATCTGTTCCTTCTACCCATGAAATCATGTTCTTAAAATACGCAGCCCCTTGAGCAACCTCTATTGTTCCGATTTCTTTATTATCGATAATTTTTCCGTCTCCGTCAGACACTTCAACCGTACCTGCAACAACAATTTGATACTGATCTCCGCTTATAATCTTTGCATTTAGCTTGTATGTATAGCCTTCATGCGTAGGAAGATCTATTGCGCAAGTAACACCCTCTTCCGCGTCCGCACCTTTGCTACAAGTATCGCTTTTTCCAACTCCATCTTTCCCAAAGTATGAAAAATGCGCTTACCCAGGATATCCTTGCGAAAGCTGAGTCGGATTAACCCCTATGTACATAACCCCGACATCTCCGCCCAGTATTTTTTTCAAATCAAACTGCGTAGCGACAAACTTCGTACCACGAGGAGACTCTTTAATTTTATTAAAAGTAAAAGAACTATAAATATTAATCACGCCGCCGTTGTTGCCATCCGGCATTACACTTGCGTCATAACTAATATTAATATAATTCCCATGGTTGTTTGGCGGAAAATAATCGCCTTCTCTCGCCTCACCATAAGATATTCCAGCCAAAGCAAAAAATAACAAAAACACTATACCTTTATTAGAAACCTTCATTTCATACCCCAAAATTCAAATTAATAAGGAAAACTCATGTTAATTTACAATTACTAAACTGTAATAAGAGCCTGACCGAAAAAGGGTTTTATTTTTTCAAATCCTTGCGAGACGTGTTGTTAGCGTATATGGGCATGACCAACCAGGCTTCGGCCGAAGCGATAGTCTTTTCAAAGTCCTCACAAGTCTTCGTCATCGTCCCAACTATGCAAATGTACGTTGACAACCCATCTGCCTGGCGGGACTTGGAAACCGCTGACTTGATCCGACCGCTTAACGATTTCCAACGTAAATTTACCGACCTTTTCCATTTTACCTCTTAGAGGTAATGCTAGCCAATATTAATGTCAGTATATTTTTTCTATGCGTGAATTTTCTCCTCAATTATTCTAAATTATATTATATACTTTTTTGTACATAAAATTTGTATTAATTTGCTATTTTGTGCTATTTTTTATTGTTGTGTAGATTATTTTAATAAGTATATTATCTTGTTTATACTGTAACTAATTACAGATAGGCAAATTAGTTTTAAATGTGTAAAAAAGTCTAGCCGAAAGAAAGTTGAGTTACTTCAGTTAGTTGTGATTCAATGTTGTTTACGAAGCCACGCTGAAGAGCACGATGGATTAGGCTGAAATCACCCGCAAACAATATGCTCGAGGCGGTCAACGTTATGCAAGCGACCTTATTCCAAGGCCTTTTATCAATCTTCAATAATTTAACCATTGTACTCAATCATATACGCGGAGATTATTAATGTTTGACGTCATAAATTATATAATCGCTAGAGTTAAATGTGTCGAAACTGGAACTTATCTACAATATAATGTAAATATTAATGGTGACACTCTCTGTACAGCACCGCTAAAAAGTATGGATGACCCCGATCATATCGCTTTTTATTGGAGGATTGGCTACCTTTGGGACGCCAATACAAACGCGAACATCTATGTAGATTTCAATACTGTATTCGACGGTCTATGCATTCAATTTCCAAGTGGAATCACCGAACAAACGACATTCAGTAATTTGACATTTACAGATGAAACACATGATATCGCTCACTTTTCTCCTATAGAAATGGCAGATAATCAATTCAAATTCCAACTGGTTACTACTTATCAAGATTCTTATTCAGTGCCAGAGATGTTTCTTGCTGCCCGAGGCGCAGGTGAGTCGGCTGCTGGTGTAGCCAGAGAGCCATTACCTAAATATGCAAGCAACGTCTGGACAATTGAACGAATCGACAACCTATAATCGATCACTTGAAGAGCTGGGAAACCGCCGGCATCAGATCGTTCTTCACCGACTCCGGCGTAAACGGCCCGACATGCTTGTAGACGATCTTGCCGTTCTGATCGACGAGGAAGGTTTCCGGCACGCCGTAGACGCCCCATTCGATGGCTGAGCGCCCGGCGCGGTCGGCGCCGACGGCGGCAAACGGATTGCCGAGATCGCCGAGGAAGCGGCGCGCATTTTCCGGCTGGTCCTTGTAATTGAGGCCAACCACGCGGATGCGCTCGTCCTTGGCGATTTCCATCAACAACGGGTGTTCCTGACGGCAGGGAACGCACCACGCCCCCCAGACATTCACCAGTGTCAGCTTGCCGCCCGGACCCGTTTTGAAATCTTCGCTGTCGAGGCCCGGAACAGGTGCGCCATCGCGCACCAGACCCTCGACAGGCGGCAGGTTCGTCTGCGGGGCCTGCTTGCCGATGAGCGCCGAAGGTATCGTCGTATTGTCCTTGCCCGACAGAAGCTGAACCGCGAACACCGCCGCCAGTGCGACGAAAATCGCCAGCGGCAGCAGGGCAACCCAGGTGGAACGCTTTTTCGGCGCGGCGGGCTTTTCGGTCGTTTCGGTCATTGTGCCTTACCGGGGACTTTCGCGGAACGGCGGCGCACGCCCTGCACTTCCAGCCGCTTCAACTCGTTTTTCTGGATACGCTGGTCGATCAATATCCAGCCGATGGTGACGACAAGTGCCGCGACCGTGATGCCATATGAGGCGAGAACAAAGCCGAGGTGATTCATACCGCGTCCTCCTGTGCCTTGCGGTTGCGGTCGGTTCCCCGGTCGGCCCCTCGGTCGGCATTGCGTGCGGCAAGCTTCTTCATCGACGCGACACGGCGGCGCCAGATTTCATTGCGCATGGCCATCATGTGCAGCGTGAAAAACAGAAGCGAAAAGCCGATCGCCATCACGAAAAGCGGGCGCAGCATGGATGCGTCGATGGTCGGGCCGTCCATGCGGAACACCGAGGCTGGCTGGTGCAGCGTGTTCCACCAGTCGACCGAGAATTTGATGATCGGGATGTTGATGAAGCCGACCAGCGTGAGAACGGCCACCGGCTTGGCGCTCTTCGCCGGATCGTCCATGGCGCGCGACAGCGCGATGATGCCGAGATACATCAGGAACAGCACGAAGACCGAGGTCAGCCGCGCATCCCACACCCACCATGTACCCCACATCGGCTTACCCCAGAGCGAGCCGGTGGCAAGCGCAAGCGCGGTGAAGACGGCGCCGAGCGGCGCGGCGGCGCGGATCGACACATCGGCCAGCGGATGCCGCCAGACTAGCGTGCCCAGCGCTGAAACCGCCATAATCGAGTAGCACATCATGGAAAGCCATGCGAAAGGCACATGGATATACATGATGCGGACCGTCATGCCCTGCTGGTAATCCTCCGGCGACAGGAAGAAGACCATGTAGAGGCCAGCCGCCAGAAGCAGCGCCGAAAGCCCGGCCAGCCATGGCAATACCTTGCCTGCAAAGGCAAGGAACCGCGTGGGATTGGCCAGATCGAGCCAGCTCGTGGTTTTAACGGCGTCTTTGGTCATGTCTTTTTCCATGGCCTATGTTTACCTTCCGCCCCTGTGCCGTTCAATTGACCGAAATCAACTGCGTCAATCGGTCGAACATGATCGTTTCCGAAAACGGGTGCCCACTTTTCGGGATCATGTTCAATCCGCCGAACTTTTCAGGGCCGCGCTCGCGGCCAGAGGCCCGAGGACGGCAAAGAACAGGGTAAGTGCAGCAAGAATGAGGAATGGCGCCAGAAAGGGCGCATTGTCTACCGTCGCCCCGTGCGAAGCTGATACACCGAAAATGAGCACCGGAATGGTGAGCGGCAGAACGATCACCGACACCAGCAGGCCGCCGCGCGGCAGCGCCACGGCAAGGGCTGCACCCACTGCACCGATGAAGGCGATGGCGGGCGTTCCCACCAGAAGCGTCAGCGATGTCGCGCCGATTGCCGATGCATCCATGTTCATGAACAGGCCCAGCATCGGCGATGCGATCACCAGCGGCAGCACGCTTGCCACCCAATGCGCCACGCATTTCACGAAAACCGTGAAGGGTAGCATGTGGCTGTCCGCGCCGATCAGCAGCAGGTCGAGCGAACCGTCCTCCCGGTCGGCCTGAAACAGCCGGTCGAGGCCCAGAAGCGTTGCCAGCAGCGCGCCGATCCACAGCATGGCCGGGCCGATGCGCGCCAGAAGGTTGAGGTCGGGTCCGACGCCGAAAGGCATGACGGCGATGACCGCGAGGAAGAACAATATGCCAATCAGCGCGCCGCCACCGGCGCGGAAACTGAGGCGCAGGTCTCTCAGGAAAAGCGCCAGCATCAGGCAGCCTCGAGCGAACAGGCGGCCATGTCGAGGGTGCGGACACCTTCAAGGCCAAGGGGAATATGCGTTGCGGCGACGATCATGCCGCCCTCCCGCATATGCCCGCGCATGATTTCCGCAAAGCGGGCTTCCGACGCCTTGTCGAGACCGGCGGTCGGCTCGTCGACGATCCAGAGCGGACGATGGCTGACCAGAAGCTTGGCAATGGAGACACGGCGTTTCTGCCCCGTCGACAGATAGCCGAACGGCAGATGCTCGACGCCGGGCAGGTCGACCGCCTCCAACGCCTCATCGATCTCCACCTGCGCGGCGCCGTTGAACTTCTGCCAGAAGGACAGGTTCTCGCGCACGCTCAAGGCCGGTTTCATTGCGTTCTGGTGTCCGAGATAGTGGCAGGCGGCGCGCACTGGCAAAACGGTGCCATCCTCGCGAAGCTCAACCTTGCCCGCTTGCGGCGCGAGCAGGCCGCAGATGATTCGCAGCAGCGTGGACTTGCCGGAGCCGTTCGGGCCGGTCACCACCAGCGCCTCGCCGTCACCGAGCGCAAAAGACAGGCCAGCGAAAATCGTTTCGCCACCCCTTTCGCCCGCCAGATTGTCGGCTTCCAGCCGCATTTTATACCCTCTAAGCCCCGATGGATAATTGCCAGACCATTAGAACCGGAACCCCGGAAGATCCATGGAAAGGCATCGCAACATTTCGCCGCAAGGGGCCGAATTCACGATATTCTGTCTGGAATCGTTTTAGAAAACTCTCTATATGAGGGCTACCACGCCAGCGGTCGGCGTGGAAACCATTTTTGGCCGATCTCAACCTGTTGCCCGTAAGGATGCAGGCTTCGGGACGGACAGCGGAAATGACTGCACCCGCACCTTGGCGCGTCCTTGAAACGCTAGCCTAGGCGTTCGTCCTGGTTTTCTGGCCAGCAGCATAAGGACGAACGCAGTGTCGCACATCGACAGCTTTAAATGCCGCAAAACCCTTACCGTAGGCGGTAAGGATTATGTTTATTACAGCCTGACCGAAGCCGAAAAGAATGGCCTCGAAGGCGTTTCCAAGCTTCCATTCTCCATGAAGGTTCTGCTTGAGAACCTGCTCCGCTTCGAGGACGACCGCTCCGTCAAGAAGTCGGACATCGAAGCTGTTGCCAAGTGGCTGAACGACCGTGGCTCCGCGGGCGCGGAAATCGCCTACCGTCCGGCGCGCGTTCTCATGCAGGACTTCACCGGCGTTCCTGCCGTCGTCGACCTTGCAGCAATGCGCGACGGCATCAAGGCGCTCGGCGGCGATCCTGAAAAGATCAACCCGCTCGTTCCCGTCGATCTCGTCATCGATCACTCGGTCATCGTCGATGAATTCGGCAATCCAAGCGCGTTCAAGGCCAATGTGGACCTCGAATACCAGCGCAATGGCGAACGCTACCGCTTCCTCAAGTGGGGCCAGCAGGCATTCCAGAACTTCCGCGTCGTTCCTCCGGGCACCGGCATCTGCCATCAGGTGAACCTCGAATATCTGGCGCAGGCCGTCTGGACCAAGGAAGAAGACGGCGAGACCGTCGCTTACCCAGACACCTGCGTCGGCACCGACAGCCACACCACCATGGTCAACGGCCTTGGCGTTCTGGGCTGGGGTGTTGGCGGCATCGAAGCTGAGGCGGCCATGCTCGGCCAGCCGGTTTCCATGCTCCTGCCGGAAGTCGTCGGCTTCCGCCTGACCGGCAAGATCAAGGAAGGCGTGACCGCGACCGACCTCGTGCTCACCGTCACGCAGATGCTGCGCAAGAAGGGCGTCGTCGGCAAGTTCGTCGAATTCTTCGGCGAAGGCCTCGAAAACATGACGCTGGCCGACCGTGCGACCATCGCGAACATGGGTCCGGAATATGGCGCGACCTGCGGCTTCTTCCCGGTTGACCGCGAAACGCTGAACTACATGAACACCACCGGCCGCGACGAGCATCGCATCGAACTGGTCGAAGCCTACTGCCGCGCGCAGGGCATGTGGCGTGAAAAAGGTGCAGCCGATCCGGTCTTCACCGACATTCTCGAACTCGACATGGGCGACGTCGTTCCGTCGATGGCCGGCCCGAAGCGTCCGGAAGGCCGCATCCCGCTGGAAAACATCGGTTCCGGTTTCGCGACCTCGCTCGAAAACGAGTACAAGAAGACCACCGGCCAGACCACGCGCTATGCCGTTGAAGGCGAAGACTACGACCTCGGCCATGGCGATGTCGTGATTGCCGCCATCACGTCCTGCACCAACACCTCGAACCCGAGCGTGCTGATCGCCGCTGGCCTTCTGGCCCGCAATGCGGTCGCCAAGGGCCTGAAGACCAAGCCATGGGTCAAGACCTCGCTTGCGCCCGGTTCGCAGGTTGTCGCCGCCTATCTCGAATCCGCTGGTCTCCAGAAGGATCTCGATGCGCTCGGCTTCAACCTCGTCGGCTTCGGCTGCACGACCTGCATCGGCAATTCCGGTCCGCTGCCTGCTCCGATCTCCAAGACGATCAACGAAAAGGGCCTGATCGCGGCTGCCGTCCTGTCCGGCAACCGTAACTTCGAAGGCCGCGTTTCGCCGGACGTTCAGGCGAACTATCTGGCTTCGCCGCCGCTCGTCGTCGCCCATGCTCTTGCCGGTACGGTCACCAAGGACCTGACCAAGGAGCCGCTCGGGGAAGACCAGAACGGCAACCCGGTATATCTCCGCGACATCTGGCCTTCCTCGCAGGAAATCCAGGAATTCATCGCCAAGAACGTCACCCGCAAGATTTTCTCGGAAAAGTACGCGGACGTGTTCAAGGGCGACGAAAACTGGCAGGCCGTTCAGGTGCCCGCTGGCCAGACCTATGCATGGGACGACAACTCGACCTATGTGCAGAACCCGCCTTACTTCGTCGGCATGGGCAAGTCGGCCGGCACGATCGGCGACGTCAAGGGCGCCCGCATTCTGGGCCTCTTCGGCGACAAGATCACGACCGACCACATTTCGCCTGCCGGTTCCATCAAGGCGCAGTCGCCTGCCGGCAAGTATCTGCTGGACCATGGCGTCGGCGTTGCCGACTTCAACCAGTACGGCACGCGTCGCGGCAACCATGAAGTGATGATGCGCGGCACTTTCGCAAACATCCGTATCCGCAACCACATGCTGGGCGAAAACGGACGCGAAGGCGGCTACACCATCCATTATCCGTCGAAGGAAGAAACCTCGATCTATGATGCTGCCATGCAGTACAAGGCCGAGGGCGTTCCGCTCGTCGTCTTCGCAGGCGTCGAATACGGCAACGGCTCCTCGCGTGACTGGGCTGCCAAGGGCACCAACCTGCTCGGCGTCAAGGCCGTGATCGCGCAGTCCTTCGAGCGTATCCACCGCTCCAACCTAGTGGGCATGGGCATTGTGCCTTTCGTCTTCGAGGAAGGCACCAGTTGGCAGACGCTTGGCCTCAAGGGTGATGAAATCGTCACCATCGAAGGTCTGGCCGATGTGCGCCCGCGCCAGAAGGTCGAAGCCTCCATCACCTATGCCGACGGCACGGTGAAGAAGGTTCCGCTCATCTGCCGCATCGATACGCTGGACGAGCTGGACTACATGAAGAACGGCGGCATCCTGCAGACCGTTCTGCGTGACCTGGCTGCCTGATCCACACGCACCTGAAATTCAGAAGCCGCCGGAGAAATCCGGCGGCTTCTTTATTTGGACTGAACCCGTCCCCGCACAATCTATTGGGAGCCAATTTTGAGAGGAGATTCGCAACCCTTTCGAATCTCACCGCAACGTGAATTCCTATTGATCGCAAGGCTTCTTACATAATAGATGTCAGCGACAATTATTGCAGGATGAAACGAAGTGATACTCCACGCCCCCTTCTACGGGACAGGTCCATGGCTTGCAGGCGAGCATCTGCCCGGCTGGCGTAGCATCTGTGCCGTTCTGGGGCTGGCGGTTACCGGCTGCATTTCCATGCAAGGCCCGGCGCGGGCGCAGGACAGCGACAAGAAGACGACCGTTCTGGAGCTTTATACCAGCCAGGGCTGCAAATCCTGCCCGCAGGCCGATCGCAACCTCGCCAGATATGCCGATGATCCCAATGTTCTGGCGCTGTCGTTTCACGTCAATTACTGGGATTACATGGGCTGGCGCGACACGCTTGCCAATCAGGAAAACACCGACCGGCAGAATGCCTATCGCAATTCCTTCAATGCGCGCATGATCTATACGCCGCAAGCCGTCATCAACGGTACTGCCGAAGTGAATGGCCGCGACAGCGAAGCCATCAAGACGCAGATCGCGGCAAACAAGCTGGATGTGCCGGTTTCGATCAAGCAGCTCGATGACGGGCGCCTGTCCATCGATATCGGCGCAGGCAAAAAGCCCGACGCGCCTGTGCATGTGGTCCTGTTCTATTTCCGCGATTCGGTGACGATCCCGATCACGGAGGGCGAAAATGCCGGGGAATCGATCACCTATCGCAATACGGTCAGCGATACCGATACGATCGGCATGTGGGACGGCAAGCCGTTGAAGATCGAGATTCCGGCGTCAGAACTGAAACGCAAGGATGTTTCGGGTTGCGCCGTCGTGTTGCAGGAGACCCGCAACGACAATTCGCTCGGCGCCATACATGGCGCAGCCATGTTCAAGCAGTCGAGGCCCGTGGGCCTTTAGAGTGGTTCCTGTTCCAACAGAATCGCCGGAACCGCTCTAACTTGTTCTATCGCATTATCCAGCGCATCGAGGCGGGGTAAGAAATCAGTCCAGTGAACTGATCCCCGCGTAGAGGTTTTACACTTTTGATGGAAATGCTCCAGGCAGCCGGTTCGCGCGGGCAGCAATGCGCGCTTCGGCGGTGTTTTCTTCCAGAAAGTTCAGCGGGAAAGCGTCTGTCCGGGCTTCGCAGAGCGGTCATCGAACCGGAGTGGAAACCGGTCTGGCAGCCAGGCCGGGAAAAGGTTGGTTCGGTCCGAGCAGTCCTTTGGGCGGGGGGCTTGGGGTCGGACTTGCCCGAACCGAACCGTCTCAGGCAACGTGTAGATGCTGAAGCCATAATCGGGCTGCAATGCGAAGCTGACAAGGCGAAAATGTGGCCAACAATCACCATTGCAAACACACATTCTCTTTTCGTGAATGACGGCTTCCCGCCGCTAATCCCTATTTATTGGGGCTTCTTTCGGCCCATGAGCGGCAGCAAAAACAGGCTCGCGGACGCGGCCCCTTGAAATTGCTTCACAAAAGCATCACCCTGTTGTCATGCGCCGGGTCCGGTTCGCTTCACCACCCTTGCTGAACACCGATCCCGGTTGCACGCAGTTTGTTCCTGAGCCTGTCCGGCTTCCGGGCGGCGCTCCGCAAAAGGCTGAAAGGAAGGAAATGGATACGTCAAGCGCAGCGAATGAGGATTCGTCGTCCCCTTCCCCCTCGTCTGCTTCGCCAAAGGTCGTTCCTCTCGACCGTGCGCGATCTGCTCCCGTCAGTTTCAACCGGCATGAACTCGGCAAAATCCTGAACATCTATGGCCGCATGGTCGCCTCCGGCACGTGGCGCGACTATGCCATCGACCATCTGAGCGACCGCGCCGTGTTCTCCATCTTTCGCCGTGCAAGCGAGATGCCGCTTTTCCGCATCGAGAAGAACCCGAAGCTCGCGCAGAAGCAGGGCGCCTATTCGGTCATCGCCGCAAGCGGGCTGATCATGAAGCGCGGCCACGAACTGGAGCGCGTGCTGCGGGTTTTCGACAAGAGCCTCAAGCTCGTCGAAAGCTGATCCTTCGAGACACCGTTTTCAACGGCCTCTCAGGATGAGGGAGGCGTAAGCGGCGGGGTTCCCGGTTCCGTTGAGCGACCGCCATTGAGCGGCAGTTGCATCAGCACCGTGTCGAGCCAGCGCCCATGTTTGAAGCCCGAACCCTCGATGCGCCCGCAATGGGCAAAGCCGAGGCTTTCATGCAGCCGGACCGAACCGATATTGTGTTCGCCGTCACCGATCACCGCCAGCAACTGACGGAAGCCCAAAGCGGAAATGCGCTCGATAAGCGCGCGCAGCAGCAGCTTGCCGATGCCCTTTCCCTTGGCATCCGGGGCGATATAGATCGAATCCTCCGCAAGCCAGCGATAGGCGGGCCTGACGCGGAAATGGCTGGCATAGGCATAGCCCAGAACCCGGTCATTTTCCTCGGCCACGAGGATCGGAAAGCCCTGCGCCACCAATGCCGCGAAACGCCTTGCCATTTCATCGGCGGTCGGCGGTTCGATCTCGTAGGAACCGGCGCCGGTCAGGACGGCTTCCGAATAGATCGCGGTGATTGTTTCGATATCGGCAGGCTGGAAATCACGAATGACGGGCATGTTGAAACCGCAGCAGCGTGGGAGACGGGTCCCTAACATGCATCAGAAATCGCCCGGAAAAAAGCAAAAAAGGGCAGCGTTTCCGCTGCCCTTTTGTTCAAGCCTCTTCGGCTGATTATTCACGGTTGCCCATGAACTGCAGCAGGAAGGTGAACATGTTGATGAAGTCGAGATAGAGGCGCAGCGCGCCCATCACGACCTTGCGGCCATGCGCATCCGAAGAATCGCCTTCGTAGTACATTTCCTTGATCGACTGCGTGTCGTAGGCGGTGAGGCCTGCGAAGATCAGGACGCCGATCACCGAGATCGCGAACTGCAGCGCGGTGGAGCCGAGGAAGATGTTGACGACCGAAGCCAGGATCAGGCCGAACAGGCCCATGACCAGGAACGAGCCCATGGCGGACAGGTCGCGCTTGGTCGTGTAACCATAGAGCGACAGCGCGCCGAAGGAAGCAGCCGTCACGAAGAAGGTGCGAACGATGCTCTGGCCGGTGAAGACCAGGAAGATCGACGACAGCGACAGGCCGACGAGAGCTGCATAGCCCCAGAAGACGGCGTTAGCCGTGCCGACCGACATGCGTTCGATGCGGAAGCTCAGGAAGAACACTGCCGCGAGCGGCGCAAGCATCACGACCCAGCGAAGCGGGGACGTGTAGAGCGCCACACCGAGGCCGGTGAGCATCTTGCCGTTGGCGAGCTGGGCGACGGCTGCGGACGGGTCCGTGGTCGTTGCGAGCGCTGCAACGGCAAATGCGGCAAGGCCGGTAACGGCCAGGCCGATAGCCATCATGTTATAGACGCCGAGCATGTAGCTGCGCAGGCCCTGGTCGATGCCTGCATCGGCGCGAGCGCCGCCTACCGGCCTCTGCTGCGCCTGAATATTGCGAAAGTCAGCCATGACTTAAATCCTCTTGCCATGTCCCGTCCGGTGTCGGGGCGCTCATGAAGGCCGAGCCGCCGCCAGGCGCCGCTGGCGGGACCCCAGCATGCCTGCCTGACATTATGGGGATTTCGGCCTTCGCGTACAAGTACCACCTGTAAAAAAACGTGATGGGGCGACTTGAAAAGCCGACCGCATTATCCATGCGATCCAAGGGGTTACCTAATTGGAAGCTTCAGGATTACAAAAGCTTCATATCGTCCTCAGCACCTGTGCGGGCTTCTGCCCGAGGACGCGCCACGTGCCCGCGAGGCCGAAACCGACCGTCAGCACCAGCGCGATGGCCACGGTCATCAGCGCGACATCGGGCAGGAAACTCGCCTTCAGCTTCATGATTTCCACCACGACATACCATCCCGCCACGCTGCCAGCGACGAGCGCGAAGAGCGCCGTCGCCAGCCCCAGCAGCATATATTCAAGCACATAGGCCGTGATCAGCGTTCCCCGCGTCGCGCCGAGCGTCTTCAGCACCACCGCATCGTGGACGCGGGCGCGGTTACCGGCGGCAAGCGCCCCGCCCAGCACCAGAACCGAAGCCGCAAGCGCGATGGAAGCGGCGGCGCGGATGGCGGTTGCAAGCTGGCCGATCAGATCATTGGCAACATCAAGCGCATCGGTCACGCTCACCGTCGTGATGGCGGGCCATGTCCTTGTGACCTGACGCAGCACGTCAGGCGCAAGGTTCTTCTGGCTGTCGGGAATGGTGAGCGTCGCCAACCATGTCGCAGGCGCGCCGGCGAAGGTGTTGGGCGAAAACACCATGACGAAGTTCATCGCCAGCGTTTCCCACTGGACCTGACGGAAGCTTGCGATCCTTGCAGTTATGTTGCGGCCAAGCACATTGACCGTCACCGTGTCGCCGAGCTTCAGGCCGAGTTCCTTGCCTTCGCGCTCCGCGAAGGACACCAGCGGCTCGCCGCCATAGCCAGCGGGCCACCATTCGCCTTCCGTCAGCGTCGAGTTTTCGGGGACGCTATCGGAAAAGGTTATGCCGCGGTCGCCGCGTAGCACCCAGGCTGCTTCCGGCGGGATGGTCATGTCGCGCACATTGGTGCCGTTGAAGGCGACGATGCGGCCGCGCAGCATCGGCCCGGAAGTGAGCTTGCCATCCGGCACGATGCCGCTCACCAGTTTGGTGAAGTCGCCGATGTCGCGGTTCTGAATGTCGACGAAAAAGAAATCGGGCGCCTGCGCGGGAATGTTTTCCGTCACCTGACGGCGCAGATTGCCGTCGATCAGCGCGATTGCCACCATCAGCGTCAGGCCAAGGCCCAGCGAAAGCACCACAGAGGGCGTGAGCGCGCCCGGACGATGGATGTTGCCCACTGCGAGCCGCAGCGCCGTCGAGCGCACGCGCGGCACCCGGCGGGCAAGCCAGCGGATGCCGTCCGCGACAAGCCGGAGAACGCCGAAGGCAGCAATGGCCGAGACGATGAAGATCGCCGCGATGCGCCGGTCATAGGCGACGTAGAGCGCGAGCCCCGCAAGCGCTGCAATCAGCAGAACCGCAAGGGCGAGATAAAGCAGCGGCGGCAGGCCGCGCTGCTCAAACCCCTGTTCGCGGAAAAGCGCCGTCGCCGGAATATCGCGCGCGCGGCCAAGCGGAATGATCGCGAAGGCAAGCGTGGTGATGAGGCCGAAGATGGCGGCAAGCGCCAGCGCGCCGGGGAAGAAACCGCCGCCACCGGCGACCGGCAGGTAATTGGCAAGCGCCAGCGCCGCCGCATAGGGGATGATCGCCGCCAGCACCAGACCGATGGCGATGCCGATCAGGCCGATCACCATGATCTGCACCAGATAGACCAGCACGGCGAAACGCGCAGGCGCGCCCAGCGACTTGAAGGTGGCGATCACGCCGCGCTTGCCGTCGAGATAGGCGCGCACCGCATTCGCAACGCCGACGCCGCCGACGATCAGGGCCGTCAGGCCGACCAGCGTCAGGAATTGCGAGAAGCGCTCGATATTGGCGCTGAGCGCCGGAGCGGCATTGGCGCGGGAGCGGATGTTCCAGCCTGCATCGGGAAAATCGGCGGCAGCCTGCCGCCTGACTTCGGCGATGGCGGCATCGGGCGCGCCATCCGGCAACGCCACCTTGTAGATATGATCGACGAGGCTGCCCGGCTGGATAAGGCCGGAAGCGCGCAGGCCGTCCAGCGAGACCAGAAAGCGCGGCGCGAAATTGAAGCCGGAAGAAAGCAGGTCCGGTTCACTCTCGATCAGGCCGCGCAGTTCAAAGGTCTGCGAACCGAGCAGCACTTTCGCGCCAAGCGACAGGTCCATGCGATTGAGAAAGTCCTGGGTTACGGCAGCGCCATAGATGCCGTCCTTCTCGCCGGTCATATCGGCCAAAGATTGCTGCGGCTCGACCTTCAGTTCGCCGTAAAGCGGATAGGCGGCGTCGACCGCCTTTACTTCGACCAGCGACTGGTCGGAGCCATCCGGCATGCGCGCCATTGAGCGCATGGTAGCGCTTTCGGCAAGCCTGCCCTGCCTTTCGATGAAGGCGCGTTCTTCCGCCGTCGTTTCGCGCTGATTGAGCGCGAAGCTGACATCGCCGCCAAGAATGCTCTGGCCTTGCGCGGCAATGCCGGTGCTGACCGAACGCGCCACCGAATTGACGCCGCCGATGGCGGCAACCCCAAGCGCGATACAGGCGAGGAAAATATAGAAACCGGCAAGCCCACCGCGCATTTCACGGAGCGCGAAGCGGAGGGCGAGCAGGAATGACTGTGCCGCACTCATGCGCCAGCCGCCAGCGTTTCGGAAACGGTACCGCCCTGCGCGGGTTCCTCGATCCGGCCCGAGCGCACCGGAATTTCGATGTCGCAGCGCGCGGCCAGCGCCGGGTCATGCGTGACCAGCACCATGGTCAGGCCGTTCTCGCGCTGCTTGGCGAACAGGAGGTCGGCAATCTGACGCCCTGTCGTGGTGTCGAGATTGCCGGTTGGCTCATCCGCGATCAGTATCTTCGGGCTTGGCGCGAGGGCGCGCGCGATGGCGACGCGCTGCTGTTCGCCGCCGGAAAGCTCGGACGGATAATGGGTAAGGCGTTCGCCGAGGCCCACGGCGCGCAATTCCCGCTCCGCCACCTCGAACGCATCGCGGCGACCGGCAAGCTCCAGCGGCACGGCGACATTTTCGAGCGCGGTCATGTTGGGAATGAGGTGGAAGGACTGGAACACGATGCCGATATTGGCGCCACGGAAAGCGGCCGCCTGATCTTCGCTCATCCGGCTGATGGTCTCGCCCGCGATCTTCACAGTTCCGTTATCGACATGCTCCAGCCCAGCCAGAACCATCAGCAGCGTGGACTTGCCGGAACCGGACGGACCGACGATTCCGACTGACTGTCCTTGCGATATATGAAGGGAGACACCCTTCAGCACATGCACCAGCGAAGCGGCGTGACCAAGGGTCAGGTGAACGTTCTCAAGTTCGATAATCGGGCCAACAACCTGTTCCGTCACGCGGTTTTTATCCTATATGAGTCTTTGGAACCAAACAGCGCGTCACAAATTTGAACTTATGTTGCGCCAGTTATTGAAGAGAAGTCCGGCGGGCCATTTGCCCACAGCCCCTCAAATATGGGTTTTCGACGATGCGTTTCAAACTATCAATTCCGGCATGGCTCCCTATTTTTGCGGTAATGGCGTCTTTCATGGCGGCGGGCCCCATCGCGACGGCGCAGGCACAGGAAGAACCGACCGGCCTTGAAGACGCACTGCCCACCGAGCAGCTGTCGCAGATCAGGATCGTCGGCTTCGGCGACAGCCTGATGGCCGGCTATCTGCTGCCGTCCAATGCCGCCTTTCCGCAGCAGCTTGAAAAGGCGCTCAATGACAAGGGCGTCGAGGTTTCGATCGAGAATGCGGGCGTGTCGGGCGATACCACCACCGGCGGGCTTTCGCGCATCGACTGGTCGGTGCCCGATGGCACCGATCTCGTCATCCTCGAACTTGGCGCCAATGACGCGCTGCGCGGCATCGAGCCCGACATTACCGAAAAGAACCTTGATGAAATGCTGGCGCGCCTCAAGCAGCGCGGCATTTCGGTCATTCTTGCCGGCATGATGGCCCCGCCCAACATGGGCAAGGACTATGCCGCCCGGTTCAACCCGATCTATCCCAAGCTGGCACAGAAATATGGTGTGCCGCTCTACCCGTTTTTCCTCGACGGCGTAGCAACCAAAAAGGACCTTTTGCTCGAGGACGGAATGCACCCCAATGAGAAAGGCGTCGAAACGATGGTCTCCAATTTTATGCCCACTATCGAAAAGAGCCTGACGAACATGCAAAACAAGGGGACATCAGGAGGCTGAAGCCCGCCGGGAGCATAAACAGCTTGCCCCCGCTATGAAACTTTGATTCGCTTCGGGTGTATCGGCGAATATCGAATCAATTTCGATGGAACGATGCACTGACTCTCTAGGTTAGAGTGTCCTTTATGCATCCTTTGGATGCCCGGCGCTCTGACATGGAACGCTTCGAGGAGGATGCCTTATGCCGCGTCTTTTCACTGCCCTCGAAATCCCGCGCGACGCCGCGCTTTCGCTCTCGCTGCTGCGAGGCGGTCTCCCCGGCGCACGCTGGATTGATGTCGAAAACTACCACATAACGCTACGTTTTATCGGAGATGTGGAAGGCCACGTGGCCGACGAGGTTGCCAATGCGCTCGATCGCGTGCGGCGGCCCGAATTCATGCTCAACCTGTCGGGTGTCAATGCGTTCGGCTCCAAGAAGCCGCACAGCATCTATGCGGGTGTATCCCCCTCGCCTGAGCTTAACGCCTTGCAGGCTGAAATCGAAAGGATCTGCCAGCGGCTTCACATTCCCGCCGACCCGCGCAAGTTCACGCCGCATGTGACGCTGGCGCGGCTGAGAAACGCCCGCATCGACGATGTGGTGCGCTATCTTTCCTCACGCGGCAACTTCGCGACGCTGCCCTTCAAGGTGGGACGGTTCGTACTGATGTCGTCCCGCGATTCGGTCGGCGGCGGACCTTACATCGTGGAAGAAGCCTGGCCCCTGGTCGCCACGTCCTTCACGGGCCAGAACTGGTCGGCAAGCGCGATGGAAGCCGCCAGAACCATCCGGTAAACCTTCTCAAAATCCCCGGTCCCGCCATAATAGGGATCGGGGATTTCAACCGCCCGCCCTTCGGCGATCTCGGTGAAAAGCCCGATATGCGCGCTTGCATTCGCAGGCTGACGCCCGGCGATCATCCGCATATTATAACGGTCCATCCCGAGGATCAGGTCGAAACGGCTGAAATCACCTGCGATCAGCTGGCGGCAATGCTGCCCGGAAATATCGAGGCCATGCCGCGCCGCGACGCTGATGGAGCGCTCATCCGGCTCCTCGCCGGTATGGTAGCCATTGGTTCCGGCGGAATCGACCAGCACATGGCGGATGCCGCGCTTTTCCAGCACATGCCCCATCACGCCTTCGGCAAGCGGGGAACGGCAGATATTGCCAGCGCAAACAAATAAAATGCTGGCTGGGGCTTTTGCGGTTGCTGATACGGTCACGGAACTCTCGCGCTCATGATAAGTTTGTTCAGGAACCGCAACATAGGCGAAAGACGATGGCACGCAACCGGCTGACGGAAAACGAACTGAACGAAGCGCTCAAGGAGCTGGAGGGCTGGCAGAAGACCGATGGACGCGAGGCCATTTCCAAAAGCTTCAGGTTCAAGGATTTCAATGCCGCCTTCGGCTTCATGACGCGCGCGGCGCTTCACGCGGAAAAGCTCGACCATCATCCCGAATGGTTCAATGTCTATAACCGCGTCGATGTCACGCTTTCGACCCATAGCGAGAACGGCATTACCGAACTCGATATCAAGCTTGCGCGCAAAATGAATGCTATAGCCTGAATTTAGAGCTTTGAAATATAGACATATATTTTCCGGCGGTCATAGTTGAAGCTGCCATCGGCGTTGCGGCTGGAATAGGGAAGGACGCGGGTCAGGTTGGTGCGGTCCTGCCAGTTCTGCCCGAGCTTGCCGCCATGGACGCCGCGGATATAGACATCGCCGAGCGAGATGGCGGCGTGGAAAATATGCCCCGCCTGAACGTCATAAAAGCCGATGGCCTTGCCAAAGGGCAGCGCCGAATAGCCGTTCCATTGCTCGCCCGCCCTGAAATTCAGGATGGGTATCCAGTTCTGGCTGGACGTGCCGCGCAGGGTGTTGAGCGAGATTCCGGCGCCGAAGAGGAACCGCAGATAGACGGCGGCATCATAGCATCCGGCCTCGAACAGATCGATGGTGATGTAATCGTCCTCGCTTCCGGCGGCCAGCAGCTGGTTGCCGCGAAACAGCCGTGTTGAACGGTCGCTGCGGATGAAGTTTTCCCCATAGCCGGTCAAATGCATCAAACCCTCCATTCATTCCGCACCTGCTTCGTCGCGCGTCCAAAACGCTTCCGAAGCGATCCGGTCGAATCTGTATTTTGGGGATTTGACGGGGCCGTTGTAGCTGATGGTTCTGGCAGGATCGGACCGGGGCGAAATCGCCCGGACTTGCAAGGAAGGCACGAACTCCCCATTTTTAGCGCTGCAGTTGCATTCCTCGTGATGCCGGGCTGCAAAGAGCAATTTTTGCGCTCCGGTGCTCGAAAATCACTCTTTTCGCCACGGCCTGACGATTTTTCAACTGTAGCGTTAACCGGTCATGGCCCGTGTCAACGCAATCGGGACGACAGGAGTTGAACGAGAATGGATGACGTCAGAATCGGTGAAATCCTCGAACCGGGCAGCGAGAGCGAATTCAAGAAGCGCAGCGACCGGGTGAAGAACGGATTCTGGAAGGCCGCGCGCCGCGCCGGTCGCATGGTGCCGTTCATGGACGAGGTGGTTGCAGCCTATTACTGCGCGCTCGACCAGAAGACGCCGACCCGCGTGCGCATGACGCTGATGGCGGCGCTCGCCTATTTCGTCCTGCCCTTCGACGCCATTCCCGATCTTCTGGCCGGTATCGGCTTCACGGACGACGTTGCTGTGCTGATGGCGGCGCTGACCGCCGTTCGCGCCCATATCACGCCCGCGCACCGGCTGGCTGCGAAGCAGGCGTTGGAAGATGAGGCAGTAGGGCAGTAGGGCAGTAGGGCAGTAGGGCAGTAGGGCAGTAGGGCAGTAGGGCAGTAGGGCAGAGAAGGATATGTGCGTTGAGGTCGTCCGCAACAAAACATATTCCCCTACTCCCTTATTCCCCTATTCCCTTAACATACTGCCTTACTGCCCTACTGCCTTATTGCCTTACCCGACTGCCTTACTCACGCCGCTTTCTTTTCATTCAACTGAATCAAGGGATGGCGGGGCGACTTGGCTGCTCATTCAAAAGTTTTCTTTCGAAACTTCACCGTTTGGTAACCCAGATTAAGGCACTTTAATCGGCAACTGAGCGGGACGGCGTGATGAACGGCGGCATCCCGATATTCAAGTTTGAAGCAAACGAAAGAGAACCGGTAAAAACCAATGCTTGGAAAATCGATCGTCGCGGCTTCTGTGTTCATGATTGGGATGGCGGGCTCGGCACTCGCCCAGACCCCGAGCCAGATCAGCCAGTTCAATGCCTGGGGCGCCTACAGCTATCAGTCGGGCAACGGCAAGGTCTGCTATGTCCTCTCCGTACCGACCCAGAAGGCTCCGGCCAGTGTCGATCACGGTGACAACTTCTTCCTCGTGAGCCAGAAGCCCGGCCAGAACATCTCGTTCGAACCGCAATTCATGGCCGGTTACGACCTCAACACCAATGCCAAGGTCGTCGTCTCCATCGGCAACCGCAGTTTCAACATGTTCGTCAACGGCAAGTCGGGCTGGATGGAAAATGCAGCCGAAGAGCCGCAGCTCATCGCAGCCATGCGCGGCGGTTCGGAGATGAAGGTGCAGGCGCAGTCGAAGCGGGGCACCAAGACCAACTACACCTATTCGCTGAAGGGCATTTCGGATGCGCTGAAAGCCATCCAGAAGTGCAAATGATCCAGACGATCGGATAGAGTTCAGAAGCCGGGCCATGTGCCCGGCTTTTTGGTTTGGCGCTGCTATTCCCGCAGCCGTGCATGGCAGACAAGACTCCATGTAGGATGACGAATGCGATATTGTGTGCTAAGAGCGCGCGCAACAAGGGTCGAAAAGCCAGGTGCCGGACCCTATTTATCCATGAATTCGGGCCAGATTGTCTGGCGAAGCTTATCGGCGCGCTTCCGGCGGTCGTCTCCAACAGTTGAAAACAGATGTCCATTTCGTTCGACCTTACCATTGATGATACGCGCGACCAGCTTGCCCGCCATGCGCGCGCCAGCCTGGAGGCAAAGCCGTCGCTTATCGGCATGTCACGCGAGGAAATGGCGCAAGCGCTGATCAAGGTCGGCGTGCCGGAACGCCAGACGAAAATGCGTATCAGCCAGCTGTGGCACTGGCTCTATGTGCGCGGCGTTTCCGACTTCGCCGACATGCGCAATATTTCCAAGGATTTGCGCGCCCTGCTGGCGCAGCATTTCACCATTGCGCGGCCCGAAGTGGTCGAGGAACAGATTTCGCAGGATGGCACCCGCAAGTGGCTGTTCCGCTTTCCGCCGCGCGGCGCTGGCCGCCCCGTCGAAATCGAAAGCGTCTATATCCCTGAGGAAGGCCGCGGCACGCTGTGCATTTCCAGCCAGGTCGGCTGCACGCTCACCTGCTCGTTCTGCCATACCGGCACGCAGAAGCTGGTGCGCAACCTCACCTCGGAAGAAATTCTGGCGCAGCTTTTGACCGCCCGTGACCGGCTTGGCGATTTTCCTGACAAGGATACGCCGGACGGCGCAATGGTGCCTGCCGAAGGGCGCAAGATCACCAATATCGTGATGATGGGCATGGGCGAGCCGCTCTATAATTTCGAGGAAGTGAAGAAGGCCCTGCTGATCGCCTCCGATGGCGACGGCCTGTCCCTTTCCAAGCGCCGCATCACGCTTTCGACCTCCGGCGTCGTGCCGGAAATCTATCGCACCGGCGACGAGATCGGCGTCATGCTCGCCATTTCGCTGCACGCAGTGCGCGACGAGTTGCGCGACATTCTGGTGCCGATCAACAAGAAGTATCCGCTGGAACAGCTCATCAAGGCCTGCCGCGAATATCCGGGCCTGTCCAATGCCAAGCGCATCACCTTCGAATATGTGATGCTCAAGGACATCAATGACAGCCTTGAGGACGCCAAGCTTCTGGTGAAGCTGTTGCAGGGCATTCCGGCCAAGATCAACCTGATCCCGTTCAATCCGTGGCCTGGCACCAATTACCAGTGCTCGGAATGGGAGCAGATCGAGAAATTTGCCGATTATGTGAATGCGGCTGGCTACGCATCGCCGATCCGCACGCCGCGCGGCCGCGACATTCTCGCCGCCTGCGGCCAGCTCAAGTCGGAATCCGAGCGCATGCGCAAGAGCGAGCGCCTTGCGCTCGAAGCCATGATGATCGCCGGGCATGGTGAATAACAGTCCGATGGGGGAGCGCGCTTGAACGATACTCTCGACTATATCATGCGCTTCGTCGTCGTCGTGTTCGGCTATTGCTGCGCTGTACTGGCGGCAGGCTGGTTTCTGGCCGCCATCCTGTTCCGTACCCTCGGCATCGATTCCTTCATGAACGATTTCGTCATGATGGCGAGCGATACGGATGCCGGTTCGTTCTTCGCGGCCACCAGCTTCTGGAGCGCCGTGTTCGTCAGCGGTTTCGCGCTTGCGGTACTGGCCGGCGGGTTCAGCTTCCTGCCCGCCCTCATCCTGATCATCCTGGCGGAAGCGCGCGGTTACAAGTCGTCGCTGTTCTACTGCGTTGCGGGCGCACTGATCGGGCTTGCGGCAGCTAGCGCATCGCTTCCGTTCAGCGATAACCGGAGCGTACAGGAAAGCTCGCTCTGGATTGCAGCCATAGCAGGCGCCGGCGTCGTCGGCAGCTTCGTCTACTGGCTGCTCGCTGGCCGCAATGCCGGACGGCTTCTATCCCGCCCGACCAACTGATTTTTACTTCGCCTGTGCGGTGATGATCTTCAGCGCGAAGGCCGAGAATACGCCCGCAAACATCCAGTCCACGATGCGCGTCACGGTCGGGTTCTTTTTCAGGAGCCCGGCGAAACGGTCCGCTGCCACCACCATCGGAATGGTGAAGGGCAGCGCCATCGGAATGAACGACAGGCCGAGGAAGAACAATTTGCCCATGGCATGCGGGTCATGGGCCGAGACGAACTGCGGCAGGAAGGTCATGTTGAACAGGATGATCTTCGGATTGAGCAGGTTGATGCCAAGCCCCGTCAGCCAGTTCTGGAACAGCGTATGCTTCTTGCCGCCATTCTTTTCCGGCGAGAAGGCCGATCCCTTGCGGATCGCCTGCACGGCCAGAAAGACCAGATAGCCCGCGCCTACGATTTTCAGCGCCGTGAAGGCAGCCGGAGAAGCGATGATCAGCGCCGAAAGGCCGAGCGCCACCATGGTGGTGTGGATGACGATGCCGGTGCTGGCGCCAGCCATGCAGGCAAAGCCCGCGGCCTTGCCTTCGGACAGGGCGCGCCCGACGAACAGCGTCATGTCGGGGCCGGGCGTGATGGAAAGGATCGCGGTTGCTATCGCGAACTGGACAAAGATCGTCCATTCGGGGATGAAGGTCAGGTTCGTCAGAAAAGACATCGAAATGTGCTCCAAGAGATGGCGCACGCTAGAATAATTTCCCGGCAAAGGGAACAGTGGAATGGAGACCGGAATGCTGCTGATCGTGGGGACCGTCCGCCTGCCGCCGGAAAACCTCGAGCGGGCGCGCGAAGCCATGCGGGTCATGATCGCGGCCAGCCGCGCGGAGGATGGCTGCGTGGACTATGGCTATGCCGAGGACGTGCTGGAGCCCGGCCTGATCCACGTCAAGGAATTCTGGCGCGACAGAGCCTCGCTCGACCGTCATTTCGCCTCCCCCCATATCGCCGCATGGCGCGCGACATGGCCCGAGCTTGGCATCAGCGACCGCAATCTCGTCATTTATGAAGTTGGCGAACCACAGATCACGTAATACGCATGAGTTTTCGCGATAAGTCGCAGTTCGTCGGCTTGCACGCGGCTTGGCAACTGGTAAAAGACTTGCGGATATATCTGTTGGAGTTCCGCTCCAACCGCCACCGCATCAGACGGAAGTGAATTATGAGCAAGTGGAAAGACGTTAAGAAAGTCGTTCTCGCCTATTCGGGCGGCCTCGACACCTCGATCATCCTGAAGTGGCTTCAGACGGAACTGGGCGCGGAAGTCGTGACCTTTACCGCCGATCTGGGCCAGGGCGAAGAACTTGAACCGGCCCGCAAGAAGGCGGAAATGCTGGGCATCAAGGAAATCTTCATCGAGGACGTGCGCGAAGAATTCGTGCGCGATTTCGTCTTCCCGATGTTCCGCGCCAATGCCGTCTATGAAGGCGTCTACCTGCTCGGCACCTCGATTGCCCGCCCGCTGATCTCCAAGCACCTGATCGACATCGCCAGGAAGACCGGCGCCGACGCCATCGCGCATGGCGCGACCGGCAAGGGCAACGACCAGGTTCGTTTCGAGCTTTCCGCTTACGCGCTGAACCCGGACATCAAGATCATCGCCCCGTGGCGCGACTGGTCGTTCAAGAGCCGCACCCATCTGCTGGAATTCGCCGAACAGCATCAGATCCCCGTCGCCAAGGACAAGAAGGGCGAAGCGCCGTTCTCCGTCGACGCCAACCTGCTGCACTCCTCGTCCGAGGGCAAGGTTCTGGAAGATCCGGCTGTCGAGGCTCCCGAATATGTGCATATGCGCACCATTTCGCCGGAAACCGCGCCCGACAAGGCAACGATCATCAAGATTGGCTTTGAAAAGGGCGACGCCGTTTCGATCAACGGCGAGCGCCTGTCGCCTGCGACACTGCTTGCCAAGCTCAACGACTATGGCCGCGACAACGGCATCGGCCGTCTCGACCTCGTGGAAAACCGCTTCGTCGGCATGAAGTCCCGCGGCGTCTACGAAACGCCGGGCGGCACGATCCTGCTTGCCGCACACCGCGCCATCGAATCCATCACGCTCGACCGTGGTGCGGCGCACCTGAAAGACGAACTGATGCCGCGCTATGCGGAACTCATCTATTACGGCTTCTGGTTCTCGCCGGAACGCGAAATGCTGCAGGCGGCAATCGATCACAGCCAGCGCCATGTCGAAGGCGAAGTCACGCTCAAGCTCTACAAGGGCAATGTGATGGTGATCGGCCGTGAATCGGAAAAGTCGCTCTATTCCGACAAGCTCGTCACCTTCGAAGACGATCAGGGCGCCTACGACCAGAAGGACGCCGCAGGCTTCATCAAGCTCAATGCGCTGCGTCTGCGCACGCTCGCCGCGCGTGATCGCAAATAAGCATATCCAACCCGGACAAAAGCCCGCCTTCCCGGCGGGCTTTTTGTTTTTAGAGCAGGACGTGAATCTTGTCTGTATATCTGGCCCTGCCTGCCTGCATTCTGCTTGGCATTTATCTGCTGGTCCGCTGCATTTCCATTCTATGGAAAATCATTGCGCCTGAGGTCCGCCACCAGTTTGCGGGCAACGCCCGGCCACACGTCTTTCATTTGCCAAACGCCGGGCGATACGCGATCAGCATCGTGTTTCCGCCGTTTACCATTTTCCCCGGCACAGCCTATTTCTCAACGCAGTTTGCCATCAAGTCGCGCGCGACCGGCGCGCCGATTGCCTATCATTCCACAAGCCGCTTTCTGTTGAGCGTCCGGCGGACGGATATGCGCGGCAATGCTTCCCATGCCTTGGGATATTTCGACTGCATGACAGCCGGGGATTACGAAATCACCTGCCTGACCCCTGAAAAGATCAGGGCGAATTTCCGGCTGGAAATAACGCCCCATGTTTCGGTCCTGAAACTCGCGCCCGTCATCGCTGGAACCATTCTTGCCGCTGGAATGAGCGTGGGCGGGACGATTGTCTTTCTGCTCTGGATGGCCGGCAAAATTTGATGATGTCAGACTGCGTTCTTGATTGCCGCCAGCATCTTTTCCTCACCGGGACGCAAGGTCAGCACCCGCACGCCATTGGCCGTGACGGCGACCGTGTGCTCGAACTGCGCTGACAGTTTGCCGTCACGCGTCACCACCGTCCAGCCGTCCTTTTCCTGCTTCACCTTGGCCGTACCCTGATTGAGCATCGGCTCGATGGTGAACACCATGCCTTCGCGCAGGCGAACCCCGGTGCCGGGCTTGCCGAAATGCAGGACCTGCGGTTCCTCGTGCATTTCGCGACCGATGCCATGGCCGCAATATTCCCGCACGATGCTGTAATCATGCCGCTTGGCGTGGCGTTCGATGGCATGGCCGATATCGCCGAGCGTCGCGCCGGGGCGCACGGCGGCAATTCCCTTCCACAGCGCCTCATAGGTCACGCGGACCAGCCGCGAGGCAAAGGGCGCAACTTCGCCCACCATGTAGGTCTTGCTGGAATCGGCGATATAGCCGTCCTTTTCCAGCGTGATGTCGAAGTTGATGATCTCGCCGTTTTGAATGATCTCGTCATTCGACGGCATGCCATGGCAGACGACCTCGTTCCTGGAGCTGTTCAGCACATAAGGATAGTCATATTGCCCCTTGCTGGCAGGCCGCGCCTGCAATTCGCGGGTGATGTAGTCCTCGACCAGATCGTTGACCTGCATCGTGGTCATGCCCGCCAGCGGGGTACGGTCGAGAAGGGCAAAAACCGAGGCGAGCAGCGCGCCGGATGCCGCCATCTTTTCCACTTCGGCCGGCGTCTTGGTCATGACGGCTGCACTTCCAGCACCGGCAGAACCGGCAGCTCAACCTGCGCTGCGCGCAACTGCATCTGCACGATCTCGTTGAACGACAGGTCGGGATGGGCCTGCGCCAGCATGCCGATCTTCATCCAGTATTCAGCCTGCGCATTGATCGAACGGCACATGACGTCGCTCGCCTTGCGC
This sequence comes from Brucella sp. NBRC 14130, assembly GCF_040371715.1. Lineage (NCBI taxonomy): Bacteria > Pseudomonadati > Pseudomonadota > Alphaproteobacteria > Hyphomicrobiales > Brucellaceae > Brucella > Brucella sp. NBRC 14130. The sequence goes on from NZ_BAABTE010000006.1 coordinate 36,957, forward strand.
AGTTCTTCATGCAGCTCGTCACCGATCTTTACGATACCCATAACAGTGTCCAGAATAAGCGTTTGATATACGAACCATATATAAACCGTATATGCGCATCGTTCAAGCTTTCTACTCTTTCTCCTCAGCCAATCAAATCATTTGCATTTAATACGGTACCTTACTATAAGGTGCCGTATGGAAATTATCGAGCAAAAGCACCGTGCCCTTCTGGGCGAAATGGAACGCCGGCACAGCCCGTCCACCGACGCGCTGAAAGCCTGTTTTGAAGTCTTGTCGCTTGCTGCGGCCATTGACCGGGATTGCGCCAGCCGACTGGCGCCGCACAAGCTTTCTGAGGGCAAGTTCGTCCTGCTGTTTCTGCTGCACGATGCGCCCGAGGGCCTCTCGCCGCACGCGCTTTCGGAACGCGCAGGCGTCACGCGCGCCACCATCACCGGCCTGCTGGACGGGCTGGAGCGCGACGGTTTCCTCAAGCGCCACGCGGATAGCGCGGACCGCCGCAAGCTGACTGTCCGGCTGACATCCGAAGGAGTGCTGCTGGCGCAACAGCTTTTCGAACAACATACCGCATGGATTGCAAGCCTGATGAGCGATCTCTCGTCAGGCGAACAGCAGCTTCTCAGCACCTTGCTGCGCCGCATCTGGAGCCGCACCGATGCCGGTCGCTCCTTCAAGATCAATGAAACCCTAAGGGATATGACATGACCTATTACCTCGCCGAGCTTTATTCCCCGAAATCGAGCTGGCACGCACTCGATGCTGAAGGCCGGCAGGCCTTCTTCGAGAAAGTCGGCGCGGGCATGGGCGGACTTGCGGCGCTCGGTATCGAGGCTTTGGCGTTGGGGCCTGTCGACGCGACAAAGCCTTTTGCACCCGGTCAGAATTTCTTCGCCATCTGGCGTTTCCCGGACGAAGCAGCCCTCGACATGCTGATTGCCGGAATCACCGCCACCGGCTGGCATGATTATTTCGACACGATCAATGCGGCTGGCGCTGGCACGGACCTGCCCGGTCATCTGGAGCAACTGGCAGGCGTGCCTTTCCGTGAAGCTGCCTGATACTACAGTTGCATTCTTCGTGAGGCCGGGGCTGAAAGAGCGCCTTGTCTGCCTTCCGGGGCCCGCCTACCTTCAAATACGCACCGCTCCGGTACTCGAAAGTCACTCTTTCGCCACGGCCCGACGAATTTGCAACTGGGGTGCCAGCTGATCGCATGACGATAAATGCTTCCTCTCAGAGCGACCTTTGTGCGTCCCAATGGACGCAGGGCGCTCCAGGGAGGGATTTTTCTTATCCACACATGCTCCCGGCTGATCCCGCCGACTGATCCCGCCGACGGATCCCGCTTGACTCTTGCCTCGCTCGATTCAATACTAGAACAAATAGAGAACAATTTGACAGGAATCGAACGTGAGCGGCATCGACATCGCGGCGTTGCGGCGCATGGTTACGGCCATTGCAGGCAATGATCCGCAAGGCAGTTTTGCCAGCAGGACAGGAAGCGAGGACAGGTGCGGTTTTGCGCGCGCCCGCAGTTTCACGCTTGGCCTTGCCGGGGCCGATGCCGCCTTTCCGCATGGTCTGGCGGGCGATGCGCTGCACGAGGTCTTTGCCGAAAATCCGGGCGCGCATATGGCGGCGACCGGCTTTGCGCTCGCCTTTGCCGCCCGCGCGGCCGAGCGCTCCACACAATATCGGCGCCCCATCATCTGGATCGAGGAGGAAAAGGCTGCAAGCGAATATGGCGGGCTTTATCCGCCGGGGCTCCATGCCTTCGGCATCGATCCGTCGCGGCTTCTGATCGTGCGCTGCCCCACGGCGCAGGATGTGCTGAAAGCGGCAAACGATGCGCTGGAAGCGGGCAGCGGCGGCAAGGCCTCGCATCTTGTTTCCGGCGTCGTCGCCTCGGTGACAGGCCAGCCGAAATGTCTCGACCTCACCGCCTCGCGCCGCCTGCTTCTTGCAACAGAAACCGCGCAGCTGCCCGTCATCCTGCTCAGGAGCCACCGGACGGCGGTGCAAAGCGCTGCCGTCAGCCGCTGGCGGGTGGCGCCCGCGCCATCGCGTTCAAGCGGAGCGAGTGCGCCGGGAAAGCCCGCCTTTTCCGCCGTGCTGGAGCGCAACCGCCACGGCACATGCGGACAATGGATCATGGAATGGAACAATGAAACCCTTGAATTTGGTGCACGAGAACGGGACGGCAGAACGCTTGTTTCTCGCCCTGTGGTTTCCGTTTCTGCCGACCGACCGGCTTCGCCGCGCCGTTCCGCATGACGGCAGGGAGCGCCCGCCCCTGGTGGTGACCGAGCGCACGGCCAATGCGCTGCGCCTGACGGCGGTGGATGCGGCGGCGGCAAGGCTCGGTCTTTTCCCCGGCATGGCGCTGACGGATGCCCGCGCCCGCGTGGAAAGGCTGGAAGTGGCGGCCGCAGCACCAGAACAGGATGCGGCATTGCTCAAGCGCCTTGCCCATTGGTGCGAGCGCTACACTCCGCTCGTCGCCTATGATGAGCCGCATGGGCTGATGCTCGACATAACCGGCTGCGCGCATCTGTTCGGCGGGCTCGCCGCCATGCGCGCCGACGCCATCGGCCGCATCGAACGCGCCGGGCTGAAGGTGCAGGCAGCGATTGCCGACAACAGTTTTGCCGCACGGCTTCTGGCACGGGGAACGAAGGGCGGTGTCTTTAGCAAGGCGGAGGCCGACCGGCAGCTTCCCCGCCTGCCGCTTTCCGCGCTTGAACTGACGCAAGCCGCCGAAACCGGACTCAAGCGCGCCGGGCTGAAACGCATCGGCGATGTGATGGGGCTTCCGCGCGCCGCGCTCACCGCCCGTTTCGGCACCGATCTTGCGACCCGGCTCGACCGGCTGGCGCGACGCGAGCGGGCGCCGATTTCCCCCTTGCGCATCCTGCCGCTCCGCACCGCCGAACGCCGCCTGTCGGAACCCGTCACGGGGATGGAGCTGGTCGAACACATATTGCAGGAACTGGCGCAGGCGCTTTTTGCGCAGCTTGAACCGGAGGGCAAGGGCGCGCTGCTGATCGAGGCCTCCTTCTTCCGTGTCGATGGCGACGTGCGCCATATCCATATCGAAACCGGCCAGCCCTTGCGCGACGACAGGGTTTTTCTGCGCCTTGCCCGCGAAAGGCTCAACGCCTTGACCTCTCCCCTCGACGCCGGTTTCGGCTTCGACATGATCCGGCTGGCGGCGTTGCGCTGCGCACCCGTCGCCCAGCGCCAGACGGGGCTCGACCAGCATGAGGAGGATGAAGCGGGTTTCAGCCAGCTTGTCGACCGGCTTTCGGCGCGGCTTGGACAGGACCGCGTTCTCGTTTCCTTTTCGCGCAACACCCATATTCCCGAACGCGCCTTCGGCCTGCGCCCTGCCCTCCATACGGACGGCAAGGGCGAAGCCGGTCATGAAAGCGTTCCGATGCTTCCCTCAGGGCTTCCCCCGGCGCTTTCCCCAGTGCTTCCCGGCGATCCGCCCGCGCGCCCCATAAAACTGTTTCGCCCGCCGCAATTGATCGAAAGCGTGGCGGAAGTGCCTGACAGTCCGCCTTCCTTCTTCCTGTGGCGGCGGGTGCGCCATCAGGTGCGCCTTGCCGAAGGGCCGGAACGGATCGAGCCGGAATGGTGGCGTGCAATCGGCCAGAACGTGCCGGAACTGCGTGATTATTACCGGGTGGAGGACGAAAACGGCCAGCGTTTCTGGATTTTTCGCGAGGGGCTTTATGACGGTCTCAATCATCCGCGCTGGTTTCTGCATGGGTTGTTTGCGTGATGGCACAATTTTTTGAAATGGCTACTGCCAGCAATTTTTCCTTCCTTTGCGGCGCATCGCATCCGCAGGAACTGGTTTTGCAAGCCCATGCGCTTGGCCTGTCCGGCATAGGCATTGCCGACCGCAACACGCTCGCCGGTGTGGTGCGCGCCCATGCGGCATGGAAGGAATTTCGCGACAAGAGCGATTTCCGGCTGTTCATCGGCTGCCGCCTGTCCTTCACCGACGGAACGCCGGACATGGTCGTCTATCCGCGTGATCGCGCCGCCTATGGGCAATTGTGCCGCCTGCTGACCGAAGGCAAGACCCGCGCCGCCGCCAAGGGGGAATGCCATCTCGAATGGAGCGACCTGCTGTTTCGCGCCCGGCAATTCCAGATCGCGGTCTTTCCTCCCGAGGACGACAGGCCGGACTTTGCCGACCGCCTGGCGGATATCGCCAAGGCCGCCCCCGGCTCCGTCTGGCTGGCTCTCGCCATGCCGCATCAGGGGCACGACGGGCGCCGCGCGGAACGCATCGCCCGTTTCGCAGCCGAAGCCAATGTGCCACTGATCGCCACCAATGACGTGCTCTATCATCATCCCGACCGCCGCGCGCTTCAGGACGTGCTGACGGCAACCCGCCACTACACGACTGTTTTTGCAGCCGGGCGGCTTCTGGAAAAGAATGCCGAACGTCATCTGAAACCGCCGAAGGAAATGCTGCGGCTGTTCCGCGATTATCCCGAAGCCGTCGCGGCGACCGCCGATTTCGCGGCGCCCATCACCTTCCGGCTTGACGAGCTGAAATATGCCTATCCCGATGAACCCATTCCGCCCGGCAAGACGGCACGGCAGCATCTTCATGATCTCACCTGGGAAGGCGCTGCCCGCCATTACGGCGCGGACACGATCCCGCCCAAGGTGCAGGCGCTGATCAACAAGGAGCTGGCGCTGATTGCCCAGCTTCAATACGAACCCTATTTTCTCACCGTCTATGACATTGTGAACTATGCCCGCAAAGAAGAGATTCTGTGTCAGGGGCGCGGCTCGGCGGCCAATTCCGTCGTCTGTTTCTGCCTCGGCATTACCGGCGTGAACCCGACGGAAGTGGACCTCCTGTTCGAGCGCTTCATCTCCGCCGAGCGGCAGGAACCGCCGGATATCGATGTCGATTTCGAGCATGAGCGCCGCGAAGAGGTGATGCAATATGTCTATGACCGCTACTCAAGGGACCGCGCCGCCATTGTCGCGACCGTCATCAGCTATCGGTCCCGCAGCGCCATTCGCGATGTCGGCAAGGCGCTGGGCCTGACCGAAGACGTGACGGCGGCGCTCGCCAATACGGTGTGGGGCATATCGGGCGGCGGCATCGACAAGCAGCATATAAGACAGGCGGGCCTTGATCCCGAGAACCCCATCATCCGGCGCGCGGTGGAACTTGCCATCACGCTGATCGGCTTTCCGCGTCATCTGTCGCAGCATGTCGGCGGTTTCGTGCTCACCCGCGACCGGCTGGACGAGACCGTGCCCATCGGCCCGGCGGCAATGAAGGACCGCTCCTTCATCGAATGGGACAAGGACGATATCGACGAGGTGGGGCTGATGAAGGTCGATGTTCTGTCGCTCGGCATGCTCACCTGCATCCGCAAGGCATTGGACCTCATTCACCAGCACAAGCCGCAGCTTTATGGCGGCGAAAAGCTGACGCTGGCCAATCTGCCGCGCGAAGACAAGCGCGTCTACGACATGCTGTGCACGGGCGATTCGCTCGGCGTGTTTCAGGTGGAAAGCCGCGCCCAGATGAACATGCTGCCACGCCTGAAACCGCGTGAGTTCTACGATCTCGTCATCGAGGTCGCCATTGTGCGCCCCGGCCCCATTCAGGGCGACATGGTGCATCCTTACCTGCGCCGGCGAAACGGACAGGAGCCCTCCACCTTGCCTTCGCCCGCGCCGGAGCACGGCCCGCCGGACGAGCTGCGGCAGATTCTCGGCAAGACGATGGGCGTCCCGCTTTTTCAGGAACAGGCGATGCGCATTGCCATGGAGGCCGCAAAATTCACCCCCGATGAGGCCAACCAGCTGCGCCGCGCCATGGCCACCTTCCGCAAGATGGGCACCATCCATACGATGGAGCAAAAGATGATCGAAGGCATGGTCAGGCGCGGCTACGAGCGGACCTTTGCCGAAAACTGCTTCAATCAGATCAAGGGCTTCGGCGAATATGGCTTTCCCGAAAGCCATGCGGCGAGCTTTGCGCATCTGGTCTATATTTCCGCATGGCTCAAATGCCACCATCCGGAAGTGTTCGCCGCCGCCCTTCTCAATTCCCAGCCCATGGGTTTTTACGCGCCCGCCCAGATCGTGCGCGATGCCCGCGAGCATGGCGTGACGGTGCTGCCCGTCGATGTGAATTTCAGCCAATGGGATAATATTCTGGAGGAAACGCCCGATATTCGCCTGGCGCTGCGGCTCGGCTTCCGCCAGATCGACGGTTTTTCCAAACGGGACACCGAACTCCTGATTGCCGACCGGCAGGAGCCCTACAGCACTATCGAGGACATGCACCGGCGGCTGCGGCTCGACCGGCGCGCCTTCACTCTTCTGGCCGATGCCGATGCCTTCGGCTCGCTCGATATCGACCGCCGCGCCGCATTGTGGGCCGTGCGCCGCCTGCCCAATGACGAAACGCTGCCGCTGTTCCGCGCCGCAGCGACCAGCGAGCTGGCGGAGGAACCGCGCACAAAACTTCCCGAAATGGCGGCATCCGAGCATGTGATTGCCGATTACGAGACGACGCGGCTTTCGCTGAAAGGGCATCCGCTGCAATATCTGCGCGAGGGGCTTGCGACGGAAGGCGTTTCCACCTGCCGCGCCGTGCAGGAAGGCGCCGACGGACGCCGCATGAAAGTGGCGGGCGTCGTCACCGTGCGCCAGCGCCCCGGCAGCGCCAAGGGCGTGGTGTTCCTCACCATCGAGGATGAAACCGGCATCGCCAATATCGTCGTCTGGCCGAAGATCATGAAGGCGTTTCGCCGCGAAGTGATGGGGGCGCGGCTGATCCATATCGAAGGCCGCATCCAGCGCAGCCCCGAAGGGGTGGTGCATCTGGTGGCGGCGAAATTGCAGGACCGTTCGGCAGCGCTGATCGAGATGAGCGGGCGCGAAGCGCAGCGCCTCGTCGCCCCATCCCAGATGGCGCATCATCCGCGAAATGTAAAAATCATGCCGAACTCACGGGACTTCCATTAGGATTCAGCTTCTGACGGCCTGCAAATGGCGCTTTGCTGCGCTTCCGGTGCTCATGTACCTTAAAGTACACTCCGCTCCGGTTCTCGCAAAACACCATTTTCGGCACGTCATAAGCTGAATCCGGGATGCCGCCCTTTTCGTTAGTTCCACGCGCCAACGAAAAGCACATGAGCACCGGAAGCGCAGAAGTGTGCCATTTGCAGGCCGTCAGAGCCGAAATAGACCGGACTTCAGTTCCATGTGCCGACAACGAACACAGCACAATAATGCAGCGCCGCGCCCACCACGACAAAGCCGTGCCAGATGGCATTCTGGAACCGCAGCCGCTCCCAGACATGGAAGATCACGCCCAGCGAATAGATTATGCCGCCGGCTGCAATCAGCCAGAAGACCGCTGGCGGCAGCGACTGCACCATGGTGTCATAAACCATGACGCCACTCCAGCCGAGCGCTAGATAAAGCAGGATCGACAGCCGGTCGAAACGCCCCGGCATGAACAGTTTCAGCGTGATGCCGACCGAAGCCACGCTCCACACGAAAAGCAGCAGCGGCAGCGCACGGTCGCCCATATGCATGGCAAAGGGCGTGTAGGTTCCGGCAATCAGCAGGTAGATCGCCGAATGGTCGAAACGGCGCAGGAACCATTTGGTCGGGGAAACCGGCCAGATATTGTAGACAGCCGAAATTCCGAGCGCCACCAGAAGGCTTACGAGATAGACGCCCGACGAGATCGAGGTCACTGCCGGCATGTTCGGCAGGAAATGGACCAGCATGGCAACCGCGCCGACAAGCGCCAGCCCCACACCCAGAACATGGATGACGCCATCGGCCCACAATTCGGCCCGGTCATATTTCCACTTGATGGGGTGCGGCAATCTCACATTCATGCGGTCTTCCTGTCGTCGGTTCCAGAGCGCATCGCGAAAGTGTGGAACGGTTTTCGGAAAAGATGCGCGTGAAACATGGAGATAGAGCGCCGGTCCGATCAGATCAGATCGAAATGCGCTCTCAACAGGAAACTGCCATTAGATTGCAGCGTCAAGATGACAGTTAGCTCAATGAGCATTTCTTCTGACGCGCACCTTATCCCGAAAACCGGACTCCACTTTTCGGGTGCGCTCTATTGAGCCGCCGGTGTGTAGGAAGCCTGGATGGGAGCCACGCCCGGAAGCGGTGCGGCGGCACCTTCCGGCAATGATGCGGGCTGGATGGACGCGGCTGCCTCACGGGTCGGGCCGCTGCGCTTCCAGCTGCCGTCAAGGCCCGTTTCCTGCAACAGCCCCTTGCGCTTGGCATCGTAATAATAGCCGCGCGCATAATAGCGGACCGCCTGGCTTTCGTCGCCGCCCGCCACCTTGTAGGCGCCGGACAGATAGCGCACCGCATATTTCAGATTGGTTTCCGCATCGAGCAGGCCCTTGGCCGCGCCCGTATACCCCATGCCGCGCGCGGTCGGATGGCTGATCTGCATCAGGCCCCAATAAGGACCGTTGCGCGCACCCGGATTGAACCGGCTTTCACGATGCACGACCCGGCGCACAAGGCGTTCCGGCACGTCATAGGCGACGGAATATTTGGTGATGAGCGTGTCCAGATCCTTAGGCGCGCTGTCCGGCGTCTCAAACGCCATGTTGGCAGCAACGGATGCCGGAGAAGCGGCGGCCTGCGCACCGGCATAGGCCATCATCGGTTCGGACTGGCCGCGAATGCCGGGAATGGGAACGACGGCGGGCAGGACGGGATCGGAAGGATCGGTCACCGCCGCGACGGTCTGCGTTCCAGCAGCAGCGGCGGCAGCGCCCGCATCGGCTGTCGCCGTGCCTGCGGCATCTGCTGTGGCACCGGCGGCGCCGCCTGCGGCGGCAACGGTCGTGCCGGATGTATCGGTCTGCGTGATCAGCGCGGTTTTCACCGGCTTGCCGCCATCGGTGGTGTTGCAGGCGCTGAGCGCCACGGCGCAACCCAGAAGCAGAATGCCCTTGCGGACCATATCAGCGGAAGAAGAAGAAAGCTGGAGACGCATGACCGGACCCGTTCTCAGGAATCGAAATCTTGTTCGATGCGTTTTTCAAGCTCGACCAGATCGGCCGGCAGAGGCAAGCCGCTTGCGCGCAGCGCATTGAGCTTCTCGCGAACCGTTTCGCGGATTTCATGAGCGTCTTGCGGCTGATTCACCATTTGCTCGAAAAGCAGCGCAATTTCCGCCTTGATGTCCTCGAATGCCATCCAGATCCTCTTGGCTTTGCGGGCATCGCGGGACACCCGTTTCAGTCAATATTCTTTCGGTCGATGACAGTCGTGTACCATGCAAAAGGCGGCAAACGGAAGCGCTAAACGTCAGGGCGCGGCCAAAATGAATATTTCAAATGGTAACAAAAATATTAACGCGCTCACGCAAGGCGGTGCAGCACCATATCTACCGCATTGAAATTAAACGCAAAAATAGCAAGATCGTCGAAGTCCAGACCGCCATGGGGATCGAACAGATAAATGCTCGTCCAGACGAGCGCGATCACGAGCAGAATTGCCAGAATTGTCAGAATCAAAAGGCGTCGCCCGAGCGCGGCCTTGCGGCCCGCTCCTTCCGGCGGCTGTTTGGCCATAGTCACTTGCTGCCTTGTTCAATCGTCATTGGTCGCGTTCAGTTCCTCCGGCGGGGTGCCGTGTTCGGGCTCCGCCGACAGATAGCCCTCGCGCACCAGCCATTTGCGCAGGATAAGCGTCATCGCCTCGGTCTGGTTGAGACCGGGATGCCTTTCGGCGATGAAGCGCTCCAGAGCGTCGTGCACGTCATCGGGAAGATAGGTGCTCATTCATGCTCCTCCGCATATCTTCACACTACGGTTACGGACAGTTCCCCCACACCATCCACCTTGCCTTCCAGACGGTCGCCGCGCTTGACCGGGCCAACGCCCGCAGGCGTACCCGTAAAGATAAGATCGCCGGGGCGCAGCTCAAAGAGCGACGACAGGTAGGAAATGGTCTCCGCCACCTTCCAGATCATCTGGTTGAGGTCGCCCGACTGGCGCGTCTCGCCATTGATGGAAAGCGAAATCGCCGCCTTTTCCGGGTGGCCGATTTCCGACACCGGCACGAGGGCCGAACAGGGCGCGGAGTGCTCGAAAGCCTTCGCCACTTCCCACGGGCGGCCCGCCTTCTTGGCCACGGCCTGCAGGTCGCGGCGCGTCATGTCGATGCCGACGGCATAGCCATAAACATGGCCCAGCGCCTTTTCGACGGAAATGTCGGTGCCGCCGGTCTTCAGCGCCACCACGAGTTCGATCTCGTGATGCACGTCCTCGGTCTTCGGCGGATAGGGGAAGTCGCCGCCCCCGATCACCAGGCTGTCCGGGTTCTTCTGGAAGAAGAAAGGCGGGTTGCGGGTCGGATCGCCGCCCATTTCAATGGCGTGATCGGCATAGTTCTGGCCGACGCAATAGATGCGATGCACGGGAAAGAGCGCGTCCGTTCCCTTCACCGGCAGAAACGGCTGCGGAGGCGGCGCAAAAACATATGTCGTCATGGGGAACTATTCCGGTCGGAAACTGATGAAGCGATTTTCCCATCATGCAGACGCAAGCGCGTCGCCGCAACCCTTGAAAGACGCAATTCCCTGTTATCGCCCGTCCGAGACCACGACAAAATCCGCCTTGCGCGATTGCGCGACCACGAGTTCGGCATTGGGAATATCGTTGGAAAGGGCGCGGTTCCGGGCGGTTTCGGCATCGAAGCCGAAGCCAAGCCAGCGATCGGTGAGGCGGCGCTCCAGTTCGTCGAAAGGCACGTCCAGATAGATCGTGAGATCGAAGAAGGGAGCAAGCTGCGCCCATGGCTGCTGATCGAGCAGCAGGTAATTGCCTTCCACCAGAAGCACGCGATGCTCCGGCCCGACCACGGATGCGGCGGCGCGGGAAAGCTCCAGCGAGCGGTCGAAGACCGGGATGAAGACTTCGCCGTCCGCCTGTTTCAGCCGTTGCAGCAGCACCGCAAACCCGGCGCAGTCGAAGGTTGGCGGCGAACCCTTGCGGCTCAACAATCCGCGCCTGTCGAGAATGGCGTCGTCGAGGTGAAATCCGTCCATGGGCACGACGATGGACGGCGCATCGCCGCCCTTGTTGATGGCATGGAGCAGATAGTCGGACATGGTGGATTTTCCGGCTCCCGGCGGGCCTGCAACGGCCACGATCAGGCGTCCGTCAGTTTCCGCCAGCCGCGCAAGAATTTCCGAAGGCAGGGCTTCGCGCTCGATAGGCGTCATGTCCGGTTTCCGTGATTCGTCCCGCCAGCATATCAGAAGCTCAAGCCGCTTCCTTCGGCCTCATCGCGCCGGTCATCAGCGCCACGGCGTCCGACATGGAATATTCCTTGGGGTCGATGACCGTCAGGCGGCGTCCCAGCCGGTGAATGTGGATGCGGTCGGCGACCTCGAACACATGCGGCATGTTGTGCGAGATGAGCACGATGGGCATGCCGCGCCGCTTCACGTCCTGAATGAGTTCCAGCACGCGGCGCGATTCCTTGACGCCGAGCGCCGCAGTCGGCTCGTCCATGATGACCACCTTGGAGCCGAAGGCGGCGGCACGCGCCACCGCAACGCCCTGACGCTGGCCGCCCGAAAGGGTTTCCACCGCCTGGCCGATGTTCTGGATGGTCATCAGGCCCAGTTCGGAGAGTTTTTCTCGGGCGATCTTTTCCATCGCCCCGCGATCCAGCATGCGGAACAGCGAGCCGAGCGGCCCCTTGCGGCGGATTTCGCGGCCGAGAAACAGGTTGTCGGCGATGGAAAGTGCTGGCGACAAGGCAAGGTTCTGATAGACCGTCTCGATGCCCGCCTGCCGCGCTTCCATCGGCGAATGAAAGCTGACCGGCTTGCCGTCGAGCAGGATTTCGCCCTCGTCCGGCTTGATCGCGCCGGACAGCGCCTTGATGAGCGAGGACTTGCCCGCGCCATTATCGCCGATGACCGCGAGGATTTCGCCGGGATAGAGGTCGAAATCGGCATGGTCGAGCGCCGTGACGCGACCATAGCGCTTGACCAGCCCCTTGGCGGAAAGAACAGGCGTGGTGTTCGTTTTCATGCGGCAGCCTTTCTGATCCACTGGTCGATGGCGACGGCGGCAATGATGAGAACGCCGATCAGGAGATAGGTCCATTGCGGATCGGTGCCCCACAGGCGCAGGCCCAGCGAAAACACGCCGACGATCAGCGCGCCGAACATGGTGCCGAGGATGGAGCCGCGCCCGCCGAAGAGCGATATGCCGCCGATCACCACGGCGGTGATGGATTCGATATTGGCGAACTGGCCCGCAGTCGGCGACACGGAGCCGAGACGGCCGATCATCGCCCAGCCCGCCAGCGCGCAGATGATACCCGCCAGCACATAGACCGACATGAGGATGGGCTTGACCGAGACGCCGGAAAGCTGCGCCGCCTCCGGATCGTCGCCGATGGCATAGACGTGCCGTCCCCATGCGGTGTGGTTCAGCACATACCAGAGCAGCAGCACCAGAAGCACCATGGCGATGACGCCATAGGTGAAGACCGCGCCGCCAATGCGCACACTCTCGCCGAAGAATTGCAGGATCGGCGCTTCCGCCGTGATTTCCTGCGCGCGGATGGTCTCGTTAGCGGAATAAAGGAAGTTGGTGGCGAGGATCACCTGCCACATGCCGAGCGTCACGATGAAGGGCGGCAGGCGCACATAGGCGACCAGAAAGCCGTTGATGAAGCCGCAGAGCGCGCCGGTGGCAAAGCCGCAGAGAACGGCAAGCTCGGCGGGCAGACCGTAGCGGAAGGTGAACTGGCCCATCACCACCGAGGACAGCACCATGATGGCGCCGACCGAAAGGTCGATGCCGGCGGTGAGGATCACCAGCGTCTGCGCCGCCGCGACAATGCCGGTAATGGCGACCTGCTGCAGTATAAGCGTCAGCGAGAAGGCGGAGAAGAACTTGCCGCCCAGCGTGACGCCGAAGATCAGCAGCGACAGGACGAGCACGATCAACGGCACGGCAGCGGGATTGTGATGCAGGAAACTCCGCATCCGATAAAGCAGCGACCGGTCGCCCGCATCGAAGGAGGCGACTTCCGCCGCGCTCTGCGAAAGCGTCTTTTCATAGTCCTGCATGGACGGTTTTTGTGCAGCGGAAGCCGCCTGTGGCTCACTCATCTCTGTCTCCTGCCTTCAACCTGGCCCGGCGGACCTTCCGATCCGCCGAACCAGAACCCAAAGAGCCTGTCAGCCCCAGCACTTGCCGAGCGCGGTCTTGGTATCGATCGACGGAACGCCTTCGACCGGCTTGTCGGTGACGAGCGACACGCCCGTATCGACAAAATCCTTGCCTTCGGTCGGCTTCGGCTTTTCGCCCGTATCGGCAAACTTCTTGATCGCTTCGATGCCGAGCGCCGCCATCTGCAGCGGATATTGCTGCGAGGTCGCGCCGATCACGCCAGCCTCGACATTCTTCACGCCGGGGCAGCCGCCATCGATGGAGACGATCAGCACATCCTTTTCGCGTCCGACGGCCTTCAGCGCCTCATAGGCACCGGCGGCGGCAGGTTCGTTGATGGTGTGGACGACATTGATGTTCGGGTCCTTCTGGAGAAGATTCTCCATCGCGCGGCGTCCGCCCTCCTCGTTGCCGTCGGTCAGGTCGCGACCGGCAATGCGCGGATCGTCCTCGTCGCCGAGCTTGGTCTTGTCCTTCGGATCGATGCCGAAACCGGTGGCAAAACCCTGATCGCGCAGCACGTCGACGCTCGGCTGCGATGCGGTGAGGTTGAGGAAAGCCACATGCGCGTCCTTGGCCTTGTCGCCAAGCGTCGCCGCCGCCCATTTGCCGACCAGCTCACCGGCGAGGAAATTGTCGGTGGCGAAGGTTGCGTCCGCCGCGTCGGCTGGCTCAAGCGGCGTATCGAGCGCGATGATGAGCATGCCCGCCTCGCGCGCCTTCTGCAGCGACGGCACGATGCCCTTGGTGTCGGACGCGGTGATCAGAATGCCCTTGGCGCCATCGGCGATGCAGGTTTCGATGGCCGCGACCTGGCTTTCGGAATCGCCGTCGATCTTGCCCGCATAGGTCTTGAGATTGACGCCAAGCTCCTTGGCCTTGGCGACAGCGCCTTCCTTCATCTTGACGAAGAACGGGTTGGTGTCGGTCTTGGTGATGAGGCACGCGCCGGCATCGGCGGCGTTGGCCGAACTCAATGGAATGGCGGCAGCGCCAAGCGCGAAGGCAGCAAAGGCTGCCGACAGAACTGTCTTCTTCATGGACTCCTCCCAGATTGCAGCCGGTTCCTCTTCCCGGCACCGGAGAAGCAAAACACGGCTTTAAAACAGAGTCAATTAATAAATCCACTTGATTTATTAATGTGCTGTGTCACTCTGACTGGCGGAGGAGAAAGCGCGAAACGAGCGGGCGACAGGCTGCCAGCTTTATCCGCGCCTATCTTAAGCGATTGTTTTATTTGATGTCCCGCACGTCAGGGGTTTTTCTCCTTCGATGTTTGGTTTAGGAATTCCCGCACGCCATGGCCGCATTCCGATTGCATCCCATGGGCCGGAATCTGGGAGAGGCTATGGTCAGGCATAAAGTTGAGCGCGAGCCGGACAGCGGATCAGCCGAAAGCGTTCCCGCAACGCCTTCCGGCACAATTTCGGGAACGCTTTCAGGAACGCCGGGCCCCGCCATGCAGCAATTCGCCGGGCCCGGCGCGAACGTCAATCGCGGTTCAAACCAGATCGGCGTGCGCGCCTATAATGAGCGGCTGGTTCTGGCGCTGGTGCGCAGGCACGGCGCGCTTGCCCGCGCCGACATTGCGCGCCTGACCGGGCTTTCGGCGCAGACGGTTTCCGTCATCATTCGTGCGCTGGAAAAAGACGGCCTCATCACGCAGGGCGAACGGGTGCGCGGCCGTGTCGGCCAGCCTTCCATGCCGATGCGCCTTGCCGCCGACGGGGTTTTCTCCTTCGGCCTCAAGATCGGGCGGCGCAGCGCGGAAATCATTTTGATGGATTTTCTGGGCGCGATTCGCGAGCGGCGGCACATCACCTATCGCTGGCCGGTGCCGGACGAAATCCGCAGCTTCACCATCGACAGCGTCAACGCCTTCACAGCCGCGCTGGAACCGGCCAGGCGCGACCGCATCGCCGGGCTTGGCATTGCCCTCCCCTTTGAACTGTGGAACTGGGTCGAGGAAGTGGGTGCGCCAGCCGAAGATCTTGATGCATGGCTTGGCGCCGATCTGGTCAGCGATTTCGCCCATGCTTTCTCGTTTCCGGTCTTCATCCAGAATGACGGAACGGCGGCCTGCGGCGCAGAACTGACTTTTGGCCGCGGACCAGAATTCACCGATTTCGTCTATTTCTTCATCGGGTCGTTCATCGGCGGCGGCGTGGTGCTGAACAACACGCTCTATCCGGGGCGCACCGGCAATGCGGGCGCGCTCGGCTCCATGCCGATGCGCATGCGCGGCACGTGGGAACGCGGCGAAACCTTGCAGCTTATCGACACGGCCTCGCTGTTCGTCCTCGAACGCATGTTGCAGGAGCGGCACCTGCCCTCCGACGATCTGTGGCTTTCGCCGGAAAACTGGCGAAATTTCGGTACGCCGCTCGACGAATGGGTGGCGCTTGCCGCACGGGGGCTGGCGCATGCGGCAGTGGCCGCCGCCTCCGTCATCGACTTTCCCGCCGCCATCATCGATGGCTGGCTGCCGGGCAATGTGCGCCACCGCATCGTGGAAGCGACCCGCGTCGAGCTTTCATGCCTCGATTTGCAGGGCCTGCGGGCGCCGGAGATCATCGAGGGCAAGGTTGGCGTCCATGCCAAGGCGATGGGCGCGGCAAGCCTGCCGCTTTCCAACCGCTATTTGTTCGACCAGAGCGTGCTGTTCAAGGATGCAAGCTAGTTCCCTTTATGGCCTTGTCGATATCCTTCTTTGGACCATAAAGCGCAAGGCCGACCAGATCGGGGGCATCGGCATTTTCGGCCTTGAACACAGCACGGTTGGCGACGTCGTGCCCGGTCTCGAACATGGCGCGCACATAGGGCGCACGGACGAGATCGCGCTGGATCGATTGCTGCCATGCCCTTTGCAGCACGTCCGGCGTTGCCGAGAAGATCAGCATCGGCTGGCCGAGCAGAGGCGTATGCCTGCGGCCTGCCGCATCCTCATAAGGGTCGCCCATTGCCTGCGGAACCGCGCCGGATATGCCGGTCGCGATGAAGGCGGTTACGTTCAACTTCTGCCAGACGGGCAGATCGTGCAGGACAAGAATGGCTACTTTGGTTTCAAAAATCATCGGGTCTTCCTCTGTTCGAGGAAAGAACTAGCCCTTTGCGGCTGCAATTTCTGGAACGTTTGTGCGCCCCCGGCGATAGGCGGCAGGCGTCATGCCATAGGCGCGGCGGAACCAGCGCCCCATATGGCTCTGGTCGGCAAAGCCGCTGAGTGCTGCGGCCTCCGCCGGCGGCACTTTTTCGCGCAGCAGGCGGCGGGCTTCGGCAAGGCGCAACTGCACCAGACAGGCATGCGGCGAGGTGCCGTAGGCGCGCCGGAACCCGCGTGAAAGCTGGAAACGGTCGGCGGCTCCCACCGCTTCCGCCAGTTCATCGAGGCCGAATTCCTCGTCGAAGCGCGCGCGCAGATAATCCATGGTGCGGGCTGCGACCGGATGCGGAGCCGCCGCTTTTTCTGCCACGTCGTGGCCCAGATTGGGGGAAAGATGCCGGGAAAGATGGTTCGTCACCCGGTCGCGGCAGTCCTCGATCATCAGGCGCGGCGCTTCCAGAAAGATTGCCTCGCAGGCGCGGGCGACCGCATGGAAGAGTTCCTTGTCATCGGCCAGCGTCTGGCGAAAGCCGATATGCGCATCATTGCCGCCCATGGCATCGCGGATCAGCGCCTGCGGCATATAGAGCATGTTATAGGCAAAGCCGTCCGCCGCGACCGCCTGCCCGTCGTGGCGTTCGCCAGGCTCGATGAGAATCACTCGCCCCGGCGTGCTTTGCCGCCGCCTGCCCCGGCAGAAAAAATCCTGAACGCCCGCATGTGTCACCCCGACAAGCCATTCGTCGTGAAAATGCATGTCATAGGCGTGGCTGTGAAAGCGCGCCGCCACGGCTTCGAGGCCGGTGGCATCGTCGCGTTTCAGGCGCGTCTGATCGCGCGGGCCAGCGATGGGGCGAGCATTGTCCGTCATGACGGAATTTGTAGCATGGCCAGCGACAAACACACGCTTTGTTATTTTCAATCAATAAGTTTGATCTATGTTGTCTTGCAATGACCGCAAATGCCGACAAGGTGTATCGTACCAACTGATTGAATCAACCGGGAAAAACATGACCGTAACGACAATCGCGACCACCCCATACCAGGATCAGCAGCCGGGCACTTCGGGCCTGCGCAAGAAGGTTCCGGTGTTCCAGCAGCAGAACTACGCTGAAAACTTCATCCAGTCGGTCTTCGATGTGCTGGAAGGTTTTGCCGGCAAGACGCTCGTGGTCGGCGGCGACGGTCGCTATTACAATCGCGAAGTGATCCAGAAGCTGATCAAGATTGCCGCCGCCAACGGTTTTGGCCGCATCATGGTGGGTCAGGGCGGCATTCTTTCGACGCCTGCAGCCTCCAACATGATCCGCAAATACAAGGCTTTCGGCGGCATGGTGCTTTCGGCCAGCCACAATCCCGGCGGGCCGAATGAAGATTTCGGCATCAAATACAATATCGGCAATGGCGGACCGGCGCCGGAAAAGATCACCGAGGCGATCTTCGCCCGCTCCAAGGTGATCGACCAGTACAGGATCGCCGATGTGGCCGATGTCGATATCGACACGATCGGCACCACACGGATCGGCGACACCGAGGTCGTCATCTTCGATCCCGTTACCGATTATGCCGAACTGATGGAGAGCCTGTTCGACTTCGACGCCATCCGCGCCATGATCAAGGGCGGGTTCCGCATGAAGTTCGACGCGATGCATGCGGTGACCGGCCCTTACGCCACGGAAATCTTCGAGAAGCGACTTGGCGCACCAAAGGGCAGCGTCGTCAATTTCGTGCCGCTGCCGGATTTCGGCGGCCATCATCCGGACCCGAATCTCGTCTACGCAAAGGATCTCTACGATCTTCTGATGTCCGATCACGCGCCGGATTTCGGCGCGGCTTCCGATGGCGACGGCGACCGCAATCTCATTATCGGGCGCGGCATCTTCGTGACCCCGTCCGATTCGCTTGCCATGCTCGCCGCCAATGCGCATCTGGCGCCCGGCTACAAGGACGGCATCAAGGGCATTGCCCGGTCCATGCCGACCAGCGCCGCCGCCGACCGCGTGGCGGAAAAGCTCGGGCTCGGCATGTTCGAAACGCCGACCGGCTGGAAGTTCTTCGGCAATCTGCTCGACAACGGCAAGGTGACGATCTGCGGCGAGGAAAGCTCCGGCACCGGCTCCGACCATGTGCGCGAGAAGGACGGCCTGTGGGCGGTGCTGCTGTGGCTCAACATTCTGGCGGTGCGCAAGCAGAGCGTGAAGGAAATCGTCGAGGAGCACTGGGCGCGTTTCGGACGCAATTATTACACCCGCCACGACTATGAAGCGGTCGATTCCGACATCGCCAGACAGTTGGTGGCCGACCTGCGCGGCAAGCTGGCCTCCCTGCCCGGCACGACGGTCAACGGCCTCACGATCGAGAAGGCCGACGACTTCGCCTATCGCGATCCGGTCGACGGCTCGATCAGCGAACATCAGGGCATCCGCATCTATTTCCCGGAAGGCGGCCGCGTGGTGCTGCGCCTGTCCGGCACCGGCACGTCGGGCGCCACCATCCGCATCTATGTCGAGCGCTATGAGGCCGACACCGCCCGGCACAATCTCGACACGCAGGAAACGCTGGCTCCCTACATCGAAGCGGCAGAACAGATCGCGGAAGTGAAGAAGCGCAGCGGACGGACGGAGCCGTCGGTGGTTACTTGAGTAGGGCAGTAGGGCAGTAGGGCAGTAGGGCAGTAGGGCAGTAGGGCAGTAGGGCAGTAGGGCAGTAGGGCAGTAGGGCAGTAGGGCAGTAGGGCAGTAGGGCAGTAGGGCAGAGAAGGATATGTGCGTTGCGGTCGTCCGCAACCAAAACATATTCCCCTACTCCCTTACTCCCCTATTCCCTTAACATACTGCCTTACTGCCCTACTGCCTTAATCCCTTAATCCCTTAATCCCTTAATCAAACACAATCGCCGGCGCTGGCTTTCCAGCCCCCTTGCCGCCCTTCATGTTGTCCCAGACCTTGGCTGCGATATCGCGATAGATTTTCGCGTGTTCGCTCTCCGGCTCCTTGACCGTGATCGGGGTTCCGGCGTCTGAATAGGCGCGCACGTCCATATGCAGCGGCACTTCGCCGAGGAACGGCACGTCGAGGCGTTCGGCCTCCCTGCGTGCGCCGCCATTGCCGAAAATATCGTAGCGCGCGCCGGTGTCGGGCGCGATGAAGTAGCTCATGTTCTCCACGATGCCGAGAAGCGGCACATCCACCTTGCGGAACATGTTCAGCCCCTTGCGCGCATCGATCAGCGCCAGGTCCTGCGGCGTCGAAACAACCACGGCACCCGCAAGCGGCACCTGCTGCGCCATGGTGAGCTGCGCGTCGCCAGTGCCGGGCGGCATGTCGACCACCAGCACATCAAGCTCGCCCCAGGCCACTTCGCGCAGCATCTGCGTCAGCGCCGACATGACCATCGGCCCGCGCCAGATCATCGGCGTTTCCTCATCGACCATGAAGCCCATGGACATGACCTTGATGCCGTAATTTTCCATCGGCTTCAGAATGCGGCCCTCCACCGTTTCCGGGCGACCGGAAAGGCCGAGCAGGCGCGGCATGGACGGCCCGTAAATATCGGCATCGAGAATGCCGACCTTCAGCCCGTTGGCGGCAAGGCCAAGCGCCAGATTGACCGCCGTGGTGGATTTGCCGACGCCGCCCTTGCCCGATGCAACCGCGATGATCGCGCCGACGCCCGGAATGCCCGGCTTCGTCGCCGCGCGCTGCGGCGGCGCGGGATGACGGTGCTGCGCCGGTGCGGCTGCTGGTCTAGCTTGGGGTTTGGGCGGTGGGGGTGCGTCGTCGCTGGTGCGTCCGCCCTTCTTTTCGGCGGTGAGCGTGACCAGCGCGCCGGTGACGCCCGGAATTTCCTTCACCGCCTTCTCGGCGGCAAGCCGCATCGGCTCCAGCGCGTCGGCGCGCTCGGCAGGAACCGTGATGGAGAAGAAGACCTTGCCGTCGGCAATAAAGATATCCGACACCAGACCGAGCGACACGACATCGCTTTCGAAATCCGGTCCCGTCACGGCCCGCAGCCGCTCCTGAACCTGTTCGCGTGTTACGCTTGCCATTTCGATTCCTTTAACGAAGGCAGTAAGGGAATAGGGGAGTAAGGAGTATGTTTGAGAACATATTGCCTTACTGCCTATTCCCATACTCCCCTACTCCCCTATTCCCATTTCACCAAGAGGCCAATATTCATTCAGGCCGCTTCCTCACAAACGGCCGCCTCGGGACGGTGGCCCATGAGATAAAGCGCGCAGGTCGTGCGCAGCATGGAGGCGAAGTTGGGGATCGCGCCATTGGCCTCCAGCGCTTCATCGTAAAGCGTCGATATGAAGCGGGGCGTGGTCAGGTTCTGGCTGGCCGCGATCTCGTCCAGCAGGCGCCAGAAGGTGGCCTCCAGCTGAATGCTGGTGGAATGGCCGCCTATGCGCACGGAGCGGTTGATCTGCCGGTAGCCTTCCGGGTCCTGCTCGGCGAAAACCTTGCACATGGGTTCCTCCATTCATTAAGAGCACGAAACTGGCTGTGGTAGCCGATTGCCACCACGCCGTGGTTTTTTCTTCCATAATCGACAACCAGCAACACAATCGCAAGCCGCATTTGACGAAGCGGCGAAAGAAACAGGAGTAGCATGTGGCCAAAGCCATTCATTCGATGATCCGTGTTCTCGACGAGGAAAAATCCGTTTCCTTCTACAAACAGGCTTTTGGCCTCGATATTGCCGAGCGCATCGATTTCGAAACCTTCACGCTGATCTATCTGCGCAATGCCGAAGCCGATTTCGAAGTCGAACTGACGGTCAACAAGGGCCGCACCGAGCCTTACAATCTGGGCGACGGCTATGGCCATCTCGCCGTCGTGGTCGATGATGTCGATGCCGAACATGCCCGCTTCAGCGAACTTGGCTTCAAGGTCGGCAAGCTCGTCGATTTCAAGAACAATGGCGTGCAGCTTGCCCGCTTCTTCTTCGCGGAAGACCCGGACGGCTACAAGATCGAAGTTCTGCAACGCGGGGGCCGTTACCAGTAGGCCCGCCCATCGTCCTTCATGGCCGGGAGGAGCGGCCCTGAAGGATGCGAATGCCAGCGCTCCCGGTGGTGGAAATCTCCGGGAATGCACAGCCAGCCCGCCCATTCCGGACGGGCAAGCAATGGAGGAGAACCGAATGACAACCGTTTTCGACGGTCTTTCCACCCGGGAGAAAAGGACGCTGTCGCGCCGCGACATTCTCAAGCGCGGCGCGGGCCTCAGCCTCGGCGCCATGCTGGTCATCAGCGGCAACGCCGTGATCTGCCCGCAATTCGCATGGGCGCTCGAGACCGCCACGCTCAAGCCCGAAACCATGGCGACCCTGATCCAGCTCGCACGCGACATCTACCCGCACGACAAGCTGCCCGACCGTTTCTACGCCATCGCCGTCAAGCCCTATGACGCGGATTCCGCCAAGGACGAGACGCTGAAGAAGCTGATCGAGGACGGTGTCGCCGATCTGGACAAGCGGGCCGGAGCCGGAGGCTATCTCGGTCTGGGCTGGGAGGAAGAGCGCGTCGCGATCCTGCGCGATATCGAGAAGAGCCCTTTCTTCCAGAAGGTGCGCAGCGGGCTTGTGACCGGCCTCTACAACCAGAAGGAAATCTGGCCGCTCTTCGGCTACGAGGGCGAGGCCTATTCCAAGGGCGGCTATATCCAGCGCGGCTTCGACGATATCGAATGGCTGTAAGCGCCCCGGCGCCGGAACACACCAATTTCAAAGCGGCATCCCCGTCCTGCAAGCGCCTTGCCTGCGGAAACGGGAGAGCATTGGGAGGAAACAATGGCTGCTCCATATGATCTCAAGAACGACAAGGTCGTCGTCATCATCGGCTCGGGCGCAGGCGGCGGCACGCTCGGCAACGAACTGGCCCAGAAAGGCATCGACGTCGTCATTCTGGAAGCGGGAAAACGCCACGAATTCGAAGACTTCATCAATGACGAATGGGACAGTTTCGACCAGCTCGCCTGGCTCGACAAGCGCACCACATCGGGCAGCTGGCGCGTGTCGCACGATTTCCCGAACCTGCCCGCATGGATCGTCAAGGCCGTCGGCGGCACCACCACGCACTGGGCGGGCGCATCGCTGCGCTTTCAGGATTACGAGTTCCAGACGCTTACCCATTACGGCAAGGTCGAAGGGGCGAACCTGCTCGACTGGCCGATCACGCTCGCCGAACTGGAGCCCTATTACGTCAAGGCCGAGGACAAGATGGGCGTCACCCGCACCAACGGGATCGAGGGCCTGCCGGGCAACAATAACTTCAAGGTTCTGAAGGCGGGCGCCGACAAGCTCGGCTACAAGGAATGCCATACGGGCCGCATGGCGATCAACTCCGCGCTGCGCGACGACCGCATGGGCTGCCAGCAGACCGGCTTCTGCTTCCAGGGCTGCAAATGGGGCGCGAAATGGTCGACGCTCTATACGGAAATCCGGAAGGGCGAGGAAACCGGCAGGCTGGAAGTTCGCCCGGAATGCACGGCGCTCAAGATCGAGCACAATGCGGCAGGCAAGGTGACGGGCGTGCTCTATGCCGACAAGGACGGCAAGCAGCATTTCCAGAAAGCGCGCGTCGTCTGCGTGGCCGGCAATTCGATCGAAAGCCCCCGCCTCCTGCTGAACTCGGCCTCATCGAAATTCCCGGACGGCCTTGCCAATTCCTCGGGACAGGTGGGGCGCAACTATATGCGGCACACCACCGGCTCGGTCTATGCCTCATTCGAAAAGCCGGTGCACATGTATCGCGGCACGACCATGGCGGGCATCATCCGCGACGAGGCCGCGCATAATCCGAAACGCGGGTTCGTCGGCGGCTATGAGATGGAAACCATCTCGCTCGGCCTGCCCTTCATGGCGGCCTTCCTCAATCCGGGCGGCTGGGGACGCGGCTTCACCTCGGCGCTCGACGATTATGTCAACATGGCGGGCCTGTGGATCGTCGGCGAAGACATGCCGCAGGAGAAAAACCGCATCACGCTCAGCAAGGATGTGAAGGACGAACACGGCCTGCCGGTTCCCGATGTCTATTATGACGACCATCCGAACGACATTGCCATGCGCAACCATGCCTATGCGCAGGGCAAGGCGCTTTACGAGGCCGTCGGCGCGATCCGCACCTTCCCGACGCCGCCCTATCCGTCAACGCATAATCTGGGCACCAACCGGATGAGCGAAAAGCCGCAGGATGGCGTGGTGAACAAGCACGGTCAGACGCATGACATCAAGAACCTGTTCGTTTCCGACGGCAGCCAGTTCACCACCGGCGGGGCGGAAAATCCGACCCTGACCATCGTGGCGCTCGCCATCCGTCAGGCGGATTATATTGCCGAACAGATGAAGAAGCGGGCGATCTGATCCAATCGGATCGAAACGCGCTCTAAAGGATGGCCCGGAACTGTCGAACACAAGGCTACTTGCTCTCTGTCAGGGGCGCGGTGCGTTAACATCCTAGCCGCCAGCCATAAGTTGTCGCCGGATAAAGAGTTCGGCGACAACTCGTAAACGGCCCCGGTCGCGCTTCTTGCTTTCCGGAAACACTCAGTTCTTTTCTGGGATTTCAGCTTTGCCGTTGGTCAAGCGCCCATTGATGAAGTGAGCGACAGCGCCGAAAGCAGCCGTGCTCAGCAGCAACGTCGCCAGCAGATTATTGTGAAACATACCAGCAATAAAGGCCAGCAGGACGAGAAGTACCAGCCCGGCAAAACCATAATTCATCCCGCGCCGCGCATCGTTTATTTGATGATCGACGATCTTTTCTTCCATCCGCCGGTTATGGTCCTGCGCTTTTTCGGCCATGCTTATTATGCGTTCAGCCGAACCCGGTACAATATCTTCATATTCGCGAAGATGCTTCGGGTGGGCGATTGGACCTGAAAACTGCTCGTTGGACATGACGGAGACTATTCTGGTCAGAACAGCCTCTCGTTGTTGCTGTGGCAGAAGCGGACCGATCTGCCTAAAAATTTCTTCAGCGAGCGTCGTTATTTCAGGCGGCGCTTTTGTGGCCACGCCTTTTTGTTCTTGCTTTTCTGGTTTCGGATTCAATTAGAGAGCCCTGTTTTTCAGTGGCTCGCGAAAGAAACATCCCTGCATCCGCCCAAGCCTTGTAAACATTGACGCTATACTGGCGTGGACGCTCTATTCGTGTTTTTGCAAAGAAGGAGAAGGGCGCTCCAAAACCGGACGCGAACCCTTCTTTGAAGGATTTCGAGAACATCGGATTAGTCCCTTTGCGTTTCTTTATCATCACTACCAATTATGCCCCCGCCATCGGCAATTCAATTCTTCAAATGTGAAATTTATGCAATCTTTTCGTATCCCCCGCCTGTTCTACCCCAAAAGTGAGCCTAATTGATCCTGACAGAAACAGCAAGGATCAGAGGCCATCTTATAGTACCTGCCCGCCTGCGGGATAATTTTAAGGCAAGTCTGGAGAAAACCGCTGGCGCGACCAATTCGCGCCGTTTCTGTTTGATGCTTGGCAAAGACGGCCTGCATGGGATACGTAATCTCGGCTTGCATGGAGAAGCTTTGAGTTGAAGACGAGCATCGGCCAATATCGGATGTCTCTGGCGATACGCATCCTCAGCGTATTCGCCCTGATGTTCGTCGCCTTTGCGCACAAGCCCGTCGACCTCAATGCGCCAGACAGCTACCTGCTGGCCCAATACCAGTTGCCGGATGGCAGCTATCCGGTGCTCTGCATCGGCGATCATGGCTCCGATCCGGACCAGAAGGGCCATGACAAGCACTTCAGCAACAATGGTTGCGAAGCCTGCCGGATTTCCTCCGCCTTCCTGTGCCCCGCGCCAGCCGGTTCCACCGGCGCCGCCCCGCACATTGCCATGGCCGACGGCATCGTGCCGCCGCAGCCCATCCTGCGGCACAGCACCTACCCGCCATCGGCACCGCCGCAAGCGCCGCCTCTCGCCTGAATATGATCTTTTGAACGAATGCCCCGCATTCGGAATGAACGCGCCCGAACCCTGTTTCGGCGTGCCTACCAATGATTATTCAGGTTTGAAACAATGAAGAACCATCGTCTTTTCGCCTCCGCAATCTCGCTTGCCGCGCTGTGCGCTTCCGCAGGTCTGGCACAGGCCCATTCCTCGCTCGACCAGGGCGAAGCCAAGGCGGGCAGCTTCTACAAGGCGACCTTCCGCGTGCCGCATGGCTGCGACGGCATGGCCACGACCGAAGTGAAGATCGAGCTTCCCGAGGGCTTCGTTTCCGCCCAGCCGCAGGCCAAGGCCGGCTGGAAGATCGAGACCGCCAAGGGCGACTATGCCCGGAGCTACAAGGTGCACGGCAAGGACGTGACCTCCGGCGTTCGCGAAGTGCGTTTCACCGATGGCAGCCTGCCAGGCGATTTCTATGACGAATTCACCGTCGTCGGCCAGCTCGCCAAGTTCGACAAGGACACCACCCTCTCCTTCCCCGTGACGCAGCTTTGCGGAAGCGCCGCATCGGTTGCCTGGACGGAAATTCCCAAGGAAGGCCAGAACCCGCACGATCTCGAACATCCCGCGCCGCAGCTTCTGGTGAAGGTCGCCGGCGCCGATGACGGACACGGCGAACATGGCGGCGGTCACGGCGATCATGGCCAGATGGGCAAGATGGACCATGCCTCCATGCAGGCGGCGGCCCCGACCAGGATCGGCGAACTGGAAATCACGGCTCCCTCGGTGCGGGCCATGGTTCCCGGCGCCAAGGTTGCTGGCGGTTTTCTCACCATCGCCAATGACGGCAAGGAGGCCGACAAGCTGGTTTCGGTGACCACCAAAGACGTCAAGCGCGTCGAAATCCACGAAATGTCGATGCAGAACGACGTGATGAAGATGCGCCAGCTTGAAGGCGGCCTGGAGATTCCGGCAGGCGGAAAGGTCGAGCTGAAATCCGGCGGTTACCACCTCATGTTCATCCAGCCGGAGAAGCCCTACAAGGAAGGCGAGACCGTTTCCGTCACGCTGGAATTCGAAAAGGCCGGCAAGGTGACGATCGACTTCCCCGTCACCGCGAAAAGCGGCCAGAAGGACGAAGACCATTCGGGTCACTAGAGCATGGTTCGACCCGAGTGCACCCGGCCGGCGCGTCTCCAGAGCGTAATCCGGCCGGAGTGAAACGAGGATCGATCAAGATCATGCTTGAAGAAGTCAGAGCGCCGGTCTGATCCATACAGGTCGAAAAGCTCTGATGCGCATCCCGACACCGTTTCAAGGTTCGGGATGCCCCCGGCACTGCGGTCGCATATTCGTCAGGCCGTGGCGGAAGAGTGATTTTCGCGTACCGCGCGGAGCGTATTTCCGGACATGATCCCGAAAGGCCGCAGGCTTTTCGCAAATGATCATGCGGCGGAGAAAGCGACGCGAGCAGGATGCGCAGACCGATTGCTCTTTGCAGCCCGGCGTCCCGGAGAATGCGACTGTGGTGAGCAAAGGGGCGGATGATCCGCGTCGTCTCTCCCTCGCGCATTATGCGCCCGTTTGCCGCAACCGCTGAACCCCCGCAGCGGTTGCGTTCCTTCCTGAATGCTGTAAACATGACTATTAGAGTCTAGAATAATTCCAAACAATTGAAATCCAACAAGATTTTAAACTTGAGTAATTGACTCCAGATGAATTTTCAGGCTTTTATGCATGGTGCAAATTCACAACCTTTGATGTCTGGGCCTTGAACCCTTTCGATTGGAGGACCCTATGATTGGTCTCGGCGAATGCCGGTCCGCAAATGTCGACGGACTGCCCTGGCAGCTTCGTCTCCTGCCGACCGGATATTGCAATGTGCGAGGGGAAACGGAACGTTTCCGGGCGGGCGGGCATGGCTCCGCATCCGCAGCCTCGTGTTCGTTCCGCTCCTTCTTCGGGAGGCGGACATGAATATGCGCATATCCCAACTGAACGGTGCCAACACCGCAGGCTATTTCGACCGCCTGCCGGAAAAGCTGGTGCTGGAAGGCTATCGCCGCTGGACCGCGGGTTTCGAGACGGGCTCGATCATCCCGTGGGAAATGACCTGGGGCCTCTATTCGGAAGTGCTTGGGGCCTCCGAGGCCAGGCGCGCGGTGGGCGAACTGTCGCATTTCATCCGCGTTCTGCGTCATTGCGCCAGCTGTCCGTTGCGGGCCTTCCCCTTCGATTCGCACCATGTCTGCCGCGAGGAATGCCTGACGCTGGGGCTGATTTCCGGCATCCAGAACCAGGACGCGCTGTTGCTCGATACCTGCCTTGAAGCCATTGCCTGTCATCGCCGCTGCGACGATGTGGCAGGGGCTGCGCGCAATTTTGCCGACACGCTGGCTGATTTCGGCCAGACTTTGTTGCCAATACCGATCCATGCCATCGACAGCGCCTTGAATTTTACGCCGCGCGCGACTTTTCACTAAACGGCCCCTGACGGGCTCCCGACTGAAAAGTCCCAGCGTCTGCGAATGAACGTGATTCGATATTTTAAGCCGCCGTCCATCGGCGCAAGGAGATAGAAATGCAGGCCAGAACCGAACGACGCCTCGGCATTGCCGCCGCCCTCGTCCTGACCGCAGGAGCGTTTGTCATGCCGGGCGTATCCACCCAGGTCGTGCAGAACCAGGTCGCGCCGCAGAGCCATATCCATATGGCTTCGGCGGAAAATCTGCGCGCCGAACTGCGCCATTTCGTCAAGCTTGGCGAAGCCCTGCCGAAGTCGGTGCGCTTCGAATAAGCTTTTCAAACTGAAATGAAAAAGGCCGCGCCTGATCTGGCGCGGCCTTTTTGTTTAACCCGAAACGGTCGGTTTCACTCCAGCGACATCCGGCCCTGGAGCATTTTCAGCAAAAGTGTGAAACGTCTGTGCAGGGAAATCAGTTCACTGGACTGATTTCTTATCCCGCTTCGAGGCGTTGGATAATGCGATAAAACAAATAGTTAGAGCGGTTCCGGCGATTCCGTTAGAACAGGAACCGCTCTAGCCGACGATGATCGGCGCCTTGCCCTGCACGCGATTATAGAGATCGATGATGTCCTGATTCATCAGGCGGATACAGCCCGAGGACATGGACTGGCCGATCGACCACCATTCCGGCGAACCGTGGATGCGATAGCCGGTGTCGCGGCCGTTCTGATAGATATAGAGCGCGCGGGCGCCGAGCGGGTTTTGCGGGCCGGGTTCCTGTCCGTTGCGGTACTTTTCCAGTTCCGGCTTGCGCTGGATCATTTCCGGCGGCGGCGTCCAGCGCGGCCATTGCTTCTTGTACTGGACATTGGCGGTGCCCTGCCACTCGAAACCGGCCTTGCCGATGCCGACGCCATAGCGCAGCGCCTCGCCGCCCGGCAGGACGTAGTAGAGATAGTGGTCCTTGAGGCTGACCACGATGGTGCCCGGCGCCTGCCCGGTCGGGTCCGGCACGATCTGGCGGCGGAACTGCTTCGGCACCTTGTCATAAGGAATGGCCGGGAGATCATAGGGGCCTTCCTTCACCGACGCATACATGACGTCCGGCGTGGTGATGGCCCTGTCGACGCTGATCTGCGGGCGCATCGGCGTGATCCCGCCCGTCGACATCGGATCGACATTCATCTGGAAGGCCGACATATCCATCGTCTGCGAACAGCCGGCAGCACCGGTGAGGAGGATGGCTCCGGTGCCGAAAAGGAAATGGCGGCGGCTTAGATCATCACGCGACTTCGACATGCAACTGACCCTGAAACAAGGGATGAAACGACGGTTGAAAAACAGCCGCAACGCGACCGCCATACTGAACAGCAATTTGCGTTCTTATGGTTGAAGAACGGTTAAACAACTCGCGCAAACGTGTCTGAAAATTGCAGTTTAAAGCTTAAATTGCAGCGATCACCGCCATTCAATCGATTTAAACATCAAGGCAAATACGGCGAAGGCGTGTCTGAAATGGTTTTTTGATGGCGAAATTATGGCTTTTTCGCCTTTTCGCTATTTACAGTTGTGTCCGGATGGCAAAAGGCCGGGTCGCAAAACCCGGCCCCATGTGACCATTGTCTGCGGCGATCAATAATCTTTTTCGTAGAAGATGCCGCCGCTGGAATCGCCTTCCGCACCCAGTGCGCCCTTGGCCTTGAGGTTGCGGGTGATGTCGAGATTGATCGTGCCCTTGGTCGAGCCGCCCGAGCCTGCTTCGACGCCGAGATAGATGTTGTCGCGGATATAACGTCCGGCGCGAACCGCCGTCTGGCCCTTCTCATCCGTCACCACGTCGAGATCGTCGAGACCTGTCCCGGCGCGCAGCTTGTTCATCAGCGAGTTGTTGGAACCGCCCGCAAGTTCGGCTGCGGCAGCGGCAAGCTGTGCGATCTGGAACGCCGACAATTCGCCGATGGAGCGCTTGAAGATCAGCTGCGCCAGCACTTCGTCCTGCGGCAGTTCCGGCGTGGAAGAGAACTTGATGTCGAGATTGTCGACAGTACCCGTCACCGTCACGATTGCCGTGATTTCATTGCCTTCCGAGCGGGCCACGAAGTTGAGCTGCGGATTGAGATCGCCCACCAGCGTGACATGGCCTTCGTCGAAGGTGATGCGCTGGCCGAGAATGCCGATGCGCCCACGGATCATGTCGAAGGAGCCGACCGGCTTGATATCGGTCACCGGCCCGGTCAGGCGAAGGCGTCCGCCCAGTTCCGTATCGAGACCGCGACCGCGCACGAAAATCTGGTTCGGCGCATTGATGAGAACGTCGAGGCGCGGCACGGTCGGGCGCGCTGTCGGGGTCGGCACCCGGCTGCGGCGCGTTTCGACCCGGGCGCGGTCGAGCGTCACCTGAACATTCTTCGGCGTGTTCTTGTGGCGGACCGGGACATAGGCCGCGCCGCCGCCGAGATTTTCCGGCACCGAGATTTCAGCCCTGTCGACGTCGATACGGCCTGAAATCAGCGGATCGCGCATCAGCGGCCCATTGATCGTAATCCCGCCATTGACGGTCGCCACGACCAGCTTGCCGTCGGCATAGCGGGCGCGATCGAGCTTGATCTCGATATTGGCCGGGAAGTTTGCTTCGGCATTGGTCGAGATCGTGCCGCTTGCGGAAACCGATCCGCCGCTGCCGAGCGCGGCATTGACCTGGCGCAGCGTGATGGTTTCGCCATCCATGCTGCCCATGACATTGATATTGTTGAGGCGGACATTGGTATCGGGATCGATGAACGTCGCGCCATTGGTGGAGAACATACCGCGCAATTGCGGACGGTTGAAGCCGCCCGAAACGCTGGCCGTCAGCGTCAGCGTCCCGTTTGCCTGTGCGCCGCGATCCGCGAGGAAGCGATTGGCAAGCGCCAGCGGAACGCTGCCATTGACATTGACGCCGAGCCCCTGCCCCGAGAACGGCACCTTGCCGCTGGCGGTGACATTGAGGCCGCGCGGACCGTCGACGGTGACCGACGAAAAGTCGATGGCCATGGCCGCATAGCTGCCCGCAGCCTGCAAGGTGAGCGGCGCAAGTCCGTTTTCGCGCAGCGGCCGGGCCGCAAGGCCGGTGCCGCGCAGGTTGAAGGTCGCGGCAGGGTTGGTGAGCGGGCCGGTGACCCGCGCCGTGCCGGTGACATTGCCCGCGAGATCCTGTCCCTTGACCGCACCGTTCAGCGCCGTCAGCGGAAGATTGGCGAGATTGACGTCGAGAGCGAGATCACCTTTTCCAAGCGGCACGCCGCCATTGGCGCGCACATCGATGCCGCCGCCTCCGGTGACATGCGCATCGACATTGAGCCGGTTATTGGCCGAGGTGCCCTTGGCGTCGGCATTGAGAGCAGCGATGCCCTGCTTTTTGAGTTCGGCTGCCGTCACGCCGCGTGCCGCCATGTCGAAGGCGACATTGGGCGCTTCCTTGGTACCGGTGATGCGGGCCGTGCCGTTGACCGTGCCGCCAAGCCCCAGTTCCGGCTTGAACGTATTGGCGAGCGCCAGCGGCAGATTGGAAAGCGCCACCGAAAGATCGAGACGGCCATCGACGACGCCGTTGACCTTGACCTGACCGGCGCTGGCATCCGCGCCCGTATTGATGACGATATCTCCGAAGGAGATTTCCTCGCCCTTCATGGAAATAGTGGCGGGCGCGGCCAGATTGGCGCTGAGCGTGCCCTGCTTCACATTGGCCGAGGCGAGCCCCAGTTCAAAACCGCCATCCTTCGGCTCAAGCGAACCGGCGGCGCTGGCAACCGTGCCGATCTTCAGTCTGGTATTGGCAGTGAAATCGGTTTTCGACCCGGTCGCATTGGCCTTGGCGTCAAAGCTGTCGATGCCGAAGGTGCCGACCATGATGTCGCGCGCCGCAGCATTGCCATCGACCACCGGTACACCGAACAGGTCCCGCGCCGTCAACGCAATATCAGCCGAGGTGATACGGTTGCCATTGACCTTGATGTCCTTGGCGTTTGCGGTGACGGATGCATTCTGGCGACCGTCACTGGCGTCCAGCGTAATGTCGGCATTGGCGGCGCCGGTCGCTTCGGCAAGCGCCAGGGCTGCGGCGGTGGAAATATCCGGGGCGTCGAGCTTCAGCGCGCCCGTCAGGAGACCTTTCGCGTTCTGGGTCACATTGCCGGAAAGATGCGCGCCGCCCGCGTTGAAGACGAGATCGGTCAGGCGCTTTTCGTCATTGACGATATCGATCAGCGTTCCCAGATCGACGCGCTGGCCGTTGAGGAAGGCGCTGCCCGCAAGCTTGCCGGACAAGGCGGCACCCGTCGTGGCGTTGCCGTCGAGCATGGCGTTGAAATCGAGGCCGCCTTCGGAAAGCTTGCGTCCGGCCAGAGTGCCTTGCGGCGCGTCGGCGCGCAATGCGAGCGCGATCAGCTTGTCGTCGCCGCGCGCGCTGCCCTTGACCGTCATCCGGCCCGATGCCTGATCGGAAAGAAGCTTGAGATCGGACAGCATGACGCCGAAATCGAAATTGGCCTTGTCGGAGGCAAAGGAGCCGTTGGCGGTAATTTCGCTCAACTCGTTGCCGATGCGGAAATCGCGCGCCGAAAAGCCTTCCGCGCTGCGGCCAAGAGCCCCGCCCAGCGTAACCGCGCCATCGAGAATGCGGTCGACGGCTTGCGTGCCGGTGCGCATGTTCTGCGCCGTGCCGTTGAGGTCGAGTTGGAAAGCGCCGCTGATCGGACGGACGATGCCCCTGGCGTTGACATCGATGCTGCCCGCAAGGTCACGATCGGCCAGAGCGCCGAAAGGCGCGAGGCTTGCCACCTTGGCGGCGATATCGCCATTGAAGGCGAAGTCGTCGATATTGCCCTTGAGATCAAGGCTGAGACCGTTGCCGGAGATGTTGGCCTGCGCCAGATCGACCGGGGAACCGGCGCGCCATGCGCCGTCGACGGCGAGCGCGATCCGGTTGCCGAGCGCCTCGGCAATTTCGGCGCGTTCCGCCGAAATGCCGTCCACCCCGCCATTGACCTTGAAGGTGATGTGGCGATTGGTGGCGTCATTCAGGTTTTCGGCAACACCGCCCATGTCGAGCGCGATGCTTTCAGCAGAAATCGTGGCGTTCCTGAGACCGGCAATGGCAAGCGTTCCCGTCCAGTCATTGGTCGGGCGATCCCCAAAGGCGACCTGGAATTTCGCATTGTCGATATAGGTTTCAGCGCCCTTGACCGGCAGGAGAACGCGGCCCTTGCCTTCATCGGCAATGGAAGCATCGATGTGCAGCTTGTTCAGGAAGCGGTCATTGCCGGTTTCGGCGGAAGCCTTCAGCTTCAGGGCCGCGCTGTTCAGCGCCAGATCGTCGAGACGGAAACCGCCTGCATCCTTGAGGAAGCCATCGGCGGAGAGCACCGTTTCGGCACCGAAGAAATCGCGGAATACCGGCGGCACCAGAACCGCGATCGGACCGTTGAAACGGGCGGAGAAAACCCGGCCGCCATCGGGCGCCTGACCTTGCCGGACGAGCGTGAACTGGCCCGTCAGCGTGCGGCTGCCATTGGTATCGAGCGCCAGATCGACCTTCAACCCGTCGAGCGGACCGGCGCCCGTCAAGGTGAGATCGACCGGGGGACGGCCATCGATGTTCAGCAGATTGGCGACGATGCCATTGGCCGGTTCCGAGACTTTCAGGTCGAGATCGACCTTCTGGTCGGCATTGGCATAGGCGGCGCGAAGAGCGAAAGTGCCGCCCGGGCCGTCGAGGCGCTTGATATCGAAACTGGAATCCAGCGAGCCATCGGCAAGCGACAGGCGGCCATTGGCCGAGACTTCCGATTCGAGACCGAAAATGTCGGGCCCGAAATGCAGGCGCGCAATGGCGAGCTGGTCGAGATTGATCGAGATCGGCAGTTCCGGCAGGCTGAAGCTGGAGGATTCCGGCGACGGCAGGCTGTTGTCCGGCAATGGCTTGCGGATGACGTCGATGCGTTCGGCGGCAAGCGACTGGATGCTGAGACGCCCGACCAGAAGCGCGGTGCGGCTCCAGTTCAGCTTGGCGTTCTCGATGCGCAGCCACACGCCTTCGCGGTCGGCGATGGTGATCGAGCCGACGGTGGCTTCCGAAGACAGAACGCCGCTGATGCCGGAAATGGAAATGCGGCGGTTGGGCGCGGAAAGCTGGCTTTCCACGAAGGACAGGAAATAGGATTTCTCTTCTTCTGCTGGTGCTTCTGCCTGTTCCTGTCCAGAACCCTGATCTTGAGCCTGAGCGGGAACCTGAGCTTGAGCCTGCGACTGCTTCTGCTGTTCCGGCCAGCCGAAGATGACTGCCGTGACGGCGAAGGCGATGAAGGCGATGATTGCGAGAAATCTGGTCAAAACGCCTGTCCTATACCTACGTACAAGCCATAGCTCGGATCGCCCGAGCGGCGGTTGAGCGGAACGGCGACATCAAGGCGGATCGGCCCGAGGCCGGTCAGGTAGCGCAGACCGCCA
Source organism: Brucella sp. NBRC 14130 (assembly GCF_040371715.1). Lineage (NCBI taxonomy): Bacteria > Pseudomonadati > Pseudomonadota > Alphaproteobacteria > Hyphomicrobiales > Brucellaceae > Brucella > Brucella sp. NBRC 14130. The sequence goes on from NZ_BAABTE010000006.1 coordinate 71,178, forward strand.
CCGACGCCGACACGCATCTGTTCCGAGAAATCGGGGAACGACTTTTCGCCGACATAGCCGGCATCGACGAATGCCACCGCCCCGATCGAATCGGTGATGCGGGCGCGCACTTCGCCATTGGCCTCGACGAGTGAACGCCCGCCGACGATCTCGCCATTGCCTGCGCTGACGCCGATATTGCGATAGCCGTAACCGCGCACCGAGCCGCCGCCGCCCGCCAGGAAGAGCTGGCTTGGCGGCAGGTCCGCAGCGGATGCGCCGACTATCGAACCGACCTTCAGGCGACCCGCCAGAATCACCCGGTCCTTCGCGCCGAAACCGTAATAGGTGCGGCCTTCGGCGGTGAAGCGGGTGGCGAAATTGCCATACTGGAATTCATAGAAAGGCTGGATATTGCCTTCCAGATAGAAGCCCGAACTCGGGTCCGGCTTGTTGTTGCGGCTGTCATAGAGGAGATTGCCCTCCAGACCCGCCGTCGTGAAGGTGCGGTCGCCATACACATCGTCGTTGAAGCGGCCATGGCTCGCCTTGGCATAGAGCGCGCCCGACAGTTCATCGCTGAATATCTGCGTGAAACCGGTCTTCGCATTGACCGAGGTTTCGGTATAGGCGTCCAGCACTTCGCGCTTGGCGTCGAGCGATGCGACGAAATCCGTGTCCGGCGTATAGACGCCCGGTTTGGTAAAAGTTGTCCCCAGAAGATAGGTGAAGTTCTTCGGGTCGAAGGAATTGTCCTGCGTGCCGCCAATGCCGCTGACCTTGGCGTCGAAGCGCAGGCGCTCGCCGCGCCCGAACAGGTTGCGGTGCATCCAGTATCCGGTGAGGCCGAAGCCGTCGATGGTCGAATATTCGGCACCGAAGCCGAAGCGGCGCGGCTTGCGCTCCTGCACGTTGAGCGTCATCGGCAGGCTGCCGTCCGGCTCGATCTTTTCGGCTTCCTCGAAGCTCATGGCGCGGAAGACTTCCATGCGGCCGAGACGCTTTTTGGCTTTCTCGATATCGTCGGGATCGTATTCCTGGCCTTCTTTCAGCCCCGTCATCCAGGCGACGAATTGCGGGTCCATGCGCGCCGTTCCGACAACGCTGACCGGCCCGTAATGCGCCTTCTGGCCCGGATCGAGCGAAATATCGGCGGAAACCCGGTTGTCAGCATGATCGGCCACGATGTCCTGATCGGTAACCCGCGCCTTGGCGTAGCCCTGCTGGCGCCATGCCTCGACGGCGAGACGCTCGGCCCGGATGACCGTGCCCGAACGGGCCACCTGTCCCGGTGCAAAACCGGCCTCTTCGGGCGATTGCACGTGATCGCGCTTGTCGACCGGCGGCGGCGCTATGTTGGAGATCGCGGTGCGCGCGAACAGGAATTGCGGGCCGGGATCGACGGTGATCGCGATCTTCGGATCGTTTGGAATATCCGCATCGGGCGGAATTTCGTTCGCCTCGCGGCCATCGACAAGGATGGAAATGGTGCCGCCATAGCGGCCCTCGCCATAGAGCGCGGCCAGGATGCGGCGATAGTCGCCGCGCGCCTTGGCGAGCAGTCCGGCGGAACCCGAAGCGGGTCGCTCCGCATCCGCGACGAGGCCCGACGCGCCTTCGATGATGGATTTCAGATCGGCTTCAGTGCCGTCCGCATTCTTGCGGTCGCCCGTGGTCGTGACCTCGACCGTATAGGTCTTCGGGTCGATGATATCCGGGTCTTCCTTCTTGTCCTCGCCCCACAGGCGGATTCCGAACAGCTCGAATGCCAGCGCAGGCGACACCGTGAGCGAGGAAAAATGCGCCGCCAGCAAAAGCATGGCGATGCTCTTTCCCTGTATCGTCCTGTTACTCCAAGTCATACGCGTTACTGTCCGGTTCCTGTCTATGCGGTCGCCTGGCAGCGTCCCGTTCACACCCCCAGCCCAGGACGTTTCAGGGATTACCATGGGGAGAACAGAACTCCAAGCGACAACGCTAGATATGGACCATTTCAGTCAACGGAGTATTAACGTTACCACACCCCTGCAACCGCTCGCGCAGGTTGAGCGGACAGCGCCGCGCATTCGCCGGTGATTATCGAAAATTCCCAAAAAGCGCGGCCCGCCGGCGGGGTGTCGGCGGGCCGCCCATCAGGTCACGGGAGGAGGGAGGAGGATGACCTGACAGAGCCGATTCGATTAGGGGTTGCGATCAGCGGCCAGCATGCATCGGGCGCACATTGCCGAAATGACCGCCGCCGAATCCGCCGAAGCCGTGATTGAATGCGGGCCTGTTGAAACCGGGGCGATTGAAGCCGCCGGCGTTGAAGCGCGGCCTTACCGGACCCGGGCCCCAGTAATGGCCAGCCTGCCGGGTCCGCCATGCGGGGCCGACGCCCCAGCGCGGATCCCAGCGATTATGCCCGCCGCGCCAGGACTGGCAGTTACGGCCAATGCAGCCATTGTAGTAGTTCGGGCCGCCGCGCCAGCCTCGTCCCCAATAGCCGGGGCCCCAATAGCCGCCGGTGGCCCAGCCGACACCGAGGCCAGCGCCGAAGCCCGGCGCCCAGCTGTCATAATAGCCATTATCGACGACCACGGTCGTCGTGGACGGCGCGGCATAGGCCTGGCCTCCATAGGAACCGAAGCGGATATAACGCGCCGACACCCAGCCGGTGCCGTTACCGTTATAAACCTGGCACCAGCCGTTGCGGCAGGAACCGGCATTGACGGCGGCACCGGCGGGAAGCGCCGCCAGCCGGGCATAGTTGGCGCCCGGCCCGGAGCGTATATTGACCGCCGCCGAGACATAGGCCGTCGCCGCGAAAGCAACGGCGGGTGTGATCAGAACAACAGCCGCAACGGCGGCGCCGATAACATGATTTTTATTAAGCACTCTCTTAAATAATGACATCGCATATACTCCAGATTTGCGAGTACGCAGAGACGCAATAAAGTATCAAACAAAATCGATACTAGGCCAATATTGGCACAAATGCAAATATCCGACTCAATAATGGTAAATCAATGCCGTATATTATACTTTTCTACACTTGGATAATTCAGCCATAGACTTTGATTTACCGACAACATAGACAATTTTACATAAATTTTACATAAATTTTACTTTAGTTTTAACCATGCGGCCTTGGCTGTCGATCGCGCAAAAGAAAGGCGCCCCGGAATGAACCGGGGCGCCACGCGGCTTTGGGGGGAGAGAGGGAGGATAAAGCCGCGATCACGGGCCGTCAGGCCAGTTGTTTCGCGAGGTTCGCAGAAGCATTCCCCGCAAGCATTGCCATGCAGGGAATGCCCTTGGCGAAGCTTATGGCAGGTTGCGCACGTCTTCCGGCGACATGTACATCGGCATCATATTGGTATCGAGGTGGTGCATGACCCAGATGGAGCCAGCAAGCACGATGGCCAGAATGATGACCGTGAAGATGAGCGCCAGAATGTTCCAGCCGCCTTCCGACTTCGGATCGAGGTGCAGGAAATAAACCAGATGCACCAGGATCTGCACGACGGCGAGACCGAGCACGATGGCGGCGGTGGTCGCGGGCGTGAAGTAGCCGTTCATGGCCAGCATGAAGGGAACGACGGTGAGGACGACCGCCAGCACGAAGCCGATCAGATAGGACTTCAGGCTGCCGTGAGCGGCGTGGTCATGTGTTTCGTGTGCAGAGCTCATCACAGTACACCCAGCAGGTAGACAAGGGTAAAGACGCCGATCCAGATGATGTCCAGGAAGTGCCAGAAGAGGCTGAGGCACATCACGCGCGTCTGGTTCTTTTCGGTCAGGCCGTCACGCAGGAGCTGGGCGGAAAGCACCAGAATCCAGATCAGGCCGGAGGTGATGTGAAGACCGTGGGTTCCCACCAGCGCGAAGAAGGCGGACAGGAAGGCGCTGCGGCCCGGACCTGCACCTTCATGGATCAGGTGATTGAACTCATAGACTTCCATCGCGAGGAAGGCTGCGCCCAGCAGGAAGGTGATGCCCAGCCAGAACAGAAGGCCGGCACGGTTCTTCTTGAACATCGAAAGCGTTGCCAGACCATAGGTCAGCGACGACACCAGCAGGAGCATGGTTTCGATCAGGACGAAGTTCAGGTCGAACAATTCACGGCCGGTCGGACCGCCCGCGAACTGGTGCGCCAGAACGGCGTAGGTTGCAAAGAGCCCCGAGAACAGGACGCAGTCGCTCATCAGGTAGATCCAGAAGCCGACCAGCGTGGTCGACCCTGCATCATGATGATCCTCGTGGGCGGGGTGCTCGTTTCCGCCCAGGAACGGAGCGGCGGTTGAAATGCTTGCGCTCATCGGAATCAGGCCTCCTGAGCAGTCAGTTGCCGGGTACGGAGGTCTTCGACTTCCTGCACCTCATCGGCCGAGACGTAGAAGTCTCTGTCATTATTGAAGGAGTGAGCGATGGCAACGGCCAGCACAGCGAGGGCGGAGGCGATCACCAGCCACCAGATGTGCCATACCAGGGCAAAGCCGAGCGGAATGTTCAGCATGCCGATGATGAAGCCGGTGCCGGTGTTCTTCGGCATGTGGATGCGCGCGAATTTTTCGGTGCGGCGCACATAGCCGTTCTGCTTCATGTCCCACCAGCCGTCATGATCGCGCACATGCGGAACTTCGGCGAAGTTGTAGAAGGCAGGCGGCGAAGCCAGCGACCATTCGAGCGTGCGGCCCGTACCCCAGCTGTCGCCATTGTTGTCGCGCAGCTTTTCGCGGTCGCGGATCGAAACAGCGATCTGCAGAACCTGGAACACGATGCCGCAAAGGATGATCGCAACGCCGATGGCGGCAACGATGAGATAGATGTGCCATGCCGGGTTTTCGGTATGGTTCAGACGACGGGTCATGCCCATCAGGCCGAGCACGTAGAGCGGCATGAAGGCGAGGATGAAGCCGACGAGCCAGCACCAGAAGGCGTTCTTGCCCAGACGTTCGTTCAGCTTGAAGCCGAAAGCCTTCGGCCACCAGTAGACGAGACCGGCAAAGCAGCCGAACAGAACGCCCGAAATGATCACATTGTGGAAGTGGGCGATCAGGAACACCGAGTTGTGCAGCACGAAGTCCGCCGGTGGAACCGCGAGCAGAACGCCCGTCATGCCGCCGACGACGAAGGTGCACATGAAGCCGATGGTCCACATGATCGGCGTTTCCATGCGCACGCGGCCCTTGTACATGGTGAAGAGCCAGTTGAAGACCTTCGCCCCTGTCGGGATGGAGATGATCATGGTCGCCACGCCGAAGAAGGCGTTGACGTTGGCGCCGCCGCCCATGGTGAAGAAGTGGTGGACCCAGACGAGGAACGACAGGATGGTGATGGCGACGGTGGCGTAAACCATCGACTTGTAGCCGAACAGGCGCTTGCCGGAGAAGGTGGCCACGATTTCCGAGAAGATGCCGAAGCACGGCAGGACCAGAATGTAGACTTCCGGGTGACCCCAGATCCAGATGAGGTTCACATACATCATCGGATTGCCACCGGCATCATTGGTGAAGAAGTGGAAATCCAGATAGCGGTCGAGCGACAGGAGCGCCAGCGTGACGGTGAGGATCGGGAAGGCCGCGACGATCAGCACGTTGGAGCAGAGCGCGGTCCAGGTGAAGACCGGAACCTGCATCATGCCCATGCCGGGCGCACGCATCTTGATGATGGTGGTGATGAGGTTGACGCCGGAAAGCAGCGTGCCCATGCCGGAAATCTGCAAGGCCCAGATATAATAATCCACCCCGACATCCGGACTGAACTCCTTGCCGGAAAGCGGCGGATAGGCCAGCCAGCCGGTCTTGGCGAATTCGCCGACGCCAAGCGAGATGTTGACGAGGATCGCACCGGCAACCGTGAGCCAGAAGCTGAGCGAGTTGAGGTAGGGGAAAGCCACGTCGCGCGCGCCGATCTGAAGCGGCACGGCGAAGTTCATCAGGCCGACGATGAAGGGCATCGCCACGAAGAAGATCATGATCACGCCATGGGCGGTGAAGACCTGATCGTAGTGGTGCGGCGGCAGGAAGCCTTCATTGGCCCCGGAAGCGAGCGCCTGCTGGGCGCGCATCATCACGGCATCCGAGAAGCCGCGGAACAGCATCACGAGTGCGAGGATGATATACATCACGCCAATGCGCTTGTGGTCGACCGACGTCAGCCAGTCGTTCCAGAGCGGCGCCCATTTGCGGTAGTAGGTTATGGCTGCCAGAATAGCGAGCGCCCCGCCAGCCACCGCGGCCAAAGTGACCATGATGATTGGCTCGTGAAAGGGTATCGCTTCGAGCGTAAGTTTTCCGAACATTTTTATCACGCTTCGATTGGAGCAATTCCGGGACGGCGCATGAAGGCCATCGTTCCGGAACCGCGTGAAACAAGGGATTGAATGCGGATGGCCGCGACCTCTTGCGAGGTCACGGGCCTATCGGCACATCAGTTTTCGAGCTGCGAGAGGCGCTGCGGCTGGACTGCACAGATGATGTCGCTCGCCCACTGGCTGAAATCGACGGGCGAAGACTTGCGCAGGTTGGCGCGTGCTTCGCGGATCATCTGTTGACGATGCATCTCATCGTCGAGGCAGACGGACTTGCCGTCCCAGCAGCGGTTCACGATGTTGTGGAACAGCGCCTGGTCACTATAGGTGAAGAACTGCGGCGGAACCTTCTCGCTCGGCTGGACCAGCGAGGCGTAACGGTCGCGGCTCAGCTCTTCGCCATTCGCCTTGGCCTTCACATCGGCCACCCACTTGTCGAAGTCGGCCTGGTTGTAGGCATGCGCCTTGAAGCGCATCTGGGCGAAGCCCTGACCGCTATAGTTGGCGGAGATACCGTCGAACTCACCTGCATGATTGGCAACCAGATGCAGCTTCGTCTGCATGCTTGGCATGGTGTAGACCTGACTGCCGAGCTGCGGGATGAAGAAGGAGTTCATGATGTTGCTGGAGGTCAGCTTGAAATTGACCGGCACATCGACCGGCATTGCCATTTCGTTGACGGTGGCGATGCCCTGGTCGGGATAGATGAAAAGCCATTTCCAGTCGAGCGCGACGACTTCGACATTGATCGGCTTCGCGTTCGATTCCAGCGGACGATACGGGTCGAGCTTGTGGGTGCTGATCCAGGTGACCGTACCCAGAACCACAATGATCGCCATCGGGATGAGCCAGACGGCAAGCTCGATCTTGGTCGAGTGGTGCCAGTCGGGCTGGTAGTCCGCCTTCTCGTTCGAGGCGCGATACTTCCAGGCGAAGTAGAGCGTCATGAAGATGACGGGAAGCACGACAAGCAGCATGATGCCGGTCGCAAAGAAGATAAGATCGCGTTCTGCCATGCCGACTTCCCCTTTCGGGGACAGAAGGACCTGGTTCTCGCAGCCGGCGAGAAACGCCGTGAGGGCCATGACGGCGAACGAAACGATCGTCCGGGGGGTGCCGTGTTTCATTTGTCTTTCCATCCTGCGCGCAGAGTGTCACCTCCGGTGCATGCGTCATTTCCTAGTTTTCGGTAAATTCTGAAATTTCCAAAAGTACCGTTATAACGAATAGTCGCGTTTGTCACGTGTCTGACGAAAATTGTGCTGGATCGTAATGTCGCGCCCAAAAGCGGCCTTTTGCCGGAACAATCCGGCCCGGTGCCGATGCGGCGCTGTCTTGGAGCGGCCAAGGGCCGCCAGCCATCAGGATGCGGCGCAGCGAATAGGCCCAAAGCGCGGGGTTTGCAAGATGAAAACCACCGTTTTTCGCACGAATGAACGGGATCGTGATGGGATTTTACCGAATCCCCCGTGAACCGAATGCCTCGTGTTTCTCACTGGATTCACGAAAATGCCCAATCGCCACGCGGGTTTAGAGCTTAATGCGACCGGAGTGAAACGAGGATCGATAAGATTATGCTCGAAACAGAATAACCTAGAGCGCCGATCTGATCCAATCAGGTCGAAACGCGCTCTAACGGGGCCTCCCAATGCATAATCCCGATCCTCCGGGTTTCACTCCGGTTGGATTATGTTTTATTGGAATTTCACGTGGGAAGCGGGGGAATTGGGGGTAGAGATGATATTTGCCGAAATGCCGCTCGATGAGGCCGAAGGCGCGATCCTCGGCTATGCGACGACTGCCGGTGCGCTCACCTTGCGCAAAGGCACGGTTCTCGATGCGCTCAACCTCGCCCTGCTGCGGGAGGCGGGCGTAGGCTCGGTGCTGGCCGCGCGTCTGGAACAGGGCGACATCGGCGAGGACGAGGCGGCACTTGCCATCGCGCGCCTAATTGCTTCCGCCGATGTGGAAACCGGCAACGCCACGACCGGGCGCGTCAACCTGCATGCCCGGAAGAACGGCATATTTTTGGCAGATGCAGACCGCATCGATGCCATCAACGCACATGATGCGCGCATTTCCATCGCGACGCTGCGCAACCATGTGCGGGTGGAAGCCGGTCAGATGATCGCCACTGTCAAGATCATTCCTTTTGCCGTGCCGGAGACGCTCCTGCGTGAGATAAGCCTCGATGCGCGGCCCGCGCTGCATGTCTGCGCCTTCAATGGTGCGCGGATCGGCCTGATCCAGTCGCGCCTTCCTTCCATACGCGAGACGGTTCTGGAGAAGACCCGCGAGCTGATGGAAAAGCGTGCGGTCCGCAATGGCGGGACGCTTGTTTGCGAAAAGCGCGTCGCGCACGATCAGGCGGCGCTGGCTGCGGCCATCACGGACGTGGGCAGGGCCTGCGACATCATCGTGATTTTCAGCGCTTCGGCGGTTGCCGACGAGGCGGATATCGTGCCGCAATCGATCCGCATGTCAGGCGGCGAAATCCTGCGCATCGGCATGCCGGTCGATCCCGGCAATCTGCTGGTTCTGGGCCGTCACGACGGAAAATATGTCGTCGCCGCGCCCGGATCGGCGCGCAGCGCCCGCGAAAACAGTCTCGACCGGGTACTGGATCGCCTGATGGCGGGGATTGCGCTTACCGCCGACGACCTGTCCTGCATGGGCGTGGGCGGGCTGGTGCTTTAGCCTTGTTCTTGTTCTGACAGAATCGTCAGAACCGTTTTCGCTATTGGCTTTACCGGGCGCAAAACCGCTTCGCGCTTTTGCTGGAATGCTTTTTGTATTCCGCATTTCCGGACGCAAAACCGCTTCGCGCTTTTGCTGGAAATGCTGGGCGCCGTCCGTGCCACGCCGCGTGGCTCGGCAAAACTCAGATCGCGTAGTCGAACACCAATATGCCTTCGATGCCGCCCTCGGCTGCTTCGACCAGGCTTTTGCCGACCTTCGCGTGCTCGGGATGCGGAAGATAGGCATCACGCGCCGCGCCATCCGCGAAATCCACGACGAAGCCGTGGCGAAATCCCTTTTCGAGATTTTCAGGACTGTTGTTTTCGCCAGCCGTGACCGACAGGATGCCGCCGATCTTGTCCTTGAGCGCGACGACCGACTGCAACCTCTCTTCGATCTGCGCGGCTTCGAGTTCGGGCCTGAATTTGATGAGGACGATATGGCGTATCATGAACCGCTTTCCTGACTGAAGAAGATCGCGCCGCCTCCGGAAATGGCGGCAGGCAATGTCTTTCATAAAGCATTTTCAGCAAAAATCCGAAGGCAGCTCCCGCTTGCAGGAGACATGCGCTCGACGCGAAAAAGGCCGGGCTGAACCCGACCTTCCGCTTTCACCTGAGTTGCGCCAGTACATCCGTGGTCACGATCCCAAGTGAATTCCCGATACGCATATGGATATAACCCGTCTGCGTTTCAGGAATATGACATTGCGGGCAGTGGCCAGATTGCTCCAAAACCGGTCCAACCCGGCCCTGCCCCGACAGTTTCGGCCCCAAACCGTGCCGGCAACTGCCGTATTCCCGTGCGAGCGCCGCATCGCGCCCAATTCCGTCGGCATCCATCCCGCTTCGCGGTCCGATGCCTGTCCCGCAGAACTTGCCGTCAGGCCGCCATCGGCGCTTCAGCCAGTTCGGGATGATTGTAGTTCCATACCTCGATCAGGCATTGCCGCATCAAATCGAGATCGACCGGACCGATCCGGCTCAATACGAGATCGAGTTCGTCGGGCTCAACGCCCCGGTTGAGTAACTCAACAATTGCCTCGATCAGAATTCTTTTATCGTCAAATCTGTAGCGCTGCATAAACCTGCTCCGCTAACTGCCCCATCCATGGTCGCAGATTAAACAGACATGGTTAACCGAAGCTTAAGCCACGAAAAACCGCCCGTTCAACCGACACCCCACACCGGCCTACGCTTGTTCCAACAAATTTCCCGCACGAAACTGCGGGACCCTAATTAAAAAATAACTTAAACATAAACATCAAACTCTTGCCTCCAAGGACAAGATTAGGTCAAATTTTTAGTATATTTTCCGCGAAAACCAAAAAGAAAATTTCTACGCGGTTTATTTTATTATATTCTTTCATTCGGATGAGGCCATTATGTCGTTCTTTCGCAGATATATCGATTGGTCCTTTACTTACGTCCGGCTGGCCGGGCTTGGGCTGCTCATCGGCGGAAGCGTCATGGGTGGTTATCTCTATACGCTGCAATATAAGGGCAATATCCACGCCATCGTCGTCGGGCAGGCCTATCGCTCCAACCAGCCCGACCCCGCGCGCATCGCGTCAATGCAGAAGCTTTACGGCATAAAGACGATCATCAATCTGCGCGGGGCCGAACCCGGATCGAAATGGTACGATGAGGAGATCGCCGCCGCGAAGACGCTCGGCATCAGCCACACCGATTTCGCAATGTCATCCAGCAAGCAACTCAATCCTGCACAGACCAGACAGTTGATCGCGCTGATGCAGAATGCGGAAAAGCCGGTGCTCATCCATTGCAAATCAGGCTCCGACCGCACGGGGCTTGCTGCCGCGCTCTATGTGGCGGCAATCGCCAAGGGCAGCGAGAGCAAGGCCGAACGGCAATTGTCCATCGCCTACGGGCATTTCGGTTTTCCGCTGAGCCCAACCTATGCGATGGAAAAGACATTCGAGGCTATCGAAGCCGAACTCGGTTATACCGGCTCCTGACCCTGCCGCTCCACAAACGCAAAACGCCGGGGCGAAACCCCGGCGTTTTCTGTTTATTTGAGCCGCGCATCTTATCCGAAAACCGTTTCACACTTTTCGGGATGCGCTCTCTTTCAGGCAATGACCTTATTCGAGGCCGACGATCTTGCCGCCATCCCACTTGAAGATGTCGAAGCTCGGCGAGCTGAGGTCGCCGCTGGCGCCGTAGGTCAGCGTGCCGATAGCCGTTTCGATCGGCTTGCCGTCATGCAGAGCCTTGGCGACGGCAGCCGAGTCATCGGCGGAGCCGGCGCGTTCGATGCCAGCCTTGATGACTTCCACGGCGGCATAGGCGTTCATGGTGAAGGCTTCAGCCGGGATGTTCTTGGCCTTCAGGGCCTCGATGGCATCCTTGGAGGCCGGGTTCTTGGTGGCGTCCTTGGCGTTGGTGAAGAGCGTGCCCTGTGCGTTGGTGCCGCCGATTGCCCAATATTCGGTGTTGGACAGGCCTTCGCCGCCGAGAACCAGGGCCTGGAGACCGGCGTCGTGCAGCTGGCGCGACAGGAGACCGCCTTCGGCATGGTAGCCGCCGAAATAGACCACTTCGGCACCGGCAGACTTCAGCTTGGTGACGAGCGCGGAGAAATCCTTGTCGCCCGGCGTGACGGAATCATAATGCACTTCCGTGACGCCGCCCTTGTTGATCGCCGCCTTGAAAGCGTCGGCCAGACCCTTGCCATAGGCGCCCTTGTCGTGAATCACGGCGACCTTCTTGTCCTTCAGGTTCTTCAGGACGTAATCAGCCATGACTTCGGCCTGCTGGTCGTCCCGGCCGCAGGTGCGGAACACGTTTTCCAGATTGCGCGCGGTCAGGTCCGGACCGGTGGCGGTCGGGGTGACCATCAGGACGTTGTTTTCCGCGAAAACGTCGGAAACCGGAATGGCGACGCCGGTCGTGACCGGGCCGACAACGAACTTGATGCCGTCGCCGACGATCTGGTTGGCGGCGGAAACACCCTGCTTCGGTTCACCGGCATCGTCGGCAAACTTCAGAACGACTTTCTCGCCCTTGATGCCGCCAGCCTTGTTGATGACTTCGACGGCGGTTTCCGCGCCCTTCTTCACCTGGTCGCCGAAAGCGGCGACAGGACCCGTCAGCGGTGCAACGACGCCGATGGTGATGTCTGCATAGGCGGCGCTGGCAAAGCCGAGTGTAGCTGCGAAAGCCACGCTGGACAGAAGTTTCAGGTTCATTCTTTTTCTCCTTTGGTGGGGCGGCGTCCTCCGACGGCCCCGAGACAACCCTTGCCGGTCAAATCTCAGCGCATCCGCGCTGCCGAATTGCCGGGCCCTCCCTTTTGTTCATCGCATGATCTCAAAGGGGTGATTCAGAGCGCCAGACGCTCCAAATCATATGCATCAACGCGCATCTTGCCCGAAAACCGTTTCACACTTTTCGGGATGCGCTTCAAAAGCACGCCGCACCGCCGCCTCGAAGAGGCCGGAGCCATAATATTATCCGAAACAGCATCCGCCCTTTCGGAATCATGCTCCGGAACGGGAGCGAGCTTTCATGATGTAATAAGAATGCATTTCCGGCTTCCGATTGCAAGGGGCCAAGTACCCGCAAATACAACGAAAAACCGCCTCCTCCTAACTGGCTCCTCCCTCCTTCTTCCATGATGGTGATCTCTTCGCAAAAAAGGCCGCGATCCCTTCCGCGGCCTCCGGTGTCTCCCATGTGTCGGCAAGGCGGGTGAGCGTCATGTCGATCACCGCTTCGTCGATCGGCGCGCCCAGCGCATGGACCAGCCGCTTGGATGCGGCAACGGCTGCGGGCGCGGTGGCGAAATAGGGTTTGATCTCCGCCTCCACCGCCGCATCAAGACGCTCCGCCTCGACCACATCGTGCAACAGCCCGATGCGCCGCCCCTCCTCGGCATCGAACAGCCGCGCCGAGGTGAATGTGCGCAGCGCATTGGCCTGGCCGATACGCGCCACCACATAGGGGCTGATGGTGGCCGGTATCAGGCCAAGCTTCGTTTCCGTCAGCCCGAAGCGCGCGCCGGAAATACTGATTGCCGCATCGCACACGCTGATGAGGCCGACGCCGCCGCCATAGGCCTGCCCGTTGATGCGACCGATCAAGGGCTTCGGCAGGTCGCGCAGCGCTTTCAGCATGAGGGCAAGCTTGCGCGCCTCCTCGGTGCGCTGCGTGCGCGTCGCCTTCACCTGCTCCTGCATCCAGCCAAGGTCGCCGCCCGCGCAAAAGCTCGTGCCCGCGCCGGTCAGGATCACGATGCGCAGGGCTTCATTATCCGCCAGATGAAGCGCTGCCGTCGTCAGCTCATCGATCATAAGGCCGGACAAGGCATTATGCTGGTCGGGCCGGTTGAGCGTCAGCGTCGCGACGCCGCGCTGATCGACAGCGATTTGAAGCGTCTCGAATTCCTTCATGCGGCTCTATCCTGACGCAGGCTTTGCGCGAACAAGGAAGCCTGCTTCAGCTTGTCCAGATCAAGGCCGGTTTCAAACCCTGATCCATGCAGCATTGCGACCACGGCAACCGTATCGACATTGCCCCTGGCGCCCGGCGCAAAGGGACAGCCGCCAAGACCGCCAACCGATGCATCGAACACGCGCAGGCCTTTTTCCAGGCTGACGCGGATATTGTCGAGCGCCTGCCCGCCAGTGTCGTGATAATGACCGGCAAGGCTGTGCGCCGGTGCGATGGCCAGCACCGCATCGAGCATGGCGGCAACCCTGTCCGGCGTGCCGCGCCCGATGGTGTCACCAAGGCTCACCTCGTGACAGCCGAGCGAAAAGAGCTGCTCGGTCACATCGGCAACCGCCTGCGGGGCCACCGGTCCGTCATAGGGGCATTCGACCACGCAACTCACATAGCCACGAATGGCCAGACCGTCATTGATGGCGGCACCGATCACCGGAGACAGGCGCTCGATGCTTTCAGCGATTGAGCAGTTGATATTGGCCTTTGAAAAACCTTCCGAGGCGGAAATGAAAACCGCAATCTCGTCGACATTGGCGGCAGCAGCACCCTCATAGCCCTTCATGTTGGGCACCAGCGCCGAATAACGCACGCTGTCGGCGCGCCTGATCCCGGCCATCACTTCCGTGCTGTCGGCCAGTTGCGGCACCCATTTGGGGCTGACGAAGCTCGTCGCCTCTATGCGCGAATAGCCGCAATCGGACAGGCGGTCGATCAGCGCGATCTTGTCGGCTGTCGGCACAAACCGCTTCTCATTCTGCAGGCCATCACGCGCAGCCATTTCAACGATTTCCACGTGTTCAGCCATGTTGCTCCTCCAACTCGACCAGCAATGCACCTTCACTGACCTGATCGCCCGCCACAACGGTTACGGATGCAATCTTGCCGTCTCGCGGCGCGGTCAGTGACAGTTCCATCTTCATCGCCTCCATCGTCACCAGCGGATCGCCCTTGGCGACGCTTGCACCTTCCACGACGGAAACCAGCGCTACCCGCCCCGGCATCGGCGACAGGATGCGGCTTTCGCTCGAAGCATCCTCTTCCGCGCCTATCGACTGCACATGATGAAATATGGTGTCCCGGCCCTCGAATTGCACCGTCACATCATGCCTGATGCGCGAGACTGAGGCCTCCCTCATGCGGCCATCGACAGCAAAACGAACCAGCCCGTTTTCATGGGCGCGGATTTCCAGTTCGCCGAAGGCAAAGCCAAAATGCCCGCCGCCTCTGGCCGTAAAGCTGACCATGCGGCGCTCGCCGTGATGATCGAGCAGAACCGAGCGCGATGCCTCGCCCCAAAGCCGGAACCCGCGCAGGCTAACCCATGGATCGCCTTCGGGATCGCCGATCACTGGCGCATCCAGAAGGTCGAGCGCACCAAGCGCGGCCAGCCCAAAGGCAATATCCGAAGGCGGCTCAGCGGTGAAAAGCGCCGCCGCCTCGCGCCCGATCAGGCCCGTATCGACATCGCCGGTGCGGAAAGCTTCGAGCTTGCAAAGCGCCGAGAGGAACTGGCGATTGGTGACGAGGCCCGCAATCCGGGTCTTGTTTAGTGCCGCATCAAGCCGGTTGAGTGCCTCATCACGCGTTGCGCCATGGGCGATGATCTTTGCGATCATCGGATCATAGAACGGCGTGATCGTATCGCCGGTTCGCACACCCGAATCGACCCGCGCATTTTCTGGCGGTGCGAACAGAGCGAGCTTGCCGGTGGCAGGCAGAAAATCACGCGCCGGGTCTTCCGCATAAAGCCGCGCTTCGAAGGCCCAGCCGTTTATGGAAAGTTCGTCCTGACGTTTCGGCAGCGCCTCGCCGGAAGCCACACGCAATTGCCATTCGACCAGATCAAGCCCGGTGATGGCTTCCGTCACCGGATGCTCCACTTGCAGGCGCGTGTTCATTTCCATGAAGAAGAAGCGGTCCGGTCGCAGCCCTTCCGATACATCGGCGATGAACTCCACCGTGCCCGCACCGCAATAACCGATGGCGAGCGCGGCCTTCACCGCCGCCTCGCCCATGGCGGCGCGCATTTCCGGCGTCATGCCGGGGGCAGGCGCTTCCTCGATCACCTTTTGATGGCGGCGTTGCAGCGAGCAATCGCGCTCGAACAGATGCACGGCATTGCCGTGGCTGTCGCCAAAGACCTGCACCTCGATATGGCGCGGCTTCGCCATGTATTTTTCGACCAGCACGGCACTGTCGCCAAACGAGGCTTCCGCCTCGCGCCGCGCACTGTCGAGTGCTGCCGCGAAATCGTCTGGCTGATCGACACGGCGCATGCCCTTGCCGCCGCCGCCCGCGCGCGCCTTGATGAGCACCGGATAGGTGATGCGGTCGGCCTCGCTTTTGAGGAAGGCGCCATCCTGATTGTCGCCGTGATAGCCCGGAACGACCGGCACGCCTGCCTTTTCCATCAGCGCCTTGGCGGCATCCTTCAGCCCCATGGCGCGAATGGCCCTGGCCGAAGGGCCGATGAAAGTGAGGCCCGCCGCCTCGGCCGCATCCACGAAGCCGGCATTTTCGGAAAGAAACCCATAGCCCGGATGGATGGCCTCGGCGCCGGTTTGCCTTGCGGCCTTGATGATCGCCTCGACATTCAGATAGCTCTGCGCGGAAATGGCAGGGCCGACCCGCACCGCCTCGTCGGCCATCTCGACATGCAGTGCACCGGCATCCGCATCGGAATAGATCGCGACCGTTGCAATGCCCAGTTTGCGCGCCGTGCGGATGACCCGACAGGCAATTTCTCCGCGATTGGCAATCAGTATCTTTTTGAACATCACTCTTGCCCTCGCGGAATGCGGGCGGAAAACCGCTTTACACTTTTCCTCATCCCGCGCCTCCTCACATTCTAAACAAGCCGAAACGCGTCGGCTCTACCGGCGCGTTCAGCGTGGCGGAAAGCGACAGGCCCAGCACTTCGCGGCTCTTGCGCGGATCGATAATGCCGTCATCCCAAAGCCGCGCCGAGGCATAGAGCGGGTGGCTCTGGCGCTCGAACATCTCCAGCGTCGGGCGCTTGAATTCCGCTTCCTCCTCCGCCGACCATGTGCCGCCGGTGCGCTCGATCCCGTCGCGCCTGACGGTTGCCAGCACGCCAGCCGCCTGTTCGCCGCCCATCACCGCGATACGGCTGTTCGGCCATGTCCACAGGAAGCGCGGCGAATAGGCCCGCCCCGCCATGCCGTAATTGCCAGCGCCATAGGATGCGCCGATCAGCATGGTGATCTTCGGCACATTGGCGGTTGCCACCGCCGTCACCAGCTTGGCGCCATTCTTCGCGATGCCTTCGGCCTCATATTTGCGCCCGACCATGAAGCCGGTAATGTTCTGCAAGAACATCAGCGGAATATTGCGCTGGCAGCAAAGTTCGATGAAATGCGCGCCCTTCAGCGCTGCTTCCGAAAACAGCACGCCATTATTGGCGATGATACCGACCGGCATGCCGTAGACGCTGGCAAAACCGCACACCAGAGTGGTGCCGTAACGCGCCTTGAACTCATCGAAATCCGAACCGTCGACCAGCCGCGCAATCACCTCGCGCACATCATAGGGAATGCGCGTATCGGCGGAAACGACTCCCAGAAGCTCCTCCGGGTCGTAAAGCGGGGCAGCGCCATCGCCACGCGAAATGAAGCCGCGCTTCTCGCTGTTGAGATTGGCGGCAATGGCGCGCGCGATCTGCAAGGCATGGGCGTCATCATTGGCCAGATGATCGGCGACACCGGAAAGCCGCGTGTGCACATCGCCGCCGCCGAGATCTTCCGCGCTCACCACCTCGCCGGTTGCAGCCTTGACCAGTGGGGGGCCTGCCAGAAAGATCGTGCCCTGACCCCGCACGATCACCGTTTCGTCGCTCATGGCGGGCACGTAGGCACCGCCTGCCGTGCATGAACCCATGACGACAGCGACCTGCGGAATGCCTGCCGCCGACATCTGCGCCTGATTATAGAAGATGCGCCCGAAATGGTCGCGATCCGGGAAAACCTCGTCCTGATTGGGCAGGTTGGCCCCGCCGGAATCGACCAGATAAATGCAGGGCAGGCGGTTTTCGCCCGCGATCTCCTGCGCACGCAGATGCTTTTTCACCGTCACCGGATAATAGGTGCCGCCCTTCACCGTCGCATCGTTGCAGACGATCATGCAGTCCCGGCCCGAGACGCGCCCGATGCCGGTGATGATGCCAGCCGAAGGAGCCGCCCCGTCATACATGCCGTGCGCCGCCGTCAGTCCCACTTCGAGAAAGGGAGAACCCGGATCGAGCAATTGCGCCACGCGCTCACGCGGCAGCAGTTTTCCGCGCGAAACATGGCGTTCGCGGGCTTTCTCGCCGCCGCCGTCGATCGCAATGCGCGAGGCTTCCGCCACCACATCGATTGCCGCAAGCATCGCCTTGCGGTTGGCCTCGAAGCTGGCGCTTCGGGTGGAAATTTCGGATTTGAGAACCGCCATCAACGGGTTTCCTGAAAGAGTTCCCGCCCGATCAGCATGCGCCGGATTTCGGATGTGCCTGCGCCGATTTCATAAAGCTTGGCATCGCGCAGCAGGCGTCCGGTCGGATAATCGTTGATATAGCCATTGCCGCCCAGCGCCTGGATCGCCTGCAATGCCATCTGCGTGGCGTTTTCAGCCGTATAGAGGATACAGCCCGCCGCATCCTTGCGCGAGGTCTCGCCCCGGTCGCAGGCAGCCGCGACCGCATAGGTATAGGCGCGCGAGGCATTGAAGGTCACATACATGTCGGCAAGCTTGCCCTGCATGAGCTGGAATTCGCCGATTGGCTGGTCGAACTGCTTGCGCTCATGCACATAGGGCACCACGACATCGAGACACGCCGCCATGATGCCGAGCGGTCCGCCCGCCAGCACCACGCGCTCATAATCAAGGCCCGACATCAGCACATTGACGCCCTTGCCTTCGGTCCCGAGCAGGTTTTCGGCAGGCACTTCGCAATCCTCGAACACCAGTTCGCAGGTGTTGGAGCCGCGCATGCCGAGCTTGTCGAGCTTTTGCGCGGTCGAAAAGCCCTTGAAGGTTTTTTCGACGATGAAGGCGCTGATCCCGCGCGGGCCTGCCGACGGGTCGGTCTTGGCATAGACCACCAGCACATCGGCATCGGGGCCGTTGGTGATCCACATCTTGTTGCCGTTGAGAATATAGCGCTCGCCCCGCTTTTCGGCGTGAAGCTTCATCGAAACGACGTCGGAACCGGCTCCCGGTTCGGACATGGCCAGCGCGCCGACATGCTCGCCGGAAATGAGCTTCGGCAGATATTTCTCGCGCTGTTCGGGCAAACCGTTGCGGGTGATCTGGTTGACGCAGAGATTGGAATGCGCGCCGTAGCTGAGGCCGATGGAAGCGGAAGCACGGCTGATTTCTTCCATCGCGATGCAATGGGCAACATAGCCCATGCCGGCGCCGCCATAGTCTTCAGGCGCGGTGATGCCAAGCACGCCAAGCTCGCCCAGTTCACGCCACAGATGCATGGGAAATTGATTGTTGCGGTCGGTTTCAGCGGCCAGCGGCGCAATGCGGCTTTCCGCAAAACGGCGCACCGTATCGCGAAGGGCTTCGATCTCCTCGCCAAGACCGAAATTCATGCCCCCCCAATTTTGGCCCGATGCAAACATACTCGTCCTCCACAAGTTCTGCCCGGCGGCCATCCTCTGCAGGATGGCTTATGTTGAAGGCAGAGTGTCCCGTGGCGGTCAAATAGGCAATGGCCTTGCGTGGCGTTCTGTGGCTATTTATTGCCGGATAACGAAATTTTGTTGCGCTCGCTACCCGGCAATTCCAAACAGTTGCAGGATGATCAAATCAGTCCTCATGAAGCTCGGCAATGTCCCGATAGAGCTCCAGGGCTTCCGGATTGGCCAGCGCCTCGCGGTTCTTCACCTCGCGTCCATGCACGATGTCGCGCACGGCCAGTTCCACGATCTTTCCCGACTTGGTGCGCGGAATATCGCGGACGGCGACGATTTTCGCCGGGACATGGCGCGGCGTGGCGCCGGTACGGATTTTCGCCTTGATGCGGGCCTTGAGATCGTCGTCCAGCGCGACACCCCCGGCAAGCCGCACGAACAGCACCACCCGCACATCCTTGTCCCAGTCCTGCCCGATGCAGAGCGCCTCCGCGACTTCCGGCATCTGCTCGACCTGATTGTAGATTTCCGCCGTACCGATGCGCACGCCGCCGGGATTGAGCGTCGCATCCGAACGGCCATGAATGACGATACCGTTATGCGCTGTCCATTCGGCAAAATCGCCGTGGCACCAGATATTGTCGAAACGCTCGAAATAGGCGGCCTGATATTTCGCGCCTTCCGGATCGTTCCAGAATTCCAGCGGCATGCAGGGAAAAGCTTTCGTGCAAACCAGTTCGCCCTTCTCGCCCCGCACCGGCTTGCCATCGTCGTTCCAGACATCGACCGCCATGCCAAGGCCCGGGCCCTGGATTTCGCCGAGCCACACCGGTTCCGTCGGGACGCCGAGCACGAAGCAGGACACGATATCCGTGCCGCCCGAAATGGAGGCAAGATGCACCTCGCTCTTGATCGCGTCATAGACGAAGGCAAAGCCTTCCGGCGACAGTGGCGAACCGGTGGACGAAATGGTGCGCAGCGCCGACAGATCATGCGTCTCACCGGGCTTCAGCCCGGCTTTCAGCACGGCATCGATGAATTTCGCCGACGTGCCGAAATAGGTCATGCCCTCGGCGGCGGCATAATCGAACAGCACATTGCCGTCGGGATAGAAGGGCGAACCGTCATAGAGCAGCAGCGTTGCGCCGGAGGCGATGCCCGAAGCCAGCCAGTTCCACATCATCCAGCCGCAGGTGGTGAAGTAGAAGAAGCGGTCATCCTCGCGCAAATCCGCATGAAGGCGGTGTTCCTTCAGATGCTGCAACAGCACGCCGCCCGCCCGATGCACGATGCATTTCGGAATGCCCGTCGTGCCGGACGAAAACAGGATATAAAGCGGATGATCGAAGGGCAGCCGGGTGAACTCCACGGCCCTGGCCCGGAATGGCTCCAAGGCCGCATCAAGCGCAATACCCTTTTCCGCCTTGTCTGCCACGGCTTCCGCTTCGCCCAGATAGGTGACGATGACGGCCCGCTTCAGCCCCGGCAGTTTTGCTGTTACTTCGGCAATCTTGCCGGCCACGTCGATGCGCTTGCCGTTATACCAGTAGCCGTCGCAAGCGAAGAAAAGCTTCGGCTCGATCTGGCCGAAACGGTCGAGCACGCCCTGCACGCCGAAATCCGGCGAACAGGAAGACCAGACCGCGCCGAT
Organism: Brucella sp. NBRC 14130; assembly: GCF_040371715.1. Taxonomy (NCBI): domain Bacteria; kingdom Pseudomonadati; phylum Pseudomonadota; class Alphaproteobacteria; order Hyphomicrobiales; family Brucellaceae; genus Brucella; species Brucella sp. NBRC 14130. The sequence continues at coordinate 91,950 of NZ_BAABTE010000006.1, forward strand.
GGACGAAGCGGCCAGCATGAGGGCAACCGCCTCCGGCATGTTGGGCATCATGCCCGCCACGCGGTCGCCGGGCTCAACGCCTTCCGCCAGCATGAACTGCTGCAATCTCGACACCAGCGCATGGAGATCGTCCCAGCTCAGGCGCCGTTCGACCTTGTCCTCACCGCGAAAGACGATGGCTTCTCCGTCGCCATCATGGCGCAACAGGTTTTCCGCGAAATTGAGCCGCGCCTGCGGAAAGAACCTTGCCTCGCGCATATGGCCCTTGTCGACAAGGGCCGTATTGCCGCGCTCGCCGACGACCTCGCAGAAATCCCACACAAGCTGCCAGAAACCGGCGCGATCCTCGACAGACCAGCGATGCAGCGCGGCATAATCCGGCAGGCTCTGGCCCGTGCGCTGTTCGGCGCGAATGCGGAACTGCTCCAGATTGCTGGCGGCGATGCGCCCCGCATCCGGCTGCCACAGGGGGCGGTCATGCGAAAGCTGCGTGGGGACTGCGTTGGTGCTCATCATTCCTCCCAGAACCATGCGGAGCAGATCCTCTCCCGATCAACTCCGTCACGGATTTCTAGAAGAGAGTTTCCGATCCGTCCATGCTTTTCCCATGGGCTGGTGGTCAAGGGCGCAAGAAGAGGCATCAGCAACGCATCATTGCCGCATGAGCAGCGACTGTCTTGCCATGCAAAAAAGCGTGGCCTATTTAAAGCCAGCACCGGAGTGCAGTTCCTGCCTTCGGCGCAAGAAAGATATCCAGTTCTCAGGGCGGGGTGAAACTCCCCACCGGCGGTAACGGGTCAAGGACCCGAAGCCCGCGAGCGCCTGTCACGGCAAATGTGTCAGGGTCAGCAGATTCGGTGCAATTCCGAAGCCGACGGTCATAGTCCGGATGAAAGAGAACGAGGTTGGAAGCATGCGCGTGCCGGACGGCTTGCCGTCTTCATTGTGTTGTTTTTCTTCCCGTACCCTGAGGTGACAGGCTTGCCAGGGCAAGTTCCGGCGAAAGCGGAACGCGCCCTATCGTTTTGCCGCATCTTTGCGTCGCCAGATGTTTTCATCTGGCTGCAAAATGCTCCGAAGGAAGAAACCGTTGAGCCAACTTGCCTCTGCCCCAACTTTGAAACCGACCGTGCGCGGCGCAGCGCTGATGGTCGCGGCCTGTTCGGCCTATGCCGCAGTCAACGTCGCCACCCAATGGGCGGGAACGCGTACCGGCATTCCATCCGTCATCATCGCCTTCTGGCAATATGTGATCGCGCTGGTGCTGACACTGCCCATGCTCATTCGCGATGGCGCGGGAGCCCTGCGCACCAGCCGCTTCGGCCTTCATGTCATGCGCGTCGCGCTGGCTGCCGCTGGCGTGCAGGTGTGGATTTACGCGCTGACCCATGTGCCGATCTGGCAGGTGGTCGCCCTGTCCATGACCTCGCCGTTCTTCGTCATCCTTTGCGCACGGCTGTTTCTGCGGGAAAAGGTCACGCCGGCGCGGCTGCTCACCACATTCGCCGGCTTTGTCGGCGCGCTGGTCATCATCGCGCCCTGGTCGGACTCCTATACGGTCTATTCGCTGCTGCCGGTCCTCGCCGCCGCACTGTGGGCGGGCTATTCGGTGATGACCAAATATCTGACCCGTTTTGAAAGGCCCGCCAGCATTTCGGCCTATATGCTGGTGCTGCTCACCCCCATCAATGCAGCGCTTTGGCTGGCATCGGGCCTCAGCATGACGGCAATCGCCGCGCCGAGCGTCGAGATCTGGTCGATATTGATCGTCATCGGGGCCTTCACTGCCCTGGCGCAATATTTCCAGATTGCAGCCTATTCGATCGCGGATGCGGTTTATCTGCAGCCGTTTGACGATCTGAGACTGCCGATCAATGTGATTTTCGGCTGGATCGTTTTTGCCGCCGCGCCGGGCATCAACTTCTGGCCGGGGGCCGCGCTGATCGTCGGCGCATCGCTCTATCTGATGCGGCAGGACAGCGGCACGACGCGCACAGCCTGACCGATCGGGTGGCCCGCCTGCCTATCGGACGACAGGCAGGCAGCCCTGCGTGGCTTCGGCAGAGCCGCGCTCATATACGCCGACCCAAACATCGAGCCTTTTCACCAGCCAGCGGTGGAGCGGATTCTCGAACAGGTGATAGGCAGCAGCAGCCGTCAACACGCTGGCGACAGCAGCCCCACAGATGACCAGAACCGCGCCCGCCGTCGTCTCGCTCCATCGCTCCGGCGCCATTCGGAAAAACATCATCCCGACCAGCGGATGCAGGATGAAGATGCCAAAGCTGTAACGGGAGAGGCTTGCCAGCCGGCGCCATTGCAGCGGCGTAGAAATGCCCTGACTGGATGCGAGATAGAGCACATAGACGCCCGTATAAATGAATGCCAGCCGCAAGGGACCTTCCAGCGTGTGGGGTTCGCCCGGGCCGTTTTCGGGGTGGCAGAACAGAAAGACGGCGAGGCAGGCGGCAAGCAGGCTTTTGACGACCGCCCCCGGCATGGCCGGATGTTCCCTGCGGGCAAGCCACATCCCGAAGAGAAAGGAAGGCAAGGCCCGGAAGACGCCCACATTTGACAGCTGAATGCGGGTAAGCGACAGGACGCCGAGCTTTTGCGCCAGATATTCGCCTGCCACAGTCGCAACAATGACGCCGACAAGCACCCAGCTCCCGAAACGGCGGCACACCATGTCGAACAGCGGGAAAGCCAGATACATGGCCAGAAGCGCGCTCAGCGACCAGCTGACATAATTGTAGGAGGAGGTGTGGCCCAATCCCCAATTGTGGACCAGCAGCAACTGGGCCAGCCCGTCGCGCCAGTTTGTACTGTGCTCGCCCAGAGGGTGCAGGATTCCCGCCGCCGCGAGGGCGGATAGCAGCGCGAAACAGGAAAAGGCAACCACGTGCAGCGGATAAATCCGCGCCAGCCGCTTGCCGACGAAAGCCACATAACGGGGCCAGCTCCAAAGATAATTCCGCCGCCGCGCCAGAAAGAGTCCAGAGACGATAAAGAAGACATCGGTAAAATAAGAAAAGGCTAATATAAATTCATTCAATGTTTCATTCTTCACCGGAATTCGGAAGGAAAAATGAAAGACGGCGATTCCTATACATAATAGAAACCGCAAACCATCGAAATCGGGAAGCCTGTTCATTCACAAAAGCCATGCAAAATTACTTTTACGAAACTCTACTTACCAACTTTTTGGGAGTTGTCGAGCATGGCCGTCCGGGAAATCCGGTCGAATGTCGCGGGGTTTTCCAGCGCGCAGCATTGCTCGTTCGATGACAGCTGTCGCGATGATCGAACTGGTATGTGACTGGCTTGTCGGGAAGGAAAATTTGGTGGAGCCAAGCGGGATCGAACCGCTGACCTCCTGCATGCCATGCAGGCGCTCTCCCAGCTGAGCTATGGCCCCATCAGACCTCTTTCGAGGTGGGCCAGGCAGGACTTGCTGCCCGGTGTGGCGGCTTATTAAATGGCGTTCGCGAGAAGATCAAGAGCTAAATCGCAACTCTTTTCACATCTGCCAAAAATAATTCACAGATCGCGGCGGTCTTCCATGCAAGAGGCGCCCAAACGCAACGAGGCGACCCGATGGCCGCCTCGCAAATGCATCATGTCCGGACCGGCTGAACAGATCAGCCTTCTTCGTCGTCGCCGCCGACGCCGCCACCGAGAATGCCCGACATGTCGTCGTCCTCGTCTTCCTCTTCTTCGAGGAAGGTGTCGTCATCGTCATCGCCCAGATCGACATCGTCGTCGTCGATATCCGGCAGATCGTCGCCGCCGCCCTTGGTTTCGTCGTCGGCATCCTCGAGCGAGACGAAATCCGGCTTTTCCAGTGCCGTATCCAGTTCTTCCTCTTCGGTTTCCTCTTCAACGACACGGCTTTCAAGCGTGGAGTCGAAATAGGACCGCGGATAGGAAATGCCGGTGTAAGGCGAAACGATCGGATCACGATTGAGATCGTAAAATTTCTTGCCCGTTTCCGGGTCGATACGCTTGGTACCAAGTTCAGCTTTTGCCACGTCTAGCCTCGTTAATTTGCACGGGGACACAAATTCATATTATCGCGCCGGGATGCCTGCCTCGAAGCATACAGCCCATCACCATGCTGCTCACTGAACCATATGGCAAGGGGCAAGTCTCAAGCGCGTTTACAGTGTTGTCCGGTGCATAAACGCAATTTGGCGCGTTTGTCAAAGCCAAACGCACGCGCATATGCAGACTCTTCCGCCTCCGTGTCGCCTGCGCCGCGTATTCGCGGATGACCACACAATATTACTATGCTAGGGAAGCCCCGCTTATCTCTCAATCCCGGCGCGAGATCGCGCCAAAATGTGACTGTGAAAAATCCATGTCCCATTCTGCATCCCCGAAACCAGCAACCGCCCGCCGCTCGGAGGCACTCACGGGCGAAATCCGCATTCCGGGCGACAAGTCCATCTCGCATCGCTCCTTCATGTTTGGCGGTCTCGCATCGGGGGAAACCCGCATCACCGGCCTTCTGGAAGGCGAGGACGTCATCAATACAGGCCGCGCCATGCAGGCCATGGGCGCGAAAATCCGTAAGGATGGCGATGTCTGGATCATCAACGGCGTCGGCAATGGCTGCCTGTTGCAGCCCGAAGCAGCGCTCGATTTCGGCAATGCCGGAACCGGCGCGCGCCTCACCATGGGCCTTGTCGGCACCTATGACATGAAAACCTCCTTTATCGGCGACGCCTCGCTGTCGAAGCGCCCGATGGGCCGCGTGCTGAACCCGTTGCGAGAAATGGGCGTTCAGGTGGAAGCAGCCGATGGCGACCGCATGCCGCTGACGCTTATCGGCCCGAAGACGGCCAATCCGATCACCTATCGCGTGCCGATGGCATCCGCGCAGGTAAAATCCGCCGTGCTGCTCGCCGGTCTCAATACGCCGGGCGTCACCACCGTCATCGAGCCGGTCATGACCCGCGACCACACCGAAAAGATGCTGCAGGGCTTTGGCGCCGACCTCGCGGTCGAGACCGACAAGGATGGCGTGCGCCATATCCGTATCACCGGCCAGGGCAAGCTTGTCGGCCAGACCATCGACGTGCCGGGCGATCCGTCATCGACCGCCTTCCCGCTCGTTGCCGCCCTTCTGGTGGAAGGTTCCGACGTCACCATCCGCAACGTGCTGATGAACCCGACCCGTACCGGCCTCATCCTCACCTTGCAGGAAATGGGCGCCGATATCGAAGTGCTCAATGCCCGTCTTGCAGGCGGCGAAGACGTCGCCGATCTGCGCGTCAGGGCTTCGAAGCTCAAGGGCGTCGTCGTTCCGCCGGAACGTGCGCCGTCTATGATCGACGAATATCCGGTCCTGGCGATTGCCGCCTCCTTCGCGGAAGGCGAAACCGTGATGGACGGGCTCGACGAACTGCGCGTCAAGGAATCGGATCGTCTGGCAGCGGTCGCACGCGGCCTTGAAGCCAATGGCGTCGATTGCACCGAAGGCGAGATGTCGCTGACGGTTCGCGGCCGTCCCGACGGCAAGGGGCTGGGCGGCGGCACGGTTGCAACCCATCTCGATCACCGCATCGCGATGAGCTTTCTCGTGATGGGCCTTGCGGCGGAAAAGCCGGTGACGGTTGACGACAGCAACATGATCGCCACGTCCTTCCCCGAATTCATGGACATGATGCCGGGACTGGGCGCGAAGATCGAGCTGAGCAACGCGCAATGACGCCGTTTATCGTCGCTATCGACGGACCGGCCGCTTCGGGCAAGGGAACCCTTGCCCGGCGCATCGCCATTCACTACGGCATGCCGCATCTGGATACGGGGCTGACCTATCGCGCCGTCGCCAAGGCGCTTCTCGACAAGGGCCTGCCGCTCGACGACGAGGCGGTGGCGGCTGAGGCAGCACGCGATCTCGACCTGCGCGAGATGGACAAGGCCGTCCTTTCCGCCCACACCATCGGCGAGGCGGCTTCCAAGGTCGCCGTCATGCCGAAGGTCAGGCGGGCGCTCGTCGAGGCGCAGCGCAATTTCGCCAATGCCCTGCCCTCGAGCGTGCTTGACGGGCGCGACATCGGCACCGTCGTCTGTCCCGATGCGGCAATAAAGCTCTTCGTCACGGCGTCGCCCGAAGTGCGTGCCGAGCGCCGCCATGAGGAAATCGTGGCGCGCGGCGAGAAGGCCGATCTTGCGGAAATCCTCGCCGATCTCAGGAAGCGCGACGAGCGTGACACGAACCGGATCGATTCTCCCTTGAAGCCGGCGGAAGACGCGCACTTGCTTGATACGAGCGAAATGAGTATAGAAGCGGCATTTCTGGCCGCAAAAAAGCTGATTGATCACGCTTTGGCGCAGCATCGGGGATGAAATCCGGCAGGTTTTAAGGCCTTTCGGATATCATTGTGCCTCGAAACGCTGGATTATCCTGAGTTCGGACCTATATAGGCTGCACTCATACTGAAAAGCCTGACTTCGCGTTCCACGCGCCGGTTGTCTGCAAAGACGGGGCCGAGGTCGGGCATAACGCAACACTAACCCCCGGCGCTGCATCCGATGAATTTTCCGGATGCACCAGGAGTATTCATGTCAGAATTCAATCCATCCCTCGCAGACTTCGAGTCGCTGCTGGCGGAATCCTTTGCCACGAACGACCTTGCTGAAGGTTACGTCGTCAAGGGCCGCATCGTGGCCATTGAAAAGGACATGGCGATCATCGACGCCGGTCTGAAGGTCGAAGGCCGCGTGCCGCTGAAGGAATTCGGCGCAAAGGGCAAAGACGGCTCGCTGAAGCCGGGCGACGAAGTGGAAGTCTACGTCGAGCGCATCGAAAACGCTCTGGGCGAAGCTGTCCTGTCGCGCGAAAAGGCACGCCGTGAAGAAAGCTGGGTCAAGCTCGAGCAGAAATTCGCCAATGGCGAGCGCGTCGATGGCGTGATCTTCAATCAGGTCAAGGGTGGTTTCACCGTCGACCTCGACGGCGCTGTTGCCTTCCTGCCGCGTTCGCAGGTCGACATCCGTCCGATCCGCGACGTCACCCCGCTCATGCACGTCCCGCAACCGTTCGAAATCCTCAAGATGGACAAGCGCCGCGGCAACATCGTTGTCTCGCGCCGTACCGTTCTTGAAGAAAGCCGTGCGGAACAGCGTTCGGAAATCGTCCAGAACCTTGAAGAAGGTCAGGTCGTTGAAGGCGTCGTCAAGAACATCACCGATTACGGTGCGTTCGTCGACCTCGGCGGCATCGACGGTCTGCTGCACGTGACCGACATGGCATGGCGCCGCGTCAACCATCCGTCGGAAATCCTCACCATCGGCCAGACGGTCAAGGTGCAGATCATCCGCATCAACCAGGAAACCCATCGTATCTCGCTCGGCATGAAGCAGCTCGAGAACGATCCCTGGGATGGCATCGGCGCGAAGTACCCGATCGGCAAGAAGATCACCGGCACCGTCACGAACATCACCGACTACGGTGCGTTCGTCGAAATCGAGCCGGGCATCGAAGGCCTCATCCACGTTTCCGAAATGTCGTGGACCAAGAAGAATGTCCATCCGGGCAAGATTCTTTCCACCACGCAGGAAGTCGAAGTCGTTGTGCTCGAAGTTGATCCGGTCAAGCGCCGTATCTCGCTCGGCCTCAAGCAGACCCTCGACAATCCGTGGACGACCTTTGCCCAGAAGTACCCTGTCGGCACCGTTGTTGAAGGCGAAGTCAAGAACAAGACCGAATTCGGCCTGTTCATCGGCCTCGACGGCGACGTTGACGGCATGGTTCACCTCTCTGACCTCGACTGGAACCGTCCGGGCGAACAGGTCATCGAAGAGTACAACAAGGGTGAAGTCGTCAAGGCTGTCGTTCTCGACGTTGACGTCGAGAAGGAACGCATCTCGCTCGGCATCAAGCAGCTTTCCGGCGACAAGGTCGGCGAAGCAGCAGCTTCGGGCGAACTGCGCAAGAACGCCGTTGTGACCTGCGAAGTGACCGCCGTTACCGACGGTGGCCTCGAAGTCCGTCTCGTTGACCACGATCTGGAAAGCTTCATCAAGCGTTCAGATCTGTCGCGTGACCGCGACGAACAGCGTCCGGAACGCTTCACGGTCGGTCAGAAGGTTGACGCCCGCGTCATCGCCTTCGACAAGAAGACCCGCAAGCTGCAGGTCTCGATCAAGGCGCTCGAAATCGCCGAAGAAAAGGAAGCTGTCGCTCAGTACGGTTCGTCCGACTCCGGCGCTTCGCTCGGCGACATCCTCGGTGCCGCTCTGAAGAAGCAGGAAAAGAACTAATCTTTTCCTCTTTGACCGAACATGGAAAAGCCCGCCTTACGGCGGGCTTTTTCGTTTGAACGATATGAGCAATCCTGATGTCGTCAAGACTGTTTGCTATCCCTCCAGTAGCAGCAAAGCCGCTTGATGACGGAATCGGCCGGAATTCTGTTGTCAAAACTCTTTGATGCTATTACGTTCACATCAAACTTGTTTGATGTGAGAATAGCCCTCAAAATGATCATCAACCGGTTATGACCTGTCGGGCGCTGCTTATTACCATACCGGCGAATTTCCTCCGGCACGTCTTGATTACGAACGTCTGCTTGGCCCTCTCGAAGAGGCAGCGGCGGCGCTGGCGCGTTATGACGCCAAAAGTCTGGATTGGTGACAGCGAATTATTCCTTGCCCCGCTTCGCCGCCAGGATGCTGTGAGTTCATCGAGAATGGAAGGCACGATTTCGACCATCGAGGAGCTCTATCGGCTTGAAGCCGAGGAAGATGCAGGGGCAGGCGATTATTATCGCGAAGCGCGCAACGACGATATTGAAACCTTCCTGTACGCCCGTGCCTTAAGCAACGCGCAGCAGGCATTGGCCGATGGCGCCCCCTGAATGAACACCTGATACGCACAGCGCATCAACAATTGCTGTTCATCGGACGAGGCGCTCAAAAACGTCCCGGCACTTACAAGACCGAGCAGAACTACATTGGCGACGAGCGTCGGGGCAAAATATACTACGTTCCGATATCGCCCGAGCAATTGGGGCCGGCTATGGCCGCACTGGTTCGCTTCATAAACGAAAATCAAATGCGTCCCCTCATTCGCACAGCGCTGGCCCATGTCGAGTTCGAGGCTCTTCATCCCTTTGAAGATGGCAATGGCAGAATCGGACGCATGCTCATCACCCTGATGCTCTGGAAGCTGGGTATCATCAGTCAGCCAAACTTCTTTGTCTCCGGTTATTTTGAAGAGCATAAGAACGAATATATCGAGAAGATGAGAGGGGTGTCTGCCAGCGGGGACTGGACGGGTTGGCTGGTGTTCTTTCTCCAGGCCATGCGCGAGCAAGCCACGGTGAATATTCGAACTGCGGACAGTATCTTTGCCTTGTATAACGATATGCGGGAACGGTTCCGCGAAGTCCTGAACTCACAATTCCATGACCAAGTGCTTGATTATGTCTTCGCGAGTCCGGTCTTCCGAAATGACCGCTTTGTCGGGCGGTCCGGCATTCCGGCGGCATCAGCACGTGCCCTGTCGCGCCGACTTGTCGAGGCTGGCCTGCTCCGCACGGTCGAACCGGCGGCGGGACGCCGAGCGGCGCTCTACTCCTTTGATCCATTATTGGATCTGCTCAAAATCTGAACTGCTCATGCAACACTGAGCATATGGATCAGGCCAAGGCTGATGGCGCCGAGAGCCACCAGCGAAAGCACTGCCGTCAGCGTGACGCGGCCACCGGCGGAAGCCACCGAACGGATATCCACGCCGAGGCCAAGGGCCGCCATGGAAACGATGGTGAGGATAGTCGAAGCAGACTGGATACCAGGCAGGATCGATTCCGGTATCAGGTGCAGCGAATGCAGCGCCATCATGCCGAGGAAGCCGAGGATGAACCATGGCACAAGCTGGAAGAAGCCAGGCTTGGCATTCGCGTCCTTGTTTCCGGCAAGTAGCGCCAGAGCCAGAATGACCGGTCCCAGCATCAGCACGCGCACGAGCTTCACCAGCGTGCCAAGCTGCACGCTGATCGTGGCGACCGGGGCGGTGGCGGCCAGCACTTGCGGCACGGCATAGACGGTAAGCCCCGCCAGCACGCCATATTGCGTGTGCGACAGCCCCAGCAGCGGCACCAGCAGCGGCAGAAGCAGCACGACCGCCACGCCGAGAATTGCAGTGAAGGCGATGGAAGCCGCCACGTCCTCGCTTTCCGCACCGATGACCGGTGCGGTTGCGGCGATGGCGGAATTGCCGCAAATGGAATTGCCGCAGGCGACCAGCAGGGCCATGCGGTGCGGAAGCTTCAGCAGGCGTCCGATCCCGTAGCTGAGCGTAATCGCCAGCACCACGACGCCGGCAATGCCGAAAATGAGCCCTGACCCCGCGGCCACGACAGCGCTGGCGCTGATGGACGCGCCGAGCATCACCACGGCGATCTCCAGAAGCAGCTTGGCCGAAAAGCCGATACCCTTGTTGAACTGCGGGCCCGGACGCAGGAAGGTCCGCACGAGCGTGCCGAGGAGAATCGCTATCACCAGCGCTTCGAGCCAGGCGCGACCCGCATAATGTTCCTCGACCCTCTCAATTCCGATCGCCGCGATTGCAACCGCGACGCTCAGGCCAAGTCCCGGGAGGATGTTCTGGATCTTTGAGTAGGTCATTTTCTGAATACTGCACTGAAAAGAAATATTTTCCGATCAGATGCCCGATTTTACCTGTTCAATCCATTTCATTATATGTCATATTTCATTCGGAAAAACCGAACGATCATTGCTATGACACTGGAACAACTGCGAATTTTCATTGAAGTTGCCGAGCGCGAACACCTGACGCGAGCCTCGGAAGCCCTGCATCTCACCCCATCGGCGGTCAGTTCGGCCATCCGGACCATGGAGGATCGCTACGGCGCAACGCTTTTCAACCGGATCGGGCGGCGGATCGAACTGACCGGCGACGGACGCCTGTTTCTGGACGAGGCCCGCGCGACGCTGGCCCGCGCCCGTTCCGCCGAGCGGATGCTTTCCGAACTTGGCGGCGGCAAGCGCGGCATTCTTGCCATCCATGCCAGCCAGACCATTGCCAGCTACTGGCTGCCGTCTTTTCTGGCACGGTTTCACAGCGAGTTTCCGCTGATCGATGTGCGGCTGACGCTCGGAAACACGGAAAGTGTGACCCAGGCGACAGAGGAAGGCGTTGCCGATATCGGCCTTGTGGAAGGGGCGGTGCAGGCTCCGTCGCTGTCGATCACCAAGGTTGCAAGCGACCAGCTTATTCTGGTGGCGCGTCCCGACCATGACTGGGCTGCGGGTGGGAAACTGACCTGGGACCGGCTTTTCGAGGGGAAATGGATATTGCGAGAGCAGGGATCGGGAACGCGCAGCGTTTTCGAAGATGCCATGCGCGCTTCCGGCTACAATCCGGCGCGGCTGCATGTGGCGCTGGAACTGCCCTCGAACGAGGCCATCTGTTCGGCGGTGCGCTCCGGCGATTATGTAACCGCCATATCGGAACTTGTCGCCGCCCCGCATCTGAAAGCCGGAACGCTGGTGAAGGCAGACTTTGCCCTGCCGCAACGCCAGTTTCTCATGCTGCAGCACAATGACCGCTACAGGACGAAAGCGCTGCAGTCTTTCGCCAATTTGCTAAGCGGCGGAGATCAGCGGATCTGACGCAACAATTCCGGCTGCGGGAAGCAGGTGGAAGCCATGCCGTTCTTCGCCTGCCACAGGCCAATGGAGCGGCGGGTCTTGAAGCCGGGCAGGCCATCCGGCTTGCCGACATCATAGCCCAGCGCCTGCATGCGCTTCTGCATCGCGCCGATATCGGAGCGATACATGGAGCCGACATCGCCCCATGCGCGACTGAAATCGCCCGCGCCATAGGCGATGCGATCACCGACATGGCCGATGAAGAGCGCATAGAGATCGCTCATATTATAGTCCTTGAGCACGTAGAAGTTCGGGCTCATCACGAAGGCCGGGCCATAGCGACCGGCGGGCATGAGCAGGAAGCCCTCGCCCTTCATTTCATTGGCCGGAAATGGTTTGCCATTCACGCGCGTAATGCCGAGCTTTGCCCATTCGGCAATCGTCTTGCCCTGATCCGGTCCTTCCAGCGAACAGGACACGTTCTGCGGAACGCTGACCTCAAAGCCCCAGTCGCGCCCCTTCTGCCAGCCATGCAGTTTCAGATAATTGGCGATGGAGGCGAGCGTATCGGGGACCGAATTCCAGATGTCGCGCTTGCCGTCGCCGTCGAAATCGACGGCGTGCTTCAGATAGGAAGTTGGCATGAATTGCGGTTGGCCGAGCGCGCCCGCCCATGAGCTTTTCATGGCGCTTTCATCGATATAGCCCCTGGAAGCGATTTCGAGCGCGGCAATCAGTTCCTTGCGGAACATGTCCTTGCGGGTCGCCATAAACGCCTTGGTGCCGAGAACCTCATAGGCATTGTAGGGAATCTTGACCGTGCCGAAGCCGGATTCGCGGCCCCAGACGGCAAGCAGGATCGGTCCCGGAACGCCGTATTTCTGTTCGATGCGCTTCAGGAGGCTGGCATATTGGCCATAGCGCGCCTGTCCGCCGCTTGTGACGGCGCTCATCGTCCTGGCATTGAAATATTTGCCGGGCGCACCGAATTCAGCCTGTTTCTGCTCTTTCGGCGTCGAGGGCTTTTCGCCGGGAATGACGAGATCGGGCAGTTTCCAGTTGATCGAGACACCGGCGAAGGCCTGATCGAACACAGCGCGGGATACGCCTGCCGCCTTCGCTTCCGGCCAGAGATCCCTTTCCAGCCAATTACGATACTGGTTTTCAACCTGCGCTTTGGACGGCGCGGCGATGGCGGGAGAAACGGCAAGGCTGGCAACCAGTGCAAGACCAATCTTCAGGCTATGCTTCCAATTTCCCGCTGCCATGCCTTCTCCATTAGTTCTAAAGGGTGGTTCTTGCCCGCAAGGCGGCAGCAAGCGTGCCTTCATCCAGATAATCGAGTTCGCCGCCGACCGGAACGCCGTGGGCGAGCCGTGTCACGCGCACGTCGAAGCTCGAAAGCTGGTCGGTGATGTAATGCGCGGTGGTCTGGCCTTCGACGGTGGCGTTGACTGCCAGTATCACTTCCCTGATTTCACCGGCGGCGACGCGCTCCACCAGTCCCTTGATGTTGAGATCGTCCGGGCCGATGCCATCAAGCGGCGACAGGCGACCGCCCAGAACATGATAGCGCACATTCATCGTACCGGCGCGCTCCAATGCCCAGAGATCGGACACGTCTTCCACCACGATGAGGGTCGCCGGATCGCGGCGCTCATCGGTGCAGATCGTGCACGGATCGCTTGTGTCGACATTGCCGCAGCACGAACAGATGCGCACCTTTTCGGCGGCCTCCTGCATGGCGCCGCCAAGCGGCACCAGAAGCGCTTCCTTCTTCTTGATGAGATGCAGCGCCGCGCGACGGGCCGAACGCGGCCCAAGCCCCGGCACACGGGCCAGGAGCTGGATGAGACGTTCGATTTCTGGACCGGCTATTCGTTTGGACATTGGCTTAAGGGAGTAAGGGAATAGGGGAATAAGGGAGTAGGGAACGGGATCAAGGGGAGATGCGGCATGGCGGCAGTCAGCCCACCAAAACATACTCCCCTATTCCCTTATTCCCCTACTGCCTTAAAACGGCAGCTTAAACCCCGGAGGGATCGGCAGACCGGCGGTGAGCGACTGCGTCTTTTCGGCCATGGCCGTTTCCAGCTTGGCCTTGGCGTCGTTATGCGCCGCGATGATCAGGTCTTCGAGGATTTCCACCTCTTCTTCCTTCATCAAAGTCGGGTCGATCTTCAGCGCCGACAGGGTGCCCTTGCCGGACAGGGTGATCGTCACCAGCCCGCCGCCGGAAGAGGCCGAGGCCTCCAGATTGGCGATCTCGTCCTGCATGGCCTTCATCTTGGCCTGCAATTCCTTCGCCTGCTTCATCATGCCCATCATGTCACGCATGGGTTTACTCCATCATTCCGTAATTCAGTCGTCTTCAGACAGCGCACCGGGTGTTTCCGGTATTGCATCGAGGTCAATGTCCTCGTCGTCATTCTGTTCCGGCACGGCGATGCGCACGTCGGTGATCTTCGCGCCCGGAAAGGCCGCGAGAATGGCGGCAACATCGGGATCGGCGCGGGCGTCGGTCACCAGATTGTCGCGGCGCTCGGTCTCCGCCTCCGAAATGGTCTGCCCCGCCACGTCGCGGGCGACGGTAACGATCCAGCGAATGCCGGTCCAATTCAGGAGGCGCTGTGAAATGTCGCTCGGCAGCGATTTTGGCGCGTCGTCGGTCAAGCCGATTTCGAGCCGTCCAGGTGCAATGGATGCAAGGCGCACACAGCTCTTGACCAGAATCTTGAACTGCATGTCGCGGTGCTTGTCGGCAAGCGCGACGACATCGTGCAGGCTGTTGACCGGAACGGAGGGTTGCGGCGTCGGCTCCACGAATTGCTGCGGCACGACCGATGGCTCAACCGGCTGCGGCGGCGTTTCCACGATACGCATGGCCGTGGCCGGACCGCCGGAGGCGGGAGCCATCGAGGACGAGCCAACCGCATCGGCGGCAAAGCGCGCTTCAGGCTGACCGCCGCCGCCATTCGGGCGCGGGCTGCCCGGCTGCGGGCGCGGCGCTGCAACCGAACCATTGTCGAGACCGCGGATCGCTTCGTCCAGCGTCGGCAGATCGGCTGCATGAGCAAGCCGGATCAAGAGCATTTCGGCAGCCTGTACCGGCCTCGTCGCCGTGTCGACTTCCGCAATGCCCTTGAGCAGCATCTGCCAGGTGCGCGACAGCACGCGGACGGAAAGCTTCTGCGCGAATTCGCGGCCGCGCACACGCTCGTCTTCCGACAGCGACACGTCTTCCGCCACATCCGGCGTAAAGCGCAGGCGCGTCACCAGATGGTTGAAATCGGCAAGATCGGTCAGCACGACCGACGGATCGGCGCCCACATCATATTGCGCGCGAAACTCGGTCAGCGCGCCAGCGACATCGCCGCGCATCAGCATCTCGAAAAGGTCGATGATACGGGCGCGGTCGGCAAGGCCCAGCATGGAGCGCACGGCTTCCGCTGTGACGGCGCCAGCGCCATGCGCAATGGCCTGATCGAAGATCGACAGCGAATCGCGGGCCGAGCCTTCGCCTGCGCGGGCGATCATGGCGAGCGACGCGTCGTCCACCGCGATCTCTTCCGCTTCCGCGATGCGACGCAGATGTGCGGCTAGCGTGCCCGATTCGATGCGGCGCAGGTCGAAGCGCTGGCAGCGCGACAGGACCGTGATCGGCACTTTTCGGATTTCCGTGGTGGCGAAGATGAACTTGACGTGCGGGGGCGGCTCTTCCAGCGTCTTCAACAAGCCGTTGAAGGCGGCAGTGGAAAGCATGTGCACTTCGTCGATGATATAGACCTTGTAGCGCGCGGAGACCGGGCGGTAACGCACCTGCTCGATGATCTCGCGAATGTCGTCGATGCCGGTATGCGAGGCGGCGTCCATCTCGATCACGTCGACATGGCGGCCTTCCATGATCGCCTGGCAGTTTTCGCCCGGCACGGAAAGGTCGATGGTCGGCTGGTCGATCGTATCGGTCTTGTAGTTGAGCGCGCGCGCCAGAATGCGCGCCGTCGTGGTCTTGCCGACCCCGCGAACGCCGGTGAGCATCCAGGCCTGCGCGATGCGGCCTGTCTCGAACGCGTTCTTGAGCGTGCGGACCATCGGCTCCTGGCCGATGAGATCGTTGAAATTCTGGGGGCGATATTTGCGGGCGAGAACGCGATAGGCCCCATCGGCAGCAAAGCCGGCGGATTTTGTGTCCATGAGCTGCCCTTCCGTTCTTCCTGTTCCGCTTTTTCCCAGTCGCCAGTTTGGACCGGACGCATGAGCGACGTCAACCAAAGAGGCTGCCCATCAACAGTCGTCGGCGTCGTGAGAAAGGGTGGGAGGCTGGCACGATGACCCGTGCCGTGGCTCGTTAGGGCTGCTTCCTTCCGGACCTGACCCGGTTGGCGAGTGGCTCGTCCACCACCAACCTCCCGGCTTGCATATCGTCAATTGTGAAGCAAAATGCAAGAAGGGCACCGTGCAAAAAGCAAGCGCCGGGCGAAAAAAACTGATAGAAACCGCTTATGGAACAATTCGAACTCGATAAGCGGCTCAATGCCGACACGTTTTTTGTCGCCAAGCTAGGCCTGTGCGAGCTTCGGCTGATGAACGACCGGCGCTGGCCGTGGCTGATCCTGGTGCCGCGCCGCCCTGACCTCACTGAAATTCACGACATGACGCCGCTGGACCAGACCATGCTGACCTTCGAGACCGGCATAGTGGCGCAGGCGCTCAAGACCGTGACGGCGTGCCACAAGATCAATACCGGCGCGCTCGGCAATATCGTGCGCCAGCTGCATCTGCATGTGATCGCCCGCAGCGAGGGCGATGCGGGCTGGCCTGGCCCCGTCTGGGGCTACGGCACCCGCGAGACCTATGACGAAAAGGACGCCCACCGGCTGATCGCCGATATTCTCGCGGCGCTGTAGATCTGGTTGAACACGCCGCTGTCCCGAACACCATTCACAGTTTCGGGACAGGCTTCTGATCCCCCTGAACAATATTCGAGAGCACCATGGCTTTCCGTCTCTACGACCTGCCGGAAATAGAACCGAGTCGATCTGTCGGGTTTTCCGGCAACCGGATCGACCGCCAGTCCGAAAAGCGGCAGGATGATTCTGCCTTCACGGCCCTGGAACTTCCAGAAACGCGAATCATGCTGCTGGGCGGCAACAGGCTGCTTCTCGACTATGCCGATGAGCGCGCGCCGCGCGCGCTGTTCCGTCTCGGCGAGGCGAAGGAATTTGCGGCCGATCTTCAAGAGCCTATCCTGCTCGGCCTTCAGGACGGCATGCCCATCGTGGCTCTGACGACCCCGCTTGATCCGGAGACGATGGAAGCGCCGTTCCGGCTGCAGGATTATCGCAGCATCTATACGGAAGGGCTGGTTTCAGCCGACCTGCTGGGCGCGCTGGCGCAGGCGGCGGCGCTCACCGCGTGGCACACCAATCATCGATACTGCGGGCGCTGCGGCACGAAAACCGACATGCGAGGCGGCGGGGCCAAGCGGCAATGCCCGAACTGTGGCGCCGAACATTTTCCACGCACCGATCCGGTGGCAATCATGCTGCCGGTGCGCGGCGAAAAATGCATTCTGGCGCGTGGGCCGCATTTCGCGCCCGGCTCCTATTCCTGTCTTGCAGGCTTTATCGAGCATGGCGAAACGATCGAGGCCGCCGTGCGCCGCGAAAGTGTGGAGGAAATGGGGCTCTCCATCGGCCGCGTCGCCTATCATGCGAGCCAGCCCTGGCCGTTTCCCTATTCGCTGATGATCGGCTGTCATGCCGAGGTATTGAGCGACGATTTCACCATCGACCGCTCGGAGCTGGAAGACGGCCGCTGGTTCTCCAGGGCCGAAGTGCGCACCATGCTGGCGGGTACACATGATAACGGGTTGCGGGTGCCGCCATCCGGCGCCATCGCAACCCATCTGATAAAAGCCTGGGCGGAAAACTGATCCCGCCCGATATTCTCTGAATTACTCGGCGGCGAGCAACTGCGTGCCGCGAATATCGCTGCCCTGATAGACGCCGAGAATGCGTACTTCCTTGGTGAAGAAGCGCAGTTCCTCCAGCGCAAGCTGGAGATTGTGGTCTTCCGGGTGCCCCTCGACATCGGCATAGAACTGCGTGGCGATGAAACGCCCGCCGATCTGGTAGCTTTCGAGCTTGGTCATGTTGATGCCATTGGTGGCAAAGCCGCCCAGCGCCTTATAGAGCGCCGCCGGGACGTTGCGCACGCGGAAGACAAAAGTCGTCACGATGCGCTCGCCGTTTTCCGGACGCGGCGCCCATTGCTTGTTCTTGGACAGGACCACGAAGCGGGTCACATTGTCTTCCGAATCCTCGACATTTTCTTCCAGAATATCGAGGCCGTAGAGATCGGCAGCGAGGCTTGGCGCAAGCGCCGCCATCGAACGGTCCTTCATGTCGGCGACGAGACGCGCGGCCCCTGCCGTATCGCCCGCGATGACGCCCTTCCAGCCATTCTGGCGGATGACGTTGCGGCATTGGCCGAGCGCATGGACGTGGCTGTGAACGGTCTTGATTTCCTCGCGCTTGACGCCCGGAAGCACCATCAGCTGGAAATGGATCGGCAGGAAATATTCGCCAATGATGTGCATGTCGGCAAGCGGCAGCAGATAATGAATATCCGCGACGCGACCGGCCAGCGTGTTCTCGATGGGGATCATCGCAAGGTCGGCGGCGCCGGTTTCAACCGCGTTGAAGGCATCCTCGAAAGTCGGGCACGGCAAAGGCTCCATGTCGGGAAACATGTTGCGGCACGCCGTATCGGAATTTGCGCCCGCTTCACCCTGGAAGGAAATCCTGTTGGTCTTCATCGTGTCCATGCTTTCTCAATTGCCGCTCGACGGCGGTCGTCAGATACCCTTTGCGACAAGAAGGCGCGCTCGGTCAAGATCAGCCTGCGTGTCCACGCCGAGCGGCACGGTCTTCACCAGTTCGACATCGATGCGCATTCCGGCTTCGAGAGCCCGCAATTGTTCCAGTTTCTCCCGCTTTTCCAAAGGCGACGGCCCAAGCTTCACAAAGCGTTCGAGCGCCGGGCGGCGATAGGCGTAAAGGCCGATATGATGATAGAGCGGACCTTCGCCATAGGGCGCGGTTGCGCGGGTGAAATAGAGCGCGCGCAGGCGGCTGTTGCCTGCCAGCGGCGAGCCCACGATCTTCACCACGCTCGGATTGGTCTTTTCCGATTCTTCCTCGATCTCGACGCCAAGCGTCGCAATGTCGGCAGGTCCGTCTTCCAGCGGCAGAAGCGCGCGGCGGATGATGTCCGGATCGATGGTCGGCAGGTCGCCCTGAACATTGACCACCGCATCGACCTCGCCCGCGGGATCGACTTTCAAAAGCGCTTCATAGATGCGGTCGGAACCGGATTCGTGATCCTCGCGCGTCATGATCGCTTCGTGGCCATGCGCGGTCACGACCGAAAAAATCTCCTCGCTGTCGGTAGCAACCACCGTCCGGCCCAGCTTCGCAGCCGCCGCGCGATCGGCCACATGGACGATCATCGGCTTGCCGCAAATATCGGCAAGCGGCTTGTTCGGCAGGCGCGTGGAGGCCATCCGTGCGGGAATCAGCGTGAGGGTCTTTAAGGTCTGCAGCATGATCGCCTCTTGAGAATAATAAGGTCGCGAACGCCTTGTAACGCGCTTCGCCGGTGCTGGAAATGCATCAAAAGTGTCAAAAAGTCACGGGTCCGGTCACCCTTATAGGTGTTGCATCGCCCTGGCAAAAGACCTAGTTTCCGCCCGATGCCGGGGAGAGAATTGTGACCTTTATTAAAGGTTTGCATGCCGGCTAGGAGAGCGTTCTCGGGGAGAGCGTTTTGGTAGAGGGAGCGCTGACCGGCGATGAATTCAACCCGGACTAACAAGTTTATCATGGCTTTTCTGGCAACGGTTTTCGTTGTCATGACGACGGGCATCCTGTCCGATTCGCTGTTTCACTCGCCTGCGCCTGAAAAGCCGGGCTTTGCCATCGAAGCGGCGGAAGCCTCGACCGGCGAAGGGGGAGCTGCACCGGCCAAGGAAGAAGTTTCGATTGCGACCTTGCTGCAGTCTGCCGATCCGGCGCGCGGTGAAACCGTCTTCAAGCGTTGCGCTGCATGCCATACCGGTGAAAAGGGTGGCGCCAACAAGGTGGGTCCGCATCTGTGGGATGTCGTGAACCGTCCGGCTGCCTCCGTTGAAGGTTTCGGCTATTCGGCTGCGATGAAGGAATTCGGCGCTGCGGGCAACAAGTGGGACTTTGAACATCTCAACAAGTTCCTGACCTCGCCGAAGGGCTTCATCAAGGGCACGGCCATGGGCTTTGCTGGCGACAAGAAGGACAATGAACGCGCCGACCTGATCGCTTATCTGCGCACGCTGTCCGACAACCCTGCCCCGCTGCCGACCGCCGATGCCGCACCTGCCGCTGGCGGCGATGCCAAGCCGGCCGAAGGCGAAAAGCCAGCCGAAGGCAGCGCACCGTCTGGCGCACCTTCTGGCGCACCGGCAGGCGGCGAACAGAAGCCTGCGGAACCGGCACCGGCGAATTAAGCCAACGAGACAAAATGATCAAAGCCCGGCTCGCCGGGCTTTTTTCTTGCCCGCATCAAATTTCTTGCCCGCATGCCTTTCTTCCTCCGCAAAATCCCATAAGACTTCTCCTAATATATCCGAAACAGGAACGGAGAGGCTGGATGAGAGCTTTTTGGGCGGGTGCGTTCGCGGTAGCCATGCTTGCGAGCACGGTTTCTATGGTTCACGCAAATGACGCGGAACCCCAATGGCGCTATTCCTCCAGCCTGCTTGGCGAGCCCAAATATCCAGCCAATTTCAAGCATTACGACTATGTGAACCCGGATGCGCCGAAGGGCGGCACGCTCAACATGGTTGCCGTCGGCACCTTCGACAGTCTCAATCCGTTCGTGGTGCAAGGAGTTCCTGCCGCGGGCCTGTCGGACTTCGGCGGCGGCATGCTTTACGATACGCTGATGACGGATTCGGCCGATCAGGCCTCGACCCAATATCCCGTGATCGCCGAAGCCCTGCAATATCCCAACGACTTTTCATGGGTGAAGTTCAAGCTCAATCCCAAGGCGAAATGGCATGACGGCCAGCCGATCACGGTCGATGACGTGATCTGGTCGTTCGATGTGCTGAAGAAGCAGTCGCCGATGTACAACAAATATTATGGCGACGTGGAGAAGGCTGAAAAGTCCGGCGAACATGAGGTGAAATTCACCTTCAGCCAGAAGGGCAACCGCGAATTGCCGCAGATCATGGGGCAGCTTGCCGTTCTGCCCAAGCACTGGTGGGAGGGCAAGGACGCGCAGGGCAAGCAGCGCGACATCACCCGCCCGACGCTCGAAATCCCGCTCGGCTCCGCCGCCTACAAGATCGAGAGCATGACGCCGGGACGCTCCATCACCTGGGCGCGCGTCGACGACTATTGGGGGAAGGATCTGGCCGTCAATGTCGGGCGCAACAATTTCGACCGGCTGCGCTACGAATATTATTTCAACGAGGACGCGACCTGGGAAGCCTTCAAGAAGGGTGGCCAATACGATTATCGCAACGAGAATCGCGCCCAGCGCTGGGCCGAGCAGTATAATTTCCCGGCAGTACAGCGCGGCGATGTCGTGAAGGCCTCTTTCCCCTACCATGCCGTCGGGCGCATGCAGGGCTATTTCCTCAATATGCGCCGCGACAAGTTCAAGGACCCGAAGGTGCGTCAGGCCCTGACCTATGCCTTCGATTTCGAATCGATGAACCGCCTGCTGTTCTTCAACCAGTACCAGCGCATCAACAGCTATTTCGCGGGCAATGAACTGGAACTGAGCGGCCCGCCGACGCCGGCAGAGCAGGCGATACTGGAAACGGTGAAGGATTCGCTTCCCGCCGAGGCGCTGACCAAGGAATTCAAGCTGCCGGTCTATGACACGCCGCAGGCAACGCGCGATAACCTGCGCACCGCCCTGAAACTCTTTTCGGAAGCAGGCTGGACATTGCAGGGCAACAAGCTCGTCGATGCCAAGGGCAATCCGTTCACCATCGAATTTCTCGGCAAGGACCCGACCGACGAGCGCATCTACAACCCGTTCGCCGCAAGCCTGCGCAAGATCGGCATCAACGCGACGGTGCGCATCGTCGATACGGCGCAATTTCAGGCCCGCGTCAACGACTTCGACTATGATGTCATCACATCCGTCATCCCGCAAACCGCCTCGCCCGGCAATGAACAGCGCGACATGTGGGGCTCCAAAGCTGCCGACTTCAAAGGCAGCCGCAATTATGCAGGCATCAAGAATCCGGCGATCGACAAGCTGATCGACCGCGTCATCTATGCCAAGGACCGTGACGAACTCGTCGCCTCGACCCACGCGCTCGACCGGGCTTTGCTGTGGAACTATTACGTCATTCCGCAATGGTATTCCGACAAGATCAAAGTGGCCTATTGGAACAAGTTCGGAATGCCTGAAAAGCAGCCCGATTATATGGGGATTGACCCGTTCTCCTGGTGGATTGACCCTGCGAAGGAAGCCAAGCTCAAGACCGGCAGTGAATGAGGGCCGACGAGAATGACAATCCTTCGCATGAATCGCCGCCATTTTCTGGGGCTTTCGGGAAGTGCCGCTTTTGCGGCGTTCCTGCCACCAAGGGCCTTTGCCGACATACCGACGGGAAAGGCCCTGCACGGACTTTCGGCTTTCGGCGACCTGAAATACGGTCCTGATTTCACCCATTTCGACTATGCCAGCCCCGAAGCGCCGAAGGGCGGCACCTTCAATTTCGCGCCGTCATACTGGGTCTGGAACCAGAACACCGACACGTTCAACACGCTCAACACCTTCACGTTCAAGG
Source organism: Brucella sp. NBRC 14130 (assembly GCF_040371715.1). Classification (NCBI taxonomy): domain Bacteria; kingdom Pseudomonadati; phylum Pseudomonadota; class Alphaproteobacteria; order Hyphomicrobiales; family Brucellaceae; genus Brucella; species Brucella sp. NBRC 14130. Next base: position 114,424 of record NZ_BAABTE010000006.1, read on the forward strand.
GCGATGCGCCGCCGCGCATGGAACTGACCTTCGATACGCTGATGGCTTCGGCGCTGGATGAGCCGGATTCTGTCTATGGCCTCATCGCGGAAAGTGCGACGCTTTCGAAAGACCGCCGCAGTTGCACTTTCAAGCTTCGCAAGGAAGCGCGCTTTCACGATGGCTCGCCGATCACGGCGAAGGACGTGCTGTTCACCTATAAGACTATCAAGCAGAAAGGCCATCCGACGGTGCGCCAGTCTCTGGCCGGCGTGGAAAAGGTGGAGGCAACCGGCAATCGGGAAGTGCGCATGCGCTTCGTCGAAGGGCGCGGACCGAATGCCATCCTCGACGCCGTGACCGTGCCGATCCTGTCGGAAAGCTGGTTCAAGGATCGCGACTTTGAAGCCACGACCATGGAGCCGGTGCTGGGTTCCGGTGCATACAAGGTCGGGAATTTCGCCGCCGGCCAGTTCATCGAATATGAGCGCGTCGAGGATTACTGGGCGAAGGACCTGCCGGTGCAGAAGGGCTTCAACCATTTCGACCGTATTCGCATCGAGTTTTTCCGCGACCGCCAGCCGCAATTCGAAGCCTTCAAGAAAGGCAGCATCGAGTATCGCGAGGAAACCGTCTCCAAGAACTGGGCGACGGCCTATGATTTCCCGGCCATCCAGCAGGGAAAGGTCGTCAAGCGCACCTTTCCGCCGGAAAAGCGCCCGCTTATGCAGGCCTGGGCGCTGAACCAGCGCCGCGAACGCTTCCGCGATCCGCGCGTGCGTGAAGCAATCGCGCTCTGCTTCGACTTCGAATGGACCAACGAGCATCTTTTCTACAATGTCTATGCCCGCTCGCAATCCTGCTTCAACGGATCGGATTTTCAGGCAAGCGGCCTGCCGACGCCCGATGAGGTGAAGGTGCTTGAACGCTATCGCGGCAAACTGCCGGACGCGGTTTTCGGGGAGGCCGTGCTGATGCCGGTTTCCGACGGAACAGGACGGGACCGGAAACAGTTCGCGCAGGCCATCAAGTTGCTGGAGGAAGCCGGTTTCGAGCGCAGGAACGGCCAGTTCCATGACAAGGACGGATCGAAGTTCGCGCTGGAAATCCTGAGTAATTCGGAGGGGTTTTCTCGCGTATACAATCCCTATGTGCAGAAATTGCGCGCCATCGGCATCGATGCAAGCAACCGGCTTGTCGATGCAAGCCAGTATCAAGCGCGGATGCAGAACTTCCAGTTCGACATGGTGGGCATGGCGTTGCAGTTCAGCCCCACGCCGACACAGGAATCGCTTGCCGGCATATTCGGCTCCGAATCGGCCAAGGTGCCGGGCAGCTATAATCTTCCCGGCACGGAAGATCCGTTGATCGATGCGCTGATTGCGGATATCGGCAAGGTTTCGACGCGTGAAGAACTCGTCGCGACGATACGGGTGCTCGATCGGTACTTGCGTATCCGGCGCGACTGGATTCCAAATTGGACGACAGCGAATCATCTCGTGGCCTATTGGGACCGGTTCGGTTTCAAGGAGCCGAAGCCCGATTACGGCTTTCCCGTCGAGACGCTGTGGTGGATAAAGCAATGATTGTGAATGACGAAAAGGCAGAAGCTGTTGGCAAGCCACAAGACTGAATCGAACCTGCGGAGAAAAACGGGCTGATGGGCGCTTACATTCTCCGCCGTCTGCTTCTGATGATCCCGACGATTTTCGGCATCATGGCCATTTCCTTCGCCGTCGTTCAGTTCGCCCCCGGCGGTCCTGTCGAGCGGGTGATCGCGCAGCTTTCCGGACAGGGCGGCGACGCTCTCGACCGCCTTTCGGGCGGTGGCGGCGATTTCGGGCAAAGCGCTGTCGACAGCGGCTCGGTCAATTCCAAATATCGCGGCGCGCAGGGGCTGGACCCGCAATTCATCGCCGATCTGGAAAAGCAGTTCGGTTTCGACAAGCCGCCGCTGGAACGTTTCGGCCAGATGCTGTGGAACTATCTGCGATTCGATTTCGGTCGCAGCTATTTCCGCGATATCAGCGTGATCGACCTCATCAAGGAGAAGATGCCGGTTTCGATCTCGCTCGGCCTGTGGCTGACCTTTCTGTCCTACATGATTTCGATTCCGCTTGGCATCCGCAAGGCGATCAAGGACGGATCGCGCTTCGACACCTGGACAAGCGCCGCCATCATCGTCGGTTATGCAATCCCGAGCTTCCTTTTCGCCATCCTGCTGATCGTGCTTTTTGCGGGCGGCTCTTTCTTCGACTGGTTCCCGCTGCGCGGCCTTACCTCACCGGATTTCGCGCAGATGTCGTTCTGGGGCAAGATCGGCGACTATCTGTGGCACATGGTGCTGCCGGTGACCGCACTCGTGCTTTCCGCCTTCGCCACCACCACGCTTTTGACCAAGAACTCGTTTCTGGAAGAAATCCGCAAGCAATACGTGACCACGGCACGCGCCAAGGGGCTGACCGAGAATCAGGTTCTCTATCGTCACGTCTTCCGCAATGCGATGCTGATCGTGATTGCCGGTTTTCCGGGCGCATTCATATCGGCCTTCTTTACCGGCTCGCTTCTGATCGAAACGATCTTCTCGCTCGACGGCCTTGGTCTGCTTGGCTACCAGTCGGTCATCAACCGCGATTATCCGGTGGTGTTCGCCAATCTCTTCATCTTCTCGCTGATCGGCCTTCTGGTCGGCCTCCTGTCCGACCTCACCTATACGTGGATCGATCCGCGCATCGACTTTGACCGGAGGGACGTCTGATGACCGACACCCCCTTGTCGCCCGCCGTTCCCGTGAAACGCCCGTTTCTGTCGCCGCTCAACAAGCGCCGCTGGCAAAATTTCAAGGCGAACAAGCGCGGTTACTGGTCACTTTGGATATTCCTGTTCCTGCTCATCGCAGCGCTTTGTTCCGAGTTCATCGCCAATGACCGGCCCATCCTCGTTTCCTACAAGGGCGAGCTGCTGATGCCGGTTTTCGTCGATTATCCGGAAGAAAGATTCGGCGGCTTTTACGCCGTCACCGATTATCGAGACCCGGTGATACAGGACGAGATCAACGCCCATGGCTGGGCCATCTGGCCACCAATCCGCTACTCCTACAACACAGTGAACAACGAAATACCGGAAGCGGCTCCGTCAAGGCCGTTCTGGCTCTATTCGGCGGAAGAGCGCTGCCAGCGTTACCCGCAGGGCGTGGAAGACCCGAATTGCCGCTTCGGCAATTTCAACCTGCTCGGCACCGACGATCAGGCGCGTGACGTCTTTGCGCGCGCGCTCTACGGCTTCCGCATTTCCGTGCTTTTCGGCCTGATCCTCACCTTCTTCTCCGCCATTATCGGCGTGACGGCAGGTGCGGTTCAGGGCTATTTCGGCGGCTGGGTCGATCTTCTGTTCCAGCGCTTCATTGAAATCTGGTCCTCGATCCCGGTTCTCTACCTGTTGCTGATCATCGCGGCGATATTGCCGCCCGGCTTCTGGGTGCTGCTCGGCATCATGCTCCTGTTCTCATGGGTCGCCTTCGTCGGCGTGGTGCGCGCGGAATTCCTGCGGGCGCGAAATTTTGAATATGTGAATGCGGCGCGCGCGCTCGGCGTGAAGAACGGCACGATCATGTGGCGGCATCTCCTACCCAACGCCATGGTGGCGACACTGACCTTCCTGCCCTTCATCCTGAACGGCTCGATCACCACGCTCACCTCGCTCGACTTCCTCGGCTTCGGCCTTCCGCCCGGCTCGGCTTCGCTCGGCGAGCTCCTCGCTCAGGGCAAGAACAATCTCCAGGCCCCCTGGCTCGGCATTACCGGCTTCGTGGTCATCTCGCTGATGCTGTCGCTCCTGATCTTCATCGGTGAAGCAACACGCGACGCCTTCGATCCGCGAAAGGCATTTCAATGAGCGAGCCGATGAGCGGATCAATGAACGATTCTGGAAATAAAACGCTGCTGTCCGTCCGCGATCTGTCCGTCGCATTCCGCCAGAATGGCGAGGAACGCATTTCTGTCGACCGGGTATCCTTCGACATTGCCGAAGGCGAAACGGTAGCGCTGGTGGGAGAATCGGGATCGGGCAAGTCCGTCTCGGCCCTGTCGATCCTGAAATTGCTGCCCTATCCGTCCGCGAGCCATCCTTCCGGGGAAATTCTCTTCAACGGTCGGGACCTGATGAAGGCCTCGGAGCCGGAACTGCGCCGTGTGCGCGGCAACGACATCACGATGATCTTTCAGGAGCCTATGACCTCGCTCAATCCGCTGCACAGCGTGGAGCGTCAGATCGGCGAAATCCTGAAAATGCATCAGGGCATGGGTGTCGAGGCAGCGCGGGCGCGAACGCTGGAACTTCTGCACGAAGTCGGCATTCGCGAACCGGAGAAGCGTCTGTCCGCTTTCCCGCACCAGCTTTCCGGCGGGCAGCGCCAGCGCGTCATGATCGCAATGGCGCTTGCCAACAAGCCGAAGCTGCTGATCGCCGACGAGCCCACCACCGCGCTCGATGTTACCGTGCAGGCGCAGATATTGAAGCTGCTTGCCGAACTGAAAGCCGCACAGGGCATGTCGATGCTCTTCATCACCCACGATCTCGGCATCGTTCGCAAGATCGCCGACAGGGTCTGCGTGATGAGCAAAGGCAAGATCGTCGAGACCGGGCCGACCCGGGATATTTTCGAGAACCCGCAGCATCCTTACACCAGGCACCTGCTGGCCGCAGAACCGAAGGGCGAACCGCCCGCCGCCGATCCTGCTGCCAGAACGGTGATGGAAGGCAAGGATATTCGCGTCTGGTTCCCGATCAAGAAGGGGTTTTTGCGCAAGACCGTCGACCATGTGAAAGCGGTGGACGGCATCGACGTGAACCTGCGCGCCGGCCAGACGCTCGGCGTCGTTGGCGAATCGGGTTCCGGCAAGACGACGCTTGGCCTCGCGCTTTCGCGCATGATCTCATCCAGGGGCGAGATCAATTTCGACGGGCGCGACATCGCGAAGTTCAGCTTCAAGGACATGCGCCCGCTGCGCCGCGAAATGCAGATCGTGTTTCAGGACCCGTTCGGGTCGCTGTCTCCGCGCATGACCATCGCCGACATCATCGCCGAAGGGCTTCTGGTGCACGAGCCGAAGCTTTCAGCGGACGACCGCGATGCGCGCGTGGTTGCCGCGCTTAACGAGGTGAACCTCGACCCGGAAACACGCTTCCGCTACCCGCACGAATTTTCCGGCGGACAGCGCCAGCGCATCGCCATTGCACGCGCCATGGTGCTGAACCCGAAATTCGTCATGCTGGACGAACCGACCTCGGCGCTCGATATGAGTGTGCAGGCGCAGGTGGTTGATCTGCTGCGCGCATTGCAGAAGAAACATGATCTCGCCTATCTTTTCATAAGCCACGACCTGAAAGTGGTGCGGGCGCTGGCAAATGACGTGCTGGTGATGCGCAATGGCAAGGCGGTGGAATATGGCGCGGCGAAAGATGTGTTTGCCAATCCGCAGACCGAGTACACCAAGACACTGATGGCAGCAGCTTTCCATATGGAGGCGACCGAAGGGGGAGTGAGGCAATGACCGATACCAAAGGCAATATCCTTCTGGCGATCACAGACTGGGACCCGGAAATCTGGCTGAAGACGTTTCGCGATCACGCGCCGGACCGTCCGGTGGTGACGGATCGTGCGGAAAACGATCCCTCCATCAAATATGCGCTCGTGTGGAAGCAGAAGCCCGGCTCGCTTGCCAACCTGCCCAATCTGAAGGTCATCTTCTCGCTGGGTGCAGGCGTCGATCATGTCTTCCGCGATGACCGGATTCCCGATGTGCCGCTGGTGCGCATCATCTCCGACGATCTCACCATGCGCATGACGGAATATGTCGTCTGGCAGGTGCTGGATCATCATCGTCTCGGACAACGCTATCGCAAGCAGCAGCAGAATCATGTCTGGCACGAAGATCGCCGCCAGCCAGCCGCGCATGAGGTGACGGTCGGAATCATGGGCCTTGGCGTGCTAGGCCGCGATGCGGCTGAAAAGCTCAAAACCCTTGGCTTCAATGTCACCGGCTGGAGCCGCCGTCCGCAGGAAATCGACGGCGTTCAGACCTATCATGGCAAGGACGGCTTTGCGAAATTCCTCAAGACGGCCGACATCTTCGTCTGCCTGCTGCCGCTGACGCCCGACACGAAGGGCATCCTCTCCATGTCGATGTTCGCGCAACTGAAGAGCGACGGGCCGCTCGGCGCTCCGGTGCTGATCAATGCCGGACGCGGCGGATTGCAGAACGAGGCGGATATTCTGGCAGCACTTGATCGCGGACTTCTTTCGGCAGCTTCCCTCGACGTGTTCACGCAGGAACCGTTGCCGGCCAGCAGCCCGCTCTGGGACCATCCGCGCGTGACGATCACCCCGCATGCGGCGGCAAGCTCATCCGCCACCGCCCTTGTGCCGCAGATCATCCGGCAGATCGAAGCCTTCGAGCGCGACGGGACGCTGGAGCACGTCGTGGACCGCAACACGCAATATTAGAGCGGTTCCTGTTCTGACAGAATCGCCGGAACCGCTCTAACTATTTGTCTTATCGCATTATCCAACGCATCGAAACGGGATAGGAAATCAGTCCAGTGAACTGATTTCCCCGCGTAAACGTTTCACACTTTTGCTGGAAATGCTCTAGAGCCGCCTTTGTAGTCTCTTTTCCCTCATCCTGAGGAGCCTCGTGAGCCTGTCGAAGGAGGCGTCTCGAAGGGCTGAGGGAAAACGCACAACGCCTGCCGTCAGCCCTTCGACAGGCTCAGGGTCACGGCGAAAAAAGACGCATAAGCCCTATCTAGTTAAGCAGTAATCCCAATCGTTCCGTCCTCGCCGACCGTCACCCGATGGCCGGCGAGTTGCTTTTGCGCCTCGCGATCGAGTTCAACGGCGACGGGCACGTCATGGCCCATTTCACGGGCAACGATGAGGCCAAGCAGCAGGATTGCATCAGGCTCGTGCAGGACAATGGCTGCGGGCGCGTGGCCGCTATGGACCAGTTCCAGCAGAACGGCAGCGGCTGACGACGAACCGATGGTTCCCGGGAGGCACAGCACGCGCCCGGCGATGCTTTGCCCATGTTCCGGATGGCGCACATCGGCAATCCGCCCGCTTTTCGGATCGACGCCGCCCCAGAAGCTGATCGGCGCGGAGAGAACCAGCGCCTCGGCATCAGCGGCCTTGCCAGTAACGAGTATAGAAGTTTTCCCAATACTCATGCTGCCTGTCTCCCGAAAACCGGCCTGCCAGCGACAGCGCTTTCCACGCATTCCTCCAGCGAACCGTAAAGCACGCCATAGCCGGTATTGCCGGGGGCATAATGGGCGAACTTGCCGGAATTGGTCATCAGGATGGCGTCATCCTTAGCTGGCAAAATAGGTGTGACGACGACGCAAGTATCGGCGACGATGACGACGCCTGCCCTTTCCAGCGCCTGCCTGCGCCCATCCTTCTCCAGCTCGGCCAGCGCATGGCGGCCCGTACAGGCATAGAGCGGGACAGCGAGCTTGCGTTGCGCTATGGCGCGCTCCAGACGGTCGAATTCCGTTATCGAAAGATGCGGACTGCCAATGGCGACCGCATCGATATGATCCACGCGCTCGACAGTCGAAAGCCGCTTGCGCGTCGCCTCGACCATGTCTCGCGTGACGCGGATGACGCCCTCCGGTTCCTGATGCTGCAAGGCCGTTTCAAGGTCGGGGGCTTCCGGCGTCACGCCCGCAATATGGAACAATCCGACCGCGCCCACCGATGCCGAGGCCGCACCAAAAGCCTTGAGATCATCTTCATCGGGGTGGACGGGACTGCCCGCGACGACACCGATATTCGTTCCCACGCTGCGACCGAACAGATTGCCGAGAATCGGCCAGGCCACCTCCGAAAACAGGAAGGCAGGATCGAGCGCCGAAATATCGATCACCACCGTAGCGCGGCGGTTTTCGGTGCGATGAAGACCATAATCGGGGGCGCGTCCTGCAATGGCGCAGGCGATATCCAGAAAATCGCCATAGCGATTGGTGCGCGCGCCCAGAACCGAATTGCAGAACACGACCGCATTGGATTCGCCCCATGCGACATCGGTTCCCTGTGCTGGCCTGTGGCCTGCCTGATAAGGCGCGCAGGTCCATGTCGGCTCGCAGCCGAGCTTGATGTAGGCGCGCATCATGCGCCTGGCCATATCCGCCTCGTGAGCTGGCAAAAGATTATGCGAACAGCCGGTCAGATCGATGGAACCGACATTGAGTGTGGCGCGCACCCTGACCTTCGCGCCGCCCTCTACAAGCTTCTCTGCAAAAAGCGTTCCGCTATCGCCGTGATAGAGCGCACCGTCGATATGCGCTGATGCGACAGGGATAAGACGCGGCGCACCCATCAGCCGCGCAGTTTCGGCCACGATGCGCATCGCCATCGCAGCGCCTTCCCCCTGATCGCCTGCGGCTATCGACCGCTCTTCATCGGTTAATGTCAGTGCCACACGTGATCTCCTTGCGCATGGTTATGGATGTGGGGCGGCTATAGCCCGGATGCGCGGTTTCCGCGATCTTGCGATATCCGAGCTTCTCAAACACCGCCCGATTGCGCGCAAGCTCGATACGCACCTGCAACTCAATCGAGGGCTTGCCTTTTGCAACCGCAACATCTGCCGCCTTTTGCATCAGCAATCGCCCAATGCCTCTTCCCTCAAAAGCGGATGCGACGGCAAGCTTGCCGAGATAAAAGCCCTCGGCCTTTTCCCGTATGAAGACACAGCCGACAAGTCTGCCATCAAGGAAGGCTGCAAAGCCGGTTTCTTCCTCGGCCTTCTGCCGCAAATTTTCTGCCGTCAGCAAACCTGCTGATGAGGCCGGATCGATCACGCCGTCCATATAGGCGAAGCTGTCGCGGATTATGCCAAGCAATTCTTCCCACTGCCCGAAATTCCCGCCAATAACTTCGACACGCAGAGCCGTCATTTCGGTTTGCGCGCCTTGTAGCGGATGGTTTCGAAGCGGACATTCAGCGCATTATAGAGCAGCAGCCGACCGACCAGCGGCTCGCCGATGCCCGTGATGAGCTTGATGACTTCCATTGCCTGCAGGCTGCCGATCACACCCGGCAGGACGCCCAGCACTCCGGCTTCGGCACAGGTCGGCACCGTTCCGGGCGGCGGCGCTTCCGGGAAAAGATCACGATAGGACGGGTTGGGCATGCCATCGGGGCTGTTTGCGTATGGCATCAGCACCGTGACCGTGCCGTCGAAACGGCCCATGGCGCCGGTCACCAGCGGGCGACCGACTTTGGCAGCGGCATCGGCCAGAATATAACGCGTGGTGAAATTGTCCGAACCATCCACCACAATATCGTAATTGCCGATCAGGGCTTCGGCATTGTCCGCATCGAGGCGGAGCTGATGCCCTTCTACCCTCACATGCGGGTTGATGCGGGCAATGGTGGCGAGCGCGCTTTCCACCTTCGGCTGGCCGACGCTTTGCGTATCGTGGATGACCTGCCGCTGCAGGTTGGACAGCGAAACCGTGTCATCGTCGATGATGCCGAGCGTGCCGACACCCGCCGCTGCCAGATATTGCAGCACAGGCGCGCCAAGACCGCCTGCGCCGACGATCAATATGCGGGCGGCCTTCAGCTTCTGCTGGCCCGGCCCGCCGATTTCCGGCAGCACGATATGGCGCGCGTAGCGTTCGAGTTCTTCGGATGAAAAGGGCTTCGATGGTGCGTTCATGGTCGGCAAACATATGCCTCTGCCGACCCGCTGTCAGCGGATATTTTGCCTCAGAGCGGGGTAAGCGTGCCAGCCGCCACATTGAAAAATTGCGCTTCCCCTTCAAGCGCCTCAAAAAGCGCCCGATCCGTGCCGGTCATGAAGGCTTGCCCGCCAAGCTCATTAAGGATGCCGAAGAGTGCGGCGCGGCGTCCCGTATCGAGATGCGCGGCGATTTCATCGAGCAGGAGTATGGGGGCCATGCCGGAAAGCTCCGCCGTCAGCCGCGCATGAGCAAGCACCAGACCGATCAGCAGGGCTTTCTGCTCACCGGTGGAACAAAGTGCGGCAGGCATCGCCTTGGGGCGATGCTGGACGATCAGATCGGTGCGATGCGGACCTTCCAGCGTGCGGCCTGCCGCCCGGTCGCGTGCGCGGCCATCGCGCAGGGTGCGTCGGAAATCCTCTTCAAGATCAAGCGCCGCCTCGACACTGATTCTCTGCTCAAGCGTTCCTTCCAGAAAGCAGTCAGCCTTGGGAAACGGTCCTTCGGCTGGCAGCCGCTCGATCATCGCCGCGATCAGGCGCATGGCTTCGGCACGGGCGGCTGCGATGGCCGTGCCAAGTTCAGCCATCTGGCTTTCTATCGCATCCAGCCATTGGTCGTCACCGTTGCCGTCGCTCAGCAACCGGTTGCGGCTGCGCATTGCCCGTTCATAATCGAGCACGCGCTTGCCGTGCGCGGTATCGATGGCGAGCACCATGCGGTCCAGAAAACGCCGCCGGTCGGAAGCGCCTCCGGTGAACAGCCCATCCATCGACGGCACCACCCAGAGAATGCGCGCATAATCGAGCAGATCGTCGCCGGAAGCGGCAATACCGTTGATGCGGACCTTGCGGCCACCCTCGCCGCCGCCAGCGGTGCCGGTGCCGATCTCGGCCTCGCCATAGATCATGCAATCAAGCGCGGCATGGATGGCAAAGCCATCGAGCGAACTGGTGCGTGCGACATCGTCATAAGCAGCGCGGCGCAGGCCGCGCCCCGGTGACAGAAAGGAAACCGCTTCGATCAGATTGGTCTTGCCGGAGCCGTTTTCGCCGGTCAGCACCACGTGGCCGGGGCCAAGCGGCAACGACAATTCCGCATAGTTGCGGAAATTGACAAGCTTAAGCCGCCGGATCGAAACGCGATCCGGGCGGCTTTGATCAGGCTCGGGCCTATTCACTTTTCTGTTCTTTAAACACGCATAGGCATGAGAACGTACAGCACATCTTCATCGCCCGTATCGCGCACCAGTGTCGGTGAACCGGCATCGGCCAGCATGAAGACCGCATCGGAACCCGAAAGCTGGCTGGTGATATCGAGCAGGTATTTCGAGTTGAAACCGATATCGAGCGGATCGGCATCGTAATCGGCAGCAAGCTCGTCGGTTGCGCTGCCGGAATCGGGATTGTTGACGGTGAGTGTCAACTGACCATCGGCGATGGAGAGCTTCACCGCGCGGCCACGTTCGCTGGAAATGGTCGAGACGCGGTCGACGGAGGCCGCGAATTCCTGGCGGCCAATGGTGAGCTTCTTGTCGTTGCCGGACGGAATCACGCGCTGGTAATCCGGGAAGGTGCCGTCGATCAGTTTCGAGGTGAGCACCACCGAGCCGACCGTGAAGCGGATCTTGGCGTCCGACAGTTCAACCGTAACGACCACTTCCGGCACGTCGACCAGCTTCTGCAGTTCGGCGACCGTCTTGCGCGGAATGATGATGCCGGGCATGCCTTCGGTGCCGGACGGCGCTTCCAGCTCGGCGCGCGCCAGCCGGTGGCCGTCGGTCGCGACAGCACGGAGCTTCAGCGCGCCATCGCTTTCGATGGCGTGGAAGAAAATGCCGTTGAGGTAATAGCGGGTTTCTTCCGTCGAAATCGCAAACTGCGTGCGGTCGATGAGGCGTTTCAGCGCCTGCGCCTCGATCAGGAAGGAGTGGGTGAAGGCGCCAGCGGTCAGTTCCGGGAAATCGGACTGCGGCAGGCACTGCAGACGGAAGGACGACTTGCCGGATATGACCGACATGGAACCGCCATCCGGGTTGGTCGAGAGCATGACTTCGGCGCCATCGGGCAACTTGCGGACGATATCGTAGAGGAGATGCGCCGGAACCGTCGTGGCGCCAGCCTGCTCCACCATGGCGGCCGTCGCTTCATTGACCTCAAGATCAAGATCGGTCGCCTTGAGCGCGAGGCTTGCGCCCTCAGCCTGCAAAAGCACGTTCGACAGAATCGGTATCGTGTTGCGGCGTTCCACGACGCGGTGGACGTGATTGAGAGATTTGAGAAGGTTCGATCGCTCTAGGGTAACACGCATGTTCAAACGCACTCGCTCGCTGGGACAGGGCAACTGCATCTGACGGGCAGGCAGGCGGCCCCTGTCGATAAGGCGCCCCGGGGCGCCAGAAGGTCCGTTAAAGTGGCAGATTTTTAAGGAGAAAAGCAAGCCCGCGCCGTGTCGGAAAGCGACAGGGCCCGGGCTTTTTGTTGATAACCGCCATTGATAGCGGGGAAGGTCGGATCGCCGCATCGACCTTTCCGAAAATCGATTCCGATTTTCGGGTCGATGCCGGGATACATACTAGAGCCGATGCTGAGCCCGTCAGGCTGCCTGATCGTTGATAAGGCGCTTGAGAAGCTCCAGTTCCTGGGCGAGCTTGGTATCGGCGCCGACCAGATCCTCGATCTTGCGCACGGCGTGCAGGACCGTGGTGTGATCGCGACCGCCGAAGCGGCGACCGATTTCCGGCAGGGAACGCGGCGTCATCATCTTGGCAAGATACATTGCCACCTGACGCGGCTTGACGATGGTGCGCGTGCGGCGGTTCGACAGCAGGTCCTGCTTCGAGACATTGTAATGCCGCGCGACGATGCGCTGGATTTCCTCGATGCGGATACGCTTCGGTTCGCCGACGCGGGTCAGGTGACCGAGCAGTTCATCGACGCGGTCGATGGAGATGTTCGGCTCGAAGGACTGGCGGAACAGAAGCTGGTTGAAAGCGCCTTCCAGTTCACGGCCCGATCCGGTGACGGTGCGGGCCACATGGGAGAGAATCTCTTCGCCAATCGTGAGGCTCGGATCTTCCGCCTGCGCTGCGGCCAGTCGGCGGCGCAGCATTTCGACGCGCATTTCATAGTCGGGCGCGGCCACTTCAAGCGCAACGCCGCCCTGAAGACGCGAACGGACACGCACATCAAGCGATTCCAGTTCGGAAGGCGCACGGTCGGCGGCGACAACGACCTGCTTTGCGCTGTCGAGCAACGTGTTCAGGAGATGGCAGAACTCGTGCTGGATCGACTTGCCCTGCAGGAACTGCATGTCGTCGATCACGAGAAGGTCGATATCGCGAAGCTGTTCCTTGAAGGACAGCGCATTGTTGTCGCGGATGGCGGTGGCGAAGCGCCACATGAAATATTCTGCCGTCAGATAGACGACGCGGGCCTTTTCCTGGCGCTGGAGCGCCGCGGCGGCGATCGCCTGCAGAAGGTGAGTCTTGCCGAGACCGACGGAAGCATGGATGAAAAGCGGATTGAAGCGAACGGCGCTGGAACCGGCTTCCGCAATGGTGCGGGCAGCGGCGAGCGCGACGCGATTCGATGCGCCATCGACGAAGCTGTCGAACGTATAGCGGGGATCGAGCGGCGAGCCGAGCACGGCACCCGAAGCCGCCGCCGATTCTGCGACGACGGCGGAACCGCGCTTGTCGCCCACCGGCTGGCCGCCAAAGGACTGGCCGAGCGGGAACACCATCTTTTCGCGCGGGGCGACGACCGGCTTGTTCTCGGAAGCTTCGCAGGCTTCGACCGGAGCGGCGCTGCGCACCACGCGGCTTACGCCACGTACCACGACTTCAACCTTCAGAATCTGCGGGTTTTCTTCCTGCCACAGCTCGGTCAGCAGTTCGGAATAGTGATTGTTGATCCAAGAGCGCAGGAAGGCCGTCGGAACCGACAGGCGGACAATGCTCTTGGAGATGTCGTCGAGCTTCAGACGACCGAACCAGCTGGAATAAATCTCGGTGCCGACGCGGGCTTTCAGCTTTGCCGTAAGGCGCTCGAAAACCTCATCACCAGCGTTGCCGCTCAACTCGACCAGGCTCTTGTCATTTCCGGTAGCAGAAGATCCGTGGATACGGTTCGCATGTGCATCATCACCCATCGTTGCCGTCGATTTGCCGGTCATCATTGCCATCGTCTCGCCTGCCTTCACATTCGTACGCGCCGTTTTCTGGCGCTTGTCATTTTTTCCTGTCCGCGCCGCGGATTATCATCCGTCTGGCCAGCAGGTACTCACTCACAAAGCCCGGCTCGAAAGCTCTGGGCCAAACACAAACTCAAACGGTCCCATCAGGACCAACACCCGGATACTCCTTCCCGGCGACCTTTTTACGACTCACAACACTTTTATCGGAGGCTGATTGCCCGGAAAGAAATCCGCCACAACCATTCAATTGTCGGGGACATGCCTAAAACGGCATTCCGGTTAATGAATGGTAAGCAATCAACCATGAGGATCAGGACCTTACGACCAGAATATAACACCCGCGGGCTGTGACACCCACGCCGACAAACTCGTTATTTGATGCTAACTCCGGGCCGATGGCCCACCCCTCTTATGTCCTGACTTTAGCGAAGCCTCGCAGCAAAGGGCAAGCCTCAGAAAACCACATTTTTTTACTGAAAGCTCTTGCAGGGCCTCCCCACAACAGGGGGGAATCGGATGCCAGCGAAATAACACCTTTGGATTCAATGCGTTTTCATAGGACAATTTTTAGGTGGTCCTGATATGTTCCGTCCGAAAAATAAATTTAAAAAAAATTCTTGACTCAAACCCACTTCCGAGTCCCTAAACCCGCCTGTGGATAACAGTGGATAAGAATCTGCAACCATTTGAAAATACTAATCAAATCAACACTCACAGGATTGACGCCCCTCTCAAAAATTCCAGCTAGTCATTGAAATATCTCTTCAATTGGAGATGGAAAGAAAGAACGCAGGTTGTCCAAAAAACGCTCAAAAAAGAAAACCCGGCTAACAATGAGCCGGGTTTCGAAACTGATCCATAAGAATGGATGAATATTAGGCGTTGAGAGCCTTAACGCGATGGGCAAGGCGCGAGACCTTACGCGAAGCGGTATTCTTGTGCATCACGCCCTTGGAAGCTGCGCGCATCAGCTCAGGCTCAGCAGCCTTGAATGCGAGTTCTGCAGCCTGCTTGTCGCCGCTCAGGAGAGCGTCTTCGAGCTTACGCACAAAGGTGCGAACGCGCGAACGGCGGGACTTGTTGATTTCGGTGCGGGCAGCGATCTTGCGCACTGCCTTCTTGGCCGAAGGAGTATTGGCCATAAATGCCTCTCTTTTTTCTGTCAGCTAGCCAGGGGCAAAAACCGCCGGGCACAAAACCTCTAGGGCAGCCGAGAAAAATCCTTTGGGCCGCCGATCCGTGGGCGGGCTTATAGATCAGCTTTGGGGCGGCGTCAACGTGGATTCTGCCCCAAAGGTCGATCACAGAGCCGCAAATCCGGCCCAAAAGCCCAATAAAAGCCCAATAAAAGCTCAGCGGAAGCAGCCGGAAGACTTCCACGACGCCCTTGTCGGGGCAGCCTGTTGGCCGCCAAACCGATCAATCAGCGATTCTTGAACGATGGCGTGCGCTTGTCGATGAAGGCCGCCATGCCCTCCTTCTGGTCTTCCGTCGCAAACAGGGAGTGGAACTGGCGACGCTCGAAACGAAGCCCTTCGCTCAGCGTCATTTCATAGGTGCGGTTGACCGCTTCCTTGACCATCAGCACGGAGGGACGCGAGAAGGATGCAATGCGTTCGGCAGCCTTCAAAGCCTCTTCCAGAAGTTCTTCCGGCGCGACCACCCGCGAGACCAGGCCGCTGCGTTCGGCTTCCGCCGCATCCATCATGCGTCCGGTCAGGCACATATCCATTGCCTTGGACTTGCCCACATAGCGGGTGAGACGCTGCGAGCCGCCCATGCCGGGCATGACGCCGAGGGTGATTTCGGGCTGGCCAAACTTGGCGTTGCTGCCGGCAATGATGAAATCGCACATCATGGCAAGTTCACAGCCGCCACCGAGCGCATAGCCCGAAACCGCCGCGATGATCGGCTTGCGGACACGGTCCACCTTCTGCCAGTCGGCGAACATGTCCTGAAGATAGGCGTCCACGAAATCGATAGGCTGCATTTCCTTGATGTCGGCACCTGCGGCAAAAGCCTTTTCGGAGCCGGTGAGGACGATTGCGCCGATCTTGCCGTCCGCATCGAAAGCGCCGAGAGCTTCCGTCAATTCCTCAAGCACCTTGCGGTTCAGCGCATTGAGCGCCTGCGGACGATTGAGACGAATGAGGCCCACGCTGCCGCGCGTCTCAACGATGATCGTATCATAGGCCATGAATTTGAACTCCTCCATCAACGGCTGGCTGGTTGGCGGGCAAAGTGGACTGGCAGGACTTCTTTTTCAAGCATTCATTGCTGGCAGGAGGCACAGAAAAAAGTCGAACGTCCCGACTGTACCGCCCGTTCCACAAAGCCGTTGCAGGCGGGATTTCGGCAAGGCTCGCCCTCGCGACCATAGACGGAGAAGGAGTGCTGGAAATAGCCGAGCGCGCCATCTGCCTGAATATAGTCCTTGAGGGTTGAGCCGCCTGCGGCAATGGCTTCCGCAATCACCGTTCGAATGTCGGAAGCAAGCCGCTCCATGGTTTCTGGGTCCTGTGCGACAGAACCGGCGGCACGCATCGGCGACAGGTGGCTGCGCCAGAGTGCCTCGCAGACATAGATATTACCGAGACCAGCTATCAGCCGCTGGTCGAGCAGCGCGGCCTTGAGGGGTGCCTTGCGGCCCGCGAAGAGTTCCGACAGGACAGTGCCCGAAAGCAGATTGCCCGTCGGCTCTATGCCAAGGCCCGCAAGCAGCGGATGACTGTCGAGCGTGCCTTCTTCGGCAAAGAGCATGAAACCGAACCGTCGCGGATCGTTATAGACCACGCGGGCAGCGCCGCCATCGGCACGCTGAAGGTGAAACACCACATGATCATGCGCACTCAGCTTGGAACGCTCGTGATGGAACTGGCCGGGCGTATCGCCACCCTCATCCGTCTCGATGCGAAACGACCCCGACATGCCCAGATGGCTGATGACGGAAAGGCCGTCATCAAGATGGATCGTGAGATATTTTGCGCGGCGCCCGAGCGCCGAAATGCGCCGGCCCGAAAGACGTTGGGCAAAACGGTCTGGAAAGGGAAAGCGCAGGTCCGGGCGGCGCTGTTCGACCTGGCTGACGGTCGCGCCTTCCATGACGGGCTGCAGACCACGGCGAACCGTCTCGACCTCTGGTAATTCGGGCATTGAAAACTGATCCTGAACAAGAGCCGTGCATCGGCTTTGCCCTTATATGTTGAGTTTTGCCCGCAATGCCAAGATGCTCAGCAATTGGTGCAGGGGATCGTGTTCGTATAGCGCGGCGCCAGATAATAGGTTTCGCTCATCGGAATGCTCGTGGAAATCCATGAATTGAGCGGCTTGTAGTCAAGTTCGACATCGACCTTGATGAAATAAGAACCTTCACTCACGAGCGTGGAGGGAATAGTACCGGTGCTACCCTTCTTGACGGCAAAATCCGCCGCATTGGCGTAGGACCAGTCGACTTTCGGCGTCAGGTTGTTGGCGGCGCCATAGATCCTGATCGCGGTGATCCTTATCTTCGGGCTGGTCCGCCCATAGGGCAGAAGCGAAGCCCGGCTGATATTGAACATGTCGTCCAGATCATTCTTCGTGACCGACAACTGGCGGGCGACCAGATCGGCAAGGGCACTCGCCGAGCGCGACACTTTCTTGTTCGTATCCACCCCATCGGCAAGGTCGACGGAACCCAGGTAAATCAGAAGCAGGAGCGGCGCGATGAGCGCGAATTCAACCGCTCCCAGGCCGCGCCGGTCACTCAGAAAATTCCGAAGATAGTTACGCATGACAATGATCGCTCCGGTGATCGCTCTGAGGATCCCTCTGGAATGCATCCCGAAAAGTTTGAACCGGTTTCGGGGCGCGTTGGTTATCTCAGTTCGGGAAAGGCTCGTTCTGCCAGGTAAGCGTTGCAAAAAGCGGCATCGTGCCGCCTGCAGCATGGGGACTTTGCATCAGATAGAGGATGTTCGTCAGCACCGGCCATGCGTAAACAACGTTGAGCTGGTTGATGGTGGAGGTTCCGCTCGTCCCGGTAATGCCCGTCCGCGTGAGCTTGCCCTCTTCATCGAGAATCGTGTCCGTCGGAACCTGGCCGAACCCTTCATAGGTTCCAAGATTGAACGAAAGATTGGGACAGCCGGACGCGACCATGAACTGCATCTGCTGACAAAGTTCATTGCGCAGGGCGTCCACGCTGATCGGTGCGTCTTTGATCTGGATGCCTCCGATCCTGCCCGACGTCTGCAACTTGCGAGCCACGGTCTCCGTCGCATTGGCTATGACCTGGCGTGCCGCAAAACTCACGCCGATCTCGATCGTCGCGAAGACGATGAGGAGGAACGGAACGATGAGCAGCACGAATTCCACCGCTGCCACGCCATTTTGCGCACGAGGGAAACGGCGCAGGCATACGCCCACCCGCGCAAGGCGACGCGCCAAGATCTCCAATGTCATAACCCCACCCAATTCTGCCTGAACTCGATCAAGAATTCGATTGGGCGTATGGTTACAACAGGACAACCTGAAAGAGTATTAACGCAAGCGCGGCCTCACGCACGAATATCGCTATTTGTCGTCGAAGCCGTTCTTCGTTGAGGCTTTTTCGCAATAGGGTGTGCAGGAAAGCGTTTGCACTTCGGCCTGCCGATAAATCCGCGTCGTTCCGCGTGTGTTGCGGGAGACGACCAGTTCACGGTCGAGGATCGGTTCGCCCTGCTTGTCCATGACGACGATATTGGTGACGCCGAAATCCTTGCCGGTCAGGACGATGGTTTGTGCGTCCTGAACGACTGCATCGGCGATCGACGGATTGCCGATCACGACGCTGTCGGCGGGACGCGCCAGCCGCAAAATACGCGCCTGGCTGGTTTCAAGGGCGATATAGTCTTCCGCGGATGCCGGTGCGACCGCAATCACGGCCATGAAAGCCGCGCCCATGGCAGGCACCACGCCGAAGCCACCCAAAGAAAACAAACGACGCCCCACGCGACATTCCCCCGCTGATATAATGGGCCAAGCTCATGAAGCCCCATCAATATAATGAGCAAAGAATGAACGGGATTGGTGAAGGAAGAATTAAGTCGCCACCCATCAGTGCAGACCGTGCCCGCAATTCGCCAAAGATTAACCAATCGCGCGATTGGCGCCGTCTCGCGAGCGCTGCAGCACTTCGTTAACCATACCTGTTAAGAGGGCCACAATTCCTCTCTCCTATGCTTCAGCACATCCGAAATTAAAGCGCACTCCCAAAAACCAGCGCGTTCGGGACAGCGAGGAGCATGCGATGCCGACATTGATGACGCGTTTCATGAAGAACAGGGCCGGTTCGACAGCGATCGAATATGCGCTGATCGGCACGCTCGTTTCCATTGCGATCATAAGCGGCGTCGCGCTCATGGCCGGCAGTGTCGGCGACAAATTCAACGAAACGGCGAGACAGTTCGAACAGGCGACGAACCGCTAGGCATAAGGACAATTCCGTGCAGACGGTGGGGTGACAGTTGACGCGGGGGCGGCAATGACAGCAATGGCCATGACGGCAACAGTTATGACGGCAATCTTCGCTCTGGCAATGGTGACGGCCATCGTCACCGACCTGACGTCGATGACGATCCGCAACCGTGTTTCCATCGGGCTGACGCTCGGTTTTCTCCTGCTCGCGCCACTTTGCGGCAATTCCCTTTCCGATTTCGGCTGGCATCTGGCGGTTGGCGGCATCGCGCTCATCATCACCTTTGCACTCTTCTGCCTTCGCGCCATGGGTGGCGGTGACGCCAAGCTGATCGCGGCGACGGCCTTGTGGTACGGCCCCGATCCCAGCCTCATGGATTATCTCGTGATGGTTTCGATCCTCGGCGGTGTTCTCACGCTCACGATCATCCTCTACCGGATGGTTCCGCGCCCGCTTCTGGCTGACCGCTTTGCATTCATGGGCACGCTCGCCCGCAAGGATGTAGGCATTCCCTACGGCGTTGCGCTTGGCGCTGCCGGTCTCTGGACATTTCCGCTGACGCCGGTCGGAGAATCGATGAAAGCCTTTATGGTTGGAATCTTTTGAACGCTTTGGCGCACAACGCCTACGTGTAATTTCAATCTTTCTTTATGCGAATAAGATTATATTAACCATAATTACACGATTGCCAGTGCAATTTTGGAACACGTCATCAAGGCGTGGGGATTTGCGCGGGGCATATCATGAAATCAGCTCGACTGCTCATTTTAGGAGTAGCCGTTCTTGCGGCTGGTGGCGCTGGCTATATTGCCATGAACCTTGCCACGCCGCCGCCTGCGCCCGTCGTCGCCGCCCCTGAAGCACCGCAGATCAAACTGGAGGACGTGCTCGTCGCCACCGAAAATCTTGGTGTCGGCGCGGAGCTCACATCGCAGATGCGCTGGCAGCCCTGGCCGGCCGAGGCTATCAGCGAAGGCTATATCACACGCGCGAGCGAACCCGATGCCATCAATCAACTGAGCGGCGCCACGGTCCGGCTGCAGTTCTTCACGGGCGAGCCGATCCGCAAGGCCAAGCTCATCGGTCCGGGACAGAGCTTCATGTCGTCGATCCTGCCGCCCGGCATGCGCGCCGTCGCGACGCAGATCAATGCCGAAAGTTCGGCGGGCGGCTTCATTCTTCCCAATGATTTCGTCGATGTCATCATGACCCGCCGCAAGCCGGACAATGGCGACAAGTCGCTCACACCCTTCACCACCGAAACCGTGCTGCAGAATGTGCGGGTTCTGGCAATCGACCAGGCGATCCAGGAAGACGAGCAGGGCCGCAAGGTCATGGTTGGCCAGACCGCGACGCTGGAAGTGACGCCGGAACAGGCCGAAATCATCACCGTTGCCCAGCAGATGGCAGACCGCCTGACATTGGCGCTTCGCTCGACACAGGATGTCGAGGACAGGGACATCAAGCAGGCGGACTATCTGGTTTCTTCGCCCACCCGCAGCGGGACGGTCAAGGTCATCAAATCCGGCAGCGTTACAGAAATAGGACCGCGCTCATGAGAAAGACAAACCGCGTGCGCCCATATTCCGCAAGGATCGCGCTGTTGGCCGGCGCGCTTGCAACCGTTTCCCTGCCTCTCGCCGACATGACCGCAATGGCGGCGGCAGGCATCGTCAAGGTTGGCAGCCAGCAGCGTCCGCAGACGATCAAGCTCGGCCTCAACAAATCGGTTGTCCTCGATCTCCCGCAGGACGCCTATGACGTTCTCGTCTCCAATCCGACGATAGCCGATGCTGTGACGCGCACGTCGCGGCGCATCTATCTTTTCGGCAAGCAGGTCGGACAGACCAATATCTTTGTCTTCGGACAGAATGGCGAGCAGGTCGCATCGATCGATGTCGAGATCGAGCGGGACGTGAGCGGGCTTTCGTCCCAGCTCAAGCGCCTCATCCCGGGTTCCGATATTCGCGTCGAACTCATCAACGACAATGTGGTGCTGACCGGAACCGTGCAGACCCCGCAGGATTCGGCGCAGGCCGCAAAGCTTGCCGGTCTTTTCGTTTCCGGTGGCGAAGCAACAACCGGTCAATATTCAACCACGGCCTCCGCCCCGACCGATGGCGGCGGTGTCGCCATCAACAATCCCGACTGGGGGCGTCGGCAGAGCGCAATCGTCAATATGCTCACCATCGTCGGCGAGGATCAGGTGACGCTGAAAGTCACCGTCGCCGAGGTCAGCCGCTCCGTCATGAAGCAGCTTGGCGTCAACATGACGGGCAGCGGCGTATCAAACGGTATTTCCTACGGCGGGATTTCCGAGAATATCGCAGGCGCCATCGGCAACAACCTTTCCGATACCGGGTTCGGCCTCGCGACGAGCAACTTTTCCGCCTATCTGCGGGCGATGGAATCGGCAGGCGTGATGAAGACCCTCGCCGAACCTACCTTGACCGCAATCTCCGGTGAAAAGGCGGCTTTCAATGTCGGCGGCGAATATAATGTCATCAACAGCGTGACCTATGACGACGACGGAAAACGCACCAATCAGCTGGCCAAGATCAATTATGGCATCGGTCTGGAATTCATGCCGACCGTGCTGGGGCCGGGACGCATCAGCCTGAAAATCAGAACCTCCGTCTCGGAGCCGACAACTGAAGGCGCTGGCACGACAAACAAGATGGAAGGCGTTGGCGCGAGCGTCCTGTCGCTGCGAAAGCGCGTTGCCGACACGACTGTGGAACTGCCGTCCGGCGGTTCCATGATGATCGGCGGCCTGATCCGCGATGAAGTGCGCCAGTCGGTTTCCGGCTTTCCGGGCCTCACCAAGATTCCAGTCCTCGGCGCGCTATTCCGCAGCAAGGATTTCATTCGCAACGAATCCGAACTGGTGGTGATCGTCACGCCTTATCTGGCGCGACCGGTCGCCCGCCAGCAGCTTGCGCGCCCTGACGACAATCTCAACCCGGCCAGCGATGGCGCGGGATACATCCTCGGCAAGGTCAATCGCGTTTACGGCACGATGGAAACCAAATTGCCGCCCGGTCGCTACAACGGCGTCGTCGGTTATATCTACAAGTGAGCGGGGACAGATCATGACCTATTCAGTCAGAGGCTTTTGCAGGATTTCCGCCCGACCAGCGCTCATTGCCCTGTCGCTGGCCCTTCTTGCGGGTTGCGCGAACCGCCAGCACGTCACCGTGGGCGCGCTACCGGACGATTATCGCACCAATCACCCGATCACGATTGCCGAGCGGGAACAGGTTACCGATATTCCGATCGCACAGGCCGACCAGAAGCTGAGCCCGATGCAGCGCGGCATCGTTCAGGGCGCAATCGCCAATTACCGGCGCAGCGGCTCCGGCATGCTTTATGTTCTGGTGCCTTCAGGCGCGTCCAATCAGGCCGCAGCATACCGGCTGAGCACAGAGGTAGCGGCAACGCTGCGGCGCAGCGGCATCAAGGCAAACAATATCGCCATCGAAAACTATCCGGTCGAAAGCCCGGATGCGGCAGCCCCGATCCGCATCAGCTATTACGCGATAACGGCCGGCACGACGCCGTGCGGCCGCTGGCCGGATGACCTCGCCAGCACCCCTGAAAACAAGCATTACGCCAATTTTGGCTGCGCCTCGCAGAACAATCTGGCCGCGCAGGTCGCCAACCCGGCCGATCTTCTTGGGCCGCGCACCATGACGCCTATCGATTCGGATCGCGCGACGGCACGACTCAACGGCAATCAGGGCTATGTGAAAATGTCGCCTGCACAGACGCAAAACTGGCGCGAACCCCGCAGCCAGCAGGCCGAGTATTAAGAGGGCGCCATGAGCAACTTCGCGTTCGAACCGGAGGACGAAGCACCGGAAACAGGCCGTGCGCCGATCATGCTTGAAAATGTGCGCCCTATTCCGCGCATTTCCATCCAGGCTTTCTGCGTGAACGAAAGCGTCGCGATTCCGATCGAGCGCGCAGGCGGCGACCGGCGCATGGCAAAGACCCATCTGAAAGTCATGATGGGCGGCGTTGCGGCTGCAATCGAATTCTATCAGACCGCCTCCACCCCCAACCTGATCATCGTCGAATCGGCGTCCGAACCCAATGTGCTGCTCGAAGAATTGCAGCAGCTGTCGGAAGTCTGCGATCCCGGCTCGAAGGTCATGGTCATCGGCCATTCCAACGAAGTCTGGCTCTATCGCGAATTGCTGCGGCGCGGCGTTTCGGAATATATCGTGGCGCCTGTGTCGCTCGCCGACATTCTGGCCATCGTCTCATCGATCTTTCTCGACCCGGGTGCGGAACCGCTTGGCCGCTCCATCGCCTTCATCGGCGCGAAAGGCGGCGTCGGCGCATCGACCATCGCCCATAATGTCGCCTGGTCGATCTCCAATATGTTCCGTCACGATGTCGTGCTGGCGGACATGGACCTGCCCTTCGGCACGGCAAATATCAACTTCGATCAGGACCCGACGCTCGGCATTGCCGATGCTGTCTTTTCACCGGAACGCATTGACGAGGTCTATCTCGACCGGCTGCTCGTCCAATATGGGGACCATCTGTCGATCCTCGCGGCACCTTCGAGCCTGGAGCGGACATTCGACTTCGCCGAAGACGCCTTTGCCGAACTGATCGACGTCGCCCAGCGCAGTTCTCCGCTGGTCGTGCTGGACGTAGCTCACGGCTGGAGCGGATGGACGCGGACCACCCTGATGCGCGTCGATGAAGTGGTGATCGTCGCAACGCCCGATCTTGCCAATCTTCGCAACACGAAAAACCTCCTCGACACGCTGGCGCAGCTGCGCCCCAATGATGTGAAGCCGCATCTCGTCCTCAACCAGATGGGCATTCCGAAGCGGCCGGAAATCGCAATCGCCGATTTTGCGGAACCGCTCGGCATCGATCCCATCGCCACCATCGACTTCGATCCGCAACTTTTCGGCAATGCCGCCAATAATGGCCGAATGATCGCGGAGACCAATCCGGAAAGCCCGGTTGCCGAAGCCATCAGCCACATTGCGCATGTCGTGACCGGCAGGGCCGATGTGCAACCGCGCAAGAAGAGCGGCATATCGAGCCTGTTGGGCAAGTTTGCACGCAAGACCAAGTAACGGCAGGGAATCATGTTCGGCAGAAGAGGCAACGATACGGGAAACAGGCCGGAAAGCGGAACGCGACCGCCCGCGCCCAAACCTGCCGCGCCAGCCGCCATGCCCGCACCGGCCCAACCGGTCATGCAGCCATCCCGCACGCAGGCGGCCCATCCGGGCACGCTCGCGAAAACATCCGGGCCGACGGGCTCGCATCAGCCCGGCACGCATCAATCCAGCGGTCATGGCCGCGAAAAGACCGAGAGCTATTACGACACCAAATCGCAGGTCTTCTCGGCGCTGATCGATACGATCGACCTGTCGCAATTGTCCCGCATGGCGCCCGATGCCGCGCGCGAGGAAATCCGCGACATCGTCAATGACATCATCGCCATCAAGAACTTCGTCATGTCGATTGCCGAGCAGGAGGAACTGCTCGATGACATCTGCAATGACGTGCTGGGCTATGGTCCGCTGGAGCCGCTTCTTTCCCGCGACGACATCGCCGATATCATGGTGAACGGCTCGCGCCGGACCTATATCGAAGTGGATGGCCTGCTGCAGGAAACCGGCATCCGTTTTCGCGACAACCAGCAGCTTCTCAACATCTGCCAGCGCATCGTGAGTCAGGTCGGACGCCGCGTGGACGAATCGAGCCCGATCTGCGACGCCCGCCTGCCCGACGGTTCGCGCGTCAACGTCATTGCTCCGCCGCTGTCGCTCGACGGTCCCACCCTGACCATCCGCAAATTCCGCAAGGACAAGCTGACGCTCGACCAGCTGGTGCGGTTCGGCGCGATATCGAATGCCGGGGCGGAACTGCTGCAGATCATCAGCCGGGTGCGCTGCAATGTCATCATTTCCGGCGGCACCGGTTCGGGCAAGACCACGCTTCTGAACTGCCTGACACGCTATATCGACACGCACGAACGCATCATCACCTGCGAAGACTCGGCAGAACTGCAACTGCAGCAGCCACATGTGGTGCGTCTGGAAACCCGCCCGCCCAATCTGGAAGGCGAAGGCGAAGTCACCATGCGCGACCTTGTGAAGAACTGCCTGCGCATGCGGCCCGAACGCATCATCGTGGGCGAAGTGCGCGGACCCGAGGTATTCGATCTCCTGCAGGCCATGAATACGGGCCACGATGGTTCGATGGGCACGATACACGCCAACAGCCCGCGTGAATGCCTCAACCGCATGGAAGCCATGATCGCCATGGGCGGCTATGTGCTGCCGCAAAAGACCGTGCGCGAGATCATCGTCGGTTCGGTCGATATCATCATCCAGGCCGCACGCCTGCGCGACGGTTCCCGCCGCATCACCCACATTACGGAAGTGGTTGGGCTGGAAGGTGACGTCATCACGACCCAGGATCTCGTTCTCTACGATATCAAGGGGGAGGACGCTTCGGGACGCATTCTCGGCAGCCATAGCTCGACCGGCATCGGACGCCCCGCCTTCTGGGAGCGCGCCCGCTACTATAATGAGGATAGCCGCCTTGCCTCCGTGCTCGACGGCATGGAAAGGGCTGGTGCATGACAGGGTCCGCCAGCATTGTGATGTTCGTGGTGCTTGCCGTCATCGCCTGCGCGGCTTTGTTCTATGCGCTCTTTTATGAAAAGCTCGGCAAGAAGGATCATGCGGCGCGCCGCTTCGAAACCGTGCGCAACAGCGGTTCGGAACGGGCGATAACGCGCAGCGAGCGCGACAGAAATGCCGACATCCAGAAGCGCCGCAAGCAGCTGCAGGACAATATCAAGGATCTGGAAGCCCGGCAAAAGCAGCGCGAGAAGAACCAGAAATATCCACCCCTGCGCATTCTGCTGACCCAGGCCGGGCTCACGCTCACCTTGCAGAAATTCTATCTTTATTCCGGTGCGGCTGCGTTTTTCGCCACATTCGTCGCACTGCTCTTCGGTGCACCGCTGCTTTTCCTGCCCGGTATAGCGATTGCCGGTTTCTTCGGCCTGCCGCGCTGGTTTGTGCTGCACAGGCGCAAGCAGCGACTGAAAAAATTCCTCGAGGAATTTCCCAATGCGCTCGATGTCATCGTGCGCGCGACCCGCGCCGGGCTCCCGCTCAATGACGGCTTGCGGCTCATTGCGAGCGAGGCGGTTGAACCGGTCAAGAGCGAGTTCAAGAAGGTCGTCGAGGCGCAACAGATCGGGCTTTCCATCCCCGAGGCGGTCGGCAAGATGCCCGATTCCATGCCCTGCCCCGAAACCAATTTCTTCGCCATCGTCATCCAGATACAGGCACAGGCGGGCGGCAATCTTTCCGAGGCGCTCAACAATCTTTCAAAGGTTCTGCGCGACCGGAAGAAGATGAAGGCCAAGGTCAATGCGCTTTCCATGGAAGCCAAGGCTTCGGCTGCAATTATCGGCGCCTTGCCCTTCATCGTCATGGTTCTCGTCTACCTGACAAGCCCGCTCTATATGACGCTGCTTTTCACGTCTTCGACCGGCCATATGCTCCTGGGCATTGCAGCCGTGCTGATGCTGACAGGCATCTTCATCATGAAGAACATGATCAACTTCGATATGTGAGGCACCGGATATGTTTTCTCTCCTCACACAGAAATTGTCCGATCCCCAGTTTCTGATCGGCGCGCTGATCATGGTCGCGGTCTTTGCTACCGTGGTGACCATTCTCCTGCCGGTACTGAGCGGCAGCGCGCTCAAATCGCGCATGAAATCGGTCGCCACCGAACGCGAAGCCATTCGCTCACGCGAGCGGGCCCGTCTGGCAGCCGAAAGCGACCGGCGCGGCAGCCTGCGTCATCAGCAGAAGCCCGGCATCCGGGAATTCGTCGAAAAGCTGGATCTCAAACGGGCTCTGGCCGACGAAAAGACGGTCGCTTCGCTCCGGCAGGCTGGCTTCCGGGGGCAAAACCCACTCAACATCTTCCTGTTTTTGCGTTTCGTGCTGCCGTTCGGGGCAATGGCCGTTGCGGCAATCTACATTTTCGTACTGGGGGTGCTTGCCGATCAGACGTTCTTCGTTCGCCTTCTCGTCTGCATTTTTGCAGGCTATGCCGGTTTTTACGCGCCCAACCTCTACGTCTCGAACCGCGCAACCAAACGCAAGCAATCCATCCGGCGGGCCTGGCCGGATGCACTCGACCTGATGCTGATCTGCGTTGAATCGGGCATGTCCACCGAAGCTGCCTTTCGCCGGGTGGCTGACGAAATCGGCATCCAGTCCGTCGAGCTTGCCGAAGAACTGATGCTGACCAATGCCGAGCTTTCCTTCCTGCCGGAACGTCGTCAGGCCTATGAAAATCTCGCCAATCGCACCGGTCTGGAACCGGTGAAATCGGTCACGCAGGCGCTGATTCAGGCGGAGCGTTACGGCACGCCGGTCGCGCAGGCGCTGCGCACGCTTTCTCAGGAAAGCCGCGACCTGCGTCTGCTGGAAGCGGAAAAGAAGGCGGCGGCCCTGCCGCCGAAACTTACCGTTCCGATGATTGTTTTCTTCCTGCCGGTGCTCTTTATCGTCATCCTCGGTCCGGCCTTCATCCAGATATCGGCGCAGGGCGGATTGTTCGGCGGAAACTGATAGGGGGGTCAGCCTTTCGGCTTGTCCTTGAGCATGTTCCAGGAGTTCTGCTGCGCGAGCATTGATCGGAGATAATCCGTATTGGCCTTTGCCTGTTGCGGAGAAATCTCTTGCGCGGCAATCGCCTCGGCTTCCTGAAAGCGGCCTTGCAGACCGACCGACAGGGCGAGGTTCTGGCGCACGCGGCTATCGGCACCGGGCGCGGCTGCGGCCTGTTTGAAATAGGTTTCTGCCGTTCGGGCATCACCGGCCAGAAGATAGGACATTCCCATATTGGAGATGATCGACGGTTCATTCGGCTGAAGCTGCAGCGCCTTCTGATAAGTCGCGCGGGCTTCTTCCTTCCTGCCCATCTGGTCGAGGATGGCACCCTCCGCGGAAACCAGCTTCCAGTCGGGATAGGCCGGGTTCTGAGCGCGGCGAATGGCGTCGAGCGCGCCGTCAAACTGGCCCGCTCCCGCAAGCGCCTTGCCATAGGCTGCAAGAACAGCCTGATCCTTCGGGTAGACGATGGCGAGCGCCCGCATGACCGCCAACGCCTGATCGTTGCGGCCAAGGCGGCCCAGCACATTGGCATAGTTGAGCGCGGTCTGGCGATCCTTCGGATTGCGTTCATATTGTGCGCCAAGCCGCCCGGCCATTGCAGCAAGCTGCGCGTCGTTCATGTGATCGAAAGTCGCAACCGTTGCCGCGCGGCGCACCGAGCCTGTCGTCGTCCGGTCAACCGATGTGCAGCCGGAAAGAACCAATGCTGAAAGAATGCAGGCGAAACCGAGACGTGTTGCGATAGCGTCTTTTCGAGCGATGTTCAGCATCCCGCCTCTCCTGCCGAAGCGCGTCGTGACCCGACATGCTTCAGTCTCTCGTTTCATGCATGTCTCATCCCGAAACCGGTTCGGGATTCGGAGACATGATCAAGGCCGGACGATGCGCCCATGCCCCCTCAAGCCCAATTCCTGATAAATCAATAATCCGTTAACCCTAATGATTGGTTAACAAAGCGATTGCGGTTTTGGTTTCCGCGCGGCAATAATCGCGCTATCTGTTTGTTTTGGCGCGCATCTTGTCCGGAAACCGCTTCACACTTTTCGGCGTGCGCCATCTGCTTGTTTTTATGAACTTCCGACAAAATCCCAGCGCTTTTGCCGGACATCGCTTACTGGCCAGAAAGAGCATCATGTCTGTCGAACTTCTTTCCCGAAAATCCGAACAAAGCCGCCCTATCTGGTTTACGCCGAAGGGCGGTCTGGAAACTTCCGGCCTTCCCGCCGCAGCAGTTGCATGGGCCAAGGCCAATGGCTTTGATGGCGAAGCCGGACGTGTGCTCGCCCTCCCCGGCGCGGACGGATCGGTATCGGGTGCACTGTTTGGGACCGGCGATGAAAAGACCGGCCAGTCGCAGCTTCTGGCCGGAAAGCTCGCGCGCAGCCTCCCGGAGGGCGACTGGCATATCGACGGCACGGTCGATGATGCAGCGCTTGCAGTTCTGGGCTTCCTGATGGGCGGCTATGATTTCACGCGTTATCGCAAGGCCAATGGCAAGGCGGTCCGACTGGCCTTGCCGGACGGCCTGGACGAAGCCGAACTCCGCCGCATCGCCGGCGCGGTGACGCTGGTGCGCGACCTCATCAACACGCCGACCAACGACATGGGGCCGGATGCCCTCGAAAACGCCGCCCGTGAACTGGCGAAAAAATACAAGGCCGACATTGCCGTCACGGAAGGCGATGCGCTTCTGGAAAAGAATTTTCCGATGGTCCACGCGGTCGGTCGCGCTGGCGCCATTGCCCCGCGCCTGATCGATCTTGGCTGGGGCAAGGCGGGCGACCCGAAAATCACGCTGGTGGGCAAGGGCGTCTGCTTCGATACCGGCGGTCTCGACATCAAACCGGCAAGCGGCATGCTCCTGATGAAAAAGGACATGGGCGGAGCCGCCAATGTGCTGGGTCTCGCCTCCATGGTCATGGATGCGCAATTGCCGGTGCGGCTGCGGGTGCTCATCCCGGCCGTGGAGAACTCGATTGCCGGCAATGCCTTCCGGCCGGGCGACGTGCTGCAAAGTCGAAAAGGACTGACCGTCGAAATCGGCAATACCGATGCGGAAGGCCGACTGGTCCTTGCCGACGCCCTGACGCTGGCCGACGAGGAAGAGCCTGAACTCGTGATCGACATGGCGACGCTGACGGGGGCTGCGCGTGTCGCGCTTGGCCCCGACCTGCCGCCATTCTATACGCATGATGACAGGCTTGCCGCTTCCATCGCTCAATGCGCGGAAGCGACAGCGGACCCGCTATGGCGCATGCCGCTCTGGAAGCCCTATGCGCAAAAACTTTCCTCGCGAATCGCCGACATCAACAATGTCACTACCGACGGGTTCGCCGGATCCGTGACGGCAGCGCTTTTCCTCAGCAAATTTATCGAAAAGGCTCGAAGCTGGGCCCATTTCGACATTTTCGGCTGGGTGCCGGTTGAAAAGCCCGCCTCTCCGGTCGGCGGCGAAGCGCAGGCAATACGCGCTCTTTACCAGCTTTTGAAGGAACGCTATCCGGCGCGCTGAATCCGCTTGCCTGAAACGCCGAAAGTAGATTGAATAAAACGGTTCCGAAACAATCCCCGTTTGGGTGGGACCGGATGCCAATTGAGCTGAAGCCGTTGCAGGCGCTGACATTGCTGAGAACCCTGTCGCTGGAACAGGTGCGTGATGAGATGCCCGATCTCACCACGCGGCAGACAGCCATTCTCCTGACCATCTATCTGGAGCCCCCGCCGCATACAGTGCGGGGACTTGCAGCGAAACTGAACGTCACCAAGCCGGTTATCACCCGCGCGCTCGACACGATGGGCGCGCTTGAGTTCGTCTCCCGGCATCGTGATGAAAAAGACCGGCGAAATGTGCTAGTAAAGAGGACGGTCGCCGGTGCACTTTATGTCGAAAAACTGGGCGATCTGGTGATCGCCAAAGCCAGGGAGTTACCACTTTGACCATGCTCGACCGCCGTCTCAACGCCTACCGTCCCGACCTCGCCGATGAAAGGCTGACCGGTCAGGTGGAAGCTGCGCGTTTTGCCGCCGGAACGCCGATGCAGGTTTCCGCCCCGGTTGTCGATCTGCGGGGCGAACCGCGCATGGACAGCGGACCGCAGACCCAGATGATCTTTGGCGATTCCGTCCGCGTCTTCGAGGAAATGGACGGCTGGTCGTGGGTGCAGGCCGAACGCGACGGTTATACCGGTTACGTCTCCTCTGCCGCGCTGGAACGTCCGGCAGGCGAGGCCACGCATATGGTGGTGGTGCCGCGCACCTTTGTTTATCCCGGCTCCGATCTCCGTTTCCCGCACACCAAGGCGCTGTCGCTCGGTTCACGCCTGCGCATCGTCGGGGCTGCCGAGACGCGCGGCACGAAATATGCGCTGCTGGAAAGCGGCGAGGCACTGATTGCAAGCCATCTTGCCCCGGTGAGCGAACATGCGGCGGATTATGTGACCGTTGCCGAAACGCTCCTCCACACGCCCTATCTGTGGGGCGGCACGTCGGGTTTCGGCATCGATTGTTCCGGCCTCGTGCAACTCTCCATGTGGGTGGCGGGCAGAAAGGTTCTGCGCGATTCCGACATGCAGCAGGATGCGCTCGGTGAAATCGTCGAGCCCGATGCGACCTATTCAAATCTGCAGCGCGGCGATCTCGTCTTCTGGAAGGGCCATGTCGCCATCTGCGCATCGCCCGATATGCTGATCCATGCGAGCGGCCATACGATGACGGTTACGCTGGAACCGCTGCAGGACGCGATCAAGCGCATCGCCTATCTCTACAATCTGCCGACGCTTATCCGCAGACCCTGAAAATAAGACAGGGAATTCATGAAGGGGAAGACGACATCGACGATAGCCGCCTTGCTGATCGGCCTCGTCTTGTCTTTTCCTTCCCCCGTTTCGACTGAGAAGGTTGCGCGCATGGCCATTCCCGCCTCGCCTCCCACCTTTGCCGAGGTCAACGGCATCGAAATGTATTACCGGATCGTTGGAAAGGGATCGCCAATCCTGCTCATTCCCGGCGGTCTGTCCGACCAGCACGTGTGGGATGCCCAACTGCCGATTCTCGCGCGTCATCACATGGTGATCGTTGCGGACAGTCGCGGACAGGGGCGTTCCACCCGCACCAAAGATCCCATCACCTACGGGTTGATGGCTGACGATTATGTGGCGCTGCTCGACTTTCTCCGCATCGACAAGGTTGATCTCGTCGGCTGGAGCGATGGGGGCATTATCGGTCTCGACATCGCCATGCGCTACCCCGAACGGCTGAAAAGCCTGTTCGCGCAGGCGGCGAACGTGACGCCTGATGGCAATACCGGCTATGCCGAAGCCCGCGCAGAGGGAAAGCCGATACCGGAACTGCGCCACTATGAGAGCATCGACAGGGAAATCCATGCGCTGTGGGCAAACGAGCCGAACTATACCGGCGAGGAACTCTCGGACATTCGCGTGCGCACGGCGATTGTCATCGGCGACCATGATACGGCCATCTCGCGCGAACATACGGAATTCATCGCCAGCCAGATACCGGGCGCGCAACTGATTATCCTGCCCGATGCCGGACATGGCGTGCCGGTCGAAAATCCGCGCCTTTATGCGCAGACGGTGCTGCGCTTCATTGACGGCAAGAACGCCGACCAAATGAAGACCGCGAACCGGAAAAGCTAAACCCGGTTCGGCAATACGCGGTCGGGCGGGCGATGCCCGTCGACAAAAGCCTTGATATTGATGATGACCTTGTCGCCCATGTCGATGCGCCCCTCCATGGTGGCCGACCCCATATGCGGCAGCAGGACGACCTTGCCTTTTTCCGCAAGGGCCAGCAAACGCGGATTGACCGCAGGTTCGTTCTCGAACACATCCAGACCGGCGCCGGCCAGCTTGCCCTGCTCGATCAGGTCGATCAGCGCATTCTCGTCGATGATCTGGCCGCGGGCCGTGTTGACCATATAGGCGGTCGGCTGCATCAGCGCGATGCGACGGGCAGAGAGCAGATGGAAGGTGGCAGGCGTGGACGGGCAGTTGACCGAGATGATGTCCATCCGGGCCAGCATCTGGTCGAGACTATCCCAATAGGTCGCCTCCAGTTCCTCCTCCACCTGCGGATTGACGCGCTTGCGGTTGTGATAGTGAATGGAAAGCCCGAAAGCCTTGGCGCGGCGGGCGACGGCCGTGCCAATACGCCCCATGCCGACAATGCCGAGGCGCTTGCCCCAGATGCGCCGTCCGAGCATCCAGGTCGGCGACCAGCCCGGCCACTGCCCGTGGCGCTCACCGAGCACATTGGCGCCTTCCACCAGACGTCTTGGCACCGAGAGCAGAAGCGCCAAGGTCATGTCCGCGGTGTCCTCGGTGAGGACATTCGGCGTATTGGTGACGGTTATGCCCCGCTTTGCAGCGGCGGTGACGTCGATATTGTCCACGCCGTTGCCGAAATTCGCGATCAGCTTGAGATTGGGCCCAGCCTGCTCGATTGCCGCGGCGTCGATGACATCCGTGATGCAGGGCACCAGAACGTCCGCCTCTTTCATCGCAGCGATGATTTCCGGCTGATTCATGCGGTGGTCGTCTATATTCAGACGCGCATCAAACAGTTCCCGCATCCGGGTTTCCACTGGGTCCGGCAATTTTCGCGTAAGAACGACCAGCGGTTTCTTCTTGTTCGACATCTCCACCCCATTGTTGAGCAAAGCCCCTGGAACGGCCTGTATTGTAACCAACCGACAGGGCGCGCTCCAAGAAATTTCCTGCACATTTCCAAGGGAAACCTACTCCCACATTTCCCGAAAATGCGTTAACCGAAGCTTCATGTTGAGACCTCCTTAACCAAGGCGGTGCAATATGGGATATTGCTTCGGCTGAACATCTCTATCAAGGCGAAGCGGCAAAGACAAAGAAAAACCGGAAACTTCAGGCGCCTCCTGGAAAACCTGCAATGGCTTTCCGAAGACAGGCGTTAAAAATCAAATAATTCGGTCGGATATCGATCTGTAACGCACAGATGGATGCACGATCTGAAAACAGGACGGCACCGTCGCCTCGCAGCCCCCGTAAACTGCCGAAGCCGCTACCGTTCTGTCGTGACAGGACGGCGAGAGGTCGCAGTTTGTACAGAGTACTTTCGCAACGCTTCATGATGGCCATGCTTGGCTTTCTGGCATTTTTTCTCTTTCTGGCGCCGCTTGGCGCCTCCCAAAACCATGGCGCACAGGCTGCGGAACCC
This sequence comes from Brucella sp. NBRC 14130, assembly GCF_040371715.1. Taxonomy (NCBI): domain Bacteria; kingdom Pseudomonadati; phylum Pseudomonadota; class Alphaproteobacteria; order Hyphomicrobiales; family Brucellaceae; genus Brucella; species Brucella sp. NBRC 14130. The sequence continues at coordinate 148,690 of NZ_BAABTE010000006.1, forward strand.
GCCGGCACCTCCGTGGGCGCCAGCGGGCTTCCCGTACCGCGTTTCGTCAGCCTTAAACCGGCCCGCGTCAATCTGCGCGTCGGACCCGGGCGTGACTATGCGGTTTCATGGCTTTTCATGAAGGCTGGATTGCCGGTCGAGATCATCCAGGAATACGATAACTGGCGCCGTATCCGCGATGCGGACGGCACGGAAGGCTGGGTTTACCAGTCGCTGCTCTCCGGCAAGCGAACCGCCATCACCGCTCCGTGGCTCAAGAACAATCAGGGTTCGATGATCAATATGCGCCGCGATGCCAGCGAAACATCGGCGCTTGCCGCCGAGATCGAGCCGGGCGTGGTCGGGACCGTGCGCGAGTGCACCGGTCAATGGTGCCGCCTGGACATGGGCGGGGTCCGTGGCTGGATAAAGCAATCGGACCTGTGGGGCGTTTATCCTGGCGAGGTTTTCGACTGATCCCACTCCTGCGGAACTGACCGAGTTGGACTTCGCGCGGCGGGGCGAAAACCGCCCCGCTAAACAACGCAAATGTCACCAGGCCGGGATCACCGACCCCTTGAATGTCGTGGCAATGAATTCCTTCACTTCGTCGCTGTGATAGGAGGAAATCAGGGTTTTCACCCAGTCGGCATCCTTGTCTGCGGTACGAACGACAAGGATATTGATGTAGGGCGCCTTCTCGCCTTCCCGCACCAGCGGATCGGTTGCCGGATTGAGGCCTGCTTCCATGGCATAGTTGGTGTTGATGACGGCGGCATCGACATCTTCCATCGAACGCGGAAGCTGCGCGGCATCGAGCTCAACGAATTTGAGGTTCTTCGGGTTCTCCACGATATCGAGAGCGCTAACCTTCAGCCCCTTGGACGGATCGAGCTTGATGATTCCGTTTTCGGCAAGCACGAGCAGAGCGCGTCCGCCATTGGTCGGATCATTGGGGATCGCAATCGTCGCGCCGTCGGCCAGCTCCGAAATATTCTTCAGTTTCTTCGAATAAAGCCCCATCGGAAAGTTGACGGTTTCGGCAACGCTCACAATGTCGAAGCCGCGATCGGCCACCTGATTGTCGAGATAGGGCTTGTGCTGGAACGAATTGGCTTCCAGCGCGCCATCCGCAAGCGCCATGTTTGGAATGACGTAGTCAGAGAATTCCTGAATATCGAGTTCCAGGCCGTTCTTCCCGGCGACTTCCTTGACCTTTTCCATGATCTGGGCGTGCGGCCCCGGCGTGACCCCGATCCGGACGGTCTTTGCGAAGGCGCTGCCGGCGGTGAACACGGCAAGAATGGTTGCCGCAACGAGTAGTTTGCGCATGATATCTCCTTGGTACAGGCCCGACTTTAACGTGGGAGGCGATTCAATCGGGACATCAGAATTTCTTTCCTTTTCAGCCCCAAGCGCGCCAATAGGCAACAAAAAAAGCGGCCATGGCCGCTTTCTTTCATTCCCCATCGAAAAAAGACGCCGTTACTGGCCCTTGCGGCGCAGGCGAACGATGATGTCGACATTGACGATTTCCATGCCATCCGGTGCGTCGGGCATATTGGCAACCGTAGGCTGGCCTTTTTCACCGTGTGGAATATCGAACACGACATTTTCCCCTTCGAGGAAGAAATGCTGGTGATCCGAGATATTCGTATCGAAATAGGTCTTCGAGCCCTCGACTGCGATAATGCGCAGCATACCGGCTTCCGTGAACTGGTGCAGCGTGTTGTAAACCGTTGCCAGCGACACCGGCACGTCGGCCATGACGGCCTCTTCGTGCAGGTCTTCCGCAGACAGATGGCGATCGCCCTGCGCGAAGATCAGGCTCGCAAGCGCAACGCGCTGGCGCGTCGGACGCAGGCCCGCGCGGCGGAGCTGCTCTTCCATCGAGACCGTCGAGTGGGTATGTGAAGACTGCATATTCACCGTTGGTACCGTCACAAGCTTGTTGCAAAATCATCAATCGTCAAACGGGCTGTTGCCCATTGCATACTGACATTGATATATGCCGTTGCGAAATAACTATCAATAGCCTTGGGAAATGCGCGGTTTTTCGGATAAACCCCGGATTAATCCAATGCATGATTTTACTGCCGGAAACAGTCTGTGGTAGGGATGTTCCGGTGAAACCTACAATCGGGCCGGATTGCCGGTCGATACAGAATGAACCTCAAGGGAGGCGTAATGGCAGAACAGAAATCAAGCTACGGGTATGAAGAACTCCTGGCCTGCGCGCGCGGCGAGATGTTCGGCCCCGGCAATGCTCAGCTTCCCCTGCCTCCGATGCTGATGGTCCATCGCATCACAGATATTTCCGAAACCGGCGGCGAGTTCGACAAGGGCTATATCCGCGCCGAATATGACGTGCGCCCCGACGACTGGTATTTCCCATGCCATTTCATGGGCAATCCGATCATGCCGGGCTGCCTCGGCCTTGACGGCATGTGGCAGCTGACCGGCTTCTTCCTCGGCTGGCTGGGCGAACCGGGCCGCGGCATGGCCCTCTCCACCGGTGAAGTCAAGTTCAAGGGCATGGTGCGCCCGCATACCAAGCTTCTTGAATATGGCATTGATTTCAAACGCGTCATGCGCGGCCGCCTCGTGCTCGGCACGGCTGACGGCTGGCTGAAAGCCGATGGCGAAACCATCTACCGGGCAACCGACCTGCGCGTCGGCCTGTCGAAGGACAGCGAGGGCCAGTAAGGCGCCCCAATCATCATCATTCACGAGCGCGACTGCAAAAAAGTGAACAGTTTTCATGCGGCCGCGCTCAAAACATGCGAAGATCGCACCTATGTAACCGCGAACAGGCGGCAGTCCGCATGACGGCACGTCGCTCACGGATCAGGTGTAAAGGAGAACGCGATGCGGCGTGTGGTCGTAACGGGTATGGGGATCGTATCCTCGATTGGTAACAACACCGAAGAAGTCACGGCTTCGCTGCGTGAAGCGAAGTCCGGTATCTCCCGCGCTGAGGAATATGCCGAACTCGGCTTCCGCTGCCAGGTGCACGGTGCCCCGAATATCGACGTCGAAGCGCTCGTCGACCGGCGCGCGATGCGCTTCCACGGCCGCGGCACGGCCTGGAACCACATTGCCATGGATCAGGCGATTGCCGATGCGGGGCTTTCCGACGAGGAAGTTTCCAACGACCGCACCGGCATCATCATGGGTTCCGGCGGCCCCTCGACACGCACCATAGTCGATTCTGCCGACATCACCCGCGAAAAGGGCCCCAAGCGCGTCGGTCCGTTTGCCGTGCCGAAAGCCATGAGCTCGACGGCTTCGGCAACGCTTGCGACCTTCTTCAAGATCAAGGGCATCAACTACTCGATCTCCTCTGCCTGCGCGACGTCGAACCATTGCATCGGCAATGCGTTCGAGATGATCCAGTATGGCAAGCAGGACCGCATGTTCGCGGGCGGCTGCGAAGACCTCGACTGGACGCTTTCGGTCCTGTTTGACGCCATGGGCGCCATGTCGTCCAAATATAACGACACGCCGTCGACCGCATCGCGCGCCTATGACAAGAACCGCGACGGCTTCGTGATCGCAGGCGGCGCCGGTGTTCTGGTGCTGGAAGACCTGGAAACCGCACTGGCTCGCGGCGCCAAGATCTATGGCGAAATCGTCGGCTATGGCGCAACATCCGACGGCTACGACATGGTCGCTCCGTCTGGTGAAGGCGCGATCCGCTGCATGAAGATGGCGCTTTCGACCGTCAAGACCAAGATCGACTATATCAACCCGCACGCAACCTCGACCCCTGCCGGCGACGCACCGGAAATCGAAGCGATCCGCCAGGTCTTTGGTTCGGGCGATGCATGCCCGCCAATTGCCGCAACCAAATCGCTGACCGGCCACTCGCTGGGTGCCACAGGCGTGCAGGAAGCGATCTATTCGCTCCTAATGATGCAGAACAATTTCATTTGCGAAAGCGCACATATCGAAGAACTGGACCCTGCCTTCGCGGACATGCCTATCGTTCGCAAGCGCATTGACAACGCTCAGCTCAATACCGTGCTCTCCAATTCCTTCGGATTTGGCGGCACCAATGCAACGCTGGTTTTCCAGCGTTACCAGGGCTGAGGGAGAGGGAAAATATGGAAGGTCTGATGAAAGGCAAACGCGGCCTCATCATGGGGGTCGCGAATAATCACTCACTCGCCTGGGGAATTTCAAAACAACTCGCAGCACAGGGTGCAGAACTCGCCTTCACCTATCAGGGCGATGCGCTGGGCAAGCGCGTGAAGCCGCTTGCCGAACAGGTCGGTTCGGATTTCGTGCTGCCTTGCGATGTTGAAGATATAGCATCGGTCGATGCGGTCTTTGCCGAAATCGAAAAGAAGTGGGGCAAGCTCGATTTCATCGTTCACGCTATCGGCTTTTCCGACAAGAACGAATTGAAGGGTCGCTACGCAGACGTCACCACGCGCGAAAACTTCAGCCGCACCATGGTGATTTCCGCCTACTCCTTCACGGAAATGGCACAACGCGCCGAAAAGCTCATGAAGGACGGCGGCTCGATCCTGACGCTGACCTATGGCGGATCGACCCGCACCATCCCGAACTACAACGTCATGGGCGTTGCCAAGGCAGCACTTGAAGCCATGGTTCGTTATCTTGCCGCCGATTACGGCCCGCAGGGCATCCGCGTCAACGCGATTTCGGCGGGCCCGGTGCGCACCCTGGCCGGTGCCGGCATCGGCGATGCACGCGCGATCTTCAGCTATCAGCGCCGTAACTCTCCGCTGCGCCGCACCGTCGATATCGATGATGTTGGCAAATCGGCAGTCTATCTGCTGTCAGATCTTTCGAGCGGCGTTACCGGCGAAATCCACTATGTGGATTCCGGTTACAACATCGTCTCCATGCCCACACTGGAAGAGCTGAAAAGCTCCGACGCCGAACGCGGCGACTAAGCCCGCTTCACTCAATAAAAAAACCCGGCAGAAACGCCGGGTTTTTTGTTTTATTTCTTCGCATCGAAGATTTTAAAACCGTTTGCCTCCTCAAGAAGGGTCACATTCTTGAACAGCCCTTTGAGGGTCGTCTCATAAGGCAGTTGACGATTTGCGACCATCAGCAGACGCCCGCCGGTTTTCAACCGTGAAGCTGCCGCGGCAATGAATGCCTGTCCAAGCGACACATCCGTCGCCCGCCCCTCGTGGAAAGGCGGGTTCATGACCACGGTGTCATAGATGCCCGTCAGTTTCTCGCTCGTCACATCGAACCAGTTGAAGCTGATCGGCACCGATGGGCCCAGCCGTTCCAGATTGCCGCGTGCGGCTTCCAGCGCCTCAAAATCAGCCTCATAAAGGTCTATTGCCTTGATGCGATCAGCATACTTCAGGCATTGCGCAGCCAGATAGCCCCAGCCAGCGCCCAGATCGGCGACATTGCCGAAAACGATCTTTTCCATATGCGGCACGAGCAAGGCCGAGCCCTTGTCGATGACGCCGTGCGAAAACATGCCGGGTTCGGTCTGGAACACGTCGTCGATATTGGCGGTAAGCGGCTTCAGGGCGGCGATGAAATCGTCGGTAAGGTCGGCAGGCCTCCTGAGCCAGAACACCACGGCATGGTTCTTCGACATGCGGTCGCTGATTTCGGCAATATTGCCCACCCATTTGCGAAAACTGTCGATGCCGAGCTTCTTGTCGCCCGATACGGCGATCCATCCGCCCGGCTCAACACGCGCCAGAAGCTCCGCAAACCACGCCTCGTTGCGTCCGCGATGTTTTCCGAGCAACAGTAGTCCGCCGGCGAAACGGCGCTCCTCGTCCAATCTGGCGCCTAATCTGGGTACTGCCTTGAAACCTTCCTTTTCCAAGGCCAGCCAGTCAGGGCGCCAGGGTTGCAGGAAAGTGAGCGCCTGTTTCCATTCATCTTCAAGGCGCCGATCCGCAGAAAGACCGCAGCCAAGAAAGGACTGGCCTTCTGCAGGCATATCCAGAATGCCCTGAACGAAGGGGAGAAAGAGAGTTTGTTGTGCCGGTATAATCATGGGCATCATCCATGGTCTTGAAATGAATCCCATGCAACAAAAAAGCGCGCCTCGCGGCGCGCTTTCCGATTTCACAGAAGATGCGACGCTTATTCAGCGTCGGCTTCTTCCTTCTTCTTTTCCTGGGCAATTTCCTTGCCGGTTTCCTGATCGACAACCTTCATCGACAGGCGAACCTTGCCGCGCTCGTCAAAGCCCATGAGCTTGACCCAGACCTTCTGGCCTTCCTTGACCACATCGGTGGTCTTGGCAACGCGGTCGGAAGCCAGCTGCGAAATGTGAACCAGACCGTCACGCGGGCCGAAGAAGTTCACGAAAGCGCCGAAGTCAGCGGTCTTGACGACCGTGCCTTCGTAGATTTCGCCGACTTCCGGTTCGGCAACGATCGAATGAATCCACTTCTTGGCGGCTTCGATTTCCTTGCCGTTCGACGAAGCGATCTTCACCGTGCCGTCGTCTTCGATGTTGATCTTGGCGCCGGTCTTTTCCACGATTTCGCGGATGACCTTGCCGCCAGAACCGATAACATCGCGGATCTTGTCGGTCGGGATGTTCATCACTTCGATGCGCGGAGCAAATTCGCCGAGCTCTTCACGCGAGGTCGACAGAGCCTTGGCCATTTCGCCGAGGATGTGAACGCGACCGCCCTTGGCCTGTTCCAGAGCGACCTTCATGATCTCTTCGGTGATACCGTCGATCTTGATGTCCATCTGCAGCGAGGTGATGCCGTTTTCCGTACCGGCAACCTTGAAATCCATGTCGCCGAGGTGATCTTCATCACCCAGAATGTCCGACAGAACGGCGAAGCGTTCGCCTTCCTTGATCAGGCCCATGGCGATGCCGGCAACCGGACGTGCAAGCGGAACACCTGCATCCATGAGAGCCAGCGACGTGCCGCAAACGGTTGCCATCGAGGACGAGCCGTTCGATTCCGTGATCTCGGAAACGGCGCGGATCGTGTAAGGGAACTGTTCAGCGGAAGGCAGCATCGGATGGATTGCGCGCCAGGCAAGCTTGCCATGGCCGATTTCGCGACGGCCCGGCGAACCCATGCGGCCGGTTTCACCAACCGAGTAAGGCGGGAAGTTGTAGTGCAGCATGAAAGGCTGCTTGTAGGTGCCGGTCAGGGCGTCGATCATCTGTTCGTCTTCGCCGGTGCCGAGCGTGGCAACAACGATAGCCTGCGTTTCACCGCGGGTGAACAGGGCCGAACCGTGGGTGCGTGGCAGGAGGCCGACTTCCGATACAATCGGACGAACGGTCTTCAGATCGCGGCCATCGATGCGGCTGCCGGTGTCGAGAATGTTCCAGCGAACGATCTTGGCCTGCAAATGCTTGAAAATGGTCGCGAACTGTTCCGGCGACATTTCGGTTTCTTCCACGCCTTCGGGGAAGAAATGTTCCTTCGCCTTTGCCTTGGCGGCATCGACGGCGGCATAACGGGCCTGCTTTTCGGTGATCTTGTAAGCGTCGCGCAGATCGTTTTCGACAACGGCCAGCATCTTGGCTTCGAGAGCCGACAGGTCTTCCGGCTGGAAGTCGCGCGGTTCCTTGGCGGCAACTTCAGCGAGCTTGATGATCGCATCGATGACCGGCTGGAAGCCCTTCTGGCCGAAAACAACGGCGCCGAGCATGATTTCTTCGGAGAGTTCCTGTGCTTCGGATTCGACCATCAGCACGGCTTCCGACGTACCCGCGACGACCAGATCGAGCTTCGATTCTGGCATTTCGTCGATATTAGGGTTCAGAACATATTCGCCGTTGATGTAGCCGACGCGTGCGCCGCCAATCGGGCCCATGAAAGGCACGCCCGAAATGGTGAGCGCTGCGGAAGCGGCAACCATCGAAAGGACGTCAGGATCGTTTTCCAGATCGTGCTGGACAACGGTGACGACAACCTGCGTGTCGTTCTTATAGCCATCGACGAAAAGCGGACGGATCGGACGGTCGATCAGGCGCGAAACCAGCGTTTCGTTTTCGCTCGGACGGCCTTCACGCTTGAAGTAGCCACCAGGAATCTTGCCGGCGGCATAGGTCTTTTCCTGATAGTTGACGGTCAGCGGGAAGAAATCCTGGCCTGGCTTCGGCTCCTTGGCAGAAACGACAGTCGCCAGAACGACGGTTTCGCCATAGGTTGCGAGAACGGCGCCGTCAGCCTGACGGGCGATCTTGCCGGTTTCGAGCGTGAGCGGACGACCGCCCCATTCGATTTCTACTTTATGGGTATTGAACATATCTTGTCCTCATGTGGTGATGCCGCGCAAAAGCGCCTGAAGGCATCGCCTCGGTTGGCGGACGGGCCACGGGCAAGACAACGGGAAGTTCGTAAGTGTCAGAACATTCAATTCCGAATACGCTCTGACACGAACTGCCTGCAATCCTGCCCCATGACTGGTCCAGGTCATGAGCCTTGTGGGCTCTGCATAGGCATGACGGAATGCACCCTGTGCGTCGTTTCATGCCAGCGGGCGTTCGCCCGATAGAGCGGATGCGCTCACATATGTTCGCGCTTCAGCTCAATCTGTTGTTTCCAGGCATGTCTTCGTCCCAAAACCGGTTCCCGCTCTTGGGAGACATGCTCACAGTCGCATTTGATCGGTTCGCGGCTATCCGCACGACCAAATGCCCGATAAATCAAACGGGCGACGTTTTGAGGCGTCGCCCGATTTCAACCTTAGCGGCGCAGGCCGAGACGGCCGATCAGCGCCTGATAACGCGCTTCGTCAATGCCCTTGACATAGTCGAGAAGGCGACGACGCTGCGAAACCAGCTTCAGGAGGCCGCGACGCGAATGATTGTCATTCTTGTGGCCCTTGAAGTGTTCGGTGAGGTTGGCGATACGCTCGGAAAGAACGGCAACCTGTACTTCAGGAGAACCGGTGTCGCCTTCCTTGGTGGCGTATTCCTTGATAAGTGCTTGCTTGCGCTCAGCAGTAATCGACATCGTAACACCCTTTCTAGATGAGAGGAAAACCAGACGCCCGGGCCGGGATGTCGTCCAGCGCGGGCCATTTACACGATCTGACATGCTGTTACGCATGATCGATGAGGGGCATATAGTGCAAAATTGGCAGGAATGCCAGTCTCAATTCAATTTGCCGCCTCACCGCCATCTTCCGACGAAACGTCAGCCGGTTGTGAAAACCCGCTTCGGCTTGAACTGTCCATGTTCGATATAGCCGATGGCGAGCAGTTTTCCGCGTGTGGTGACACAGGCTTCATCTGCCTCCAGAGGTGCATCGCGTCCGCGCAGGATCACCGGATTGCCGAGACGCACACGCTGCGCCTGATCGTCGGAAAGCGCCACCTGCGGCAGGCAGTCGAGGGCAGCACCCGTATCGATGACCAATGCGTCGATCGCCGAAAAATCCCGGCGAGGAGCCGGCTCCGCGATATTGCCGTCCTCATCCTTCGGCGGGAGCGGCGGCCATGCCTGTTCCAATTCTGCCAGCGTCACGGAATCCTCTTCCGTGAACGGGGCAACTTCGATGCGGCGCAGCTCCGAAATATGGCCGTAGCAGCCAAGGTCACGCCCCATGTCGCGCGCCAGCGAGCGCACATAGGTGCCCTTGGAGCATTCGACTTCGAACTCGGTGCAGTCGGCATCCGGAATGCCCACGATTTCCAGACGGTCGATCTCGACTTCGCGGGAAGGGATTTCGACCGTTTCGCCTTCACGGGCGAGGTCGTAGGCGCGCTCGCCGTCGATCTTGATAGCCGAGAACTGCGGCGGAACCTGTGAAATGACGCCCGTATAATTGGGCAGCAGCGCTTCGATATCCGCGCGCGACGGGCGCTTGTCCGCTGTCTTGGTCGGCTGGCCTTCCAGATCGTCGGTGGAACGTTCCTCGCCCCAGGTCACCGTAAAACGGTAGATCTTGGTTCCATCCATGACATAAGGCACGGTCTTGGTCGCTTCGCCAAGCGCTATGGGCAGCATGCCGGAAGCAAGCGGATCGAGTGTACCGGCATGGCCGGCCTTTTCGGCATTGAACAGCCACTTGATCTTCGAGACCGCCTCGGTCGATCCCATCCCTTTCGGCTTGTCGAAAATAACCCAGCCGGATATCGGGCGACCTTTTTTCTTGCCCCGTCTTGCCATGCTTTACTCGTCTCCATTGCCGGAAGCCTTGTCTGCCCCCCGGTCTTCTTCATCGTGATGCCCAAGGTCGCGGGCGACTTCCGGCGAGCGGAGCAGCGCATCGATCTTGGAAAAATTGTCAAAGCTGGTATCGGCCCGGAAGCGGAATTCGGGCATGTACTTCATCTGGCTGAGGCTGGGCGCCATGCGTCCGCGAATGAACTTTGCATTTGCGGCGAGCGCCTTGATAACGGCCTGCGTGTCGGCATCCCCGAGCGGGGTGATGAAGCAGGTCGCGATCTTGAGGTCGGGCGACATACGCACTTCCGAAACGGAAATCACGGTGCGGGCAATGAGATCGTCGCGGATTTCCCCGCGCTGCAGCACCTGCGCCAATGCGTGGCGCACCTGCTCGCCGACGCGGAGCTGGCGCTGGGAAAGGCCGCCCGAGCCTTTTGGATCTGGAGAACGTGCCATGGCTATATCCTCGATAAACAGCCGCCAATCGGCATCCAGCCGCGAAGGACTGTCCGACAACATGACTACAAATTGGCAGGCGTAATAATACGCAACTTACCACAATCCAGCCGGGAGTCAGACCCTCTGGACCGGATAATGAAAAGCCGGGCCGCCTTACGGCAGCCCGGCGAGACAGTAATCAGAGTGTGCGCGAAACGTGTTCGACGCGGAAGGCTTCGATGACGTCGCCTGCGCGAATGTCGTCGTAGTTCTCGAACGCCATGCCGCACTCCTGACCGGCCGGGACTTCCGACACTTCGTCCTTGAAGCGCTTGAGCGTCTTGAGCTTGCCTTCGTGGATAACCACGTTGTCGCGAATGAGGCGGACGCCTGCACCACGCTCGACCTTGCCTTCGGTGACACGGCAACCGGCAACCTTGCCGACCTTGGTGATGTTGAAGACTTCGAGAATCTCGGCATTGCCAAGGAAGGTTTCGCGACGCTCCGGCGACAGAAGACCCGACATAGCTGCCTTAACGTCATCGATGAGATCATAGATGATGTTGTAGTAGCGGATTTCGATGCCCTGCTGATCGGCCGCGTCGCGTGCCTGCTTGTTGGCGCGGACGTTGAAGCCAATGATCGCGGCGTTGGAGGCTTCGGCCAGCGACACGTCGCTTTCCGTGATGCCGCCTGCGCCCGAATGGACGATGCGGGCGCGAACTTCGTCGGTGCCGAGCTTGTCCAGCGCATTGGTGATGGCTTCGATGGAACCCTGCACGTCACCCTTGATGACGAGCGGGAATTCCTTCGTGCCTGAAACCTGAAGCTGGTTCATCATCTGCTCGAGCGAACCGCGTGCACCGGACTGGCGAGCGACGGCCTTGTCGCGCGCCAGGCGCTGGCGGTACTCGGCGATTTCACGCGCCTTGGCTTCGCTGGCAACGACTGCGAAACGGTCACCCGCCTGCGGCGTACCCTGAAGGCCGAGGATTTCGACCGGCATTGCCGGACCGGCTTCCTTGACATGCTCGCCACGGTCATTGACCAGAGCGCGCACGCGGCCCCATTCGCTGCCCGCGACCAGAATGTCGCCGGGATGCAGCGTACCGGTCTGAACCAGAACGGTTGCAACCGAACCACGGCCACGATCAAGCTGGGCTTCAACGACGACGCCTTCAGCCGTACGCGTGGGATCGGACTTGAGGTCAAGAATTTCAGCCTGCAACAGAATTGCTTCAAGCAACTTGTCGAGGTTGATCTTGTTCTTCGCCGACACTTCCACGTCGAGCACTTCACCGCCCATCGATTCCACGAAGACTTCGTGCTGCAGCAGGGCAGTGCGAACCTTCTGCGGATCGGCAGCAGGCTTGTCGATCTTGTTGATCGCCACGATGATCGGGACACCAGCCGCCTTGGCATGGTTGATCGATTCAATCGTCTGCGGCATCACGCTGTCGTCGGCGGCAACCACCAGAATGGCAATGTCGGTCGCCTGCGCACCACGGGCACGCATCGCGGTGAATGCGGCGTGGCCCGGCGTATCGATGAAGGTGATCTTCTGGCCGTTCTGTTCGACCTGATAGGCACCGATATGCTGGGTGATGCCACCGGCTTCGCCGGACACGACGTTGGCATGACGAATGGCGTCGAGCAGCGAGGTCTTACCGTGATCGACGTGGCCCATGATGGTCACGACCGGAGGACGGGAAACCAGTGCGGCTTCGTTGTCGGCAACGCCAAAGATGCCTTCTTCGACGTCCGATTCCGCAACGCGCTTGACGGTGTGGCCAAACTCTTCAGCGATCAGCTGCGCCATATCGGCGTCGATCACGTCGCCCGGCTTCATCATCTGGCCCTGCTTCATCAGGTACTTGATGATGTCGACGGAGCGCTCGGTCATACGCTGGGCAAGTTCCTGCAACGTGATGGTTTCAGGAATGGTCACTTCACGCGAAATCTTTTCGCGGGTTTCCTGCATCTGCGAACGCTTGAACTTTTCCTGACGGCGGCGCATCGCCGAAAGCGAACGCGAACGGCCCTCCTCCTCAAGATTGCTCGTGAGAGTGAGCTTGCCGCGACGGCGGTCATCTTCGCCCTTCACAACCTTCGGTGCACGCACTTCCGGCTTGGCAGGGGTGCCACGACGGACTGCGCCGCGACGGTCATCATCGTCATCCGACTGACCGGGCTTGCGAAGCTGGCTCTGCGGAAGCGGCTTGCCCGGAATCGGAGCCGCATCGGCAAGGCTTGGCGCCATCGGACGCGGCCCGCCCTGTTGCGGACGGCCACCTTGCGGTGGGCGACTGCCCTGAGGACGACCGGCCTCACGCGGACGATTGCCTTGCGGCGCCGGGCGCGCGTCATCGCGACGCTCGGTGCGGGCTTCGGGCTGCGGCATACGCTTGGCGGCTTCTTCCTCGGCCTTGCGGCGGGCATCAGCCTCGGCCTTGAGACGAGCTTCCTCTTCCGCCTGGCGACGGGCAGATTCTTCACGTTCCTTGGCGCGGCGTGCTTCTTCCTCGGCGCGACGCTTGGCTTCCTCGACAGCGCGGGCGCGTTCTTCGACTTCGCGTACCTGTGCTTCCTCGAGTGCGCGGCGACGCGCATCCATTTCTGAGCGCGACAGCGTGTTGAGAACCATGCCGGAGCGGTCGGACGGACGCGGGCGCTGTGCCTGCTGTCCACCGGGGCGCTGCTGCATCGGGCGCTGCTGCGCGACATGCGGCTTCGTTACCGAAGCAGCAGGTGCCGCCGGCTTGGGTGCCGGAGTTGCAGGTGCTGGCGCACGCACTGCCGGAGCGGGCTGTGCAGCCTGGGCAGGCTGCGCGGCTTGAGCCGGTGCAGGGGCTGCAGGCGCAGGAGCCGCCGGGGCAGGAGCAGCAGGCCGTGGGGCCGCCGCTTCGACTTCCGGCTTCTCGTCAGGCCGCGAGAATTTGCGCTTCTTCGTTTCAACGACGACAGCCTTCGTGCGGCCGTGGCTGAAATTCTGGCGCACGGTGCTCTGCTCGACGCCTGGCCGCTTCATGGTCAGCGTCTTCTTCGTATTAACGCTCAGCGTCTTGTCGTCGTTCGTTTTATCGCTCATTACGTTTCCGTTTCCTTCGCGGCTCCGGCCGCTCTACTCGAGCATTATCCAACGCGACCCGGTCATGTTGGATAAAGCTCCAGTCATCCGCTTCAACGTGCAATCCCATCCGGGGCCTGCCAACCCCCTCCAGAGCTGCACTCTACTCCGAGTCCGATGCGCTTTCACCGCGATAGCGATGCAATATAAGCGCCCGCTTTACGAACCCGGCTGCCGCCTTTCCTTCAAGTACGGCTGCATGTATCACATTTCCGCCCCCAAATGCCAAATCCATTTCTTCTCCCGTAAAAAGAGAGAACGAAGGGATTTCCGGACCATCCAGATGCACCACGGCACGGCGAGCCTGATCAAGCTTGCGTACGCCGTCGGCAGCGGCTTCCCTTGCGTGCAACACCATGGCGGCTGCCCCAGTACGGATTGCCTGATCCACCTTGGTCGAGCCCGACACCACAGCACCGGCCTTGCGGGCCAGAGCGAGACTGCCGAGAGCAGATTTCGTCAGCAGCTGGTCAACCAGCGCGCCAAGATCCGCCTGCGGCGTTACACCTTCTTTCAGCGCCCGCGCAAAAAGCTTGCGCTTGACCGCTTCATCCACCAGACGGCGCTCGGCCTTGACCCAGCATCCCCTGCCCGGCAGATTTCGTTTCAGATCCGGCACGACGGAACCATCGGGACCAGCCACGAACCGGATCAAATCATCGGCAGAACCGCTTTCGCGCGTTACGATACAGGTTCTGTCATTCATATCCTGCTCCACGCGTACTCCAGTCTTGCCACATCGCGGTCTGCCCGCACATCGGACCCAACGCGGGCGCTGTACCAGAGCGAAAGCCCCACCACAACCCGTTAGAGCGCCATGGGTCCTCATAAACGCACAAAGGACGCTCCAAACCGATGAATCCAAGCATCGCGCTTTCCGAAAATCCCAACCGATTTTTCGGGTGGATGCTCAGGACGGCCACCACCGCCCTCGAAAGCCGGACTGGCCGATCAATCCGGATGAACGACGGCCATTTTCAGAACTCAATTGCGAGAGCCGCACAGCTTACGCCTGAAATGAACCAGACGTAAGAGCCACGCGGCCCTCCTGTTCCAGCAGGCTTCTTAAGAAGCTGCTTCCTCTTCGCCAGCTTCGGCTTCTTCTTCCTGAGCCGATGCCAGTTCTTCTTCCGTGATCCATCCTGCCTTCAAACGCGCAGTCAGCACCATCTGTTCCGCATCGACGCGCGAAACGTCAAACGGGGAGAAGATGCCGCTATGGGCGACGGTTTCGCCGTCCTTGCGTTCACGCCAGCCGACCAGATCATCAACAGCATAACCGGCAAAGTCCTCGATCGTCTTCACGCCGTCTTCACCGACAGCCACCAGCATCGCCGTGGTGATGCCCGGCAGTTCGCGCAGTTCATCCGCGACGCCCAGTTCCTTGCGGCGATTATCCTGTTCGCTTTCGATGCGATCCAGATATTCGCGGGCGCGTTCCTGGATTTCGCCAGCCGTATCGTCGTCGAAGCCATCGATGGAGGCGATTTCGCCCGGCTCGACATAGGCCAGTTCCTCGATCGAGGCAAAGCCCTCGGAAGCCAGAACCTGACCGACCATCTCGTCGACGTCGAGCGCTTCCATGAAAAGGGTCGAACGTTCGGCGAATTCCTTCTGGCGACGTTCGGATTCTTCGTCTTCCGTCAGGATGTCGATGTCCCAGCCGGTGAGTTGGGAAGCCAGACGCACGTTCTGACCGCGACGACCGATTGCAAGTGATAGTTGGTCATTCGGGACGACAACTTCAATACGTTCGGCATCTTCATCGAGAACAACCTTGGCAACTTCAGCAGGCTGAAGCGCATTGACGATGAAGGAAGCCGCATCCGGCGACCACGGAATGATGTCGATCTTCTCGCCCTGCAGTTCGCCGACGACGGCCTGAACGCGGGAGCCGCGCATGCCGACGCAGGCGCCGACCGGATCGATGGAAGCGTCACGCGAGACGACCGCGATCTTGGCGCGGGAACCCGGATCGCGGGCAACCGACTTGATTTCGATGATGCCGTCGTAGATTTCCGGCACTTCCATGGTGAAAAGCTTCGCC
This sequence comes from Brucella sp. NBRC 14130, assembly GCF_040371715.1. Lineage (NCBI taxonomy): Bacteria > Pseudomonadati > Pseudomonadota > Alphaproteobacteria > Hyphomicrobiales > Brucellaceae > Brucella > Brucella sp. NBRC 14130. The sequence continues at coordinate 164,393 of NZ_BAABTE010000006.1, forward strand.
ATGAAGGACGGATGGGTACGCGACAGGAAAATCTGCGGACCGCGCTGTTCGCGACGCACGTCGTAGACATAGGCGCGGATGCGGTCGCCGTAACGGAAAGCTTCACGCGGGATCAGTTCGTCACGACGCACGATGGCTTCGCCACGGCCCAGATCAACGATCACATTGCCGTATTCGACGCGCTTCACAGTACCGTTGACGATTTCGCCGACACGGTCCTTGTATTCGTCATACTGGCGGTCACGCTCGGCTTCGCGCACTTTCTGCACGATGACCTGCTTTGCCGACTGCGCGGCGATACGGCCGAAATCCATCGGCGGAAGCTGGTCAGCGATGAAATCACCAATCTGTGCGTCCGGGTTGCGATCACGGGCGGTGAAGAGCGAAATCTGCGTCGCGTAATCCTCGACGTGTTCAACGACTTCGAGCAGGCGCTGCAGCTTGATCTCACCGGACTTCGCATTGATGTCCGCGCGAATGTTGCTTTCCTGGCCGTAACGTGAACGCGCCGCCTTCTGGATCGCATCGGCCATGGCCGCAAGAACGATCTCGCGGTCGATCGACTTCTCGCGTGCGACCGCATCGGCGATCTGCAGAAGCTCCAGCCTGTTAGCACTGACTGCCATTGGACTCTCCTTGGTGTCGCATCCGGCTCCTCAAGATGCCGGACGCCTGAAACTTATTCTTTATCTTCTGCTTCGTCCGATGCGGCTGCGTCGGACTGCCCGTCCGCTTCATCGCTACCGAGATCGTCACCCGGAATGCGGCCTTCGCGCAGGGCCTTGTCCTTGCGCAACGCATCGCGGATCAGGTCATCGGTCAGAACGAGGCGCGCATCCGAGATCAGATCGAATGGAATGCGCACGACAGGTTCGCTGCCATAGGAAATCTGATCGCTTTCGATCACGACGGATTCCGCATCGCCCAGAACGATACGGCCACGAAACTTCTTGCGGCCTTCATGAACGATGGAAGTTTCCACCTTTGCAATGTGACCGGCCCAGTCGGCGAAGTCCGACTTGCGGACCAGAGGGCGGTCGATACCGGGAGAGGAAATCTCCAGATGGTATTTTCCATTGATCGGATCTTCCACGTCGAGAACCGGCGCAACGGTGCGGCTGACCAACTCGCAATCGTCGACCGTCATCGTGCCGTCGGGACGCTCGGCCATGATCTGCAAGGTCTGGCCGTTGAGGCCGGAAAGGCGCACACGCACAAGGCGGAAACCCAGCGTATTGAGCACCGGCTCCACAATGCCTGCTACTTTTGCATCGATGCCTGTTTCGCGAATGATACGCTCATCCGGGCCTGCGGCTTCAATTGCCTGTTCCTGTTCCGTCACTCGATAAACCTTTTTACAGAGCCGTAAGTAACAAAAAAGAGCGGGTCCGGGAGGGCCCACTCTTGTTCAAACGACCAAGAATTTGAAACCTATATACCAGCGGAAGCGGATTTTTTCAAGACCGCTTCTGCTGTTCGATTCATTCCGTTTACGCCCAGCTGCTTCAACGGCGGATAAAGGTCAGATAGGCGGCGCGGCGTCCCTCGCGAAAAGCCTTTGCTTCATAGCGCGTGCCCGGCCAGCCTTCATAGGCATCATTCCAGTCGGACGGACCGTCCGCCTGCCAGTCGAACGCCAGATGGCGGCGACAATGCTGGAGCGTCCAGTTGACGTAATGTTCGATATCCGAAGCAAAACGGAATTTCGCGCCGGGCTTCAACACGCGAGCGAAGCGGTCCAGATTGGCGTCGCTCACGAAACGGCGTTTCCAGTGGCGGCGCTTGTGCCATGGATCGGGATAGAAAAGATCGATGCCCGTCAGGGAAGCATCCGGCAGCCAGTCCAATACCGCCGTCGCATCCTCATCATAGAGGCGCAGGTTTTGCCGCGGCTCTGCATCCAGTGCCGCCAGCATCTTGGCCATGCCGTTGATGAACGGTTCGACGCCAATGAAGCCTGTCTGCGGATAGCGGCCGGTTTCGTGGTGCAGATGCTCACCGCCGCCGAAGCCAATCTCCAGACGCACGGCATCAACCTCTGCGTCAAAGAGCGTGCGCAAATCCTGCGGTGCCGGATTTTCGACATCGATCTTCAGGCGCGGCAGAAGATCCTCGAACAGGTTCTTCTGGTGGCTCCGCAAAGGCTTGCCGTGGCGACGGCCGAAGAAATTTCCGGCACCGCGCAGAGGATGAGATTCTTCAGTCATACTTTATCCGTGGGCATCATATCTGGTGCTCTATCCATCTATTTTGACGCGCATCTAGTCCGAAAACCGTTTCACACTTTTCGGGATGTGCTCCAATAGCAGAAGAGCGCGATCCAAGACCGCGCTCCTCGAAAATCGTCGGCACACATAATGCCAAGCGGCTTTAGATGCAACTTCCCGCCGGAACTTACGCCACCGCAGCCTTCAGAGCCTTGGTCAGGTCCGTCTTCTCCCAGGAGAAGGAACCGTCACGGCCCGGCTTGCGGCCGAAATGACCATAAGACGAGGTCTTGGCATAGATCGGCTTGTTAAGGTCTAGATGCTTGCGGATGCCCGTCGGCGACAGGTCCATGACTTCACGCAGCGCTTCCTCGACCGCAGATTCGGCCACCTTGCCGGTGCCATGCAGGTCGACATAGACCGACAGCGGCTGTGCAACGCCGATGGCATAGGAAAGCTGGATCGTGCAGCGGTCGGCAAGTCCGGCGGCAACCACGTTCTTGGCGAGATAACGGGCAGCATAAGCGGCGGAACGGTCAACCTTGGTCGTGTCCTTGCCGGAGAATGCACCGCCGCCATGCGGAGCGGCACCACCGTAAGTGTCCACGATGATCTTGCGGCCGGTCAGCCCGGCATCGCCGTCCGGTCCGCCAATGACGAACTTGCCGGTCGGATTGATGTACCAGTTGCAGTTGGCGGCTATCGGAAGGTCGCCGAGCGCTTCGCGGATATAGGGTTCGACAACCGAACGGACCTTTTTCGAATCCCAGCTTGCATCCAGATGCTGCGTGGAAAGAACGATCTGCGTAACCTCGGCGGCCTTGCCGTTCTCGTAGCGCACCGTGACCTGGCTCTTGGCGTCAGGACCGAGCTTGCCCGCGTCGCCCTCGCCCTTGTGGCGGGCTTCGGACAGCTTTTCCAGAATCTTGTGCGAATAATAGATCGGCGCCGGCATGAGATCGGGGGTTTCACGGCAGGCATAGCCGAACATGATGCCCTGATCGCCCGCACCTTCTTCGCCCTGACGGTCAGCAGCGTTGTCCACGCCCTGCGCGATGTCGGCGGATTGCGGATGCAGAAGCACGTCGATCTTCACGGTCTTCCAGTTGAAGCCGTTCTGTTCGTAACCGATTTCGCGGATCGCCTTGCGGGCCGCCGAACGGAACCGCGAAGGATTGATGAGCGGATGCCCGGCAGCATCATGGGCGATGGTGCCGTCCTTATTCTTCTTCAGGAAAGTATCCGGCACGCGCACTTCGCCGGCGATGACGACGCGATTGGTGGTCGCAAGCGTTTCACAGGCAACACGGACAGACCACGGATCGACGCCGGTGCGGCGCGCTTCCTTGTAGATCATGTCCACGATTTCATCGGAGATGCGGTCGCAAACCTTGTCCGGATGGCCTTCGGACACAGATTCGCTGGTGAAGAGATAAGAACTGCGCGACACGGGTAACCCCTCTTGAAAATCCAACGGAGAATATCTCCGCCATGGAAACACAGTAGCGCCCGGAACAGGTTCCAGCGTTCCGGGCACGGTAATGTGTTAGCGAAGTTGGGATTAAACCGTCAATGCATATTCTTGTTGCGACAGCGCCTCGGCACGAAAATTCGTTCCGCACGGCATTTTCCGACTGTTCCGGCGCCATGAAGCGCCAAGTCCGGCGGGGCACGGCCATGCCCCGCACCTATCGCCTTTTCAGGATATGCAGTCAGTCAGCGTCCGCAGCGAGCGACTTCACGAGATCGATGATCTTGCGGCGCACTTTCGGATCTGAAATTTTCGTGAAGGCGCGGGTCAGCTGAACGCCTTCATTGGAATTCAGGAAGTCGACAACGTAGGTCGCTTCATTATCTTCTGCAAAACCGGCCTGGTTCGAGGAACCTGGTGCGTCTTCAAAAAAGAAGGAGACCGGGACATTCAGAATTGCCGAGATCGCCTGAAGGCGGCTTGCACCGACGCGGTTGGTGCCTTTCTCGTATTTCTGGATCTGCTGAAAGGTAATGCCGAGATTTTCGCCTAGTTTTTCCTGACTGAGGCCCAGCATGTTACGACGAAGACGGATGCGGCTGCCGACATGCACGTCAATGGGGTTGGGCTTCTTTTTATTCTCAATCATACAACTGTCACTCCTCGCAGCTGCGAGCTTTCATTCATGCTCTGTTCATCTGAACAGCGATAACAATAAGTTTTGGGAGGTAGTCTGACGATTTTCCGCAAAAACCGTCGCCGCCGAGCCATAACATCGTAACAATATTAGTCTGTCAATGAAAACGCCTGCCGATTGGCAGTCGGAGAGCCACGCTCACCGCGAGTAAGGTTAACAGTGCTACCAGAGATTGTCGCGAGCCGGGCGGCGTGCTCCAAAATGGTGCACGAGTTGACGGTAGGTAAGCGTCAATGACCCCGACGGCATCATGCGCAAGGCCGTCAGTGATTCGACCATAAGCATCCACCACCGCTGAAAGACCATTATTGGCTGCGCGAATGAGGGGCAGCCCCTGCTCCACGGCCCGCACCTGTGCCTGTCGAAAATGCTGGTATGGTCCCGGCGTATCGCCATACCACGCGTCATTCGTCACATTTATGATGGCGCCTGCCGCCTGTCCGGAATAGCCGAGTTCGTCCGGGAAAATCGCCTCATAGCAGATCAGCGGCAGAAAGCTTGTGCCATCTTTCACGGTCAGCGCCCGGCGCGTGGTGCCGGCGGTAAACCCGCCGGGCATTTCCACCACTTCCTGAAGCCCAAGCTTGCGAAGAAAATTCTCATAAGGCAGATATTCGCCGAAGGGGACGAGATGCACCTTGTCGGCGGCATCAACGATGACGCCCCGGTCATCGATCGTGTAAATGGAATTATAATAGCGCGGCTCGCCGCCACCGGATGCCTTTTCTTCACGAACGGCACCGGTAAGCAGCACCTGACCGTCCTGCAGAACTTCGCCGATCCGCGAAAGAGCCTCGGGCGTTGAGGTGAGGATATAAGGAACTGCCGTTTCGGGCCATATGATCACATCGGGCTTCGGCTTGCCTTCGGCGGGTGCTTCCGCCGTCAGGGATACCAGCTTGTCGAAAATGGACCGGCGTTCGGCATTATCCCACTTCATGGTCTGGGCGATGGATGGCTGAACGATACGAACCGCGAGCGAGGTTTTTTCCTCGCCCAATGCGGGCGCTTGTGAAAGCGTCCACGCACCGAAGCCGATGTGGGCAGCGAAGAGTATCAGGGCAAATGCAATGCCCGTCTTTGCAAACCGCCCGCCGATCAGCAATGCTGGTGCGCCAAAGACAAACACTGCCAGGGCGCTCATCCCGGTGAGGCCAAGCACGGCGACCGATTGCATCAGAAGCGGCGTTGGCATGATGGCATAGCCGATGGCGTTCCACGGGAAACCGGTGAACAGAAAGAGGCGCAGCCACTCCGCCAGCGCAAAGCCGAACGCAAGCGCAACGATGCGCCCCAAGCCGTCAGACCAGAAGACACGCGCGACCATCGTCGCAAGCGCGTAGAACAGAGCCAGAAATGCAGGGAGGCCCAAAACCGCCAGCGGCAGGGCCCAGGCAAACTGGTCCGCATCGATGAGCAGCGCCGTGCCGATCCACCACAGCCCGGAAACGAAATGACCGAAGCCGAACCACCAACCGACCATTGCTGCGGGAAGCAGGCGCCTGACCGGACCGGCATTCGCATTGGCGATAGCGCCATCGATCAGCCAGACGAGAATTGGAAAAGAGATGAAGCCCGCCACAAAGATATCGAAGGGCGGCTGAGTCAGTGTGGCGAAGGCACCACTCAGAAAAGCGGCCAGCGCACGACGCCAGCCGCTCGACAGAATGATTTTCCCCGCCAGCCTTTCGATCATCCGGCCTCTTTGGGGGCGTCGGTTGCCGTTTCGGCTTGTGCGGGCTGTTCTCCCGGCTTGGCGGATACGACAGCGCGTTGCTGGCGGCGACGGTCAGCCGCGGAAAGCGGCACGATACGCACTTTCTTTACCCGGCGCGGATCGACTTCCAGCACGTGGAATTCGTAGCCCGGAATTGCCTGAACGACCTCGCCGCGAACCGGAATGCGCCCGAGAACCGAGAAGATCAGACCGCCGACCGTATCGACGTCCTCGCCATGCTCGCCAACTTCGAAAGACGGGCCGATCTTTGCGGCCAGTTCCTCCAGATCGGCGCGTGCATCCACGACGAACACGCCGTCGGCTTCTTCGGCGATCATGATTTCTTCGTCGTCATGTTCGTCTTCGATATCGCCGACGACCATTTCGACAATGTCTTCCAGCGAGACCAGACCATCGGTGCCGCCATATTCGTCGATGACCAAAGCCATCTGGATATGGGTCGCCTGCATCCGCGCCATCAATCCGCTCGCCATCATGGATGGCGGCACGAACAGGACCTTGCGCATGAGATTGAGTTCACCGATCGTCTTGGTGAGATCGATGCGGCCCATGTCGAACTTGGCGGCCTTGTCTTCGGCTGTCGCCTTGCTGCGCGTGGTACTGCGGCGCGTGGTCTTCTGACGGGCCTGCTTGGTGATGTAGTTGAGAACATCGCGGATATGGATCATGCCGCGCGGGTCGTCCAGCGTTTCGGCATAGACCGGCATACGCGAATGGCCGGATTTTTCGAAAAGCTCCAGCACTTCCCAGAGCGGCGTGGAAATTTCCACGGCCTCGACGTCGGCGCGCGGAATCATCACGTCTTCAACGCGGATTTCGCGCAGGCGCAGGATATTGTGCAGCATCGCCTTTTCTTCGGGCGAGAATGCTGAATCCTGTTCGCTTGCCGTGCTGGAAAGGGCATCGGCCAGATCTTCACGCAGCGAAGATGATTGGCGCGAGCGCATGAACGGGAAAATATTCGACAACAGGGAACGCTTTTCGGCCACTACGGACCGCTGCGTACTTTGCCCTTCGGCGTCTTGAGTCTCGCTGCGATTTTCGCCAGCGGACGGGGGGTGCGATGTTTGATCAGCCATGGTCAATCGTTGTTAAGGTCTCAATCGGATACAGCATAAGGGTCGGGGATGGCAAGAGCATGAAGGATTTCACGCTCGCGGCCCTCCATCACCTCCGCTTCCGCATCGGTTTCGTGATCGTAACCCAAAAGGTGCAAAAAGCCATGCACGACAAGGTGTACAAGGTGGTTTTCGAGCGGCTTTCCCTCTTCAAGAGCCTCTCGCTCGAGGGTTTCCCGCGCGATGATGATGTCGCCCAGCATCGGTCCCGGCTGCGATCCGGCCTTGACCGGAAATGCCGGAAACGACAGCACATTGGTCGGCTTGTCCTTGCCACGCCATTCGGCATTCAGGGTCTGGATCGATGCATCATCCGTGAAGACGACACTGAGTTCGCTTGCTGCGCTTTTCAGTCCAAGGTTGGACCAGGCGGCCTCGACGGACTTTCTGACGAGCCCTTCAAGGGCGTTTTCGTCCTGCCAGTTGCCGGCTTCGATCATGATATCGATATGGATCGCGTTATTTGACACGTTCTGCGGCGGCTCTCCATGCTGGTTAGCCGCATCATCCTTTCAGTTATTAGAGCGCCGTGCGTCCAATCAGACGCACAGAAGCCTTTGCTTGAGCATAATTTTCCCGATCAAAGCAGGATCAGAAATCAGCCGGTGGACCGATTTCCCTGCGCAGGCGGTTCGGCTTTTCGGAATCATGCTCTGGAAAGCTGCCTGCCAAGAGACAGACAGCCTTTGTTAAATCGTGATTCCAGCAGGCAATTGCAAGATCATTCCGAACGCGCGTGCTGTTTCCCGTCGCGGTCGTAAGCGCCGACGATTGCTGCCACCAGCGGATGGCGAACAACGTCTTTCTCCGTAAAGCGCACCTTGATGACGCCTTCGACATCATCCAGCACGCGAAGTGCTTCCACGAGGCCCGATTTCTGCCCCGGCGGAAGGTCGATCTGGCTTGGATCGCCGGTCACGATCATGCGCGAACCCTCGCCAAGGCGGGTCAGGAACATTTTCATCTGCATGGAGGTCGTGTTCTGCGCCTCATCGAGAATGACCGCAGAATGCGCCAGCGTACGCCCACGCATGAAGGCAAGAGGTGCAATTTCGATCACACCCGCGGTAATGGCACGTTCCACCTTTTCCGCCGGCATCATGTCGTAGAGCGCATCGTAAAGCGGGCGCAGATAGGGATCGACCTTTTCCTTCATGTCGCCCGGCAGGAAGCCCAGACGTTCCCCCGCCTCGACAGCGGGGCGGGACAGGATGATGCGTTCCACCAGACCGCGTTCGAGAAGCATGGCGGCATGAGCAACGGCAAGATAGGTCTTGCCGGTACCGGCCGGTCCGACGCCGAACACCAGCTCCGACCGGTCGAGTGCCCGCATATAGGCATCCTGCGTCGGCGTGCGGGCAAAGATCGTCTTCTTGCGCGTGGAAATCTGGGCTGCGGAAAGCTTGCCCTTGTTTTCCATGGTCGGCAGCGTCAACTGGTCATCGGCAGCGATTGCCATGCGGAGTGCGCCATCCACATCGGATGGTCCAAGCTCATGACCTTTCTGCAGCGTGGCATAAAGATGATCGAGCGCGCGCCGCGCCTGCTCGGTCGCGGTCGGCTCACCCCGGATCGACAACTGGTTACCCTTGGAGCGGACATCCACGCCAAGCTTCTGTTCGATACGGGCAAGGTTTTCATCGAACTGACCGTAAAGCGCGCTGGCAAGACGGTTGTTGTCGAAGGTGAGCACGATATGGGCCATATCCGAGGCCCCGGTCGTCGGGCTTTTTTGCGTTTGATTGGTTGGCTTGGCAGACTTCAGCTTTTCCGTAGCGCTCAACCGTATCTCCTTAAAGCACAATCCTGAAAAGTAGGGGACTTTTCAGACCAGACTATGCATGAACGCAAACCGTCCACACACTGCAATCATAGTCTCGACAGGATTACCGGCAAGCGACTCAATACGCCGAAATTTTCTGCCTCGGCATCATCATGCCTTCAGGCCAGTTTTTGCGCAATAAGGCTGTTGGTGCCTGTGGACGTGATTTTCACATGAATGATGTCGCCGATCCGGTCCTGATTGTCATCGATGATGACAGGCAGCAGCCATGGCGAACGGCCCACCATCTGGCCCGCAACGCGACCCGGCTTTTCGAGCAGCACATCCATCTCGCGACCGATCATGGAATCCTGGAACGCATATTGCTGTTCGGACAATAGTGCCTGAAGCCGCTGGAGGCGTTCATCCTTGACCGCTTCCTCGACATGATCGTCAAGATCGGCACCCGGCGTGCCGGGACGCGGCGAATATTTGAACGAATAGGCCTGCGCGTAATTGACCTCGCGCACGAGCCGCATCGTGTCTTCGAAATCCTGATCGGTTTCACCGGGGAAGCCGACGATGAAATCACCCGACAACGCCATATCCGGCCTGACTTCGCGGATACGCTCGATGAGGCGCACATATTCATCCGCCTTGTGACGGCGGTTCATCGCCTTGAGAATGCGGTCCGAGCCGGACTGTACCGGCAGATGCAGATAAGGCATCAGCTGGCGCAGGTCACGATGGGCGGCAATCAGGCTGTCATCCATGTCGCGCGGATGGCTGGTGGTGTAACGAAGGCGGGCAATCCCCGGAATGCGCGCCAGACGAAACAGAAGTTCGCCCAGGCCCCATTCGCGACCATCGTCACCAGCGCCGTGCCAGGCATTCACGTTCTGGCCGAGCAGGGTCAATTCACGCACGCCGCTGTCGGCAAGGCGCTCGGCCTCCGCCACAATCTGCTTCACACTGCGCGAAACTTCCGAGCCGCGCGTATAGGGAACCACGCAGAAGGTACAGAACTTGTCGCAGCCCTCCTGCACGGTCAGGAACGCTGAAACACCGCGCTTGCGGGTTTCCTCGCGCCTCGGCGATGGCAGATGTTCAAATTTATCCTCGATAGCGTATTCGGTCTCCACCACCTTTTCGCCGCTGCGAACCCGCGCAAGCGCATTAGGCAAGCGATGATAGGTCTGCGGCCCGATGACCAGATCGACATTCGGCGCACGGCGCAGGATTTCCTGTCCTTCCGCCTGCGCCACGCAGCCCGCAACGCCGATGGTCAGTTCCTTGCCATTCGCTTCGCGCGCATCCTTCATCTTGCGCAGACGGCCAAGCGCGGAATAGAGCTTTTCCGACGCTTTTTCACGAATATGGCAGGTATTGAGCAGAACCAGATCGGCATCATCCGGCGTATCAGTCGCGACATAGCCTTCCGCTGCAAGGCTGTCGGCCATGCGCTGGCTATCGTAGACGTTCATCTGGCAGCCATAGGTCTTTACGAAAACCTTGCGCGCATTCGGGCGCTCTGCCGCGGGGTCGAGTTCGGTGATATTGTCGCTCATGCGCGGCTATCTACAGCTTTTGTCGTCATTTTGGAAGGTGACAATCTGACGGCTGTCACTCTTCGGGGATATCACGCCCCAGCAATGCGCTTTGCAAAAGCGCGCGCACCCGGTTTTCCATTGTGCGAGCGAGCGCCTTGCGATCTGTCTCGGCCGTTACCACAATGGGTTCCCCGAAACGCACCTCGACGTCTATCGCGCCCTCTCGCAAGATGCCTTTGAGATGCGGCATCAGTTCGACATCGCCCGGCCACGACGCAATGGGGCGGAAATAGCGGCCCATCGCCATGCCGTGAACCCCCGTATAGGCGATGGCGACCGGCTGAACCATGACTTCAGGCACATTCGCTTCCCTGATTGCGGCGTGCGCGGCACCGAAAAGCGCCGTCTTGAAAGGCAGAACGCGATTGCCGTCCGATGTCGTGCCTTCGGCGAACAACACCATTGCGTCGTCGGTCGCCAGACGCCGCGCAATCTCCGAGGTCTGCTCTCCGGTCTTGCCTCGCCGCTCGCGCTCCACGAAAACGGTACGCTGCAAGACGGCGAACATGCCGAAGACGGGCCAGTCGCGCACTTCCGATTTAGCGATGAAGGACACCTGCCCTACGGCCGACAGCACGACAATGTCGCTCCATGATGTATGATTGGCGACAAGGAGAAGCGGGCGGCCTTCGTGCATCTGGCCGACGGTCCTGATGCGGAAGCCGAAAAGCCTCGCCACGACGCGGTGGAAGAAGTTCGGCAGGCTGCGTTTCCAGCCGTTCTTCAGTTTCAAAAACAGATATTGCACCGGAATCAGCGACAGGCTCAGCGCAACCATGGCCGAAACGACCAGGAATATCCGTATCGCGCCGATCATGGCGCCCTCTTCAGGTCACGCCGCAAGATGAGGGCCGCCGAACGCCCATTCGCCGTTTCGTAATAGGCAGGACGGTCGCCGACCTTCCGGAAGCCGAGGCGGCGGTAAAGCGCCTGCGCGGCGACGTTGGCCTCGTCCACCTCGAGAAAAAGCGTTTCGGCCCGTTCCTGGTAGAGATGGCGCAGCACGGCATCCATGAGCGCGCGCCCCACGCCCTGCCGCTGCACGACGCGCGCGACGGCGATGGTGAGGATTTCCGCTTCTCCTGCGACCAGACGGGCCAGCACGAAGCCGCACGCATCGTTCGGCTTGCCTTCCGCACGCGCCACAAAGCCGAACACAGTGTTTTCGCCAATCAGCGACCTGAAATCATCGGAGCTCCAGCCATGATGGAAGGCGGCGGCATGAATGCGCTGGATCGCATGGCTGTCCTGTGCGTTCAGCGGTTCTATCGAAACCTCCCTGCGACCGAAACGGCCGAACGGCAAGCCCATCATCGGCTATTCCCCAGCGCTCTTCCGCGGCAGCGCAAACCCGACCTGTGGCTTTGCATCAGGCCCGCGCATGTAAAGCGGCTTCGGCGCATCCCCCGGCTGGCGCGAGCCTGCGAGACGCGCATAAACGCCGATTGTCGCGGTCGGCTCTGACGGGCCGAGCGCGAAACGTCCGCCAACCGCCTCATTGATTGAAACGGAAGCAGAACCCGCTAGAACCGTATTTTCGGCCTGGGAAGCGGCAAGGGCCTCTGCCTCCTCCCGTGACAGGACCAGAGGCTTCGCGCCTGGCAAACCCTTCGCATCGAATGATTGCGCATAAATTTCGCCGCGATGCGCGTCGAGGAGGACGAGCACCGGCTTTTCAGGCTTCGTGAGCCGGCTTTCAGCGGCCAGCGCTTCGAAGGCTGTGATGCCGAGCGCCGGAACGCCGAGGGCCAATGCAAAGCCGCGCACCGCCGAAACGCCGATACGCACACCGGTAAACGATCCCGGCCCGATATTGACCGCCATGCGATCCATGTCGCGGAGCGATAGTTTCGCCTCCGTCAAAGCGCGTTCTACATAGGTCATCAATACTTCCGCGTGTCCTTTGCCGATGTTTTCGCTCACATCGGCAAGCACGAGATCGCCATCGGAATCGTAGACGGCAACGGAACACCACGAAGCGGCAGTATCAAGCGCGAGTATTTTCATGCGCAACCGGGTAAATCAGATTTCGCGCTGCGACAAGCCGCAACTTGGTGCAAGCCCAATCGGTCCCGTTTTTTAACCGACCCACGGAACAAAATCTGTCGGCATGCATTTTCCCACCGGGTGCGGGAATGTTTTGCGTTGCCTTGAAGGTAACGAAGGCCCTCCGGCAATCGAGCCTTGTAAGGATCTGGCGGGTTCGTTTGTGTTGGAACAGCTGCCCACGACCATGAGCGACATTCTCCCAGTCTCTCCTAGCCGGATCGAGCAAAAGGATGTGAGGATAAAATGCCCCAGAAGTCGATGCATGCAACCCGCAACGATCTTCCTTCCAATACGAAGACGACAATGATCGCGCTGCTTAACCAAAACCTCGCCGCGACAATCGATCTTGCCCTCATCACCAAGCAGGCTCACTGGAATCTCAAGGGGCCGCAATTCATCGCCGTTCATGAAATGCTCGATGGCTTCCGTGCCGATCTCGACAACCATGTCGACACGATTGCCGAGCGCGCCGTACAGATCGGCGGCACGGCCTACGGCACGACGCAGGTGGTTGCCAAGGAAAGCAAGCTCAAGCCTTATCCGACCGACATCTATGCCGTTCACGACCATCTGCTGGCATTGATCGAGCGCTATGGCGATGTCGCCAACCTGCTGCGCAAGTCGATCAAGGATGCAGATGAAGCGGGGGACGACGATACGGCGGACATCTTTACCGCCGCGTCCCGCAGCCTCGACAAGGCGCTGTGGTTCCTCGAGGCCCATGTTCAGGAAACGAACTAATATGAGAGCCTGACGGCCTGGCAACCGTCGTTTCTATAAAGGCCGGGAAATCCCGGCCTTTGTTGTCTGGCTATACTCAGTTAGCCCATTCGCCGCCGCGCATCACCGGCTCGCGGGTTCCGTCCGCGTTGATGCCGTCGACGTCGATCTGGCCGGAGCCGATCATCCAGTCGATATGGATAAGGCTCGCGTTGCCGCCCTGCGCCTTGATCTGTTCCGGCGTCATCTTCGCTCCGTCGATAAAGCATTTGGAATAGCACTGGCCGAGCGCGATATGACTTGCTGCGTTTTCATCGAACAGGGTGTTGTAGAACAAAAGCCCACTCTGCGAGATCGGTGAGGAATGCGGCACCAGCGCCACTTCGCCCAGATGACGGGCGCCTTCATCCGTATCCAGCACCTTGTTGAGCACCTCTTCACCACGGCTCGCCTTGGCCTCGATAATCCGCCCGCCCTCAAAGCGAACCACGATATTCTCGATCAAGGTGCCCTGATGCGACAAAGGCTTGGTGCTGGTCACATAGCCTTCGACACGAAGAGCGTGGGGGGTCGTAAACACTTCCTCCGTCGGGATGTTCGGATTGCAGGTGATGCCGTTTTTGGCAGTGGACGCGCCGCCGTGCCATTCATGGCCGTCGGCAAGCCCAACAGTCAGATCAGTGTTCGGCCCCTTGAAATGCAGGGCGCTATAAGCCTTGCCGTTCAGGAAGCGGGTGCGGGTGCGAAGTGCTGCATTATGCGCCGCCCAGGCGCCGACCGGATCGTCGACATCGACGCGCGACGCCGCGAAGATCGCATCGGCCAGCTTGCGGGTCGCAACATCTTCCGGTTCGTTTGGAAACATGAGCTGCGCCCATGCCGGATTGGGATAGGAGATGATGTTCCAGTTGATGTCGAAACCGGCGATCTTTTCCAGCGCCGGCTGATAGGCCTTTGAATTGGCGCGGTTGGCGCGTGAAACCTTGGCCGGATCCTGGCTTGAAAGCAGCATCGGATTGTCGGCTGCGATGGCCAGACGGGCAGCGCCGTCCGAATAGGCCTTTGCCATGCCTTCATAAAGCCAGCTTGCCGCACGGTCGAAACTCGCATCCGATGCATTCTCGTACCGGGCAAGCGCCATTTCATCATCCGCGAAGAACGGCGTTACCAGCCCGGCTCCGGCCTTGTAGGCATGCTTGGCGATGAGGCGCACCAGCGGCAGCGCCACGACCGGGGCGGTGATGACGAGATCCTGCCCCTCGCGCAATTGCAGACCGACACGAACGGCGACTTCCGCGAGACGTTCAAGTTTCACCGGATCGATGACTGGGTTCAGCTGTTCAGGAGCCATGGGTGGAAGACCTCTTTCGATAGGGAATCACCGACAGTTTATCAGACGGCATAATTTCACCACCTTTTTTCCTGCCTTTACGCTATAGTATTCACGCGGTCAGTTGCAGAAGAAAGCAGACAGCAATGAATAAGAAAGTGCTTATCTTACTGGGCATTACCGGCCTTCTGACCGGCTGCGTAACGATGACGCCCGAACAGCGCCGTGCAGCTGACGAGCAGACCTGCCAAAGCTATGGTTTCAAACCCAGGACCGACGCTTTCGCCAATTGCCTCATGCGGCTCGACCTCGATCGCAGGGCCGACAGGCGCGCCTGGCAGAATCAGGTCGATTTCTATGATGCTCCGATGATGATCTATCGTCCGGTCTATCGGCCCTGACGCCTTCGCTGAAAACAACTGCAATCTGCCATTGAAATCAAAACGCCGGTCTGGTTGGAGCAGACCGGCGTTGCAGAGCATCCGATTATAAATGCGCTTCCTAGAGCGGAGCTTCGGGACGATCCTGGGAGAGAAGAAGCGCGCCGATGGCGTCAGCCTGCTTCTGGCTCGCCGGAGCATAGCCAAGCGAGGTCGGCTGCGGGGCCGTCGTATCGAATTGCGGCTGGTAGGACGCCATCTGCATATGCTGTTCCTGTTGAGGCACCGCAACATCGCGATGACGCGCCAGACGGTCACTGCGCGCCTGAGGACCGACGCCGCTGTTCTGGTCTGCGCTTTGAGCCTTGGAAGCCTCCGCGAGTGCCACCTGAACAGTCGGTTCCGTTCCCGGAACCGGACCGGTCTGCGGCAGGGTCACATCATAAGATGGATCCTGCGGAACGGAAGGCGATTGCGGCGAATATGCGAGGGCAAGATTGTATGGCTCCTGCGGGACCGGGTTCTGCAGCGAGCCGTCGCGGTTGCGCTTTTCGTAGAAGGAATTGCCACCGGCGACGAGCACATAGTGCATGTTGTTGTAAGGGAACCTCAGGCCCGCCGTATGGAAGAACAGGGCGTTCTTGAGTTTCGGATGGCGCTGCCCCTTCAACACTGCATCGGCAGTTGCCTGAACATCAGGCAACGCCTTGGAATCCATCCTGCGGGTGAGGACGCCCGGCGCAAACTGGTTCTTCTGGCCAACGACGCCGCAAATCGTATCGGGATAACGGCCCGATGCGAGACGGTTCATGACGACCGTGCCGACAGCGAGAAGCCCGTCGGGGCTCGAACGGTTCGATTCGAAGAACATCGCGCGCTCAAGGCATTCCTTGTCACGCGCTGTGTAGGTGTAGGTCTTCACGCCATTGACGGATTTGACGTGGTTGGCCGCCGTCTTTTCCGAATTGGCTTTTCCCGTGGTTCCGGTCGTCGTGCATCCGGTGACCACGAAAGGCGCAACCACCAGCCCGACAAGAACGGGCAATTTCCACTTCGCGGCGCGCGTCAATGGCTCAATCTCATGTTAGGACCCTTAACTGATCCAGTCATTCGTTCAGGCAGACACATCCGGAATGATGCGCGCGAACGTCTGACCGCGGTGCAAGTCAAAGAGGACGAAGATCAAAATCATACGTCCTACTGTCGCTCAATCGAATTCAAGGTTTTGGAATTTTTAGGCCAAAAAAAGGCGAAGGGTCAAATCCCAACGATGCAGGCGGCGGTCAACCCGCCTGAAACGAAATCCGAATCGAGAGTGCGAATATGCCTACAAGCCCTTTAAATATATTAATAATTTATTAACAAGAATTACGAATTCAGATAAGGCATTGATTTAATGCGATACAAATTCCCGCAATACACGCCATATCGCTGCCTTAATTCGCTTTTGCTTGGATGGTTTTCCCCACCACATCCGCGCTGCTTCGAATGATCTGCAAAAATTCTGTTTCCCATGGGTTCCATTGGTCGCTGTCAACTTTGAAAACAGATTTGTAACATCGCGTGAAAATGCGTGATTGGCGCGCAGTTTTGGTCGGGCCTATGCGAATCGGATCAACGTTGCCGCAGGCTGACCATCCGCAAACGGCCCGCCACGATGAAAATGGCGGGCCGATCAGGAGCTATATCTGAGAGTTTGAATGACGGTGTCGATCAACCGAAAGAATAACCGGCACCGCGAACGGTGCGGATCGGATCGAGCGCGCGACCGACATTGATCGCCTTGCGCAGCCGTCCGACGTGGACGTCCACCGTGCGATCGTCCACATAGATGTCCGGACCCCAGACGCCATCCAGAAGCTGGCTGCGCGAGAAGACACGGCCGGGCGACATCATGAAATATTCGAGCAGTCGGAATTCAGTCGGTCCGAGACGGACTTCCTTTTCCTTGCGGTAAACCCGATGCTGCTGACGGTCCAGAACAAGGTCGCCCACTTTCAGCACATGCGAAAGAATGCTCGGATTGGACCGGCGCAGCATCGCCTTGACGCGCGCCAGAAGTTCCGGCGTCGAAAACGGCTTTACCACATAATCGTCGGCGCCGACGCTCAACCCGCGGACGCGTTCGCTTTCCTCGCCACGCGCCGTCAGCATGATGATCGGCAGGCGCTCGGTTTCCGGCCATTGGCGCAGGCGGCGGCACAATTCGATGCCCGAAACCCCTGGCAGCATCCAGTCCAGAATAAGCAAATCCGGCACATTCTCGCGCAATGCGATTTCGGCCTCGTCGCCGCGCAGCATGGTATCGACCTGGTAGCCCTCTGCCTCAAGATTATAGCGAAGTAGCACGCTCAGCGCCTCTTCGTCTTCTACCACAGCGATTTTGGGTGCCTGTGACATCCAGTATTTCCCTATCCAAATGCGGCGGGCGGTGGATACAATCCCCCCAATCGACCGCGTGCCGCCGCGCTATTCACTCATTCTCAGCCGTCGGACTCGGGATCACTCCAGGTCCGGTCGGATGCAGTTCAGGGTTTACGCGCCTCATCCACGACAATACCGTGGCTCAGGTCTTCCTTGGGCCGCTCAGCCGGCATTTGCAGGCCGGTCACGATGTAATAAACGGTCTCCGCGATGTTGGTCGCGTGATCGCCGATACGCTCGATATTCTTGGCGCAGAACAGAAGATGCGTGCAGGCGGAAATATTGCGCGGATCTTCCATCATGTAGGTCAGCAATTCGCGGAACAGTGACGTGTACATGGCGTCGATCTCGTCATCGCGGTCACGGACGACATTGATCTGCTGCACCGAACGCGACGCATAAGCGTCGAGCACGTCCTTGAGCTGGGTCAGCGCCAGTTCGGCCAGCGTTTCCAGACCACGATAGAGCTTTACCGGCTGACGCGATTCCGAAACGGCGGCAACACGCTTGGCAATGTTCTTGCCCAGATCGCCGACGCGCTCCAGGTCGGCCGAGATGCGGATCGAACCGATGATCTCGCGCAGGTCTACGGCCATGGGCTGGCGCTTGGCGATGATCATCACGGCCTTGTCGTCGATCTCGCGCTCGCTGGCGTCAAGGATGAGATCGTCGGAGATGACGCGCTGTGCGAGCGCGTTGTCCGCATTGACGATAGCGGCGACCGACTGCTCGACCATACGTTCCGCATGTCCGCCCATTTCGGCGATCTTGTGGGTGAGAAACTTCAATTCCTCGTCGTAGGAGCGAACGGTATGCTGAGACGGCATAGTAGACCTCGTAATATAAATTGCGGGGAAGCCGCACTGTCTGTTGAAACGCAGTTCCGGATCAGCCGAAGCGTCCGGTGATATAGTCCTGCGTGCGCTTTTCGGTCGGCGCGGTGAACATGGTTTCCGTGTCGCCCACTTCGACCAGATTGCCGAGGTGGAACATGGCTGTGCGTTGCGAAACGCGCGCGGCCTGCTGCATGGAGTGCGTGACGATCACGATCGTATAGTTCTGGCGCAGTTCGTCGATCAGCTCTTCCACCTTCGCCGTTGCAATCGGGTCGAGCGCCGAGCACGGTTCGTCCATGAGGATGACTTCCGGGCTGACCGCAATCGCGCGCGCAATGCAAAGGCGCTGCTGCTGGCCGCCGGAAAGACCGGTGCCCGCATCGTGCAGACGATCCTTCACTTCCTCGAACAGGCTCGCCTTCTTCAGGCTCGTCACGACGATTTCCTCCAGATCGGCCTTGGTCCGGGCGAGACCGTGGATGCGCGGGCCGTATGCGACGTTTTCATAGATCGACTTCGGGAACGGATTCGGCTTCTGGAACACCATGCCGACGCGGGCGCGCAGTTCGACGACATCGATCTTCGGATCGTAAATGTCCTCGTTGTCGAGCGTGATCTTGCCACCGACCTTGCAGCCTTCGATCGTATCGTTCATGCGGTTGAGCGAACGCAGGAAGGTAGACTTGCCGCAACCGGAAGGGCCGATCAGCGCTGTGACCATCTTTTCCTGGATTTCCAGATCGACGTCGAACAGAGCCTGCTTCTCCCCATAAAACACGCAGACCTTGTCGCCGCGCATCTTTATGGAACTGGCGTTGGCGTTCATTTTTTCTCCTACGGCTTTCTCGAGAGATCGTTCAGTCATCAGGTTCATAGCTTTCGACTCCCGTTTACCAGCGGCGCTCGAAGCGGCGGCGCAGAATGATTGCTGCAATATTCATCACGGCAAGGAACAGAAGCAGGACGATGATAGCGCCTGACGTGCGTTCCACAAAGGCTCGCTCTGCTTCGTTTGCCCACATATAGATCTGCACCGGCAAAGCAGTAGCCGGTTCCATCGGCGTTGACGGTACGTCGGCGACGAAGGCCACCATGCCGATCAGCAGAAGCGGCGCGGTTTCACCAAGCGCATGGGCAAGGCCGATGATCGTGCCGGTCAGGATGCCGGGTGCGGCAAGCGGCAGAACATGGTGGAACACCATCTGCGTTTTCGACGCGCCAAGGCCAAGGGCCGCGGAACGGATCGATGGCGGCACGGCGCGAAGGGCGGCGCGGGTCGCGATGATGATGGTTGGAAGCGTCATCAATGTCAGTACCAGACCGCCGACCAGCGAGGCGGAGCGCGGCAGGCCGAAGAAGTTGATGAACACCGCAAGCCCGAGCAGGCCGAACACGATGGACGGGACCGCCGCCAGATTGTTGATGTTCACCTCGATCATGTCGGTAAAGCGGTTCTTCTTGGCGAACTCTTCCAGATAGATCGAAGCAGCAACACCAATCGGCAGGGAAAGGCCGAGAACGATGAGCATCATGTAGAGCGAACCAACCAATGCCACGCCGAGACCGGAGGTTTCCGGACGGCTGGATGCGCCGAAGGTGAAGAGGCCCGTATTGAAGGACTCCTTCATCACGCCTTCTTCCGAAAGCGTCCTCATCCATCCCACCTGACGGTCCGAAACCTTGCGATTCGCCTCCGGCACCGAAAGATCGATCTGCCCCTTGAAGGCGGAATCGATGTCCGCGCCCGCCAGAACCGGAACGACCTGTGTCGTGCCGATGAGCGAGGGGTTGTTCATCACGATCTCGCGCAGCTGAATGCGCACGCCGTCCGAATAGAAACGGCCAAGGTCCCGCATTGCCGGTCGATCTGTCGTCGAAACACCAAGCTTTTCAGCCAGAGCGTTGCGCACCAGCAGCGGATAATTGGCCGTGATCAGCACATTCGGATCGGCCGCGCGCTTGTTGCCCGGATCGATCACGCTCTCTTCAAGCTTTACCGGCAGATAAAGCGTCGTCTGCCAGAAGGCGGTATAGCCCTTGGAGAAAACCGAGAACAGGAGCGCGCACAGGAAGAATACGCCGATGGCAATCGCAGCAATACCGTAATAGCGGAAGCGACGTTCGGCAGCGTAGCGGCGTTTCAGTCCGATATCGCGACGCGTCGGCTGTGCCGCGGCGCCGCTGGCATTAAAGGTCGTATCGGTCATTATTCGTACTGCTCCCGGTACTTGCGCACGATGTGCAGCGCAAAGATGTTCATGATCAGCGTCAGGACGAAAAGCGTGATGCCGAGTGCAAAGGCCACCAGCGTCTGCGGCGAATTGAACTCAAGATCGCCGGTGAGCTGGTTGACGATCTTCACGGTGATGGTGGTCATCGCCTCGAAGGGATTGATGTTGATGCGGGCCGCAACACCTGCCGCCAGAACCACGATCATGGTTTCGCCGATCGCGCGCGAAGCAGTCATCAGAAGCGCGCCTACGATGCCCGGCAATGCCGCCGGAAGGACCACCCGCTTGATGGTTTCGGAACGGGTCGCGCCAAGACCAAGCGAGCCGTCGCGCAACGCACGCGGCACGGCAGTGATGATGTCATCGGAAAGCGAAGACACGAACGGGATCAGCATCACGCCCATGACGAGGCCGGCGGTCAGAACGCTCTGCGCCATGATGAAACCCTGCCCGCCAGCAATGGCGATGGACAGATCGCGCAGGAAAGGTCCAACGGTCACGAGCGCAAAGAAGCCGTAGACGATGCTGGGAATACCCGCCAGAAGCTCCAGAACCGGCTTTACGATGGTGCGTACGCGCGGCGAAGCATATTCGGCCATGTAGATGGCGGAGAACAATCCGACCGGAACCGCGAACAGCATGGCCACGAAGGCGATATAGAGCGTGCCTGCCAGAAGCGGGATGAGACCGAACTGGCCGGTCTCGCCGCCCGAACCGGCAGCGGCAAAGCGCGGGTCCCACACCGTGCCGAAGAAGAAGTCCCACGGCGAAACGGACTGGAAGAAGCTGATGGTCTGGAACAGCATCGAGCAGATGATGCCGATGGTCGTCAGGATGGCGATGCCGGAGGCTGCAATCAGGCCCCAGAGAACGATCCGCTCGACATTGTTGCGTGCGCGCATGCGCCGGCTGATCGTGGAGAGGCCGAAAATCAGGCCGGCCACGGCGATCACCAGGGAAACAGCCGAACCGATGGTGTGCGTGAGGGCCGTTGCCTTTTTCAGGTAAAGCGCGATCGGCACCATATAGTCCTGGCCCTCGGTCGCGAGCGCCACGCCCTTTGCCCCCAGAAGCGTGCGGGCGTCCTGATAGTTCGACGGGAAATTTTCAAGTTCGGCAGGCGTCAGCCGGTCAAGCCCGCTGGCAAGACCGCGAACCATGCCGAGTTGCAGGCTGCGATTGGTGAAAGACCCTTCCTCAACGGCATCCGGCAAGCGGGCGGTCGCACTGTGATCCAGATAAACCGACGTTCCTACGGCCCATATGGCGAGGAACAGAACCGCAGGCAATGCTGAAACGAGGAAAACCCACCAGCCATGATAATGCGGGCGGGAATGCATTTTCTCGGTCGGCGAAGCTTTTGCGGAAGCAGACTGCGCCTTGTCCAGTGCAACGGCACGCTGGCGGCCTATGAAGAATCCGATCAGCCCGATTGCAACGATACTGACGAGAACCAGAAAGAAGGACATTCAATTTCCCCGGTTGCCCTGATGAATGCGGATGGCGTTGAGGTGCAGCTTCCACCCACGCCGTTCCACGCGAATGCGCCTGTCATAATACAAAGGCGCGAAAGGAGAAGAACGCGGAGATTCCTCATCCCCGCGTTCCACAGATCAAAACTTACTTCGCAGCCAACGTCTTGCCTTCGGAGAAGGCAGCGCGCTGTGCTTCACGTTCTGCATCCGGGGCCGGAACCAGACCATATTCGGCGAGCGGACCGTCAGGACCGATCATCTGGTCGTTGAGGAAGAACTCAACGTATTCCTTGAGGCCGGGGATGACGCCGAGATGCGCCTTCTTCACGTAGAAGAACAGCGGACGCGACACCGGATACTCACCCGAAGCAACCGTTGCAGCCGAGGGAGTAACGTCGTTGACGGTGGCAACCTTCAGCTTGTCGGCATTGTTTTCGAAGAAATAGAGGCCGAAAACGCCAACGCCGGTCTTGTTGGAGTCGATGCGGGCCAGCGTTTCAGCGTAGTCGCCATCAATGTCCACGGCCTTGCCGTCCTTGCGCACTGCGATACAGGCGGAAGCGGCAGCCTTGTCGTCGAGGCCGGCCTTCTTGATTTCGTCCAGAGCGCCGGAGTGCTTGCAGCCGTCAGCCAGAACCTTTTCTTCAAAGACTTCGCGGGTGCCGTGCTTTTCGCCCGGGATGTAGGCAGCAATGTCCCAATCCGGCAGGTTCGGGTTGACCTGGTTCCACTTGGTGTTCGGATTGTCGACCAGCTTGCCGTCCACGACGAGCTTGGCTGCGAGCGCCTTGTAGACGTCTTCCGGCTTCAGCTTCCAATCCGGACCCTTGGCGTCGGTCGCAAAAACGATGCCGTCATAGCCGAAGCGCACTTCCTGAACGTCCTTGACGCCGGCGTCGATGCACGACTTCAGTTCCGAGTCCTTCATGGCGCGCGATGCATTGGCGATGTCGATGGTGTTCTCACCGACGCCCTTGCAGAATTCCTTGATACCTGCGCCCGAACCGCCCGATTCAACAACCGGCGTCTTGAAGTTCGGGAAGGTTTCACCGAAGGTTTCGGCGACGATTTTTGCATAAGGCAGAACGGTCGAGGAACCGGCAACCTGAATCTGATCGCGCGCCTGAGCGGCGGAAACCGACATAACGGCAGCGATGGCAAGCGCTGCGGTCGAGGAAATCATCTTGTTCATGAGCTGCGGCTCCTGTTGTAAAAGACATATGACGATGTGGCGTCGTTAGCCCTCTACGCGCTCTATATTACATTCATATGACACTATTGTTACAGGTTTGTATCAGAGCCGCTTGCCAGTGATTTTGTGGGGTTTTGACGCGCCTTGAACCGGCAAAGAATAATGCGGCGTTCGTCCACCGCTTGAGTGTCGGTTTCGAATGATCGACCGGCCCACCGAATAACGGCTCCCAATTTCCAGCCAATTTACCCAGCCGCCTCTCCAGACCTATGCTTTGAACGACAAAGTGACAATACAAGGTTTCCACAGTGATCTATTCAAGTCTGTTCAACCTCGTCTGGATCATTGCGCTCGCGAGCTCCCCGTCGCAGTCCCATGCTCAAAGCCGTGTGCTCACCATTGCTACCGAAGGATATTTTCGGCCCTATAATCTCACGCGGTCCGATGGCACGCTCGACGGCTATGAGGTCGAGTTGGGCCAGCACCTTTGCCAGACGATGAAAGTCGAATGCAATTTTATCGCCATTCCCTTCGACGCCATCGTAACAAGCCTGCAGATTGGCAAAGCCGATGCTGTGATGGGAGCGCTGTCAGCAACAGAAACGCGTGAGAAAGTCATCGATTTCTCCGTATCCTACGGCCGCACGCCGCAAGTCTTCGCCACCCTGCGCGACGGTCCGTACAGCAAGCTGCCTCACATGGAGGAGAACCTGGACCTTTCGGGCAATCAGCATGAAACGGAGCAAGCCCTTCAAGATGTGAATACCGCGATAAAGGGAGCGACCGTCGGTGTCGTAAGTGGATCAATAGCCCAATCTCTGATCAATGCATATTTCAGAGAAGGAACCACTATCCGCGAGTATAAAACCGCCGAGCAGGTCGATCTCGATCTCGCAAACGGACGCATCGACATGCAGGCCACCGCCCGATCCTATCTGAACACGATCCAGAAGACGCAGGCCTATTCCGACGTCGTCATGACCGGGCCGCTTTTCAAAGGCGGCCTGCTCGGGCGCGGGGTCGCTGTCGGTCTGCGCAAGGACGAAGCTGATCTCAAGCGCCAATTCGATTCTGCAATCATGGCGGCGAAGGCCGATGGCACTCTCAAAAGGCTATCCGAAAAATGGTTCGGGTTCGACGTGACCCCGTAGGTGATTGGAACGCGACGCCTTTAAGTTGAGTTATTCCCCGCTCTAACCTTTTGTTTGAGCATGATTTAATCCTGAAACTGGATCCCACCTTTCGGAATCATGATCTAAACTCACTCGTTCGGGCGAGACAACACATAGGCGGCAGAGCCCAGCATGAACAGTGTTACTACTGTTGCCAGCAGCCAGCCAGGTTTGGCGCCCCACCAGAAAATTCCATATCCGAATGCCATGCCAAGACAGGCGTAGAGCTTGGCGCGCGGCGGAATGGCACCACGCTCGCGCCATTTTATGACCAACGGTCCGAAACGTTGATCCGCGAGCAACCGGGCCTCGATCTTCGGCGACGACCGCGCGAAGAACCATGCAGCAAAAATGATGAAGATCGTTGTCGGCATGACCGGCAGGAAGGCACCCACAATGCCAAGTCCGAGCATGAGAAAGCCGAGGCAAAGATAGACGATCCGCTTGCTCGCCGAGATTGCGGGCGAAGCGGCGTCGATCCTGTCTTTTTCCGGGTGGTCCTGCATGGCGTTCCGTCGTCTGGTCTGAACGCTTATAGCAGGAATTCAACGCTTTCGTGCAGGGTGATAGCAGTCAAAGAAACGTCATCTCACCCTCTTTCGGGCCTGTGGATAACTTTCAAAATTCGACAAGAGCTTCTCGAGCACAGTCAGAAATTGCATTTTTGCCCCCAAAACGCCTCATTTCGTCAACTTTGCCCCCGACGCTGAAAACTTACCTTGCAAATAAAAATTGCATCGCGGCCGGGGACAGCTGCCACCCACGAAAGCAGCTTTTCTTGCAACGGGCGCGCGAAATCAAGGCACAGCGAAGTGCCGCCGCAGATTCCTAACGAATCGTAAACAGCTTTACAGTAAATGGCGCGAACACTTCCTAATATTCCTTTGTTGTGTTTAAGCCATTAAGTAAACAACGGTCAGTATAGGATGATTTTCCCTGCGGGATATAGATTCAGTTATCGCATAATGTTCTCATTCGAACCACGCCAGCGCCACATTTAGATTCCAGTTCGGAACCGTCTTTCTCAGCGACAACTGTGGGACACCCCGTTAACAACTAGTGGAACTGGCATGACTTTCAAGACCCGTATGGCTATGCTTGCCGTTGCGGCAACCGGTCTTCTCGCGGCCACCGCAATCGAGGCTTCAGCACAGCAATGCGGCGGTGCCTCCTGGTACGCCCTCACTTCCCGTACGGCTTCGGGTGAACGCATGAACCCGTCCGGCCTGACCGCAGCACACCGCACCCTGCCGCTTGGCAGCAAGGTCAAGGTTACCAATCAGAGAAACGGCAAGTCGCTTGTCGTGCGCATCAACGATCGCGGCCCGTTCATCAAGGGACGTGTCCTGGACCTGTCCAAGGGTGCCGCAGGCCGGCTCGGCTTCATAGGCGCAGGACACACCAAGGTCTGCTTTACGCCTTTGTGATCCAGCAAGGTCGCGTTCAGTCGCTGGACATGGAGCATTTCCGATCCAGATTTGATCGTTGGAAATGCTCCCTCCCACTGTTTTCGGCATATTCTTCCCCTAAAAGCCGGTTTTCGCTTTTGGGGAATGCTATCTCCGATCCAGCCTGTCGGTGAACCAGCGGGTCAGATTGATCCAGACCTCGTCCTTTTCGGCGGCATCCTCGATCCCGTGCTCAAGATTAGGGTTGTCGTTGACTTCGATCACGACCACCCCATCGTCCGTTTCCTTCAGATCGACGCCATAAAGCCCGTCGCCAATGCACCGTGCCGCGCGTAAGCCGGTTTCCAGCACCAATGGCGGCGCGTCGCCCAGCGCATAGGATCGAAACCCGCCTTCCAGCGGCTTGCCGCCCGTATCGTGCTTGACAATCTGCCAGTGGTTCTTGGCCATCATATACTGGCAGATGAAGAGCGGCTTGCCGTCCAGAACGCCGACGCGCCAGTCAAACTTCGTCGGCATGTATTTTTGCGCCAGCAGGAGATCACTGTCCTCCAGCCACAGGGCAGCAAGCGCTTTCAGTTCGCCGAAATCCTTCACCTTCTTCACGCCGCGCGAGAATGACGAATCAGGTATCTTGATGACCATCGGAAAACCGAGCATGTCGGCGGCGCGTTCCAGGTCCTCCTCACCCGCGATCATCACCGTCGGCGGGACCGCCACCTCGTTGGCCTGCATCAATTCATGCAGATAAACCTTGTTGGTGCAGCGGATCATGGACATCGGGTCATCGATCACCGGCATGTTTTCCTGCTGCGCCCGGCGGGCGAAACGATAGGTGTGATTGGAGATCGACGTCGTCTCGCGGATGAACAATGCGTCGAAATTGGCGAGCCGGGGCAGATCGCGCTTGCCGATCGGTTCCACTTCCACGCCGAGCCTTGCCGCGATCCTTGCCCAGTGCTTCAGCGTTGAAACGGTTGACGGCGGCATCGCTTCCTTCGGGTCGCACAGCGTTGCGAAGGAATAGCGCGCTGGCACCTTTGGGCGCGCCGCGCGCCACTCGCGCTGGGTATATCGGTCGAGTGCCTCCTCGAAACGCTCCTTCTGATCCTTGGAAAACTTGGCGATGTTGGCAAAGCCGATCTTCTGGATTCGGGCCCATTCACCTGGCTTGACGGATACTTCCAGCGATGGTGCGCGAAACCAGTCGAAGAGCAGTCGTCCGAATTTTTCAAAGTCGGGGCTGTCGGCAAGTCCGAAATGCACGTGGATTGTCTCGGGCGCCTTTTGCGGATGCTTGCCGAGCGCCTTGTTCAGCATGTCTTCAAGTTCGGGAATGGCGTTTTCATAAAGCCGCCGTTCCGAGAGATCGATCATGGTTTCCACGGAAGGGATGATGCGGTGTCCCCGCGCTTCCGCCAGAAGCGAAGCATAATAGCCGCGGCTCTGATAAGCGTAGGAGCGCGACAGATTGATGATCCGCGGGCGCAACTGGCCATTGAAGAGCGATGGATGTGCGAGGTAATCACGCGTGGTCATGACCTTGTGCGGCGTCGCCCCATTATCGATATCCGAGAGGCGTCCTACCAGAATGACGCAGATCGTCATCAGTCCGTCCTTTTTTCCAGAATAACGGCTGCCCTGAGCCCATCACTGCCGAACCGTGCGATACGGTCGAAAATGTGAAAGGGAACAGGAACATTTGCGGCATCGGCGATGGTCTCGCCCAGCTCTTCCTCCACCCAGGGGTCGTGAATGAGAATGTGACGCCCGTCTTCGCCATGAGCGAGCACCCAATGCGGCACTTTCTTGCCGAACATATGATAACCGCTGACAAGCACGATCACTGCCGCTCCACGGCGCAGGGCCGTCAGAATGTCGTGCAGGGTAAAGCTGCGATAATCCACCGGTATGGCATAGGCTTCCGTGCGCTGCCGGAAATCGGTTTGGGCCAGTTGCATGACCTTGCGCTTTTCTTCCGAACGCACCGATTGCAGGAAAAGCATATCCTCGATGGATACGATGACCGATGCTTTCAGTCCGCGTTCATGCGCGGCGACTGCAAGTCCGAAGGGTTCGCAACCGCCGGGCCCCGACATCATGTAGATGGTAGTCGCATCGCGCCACAGACGGACTTCCAGCACTGGATCAAGTCGGGTCTCCTGATTGTGCCGGGCCAGCACCATCATCAGGCAGGCCGCGCCGCAGGTGAAATCGGTCGTCTGCTCGTAATAGGGAAAGGCGGTGACCGGCGAAATGTCACCGCGAACCGTCTTTTCAAATCGCAGCGCGTCAGAATGGTCGGCATAGTAATCGAGATAGCGCCCGATGGGACGGTAGCTGTGCCGCTTGTAGAGCCCAATGGCGCGCTCGTTATCCTCGCGCACCTCAAGCCGCAGCAATGGACGGTCGTGGTCATAAGCCGCTGTTTCCGCCGCCTGCAGCAGAAGCGAGCCGACGCCCTTGACCTTTGCCTCCGGATCGACGGCTATCGAATAGAGCCGCGCCAGCGCAGTGCCATGGCGAAACAGGATCATCGCATAGCCGATGACTGTGCCATCCACCGTTGCAACAATGGTTTCTGCGGTCGGCCGCGCGATGAGGGCGCGAAAGGAACGGCGGGAAATCCGGTCTGTCTCAAAACAGCGTTCCTCGATGCGCAGGAGCGCATCTATGTCGTCTGCCGTGGCCTTGCGCGTCGTTGCGCCTGTCATCTTCTGGCCTTTGCAAAGGGATCGTTCCGATCCGGTCGAACACCAACAATTGGCTCATTCGAGGCAAAAAACAAGCGCCCGGACCGTGGCAAAATTATGGGTAATTTTTACCGTCGAAGCTGGCTTTCCGAGAGCTGACAATTTCAATTACAGATTGCATTATTGGGAACCACCCGTATTAACCATTAATTAAGAAGTCAGGCGATCGCGAGGCAAACCGAATTGACTCCGGACTATTTCAGACATTAACGTTTCGTTAATAAATGAGTAATGGCGAGAGCCAAAGGGCGTTGAGTATGTTTTGCGTTGTTCGCTCGACCACAAAGATTATGGCAGCCGCCGGTTTCGCAGTCTCGCTGCTGATGGCAAGCTTTGGTGCGGAAGCAGCCTCCGGCGACTTCATGCAGACCGGCAAGCTGACCTCGCAGCCGATCGGACATTATGAATTCTGCAAGCGCGAGCCCAAGGAATGCGGCATCACCAGCCGAGACACCCGCGCGCTCCAACTCAACCATTCGAACTGGCAGCGCATCGTCGAGATCAACCTTGCGATCAACGAGCGCATCAAGCCGATGACCGACATGGAAATCTACGGCGTCGAGGAATACTGGGCTTATCCGACGACCGTTGGCGACTGCGAAGATTACGTGTTGCTGAAGCAGCGTGAATTGCAGAAGGCCGGCATCCCGCTCACCGATCTTCTGATCACCGTCGTACGCAAGCCGGACGGCGAAGGGCACGCGGTCCTCACCGTTCGCACTGATCGCGGCGATTTCGTTCTTGATAACCTGACGGACGAAGTCATGCGCTGGAACGAGACGGATTACACGTATCTGAAGCGTCAGGCCGCGAACGACACCGGTCGCTGGGTTACCATTGAAGGTCCCGACAATCTCCTCGTCGGCTCAGTGCGCTGACATCGAGAGCTCTCCATCTGTTTGGAAAAGGCCCCGGAATGTGCTATCCGTTCCGGGTCTAAAAAGGAGAGATCGGTGCGGTTAGCCCGATCCCCGTTGCAAAGCGGGTCCTGGCCTTCGCGATTGCCGCATTTGGCAGATGCGTCGAGTCCCTTGACCTTCCACTCCA
This sequence comes from Brucella sp. NBRC 14130, assembly GCF_040371715.1. Classification (NCBI taxonomy): domain Bacteria; kingdom Pseudomonadati; phylum Pseudomonadota; class Alphaproteobacteria; order Hyphomicrobiales; family Brucellaceae; genus Brucella; species Brucella sp. NBRC 14130. The sequence goes on from NZ_BAABTE010000006.1 coordinate 194,014, forward strand.
ATGCAATGGTGCATTGGAGAACAAGAGGTCTTGGTTATGAAACAGCAAATCTCCGTCATCACACTTGGCATCGCCGATCTCGGGCGCTCACGTCGCTTTTACACGGAAGGCTTCGGCTGGATTCCGGTTTTCGAGAATGACGAAATCATCTTTTATCAGATGAACGGTTTCGTTCTCGGAACCTTTCTGAAATTCGCGCTCGAATCCGACATGGACCGAGATGGTCTCTTGCAACCGGGTGCCTTTTCGCTTGCTCACAATGTGGAGCGGGAAGCCGAGGTCACGCCGCTGATGAACCGGCTGGTTGAGGCTGGCGGCAAATTATTGCGCCGGGCCGACGTGCCAATCCATGGCGGTTTTCGCGGTTATGTCGCCGACCCCGACGATCACGCCTGGGAAATTGCTTGGAACCCGGCCTGGGCAATCGACGAGAATGGTCTTGTGACGTTTGGAATATGAGCCGGATAGGGCTGGCAACGGGCGCTTTTCGCGCCCTTAGCCTCATAACGATGTGATTATTGCGGGGCGGCGCGTGGCAAAAATCTATTTCATCTCGCATCCGGAAGTCATCGTCGATCCGGCAAAGCCTGTTCCCTCATGGAACATTTCGGAGCGTGGTATCGAACGGATGCGTTCTTTTGCCGGTCGGCCTGAGCTGCAATCGATCGGGTCGATCTGGTCCAGTACTGAAACAAAGGCAATTGAAGCCGCCGAAATCCTGGCCGGTGTTTTACGAATAGTTCCTGCGACCGACGATCGTTTTAGTGAAACCGACCGAAGCTCCACCGGCTTTCTGCCTCCCGACCAGCACGAAATGGTGGCCGACCAGTTCTTTTCAGCCCCAGACAACAGCATTCGCGGATGGGAGCGGGCCATTGATGTACAATACCGCATCACGCGGGGCTTCAAATACGTGGAACGGCTCTCGGCTTCGCACGATACTGCCATTATCGGCCATGGCGGCTCCGGCACGATACTTCTCTGTTATCTTGCGGGACTCCCGATCAGCCGCCAATATGACCAGCCCCATCAGGGACACTACTGGTGCTATTCATGTGAGGAAAGAACTGTCCTCCATCATTGGAAACCGATAGCGCCACGCTGAATTTCATCAAGGACATCGCTAACATGTGGTTTCCCGGGCGGGCTGTTTACGCTATGCTTTGATTCTGGCTTCTTCCAAGCCTCCCCCCTCCGTTCGGGAAAGCATTTTTTCATGCAGGAAGAATAAATCATCGAACCAACTGTTCGGGCACATGCACAAGGAGGGACTGCAGCGACAGCTCGTCACAGGAGGTTTATCGATGCGGTCATCGTCCCCTATCTATCACCTGAAGCGGCACGCCAGACGTCTGGCAAACGAGGCTGATATTCCGTTCCATGCTGCGCTTGATCGCATTGCGGCGCAGGAAGGCTATAGAAGCTGGAGCCTGCTCGTCAACAAGTCATCCGCTCCCGTTTCTGCCAGTGAGATCTACAGCTTTCTCAAACCCGGCAACATGGTGCTGATCGGTGCGAGACCGGGTCATGGCAAGACCCTGTTGAGCCTGGATATAATGATAGAAGCCATGCGAGGCAGCAATTGCGGCGTGTTCTTTTCGCTCGATTACTCGGAAAGAGATATCGCCGCGCGCTTCCAGGCACTCGATTGTAAACAGGATGATTTTCGGCATCTGTTCCGCTTCGATTGCTCCGATGCCATCTGCGCCGATTATATAATCGCCAAACTCGATGACGCCCCAATTGGAACCGTTGTGGTCATTGATTATCTGCAGATTTTGGATCACAAGCGAGACAAGCCTGCCCTGTCGACCCAGATTGCGGCACTCAGATCTTTTGCTTCCGAGCGAAGGCTCACCATTCTGTGTATATCCCAAATCGACCGTTTCTTTGATCCAGCAACAAAGCCGTGTCCGGGGATCGAGGATGTCCGGCTTCCCAATCCGCTTGATCTTGCTTTGTTCGATACATGCCTCTTTCTCAACAATGGCGAGATTCGCGTGCAATCGCGCACTGGAACCAAGCCGCTCGTGCCTTCGTAAAGGGTGGTCAGGCTGCTGGAACCAGCCTTTCCGCGCCCATGCGGTAGGAGATGGCACTGGCCAGATGAATGCGACCCACCTTGTCGCTTCCATCGAGATCCGCCAGCGTGCGGGCCACTTTCAGGATACGATGATAGGCGCGGGCGGAAAAATGCATCTGCTCGCTCGCATCGCGCAAAAGCTTCAGTCCTGCCGCATCCGGCTCCGCGACCTCCTCTATCAGTTTGGCCGAACAATAGGCGTTGGTCATGGAGGGTTCCAGACCGAGCGCGGAATAGCGCTCGCTCTGTACTGCGCGGGCGCGGGCGACGCGTTGCGCGACCGCCCCGCTTGTTTCCGAGCGGGACGGCTTGATGAGATCGAAGGCGGAGACAGCGGGCATATCCACCCGCAAATCGATACGATCCAGAAGCGGGCCCGATATGCGGGCCTGATAATCAGCCTGACAACGCGGCCCGCGCGCGCAGACATGCCCCGGTTCGCCCGCCATGCCGCAACGGCAGGGATTCATGGCGGCGATCAATTGAAAACGCGCCGGATAGCTGGTGCGGTGATTGACGCGGGCAATCAGACATTCGCCGGTTTCAAGCGGCTGGCGCAGCGAATCCAGCACCTGCGGCGAGAATTCCGGAAACTCATCCAGAAACAGCACGCCATTATGCGCAAGCGATACTTCGCCGGGCCGTGCGCGCAGTCCGCCGCCAACCATTGCCGCCATTGATGCCGAATGATGCGGTGCGCGGAACGGACGACGGTCCGACAGTTTTCCGCCCGAAAGCTCACCCGCAATCGAGGCGATCATCCACACGTCCAGCAATTCGCGCGGAGAAAGACGCGGCAGAATGGATGGCAATCGCTGGGCGAGCATGGATTTGCCTGATCCAGGCGGCCCCACAAGCAGCAAATTATGGTTGCCAGCGGCGGCGATTTCAAGCGCCCGCTTGGCGGTCTCCTGCCCCTTTATGTCGGCAAGATCGAGTTCCGTTTCACCGGAAATCCGCATGGATGGTTCGGGCCGGGTCAAAACCTGCGTGCCGCGAAAGTGGTTGGCAAGGGCGATGAGGCTGCGCGGTGCCAATATGTCGATGTCGGCCCCCGCCCATGCTGCCTCCGGACCGCAGGAATGGGGGCAGATAAGCCCTTTCTCCTCCCGGTTAGCGCCGATTGCAGCGGGCAGGACACCCGCCACCGATGTTATCGAACCGTCGAGCGACAATTCACCCAGAACGAGATAGGACTGGATCGCATCCGCTGGAATGGCGCCAATCGCCGCCATAAGCCCGACGGCAATGGGCAAATCATAATGCGACCCTTCTTTCGGCAGGTCAGCAGGCGCCAGATTGACCGTCACCCGCTTGGTTGGCATGGACAGGCCGGAAGCATGCAGGGCCGCCTGCACCCGCTCCCGGCTTTCCGCCACAGCCTTGTCCGGCAGGCCGACGATGGACATGCCCATCTTGCCCGGCGCCACCATCACCTGCACGTCGACACGCACAGCCTCTATGCCCTGAAAAGCAACCGTCCCAACCCGCGCGACCATGTGCCCCCGCTCGCCACGCACCACATCTCTCAAGTGAGTTAAAGTCCAAATACAACTCAGAGAGTTAAGCACGAGCGAGCGGCGAATTCAAGAACAATAAGAGAACGAAGTGAGGGCAGTTCCTACCGCTTGGCTTCCACCGCCTCCCAGAACAAGGCCGCAATGTTGGTTCCGTCGAAACGCTGGATTTCGCGGATGCCGGTTGGCGAGGTGACGTTGATCTCGGTCATGTAGTCGCCGATCACATCGATGCCGACCAGAATGAAGCCGCGCTCTTTCAGCGATGGGCCAATGCGCTCGCAGATCTCGCGTTCACGCGGCGTCAACTTGCTCTGTTCGGCACGCCCACCGACATGCATGTTGGAACGGGCATCGGTTTCCGACGGCACGCGATTGATTGCCCCTACCGGTTCGCCATCGATCAGGATAATGCGCTTGTCGCCAGCACGCACGTCCTTCAGATAGCGCTGCGCAATGAACGGCTCCTTGAACAGCTGACCGAACATTTCCAGAAGCGAGGTCAGGTTGCGATCGCCATCGGCCAGATGGAACACGCCAGCACCGCCATTGCCGTAAAGCGGCTTCAAGATGATGTCGCCGAACTCGCGACGGAAATCCATGACTTCCTGCGGGTCCTTGGTGATCAGCGTTTCCGGCATGAGGTCGGGAAACTCCGTCACGAAGATTTTTTCGGGACTGTTGCGCACCCATGCCGGGTCGTTGACCACTAATGTCTTCGGGTGAATCCGCTCCAGAAGATGAGTGGTGGTGATATAGTTCATGTCGAAAGGCGGGTCCTGACGCAGAAGCACCACATCCATTTCCGACAGGTCGCGACGAATTGGCTCGCCCAGCGTATAGTGATCACCCTTGATGTCGCGCACTTCCATCTTTTCGAGGCGGGCGGATACGACGCCATCGCGCATTGAAAGCCGGTCCGGCGTATAATGGTAAAGCTCATGACCGCGCTTCTGCGCCTCGAGCGAAAGGGCGAATGTGGTATCGCCCGCGATATTCAACGTGCTGATATGGTCCATCTGGACCGCGACTTTGAGAGCCATGATTTCCTCGCGATTCGAAGTTGCGGGAAATCTAAAACGGAATGACCAGGCAACATAGTCCTTTCTCCCAATCCGGCGTGGGCTGCGCTTGCGCCTTTTCAATGTGTGAAGCTGAACTGGATCAGTTTTCTTCCATTGTCTATGCTGGCACTGTAGCTGCAAATCGCTGCTGGCGTTTCGGGAGGAAAATGTGACCGTTGTTAGAACTACGCTGTTCGCCGACCATGTAGCAGAACTGGGCGAAGGCCCCGGCTATGATCCCTTGAGCGGAAATGTCTGGTGGTTCGACATTCTCGGTCAGAAACTGATCGAGAAGAACTGGGACAGCGGCGAAACCCACGTCCATGCGCTCGGCATGAAAGCGAGCGCTCTCGCCGTGATCGACCGCGACCGGCAGTTGATCGTCAGCGAACACGGCCTGTTCATTCGTGAGCGCGCCAATGGGCGCCTCACCCTTCATCACCCGCTTGAAGCAGACAATGAAGTCACCCGCTCCAACGACGCGCGCGTGCATCCTTCGGGATCGTTCTGGATCGGCACGATGGGCAAAAAAGCCGAACCCGATGCAGGCTCCATCTGGTGGTATCGCGAAGGTCAGGTGAAAAAGCTGTTTTCCGGCATCACGATCACCAATTCGATCTGCTTTTCCCCTGACGGACAGATCGCCTATTTTGCCGATACGGATCGCAACATCATCTGGCGGGTTGATACGGACCCCGAAACCGGATTGCCGGTATCCGACAAAAGCGTCTTCCACCACCGAACCGAAGAGGGCGGTGTCGATGGCTCGGTTGTTGATGCCGAAGGCACGCTGTGGAATGCCTGCTGGGGCGGCAGATCGCTCAATGCCTATTCACCGCAAGGCCGCCTGATCCGCTCCGTTCCACTGCCTGTGGGCCAGCCATCGTGCCCAGCTTTTGTCGGGCCGGATGCGACGGCGCTGATCGTGACGAGCGCCCATGAAGGCCTGGACGATGAGGCCCGCCGGTCCGATCCCCATGCCGGAAAGGTATTACTGCTTGATCTCACAGTTGCCGGACGGCACGATCCGCCAGTTCGGCTTTGAATAGCAAATAAAAAGGGCCCTTGGGGCCCTTTGATCTAAACACCTTCGACGATGATGATCTCGCCATCGGCGACTGTCTGCCGGATCGCCTTCGCCGCCTGATATTCCGGAGAATTGTAGCAATCGAGCGCGTGCTGCATGGTCTCGAATTCGATGATCACATTGCGCGCGCGGCCCGGCCCTTCAACGGCTTCAGCCTTGCCGCCGCGTGCGATGAAATTTGCGCCATAACGCTCAAATGCCGGTTTCGCCGTCGACACATAGTCCTTGTATCGCTCGGGATCACGGACGTCCACGCGGGCAATCCAGTAAGCTTTGGTCATGCTCTCTCCTCCAGTAACTCCTTCACGCAACCGAGCGCATTTCTTCCAGAATGGCAAGGGCCGCCGCTTTACGATCAGTCGCGCCGACAATCGGGCGTGCGACGACCAGATGGCTGGCTCCGGCTTTCAATGCATCGGCAGGTGTCATGACCCGTTTCTGGTCGCCCTTTTCCGAACCGGCTGGACGAATGCCCGGCGTGACGATGGCCATGTCCGGGCCGACCGCCTGACGGATGGCCCCAGCCTCGGCGGCAGAAGCGACAATGCCGCCCATGCCCGCCTCGCGCGCCTGACGGGCCCGCTTCAGCACCAGCGTTTCCGGATCGTCGGAATATCCGGCTTCCCGCAGATCCGCATTGTCCATTGAGGTCAGAACCGTGACGCCCAGGAGGCAGAGGTTTGATCCCCTTGCGGCTTCCACTGCTGCCCGCATCGCTTTCGGGTAGGCATGAAGCGTGAGCATGGAAACGCCCATTTTCGCGACATTTTCGACGCCCTTCGCAATGGTGTTGTCGATATCGAGGAGCTTCATGTCGAGGAAGACTTTTTTCTTCGCCGCGACAAGGCTTTTTGCGAAATCGAGACCGCCCGCGAATACGAGCTGGTAGCCGATCTTGTAGAAGGAAACGGCGTCTCCCAACTCTTCGACTACCTTCTCCGCCTCAGTAATAGTCGGCACGTCAAGGCCCACGATCAGCTGATCGCGCAAATCTGTCGTCGTCATGAGAGTCTCCGTGGTGATTTTTACTCTCTTCGCACAACAGGACCCATTACGAAAGAGATGGAATCAGCTTTTTGCTTCTTCCACCCGCGTGATGAGGCTGCGGCAGACAGCAGAAAGCATCCTGGCGCTGCGCTCTTCTTTCAGCGTTCCATCCTCATTGAACGCCATGGATGCATGACCGACGGAGCATTGCTCCGTGACGATCTGCACTCCGACATTCATCAGCACGGCGCGCAGGTGATAAAGCCCTCGCATTCCCGCAAACACGCCGTCGGAACTCGAACAGAGACCCACCGTCAGACCGGCATAAGGCCTGAATGGTTGGTCGCCATCCTTCGAGATGCGGCTGACCCAATCGATGGTGTTTTTCAGAAGCGGCGGGATCGAGGCGTTATATTCCGGCGAACAGATCATCAGCCCGTCATGCTGGGCAAACAGACGACCGAGCCTCATCGCATTCTCGGGAACGCCATGTTCCTTTTCCAGGTTCTGATCCATGATCGGCAGCGGATAGTCGGCGAGCGTGATGCGTGTGACCTCAGCCCCCTGCATCCGCAACTCCTTTTCGGCTGCATCAGCCATATGTCCGGAAAAAGCGCCGATACGAACCGAACCCGCGAAGACGAGAATACGTGCAGTCATGAAAGCCTCGCGAGAATTTACACCAGTGGGCTGCGATAAACCCAGAGCTGCGCCGGCGGCACGTTCCGCACCACGAAATCATAGTGCTGAACGGTATAATTGCCGCGGCCGGCGGGAACCGGCGGCAAGGGACCATAGGTGATCTGCATCAGGGGCCGTCCACGCGGAATGCGCGAAAGCAGGCTTTCAACGAGCTGGATGCGCCGGTCCATCGGGAAATTGAGCATCGGCACGGCAGAAATAATGCAGTCGAATTTCTGGTCCTTCTTCTCGCCCAGCGCGCTGTCAAGATCGAATGCATCACCCTGAATGATGTTGACCTCCGGAAAGATCGTATTCAGGTGATCCACGAAGTCCTGCGAATATTCGATGGAATAAAGGTCGGCAGGTTTCACGCCCTGTTTCAGGATCGCCTTGGTGATGACGCCCGTACCCGGTCCAAGTTCAAGAACCGGAAGGCCGGAACCGGTGTCGATGACGCTCGCCATGCGGCGCGCGGTAACGGAACTCGTGGGCAGGATGGCGCCGACAGCTTTCGGCCCGTCTATCCATCCCTTGAAAAAACGAATCTCCTCATCGAACTTAGCGGCCAGTTTCCTGCCGAGCTGTCCTGCCATTCTCGCTGCTCCCATTGTCGTTATTGGACAAGTTTATGCCGCTTTGAATTCCCTAAGCAAGGCGTGAATAAGGAAAAGAACAAAAAAGGGAGCCGAAAGGCTCCCATTTCTATTCTCCGATACCTTCGAAGAATTCTTTCATCCTTGAGAAAAACCCGGCTGATTTCGGGCTATTCTCCTGCGAGGAAAGTTTTTCGAACTCTTCGAGCAGTTCGCGCTGACGCTTGGACAGGTTCTGCGGCGTCTCGATGTCGATCTGTATATAAAGATCGCCGACGGCTGCCTGCCGCAGGACCGGCATGCCCTTGCCCTTGAGGCGGAACTGCTTGCCGTTCTGCGTGCCTTCCGGAACCTTGACCCGCGTCTGGGTGCCGTCGAGCGTCGACACTTCGAACTGGCCGCCGAGCGCTGCCGTCGTCATCGAGATCGGCACCTTGCAGTAGAGGTCCGAGCCGTCGCGCTGGAAAAACTCATGCGGCTTGACTGAAAGGAAAATGTAGAGATCGCCCGACGGGCCGCCGCGCATGCCAGCTTCGCCTTCACCGGCCAAACGGATACGCGTACCATCCTCGATGCCTGCCGGAATATTGACCGACAGCGAACGTTCCTGCGTGACGCGGCCCTGGCCGTGGCACTTGCCGCACGGGTCCTTGATGATCTGCCCGCGGCCGTTACAGGTCGGGCAGGTGCGCTCGACCGAGAAAAAGCCCTGGGCAGCGCGGACGCGCCCCGAACCCGAACACATGGTACAGGTGGTCGGCTGTGAACCGGCCTTCGCGCCGGAACCGGAGCACTCGTCACAGGTGATGGACGTCGGAACGCGGATCTGCGCGGTCTTGCCCGCATAGGCTTCTTCCAGCGTCACTTCCATATTGTAGCGAAGATCGGCGCCGCGTTCGCGTCCGCCATTGGAGCGACGGCGACCGCCGCCCATCATCTCGCCAAAAATGTCCTCGAAGATATCGGCAAAGCCGCCACCGCCGGTAAAACCGTTGCCGAAACCGCCGCCCATGCCGCCATTTTCAAAGGCTGCGTGGCCAAACCGGTCATATGCGGCACGCTTCTGCGGGTCCTTCAGCGTTTCGTAAGCCTCGCCGATTTCCTTGAACTTGCGTTCAGCTTCCGGATTATCCGGATTGCGATCCGGATGATATTCCATGGCGAGTTTGCGAAAGGCTGTCTTCAGCGTCTTGTCGTCTGCTGTTCTTTCAACACCCAGAGCTTCGTAGTAGTCGATCTTCATCAGTTCGTTATCCCGGCGACAGGAACGCGCCTTTTGCTTTCACGGACATCGTATCCCGAAACCGGTCCCCAGATTCGTGCGACACGCCCCGAAGCGTTCAACACTTGTCAGGGGCCAGCGTTTCCAATTGTTCATCAATCGAAGTGCCTTTCCCGACCCATATGTCGGAGGAGCACTCCGGGTTTCAGTATCAACACCCACTTTGCCCGAAACCGTCTCGTGCTTTTCAAGATGTATGCAGGCCAGAGCGATTTTTCAAATGGAGACTTTGCCCGATATTTCCATCGGTATTCCACCGACACCGGCCAACATGCAGGCTTATACAAAACCTGCGAATATGAACATCTCGAAAATTGGCAAAAGCCCGGGGCAAACCCCGGGCTTGAGCGTATTAAGCCTGAAATTACGACTTCTTCTTGTCGTCATCGATTTCTTCATAATCGGCGTCGACAACATCGTCGTTTGAAGCCTTCTCTTCGCTACCGCCGGCAGCACCGGTTTCAGCAGCCTGAGCGGCCTCATACATGGCCTGACCGAGCTTCATGGAAGCTTCGGCGAGCGTCTGGGTCTTGGCCTTGATGTCGTCGGCATCATCGCCCTCGAGCGCGGTCTTGAGGCTTGCAAGCGCATCCTCAATGGCCTTCTTGTCGTCAGCCGAAACCTTGTCACCATATTCGCTCAGCGATTTTTCGGTCGAGTGAACGAGGCTTTCGCCCTGGTTCTTGGCTTCCACTGCCTCGCGGCGCTTCTTGTCGGCTTCGGCATTCGCCTCGGCGTCCTTGACCATCTTTTCGATGTCGGCATCGCTCAGACCACCGGATGCCTGAATGCGGATCTGGTGTTCCTTGCCGGTGCCCTTGTCCTTGGCCGTAACGTTGACGATGCCGTTGGCGTCGATGTCGAAGGTCACTTCGATCTGCGGCACGCCACGCGGTGCGGGCGGAATGCCGACGAGGTCGAACTGGCCGAGCATCTTGTTGTCGGCAGCCATTTCACGCTCGCCCTGGAAGACGCGGATCGTCACGGCCGACTGGTTGTCTTCGGCGGTGGAGAAGGTCTGCGACTTCTTGGTCGGGATCGTGGTGTTGCGGTCGATCAGACGGGTGAACACGCCGCCCAGCGTTTCGATGCCGAGCGAAAGCGGGGTCACGTCGAGTAGCAGAACGTCCTTGACGTCGCCCTGTAGAACGCCGGCCTGAATTGCCGCGCCCATGGCGACGACTTCGTCAGGATTGACGCCCTTGTGCGGTTCCTTGCCGAAGAAGGCCTTAACGACTTCCTGGATCTTCGGCATACGGGTCATGCCGCCGACCAGAATAACCTCGTCGATTTCGCCAGCCTTGAGACCGGCATCCTTCAGCGCAGCCTTGCAAGGCTCGATGGTGCGCTGGACGAGATCGTCGACCAGGCTTTCGAACTTGGCGCGCGACAGCTTGATGGCAAGGTGCTTCGGACCGGTGGCATCCGCCGTGATGAACGGCAGGTTCACTTCGGTCTGCTGCGAGGACGACAGTTCGATCTTGGCCTTTTCGGCAGCTTCCTTGAGGCGCTGCAGAGCGAGCTTGTCGTTCTTGAGGTCGATGCCGCTTTCCTTCTTGAACTCGGAAACGAGGTATTCGACCAGACGCATGTCAAAGTCTTCACCGCCGAGGAAGGTGTCGCCGTTGGTCGACTTCACTTCAAAGACGCCATCGCCAATTTCAAGAACCGACACGTCGAAGGTGCCGCCGCCAAGGTCGTAGACAGCGATGGTCTTGCCATCGTTCTTGTCCAGACCGTAAGCAAGCGCTGCCGCAGTCGGTTCGTTGATGATGCGCAGCACTTCAAGACCGGCGATCTTGCCGGCATCCTTGGTTGCCTGGCGCTGAGCGTCGTTGAAGTAGGCCGGAACGGTGATGACCGCCTGCGTGACCGTTTCGCCGAGATAGGATTCAGCGGTTTCCTTCATCTTCTGAAGGATCATCGCGGAGACCTGCGACGGGGAATATTTCTTGCCGTGGACTTCAACCCAGGCATCGCCATTGTCGCCCTTGACGATCTGGTATGGAACCAGGTCCTTGTCCTTGGCGACCATCGGGTCGTCAAAGCGGCGGCCGATCAGGCGCTTGACCGCAAAAATGGTACCTTCCGGATTGGTGACGGCCTGACGCTTTGCAGGCTGGCCGATGAGACGTTCGTCACTATCGCTGAATGCAACGATCGAAGGGGTTGTACGCGCACCTTCGGCATTTTCGATGACCTTCGCGTTCTTGCCGTCCATGACGGATACGCAGGAGTTGGTCGTTCCCAGATCGATACCAATAACTTTAGCCATATTTCTCTCCATTCAGCAAACCGCCAAGACCTCTACCGAGCGTTCCATGGGCGGTTCCTATCGGTTTCACAATGCTCTTTTCACGATGCATATCCGGATACCGGTCCCGGTTTCCAGACGCACATCAATGCCCTGTGCGAGGCGTATATAAGAAACGCGGTTTTTCACTGCAAGTCACAAGAACCGGACAAAGACAGATTCCTTGCCCGATATTCCTTACAGGATCAACGGACTGTCTCGCTCCCGCCGGTTTTGCCCGCACGATAGATCGCGTCGATGAATTTCTGGTTCGCACTGGAATTTTCGAGCGAGAACAGCCGCGCATCCCCATCGCCGCGTGCGGCCCGCACAAAGCTTTCGGCCTGAAGCTGGTAATGATTGACATCACCGAACGACCATTCGCTGGCTCGTGTGTGTCCGGCATCGAAAAGCGCGATGCTGCCGTGGCCATATTTACCGGTATTGAACGGCGCATAGACTTCGATGAAACCCTTGTCGCCATGGAAAACCATTGTCTGGCGTCCTGCAAGCTGCGTCGCGACGTAGAAGGTCAGATCGAAGCCGTCGAAACGGGCCGAAACATTGGCATAGCGGTCGGTGCCGAAGGCGGGATCATATTCCACCGACGCCTGGACCGACAGCGGTTCCTGACCAGTGACCATACGGGTGACGACGGTCGGATAGACGCCGATGTCCGGCAGAGCACCGCCGCCCAGTTCCGGCTGGTTGCGCATATTGTCTGGATCGACGTTGAAGTAGGAAAAGACACCCTGCACATGGCGGAGCCTGCCGATGGCGCCTTCGGCCAAAAGTTCGCGCAGCTTGATCCACTGGGGATGGTAATAGACCATGAAGGCTTCGGCTATCGTGACCTGATGCTTGTCCCGGGCCGCGATGAGCTGGTCGATATCGTCGGCCTTGAGCGCAATCGGCTTTTCGCACAGGACATGCTTGCCCGCTTCGGCTGCCTTGCGGCTCCATTCGATATGCTGCGAAGTCGGCAGCGGAATATAGACGCCGTCGACGGCGTCGCTTGCGAGGAGCTCCTCATAGGAACCGAATGCCAGCGGCGCACCAAAGCGGTCGGCAACCGATCGGGCACGTGACTGATCACGGCTTGCGATGGCATGAACGACGCCATTTTCGGACGCGCAAAGTGCGGGAATCACCTGCGTGACACCGATCCTGGCGGTGGAAAGAATACCCCAACGAAACATGCAATTCCCTCGTTCTTATGAATTCACTCTGGCGCGTCCCAGCCCTGAACGGTCAGTTCCGGCCAGAATTGCAGCGCGCGGGCCGCCTTGATTTCATGCGTTTCGCGGTTATCGATGGCACGATTGGGCCGAATGCGAAACGAAAAAATATCGTCGAGACCGAAAGGAGCGTGGATGTTGAGCCCATCCTCTGCCGTCTCGCCGTCTTTGGCCAGCCTTGCCCCTACGCAATGGGCGATCGTCGAATAACGCTCTATGGATTCGGTCGCGGAACGAAGCGGCGGATAAGGCTGTCCGAAACGCTTTTCGAACCACAGATGCACCCGTGCCTGATTGCGTATCTCGACGGGAAGCGGAAACCCGCGAAAGACCTCGGCGCCCCGTGCGATAACCGCATCCTCCGCTTCCCAGGAAAGATCGCCGCCGTCGAAATAGATGATGTCGAGATCCTTGATTCCATGCAGGTTGGGCCGTCCGGTCAGCCGGTTCCAGATGGTGTTGTAGAGCGCGCCCGAGACGAGCCAGGACCCGGACGCCTTTACGCCCAGGTCTTGCAGCCGATGCAGCGCGTCCGCCAGCATCGGACTTTCCAGCACCATATGCGAAAAGACATTCCGCTGCTGTGAAGGCGAGAGACCAGCGTAGCGCAGATGCTCCGGCAGCGTGTTCATCTGTCGGTTCCTGTTCCATGGCGATAAAAGTCGATGAATGCGCGCAAGGCCGGGCGCATCTGGCGGCGGCTTGGATAATAAAGGTGGAAACCCTCGAAGGGCGCGCACCAGTCTTCCAGAACCCGGACCAGCCGACCCTCGGCCAGAAAATCCCGCGTATAGTCCTCGAACAGCCAGACCAGTCCCGCACCGGCGAGCGCCGCCTCGAGCAGTATGCCGTTGTCGTTGGCGATCAACGGCCCTTCGACGCCGATTTCCACGATCTGACCGTTCTTCTCGAACTCCCAGCGATAGAGCCGCCCTCCCGGAAAGCGCTGACGCAAACAGCGGTGCCGCGCCAGATCGCGCGGATGCGAAGGGGCCGGACGGGCTTCGAAATAGGCGGGCGATCCCACCACGGCGCCACGCTGCGGGCCGCCGAGTCGCACCGCGATCATGTCGGCTTCCAGATTTTCGCCAAGCCGCACACCCGCATCGAAACCGGCAGCGACGATATCGGTGAAGGCGTTGTCAATGCGCAGGTCCAGAGTGATGTCGGGATAGAGCCGGGCGAATTCACCAAGGCGAGGCGCAAGTATCAACTGCGTGGCGACGAGCGGGGAGGAAATGCGCAGGATCCCCGCCGGGCGGTCCTTGGTTTCCAGCGCCGCGCCCAGCGCCTGATCGATTTCCGCCAGCGCGGGCGCAAGCCGCTCCAGAAGCCGACGGCCCGCCTCCGTTGGCGCGACGCTGCGCGTCGTGCGCGCCAGAAGGCGCACGCCCAGACTGTCCTCCAGCGTGGCCACCGCATGGCTGACGGCAGAGGGGGCAATCGCCAGTTCCCGCGCCGCGCCGCGAAAACTTCCATGCGCGGCAACGGCAGCAAGAACGGCAAGCTGTGACAGTTGGCTTCGATTCATTGTTATAAATTACAGAACAACCCGTGAAAATAAATCGGTATTATCGAACTGATCGCCCTGTTTTATGGTTCACGGCATGATCCCTCCGGACTGCAGCCGCCCCGAATGTGTCTCCAGCCGGTTCGCCTCCCGATTTCCCGCACAAATTTCAGTACTTTCAATCAGTCATTCGAAAGGAACTACAATGCAACAGCGCAAACTCGGCCCGCAATTGAGCGTTTCCGCCCTTGGTTTCGGCTGCATGGGAATGACCTATGCCTATGGCGGACAGGACGAGCAGGACGCGATCCGCACACTGCACCGCGCCGTCGATCTCGGCGTGACTTTTTTCGATACGGCGGAGGTCTATGGCCCGTTCGAGAACGAGAAACTCGTCGGCAAGGCGCTGAAGCCCTTCAGGGAGCGGGTGACGATTGCAACGAAGTTCGGCTTCAGGATCGAAGACGGGCAGATGAAGGGTGTCGATAGCCGTCCCCAACATATTCGCGACGTGGCCGAGGCTTCCCTGAAGCGGCTCGGTATCGATGTGATTGACCTGTTCTACCAGCACCGCGTCGACCCGTCCGTGCCGATCGAAGATGTGGTCGGCACCTTGAAGGACCTCATCGATCAGGGGAAGATTCGGGCGATCGGTCTTTCCGAAGCGAGCGCCTCCACGCTGCGCCACGCGCATGCGGTCCATCCCATCGCCGCGCTGCAAAGCGAATATTCGCTATGGGCTCGCGATCCGGAAGATGGTGTTCTGCCGGTCTGTCGCGAACTCGGTATTGGTTTCGTCCCCTATAGCCCGCTCGGGCGCGGCATGCTGACCGGCACGGTGCGCTCGCAGTCGGACCTTGCAGAAGACGATTTCCGCAAGACGCTGCCGCGTTTCCAGCCGGGCAATCTGGAAGCCAACAACCGGCAGGTGGATCGCATCGTGGAGATCGCGCAGGAAAAGCAGGTCACGCCGGCACAACTGGCGCTGGCTTGGGTATTGAGCCGGGGGGATTTCATCGTGCCAATCCCCGGCGTGCGCAAAATCCGCCATCTGGAAGACAATGTGAAAGCCGTCGAAGTTGTGCTGACGCCGGAAGAGCTGCAACGCCTGGACGAAGTGTCCACGCCGAACCTGATTGCAGGCGAGCGTTACAACGAACACCAGCTTGCGCTGACCGGCCTCTGATTGGATGCCCCAAACAAAAAGGGAGCCCCACGGGCTCCCTTCCTCCTTACATCCGGCGCAAGGCTGGTGGAGCGAGCGTCAGAAGACCGCCCAGCGTCATGGCGAAGCCCACCCACAGCGGCGCATGCAGGCCATAGCCGGCCTCCATCGCCTGTCCGCCGATCCACGGCCCGAGCCCGAGACCGATATTGATGACCGATGCATGCATCGCGTTCACCAGCGCTCCGGGATGAGCGATCCGCATCACCCGCGCAATGAAGGCGGGGTTGAGGGCAATGCCCGTCAGGCCGATCATCACAATGGCGAGAATTGCAGCGGGCTTCAATTCTGCGAAAAGCGCAAAAATCAGCATGGCAGACAGCATCAGAACGAGGCCGATGGCGATAGTCGGGATCGTGTGGCGATCCGCAAAGCGCCCGGTGACATAATTGCCGACGATATTGGCGCCGCCGTAAACGGCAAGCAGCAATGGCACCTGCATGGCCGAGAAACCTGCAAGCTGCACCGTGATCGGCGACAGATAGCTGTAGACGGCGAAGGAAGAACCGATGACCAGCGCGCTTGTGGCGTAGGCGGCCCAGAGTTTCGGCTTGCGCATTTCCTTCAGTTCGGAACGCAGATCGGCCTGCGGCGCATCGGGTGAAGATTCGATCTTGATTGCAATGACGAGCGCACAGGCGAGGATCAGAACAACAATGGCCCAGAAGCTCGCCCTCCAGCCGAACGCATTGGTGATTGCCGTTGCGATGGGGACGCCGAAGACGGTGCAAAGCATGAGGCCTGCGAAGACGAGCGAGGAAGCGCGCCCGCGCAGTTCCGGTCCGACAAGCTGCGCCGTGATGGCAAGCATCAGCCCGAAGCTCGTTGCCGCAGCCATCCCGGTCAGCACACGCGCGATCAGCAGAACCTGAAAACTGCTTGTGGAAGCGGCTACACTTTGCGCGGCGGCATAAAAGACCAGCAAAAGCAGGAGCCCGCGCTTGTTCTCG
The DNA here is from genome assembly GCF_040371715.1 of Brucella sp. NBRC 14130. NCBI lineage: Bacteria > Pseudomonadati > Pseudomonadota > Alphaproteobacteria > Hyphomicrobiales > Brucellaceae > Brucella > Brucella sp. NBRC 14130. The sequence goes on from NZ_BAABTE010000006.1 coordinate 210,527, forward strand.
ATCTTCAGCGCCAGAAACAATATCGTTACCAGCGGCCCGCCGATCATCATGCCCAGCGCGTAAAGCGAGATGAGATTGCCGATATCGGCAATGGAACGGTCGAACGCCACCTGAAGGGAGGGCAGCATTCCCGAAATCATGAGTTCGGAAGTCGTGAGCGCAAAAACGCCGAGACTGAGACAATAGACGACGAGCGGGATTGCCCGTGCCTTTTGCGCGGACGCAGGGACCCCTTCCGCCGCCAGGGCAGAATCGCACGTATCGTTCATGGGACGAATCCTATTTATATAGTATTGATTACATAATTAATATCGACTTGCCCGAAGGGGTCAAGAGAATTATATAAGGATGATTATAGAAAGGGAGAAAAATGGTTCCACGCGGACGTCCGCGCAGCTTCGACCGTGATGCGGCGCTGGACAAGGTGATGAAGGTTTTCTGGGCCAAGGGCTATGACTGCGCCCAGATCAACGATTTCACGACCGCCATCGGCATCACGCCGCCAAGCTTCTATGCCGCCTTCGGCAACAAGGAGCAGGCATTCCGTGAAGCTGTCGACTATTATCGCCGCACCATCGGTGCCGTCCCTTTCGACGCGCTTGAAAATGCGCCCACCATTCATGACGGCCTGCGCCAATGGCTGGAGAAATCCGCCGACAGCGCCTTTGCCTGCCCGGCGGGCGGCTGCATGATCAGCGTCTGCTCGATCCAGTGCAAACCGGAGAATGTGCCTGTGAAGGAATTTCTCCAGGCCATCCGTCACGCCAATCACGAGCGGCTTTCAAACCGCCTGCAGCAAGCGGCAGCCGCGGGCGACCTGCCAGCCGACGCCGATATCGTGCAGATGACCGAATTCTATCACATGATCCAGCAGAGCATTTCTTTTGAAGCCCGCGACGGCAATTCGCGCGCCGCGGTACAAAAGATCATCGATATGGCATTGATGGCCATTCCCACCCGTGTGAGCGGCAAGCCTAGAGCGGTTCCTGTTCTGACACAATCGCCGGAACCGCTCTAACTGTTTGTTTTATCGCATTATCCAACGCATCGAAGCGGGATAAGAAATCAGTCCAGTGAACTGATTTCCCCGCGTAGACGTTTCACAGTTTTGCTGGAAATGCTCTAATCTCGTCAGTTGAGCCACTTGTCACGGATCGCATCAAAGCTGCCATCCCTTTTTGACAAGTCGATCCACTGGTCGACGAATGCGGCCCAGTATGGATCGCGCTGTATCCAGTAAGCCTTGTCGATATGGTTGAATGGCTTCTCCACATCAACAGCGCATAGAATGCCGGGATGCTGCTTCTGCTGATAGTACGTTTCCGCGCCGTCGGTAATCATCACATCGCCCTCTCCGGCGGCAAGCGCATCAAAGATGCTCTTATTGTCCTTCCACGGGATGATTTGCGCCTGTTTGATATTGTCGTGGACGAAGATCGAATTCGTTCCGCCCGGATTGGCGATAACCTTGACGCCGGGCTTATCGATCTCGGCAATTGTCCTGAATTTATCCTTGTCGGCGCAGCGTGCAATCGGGGCCTTCCCATCCTCCACATAGGGACGGGAAAACAAACCGATCTTCTGCCGCTCCAGCGTGATGGAAACACCACCCATCGCGATGTCGAACTTGTCGTCGCGAAAATCCTGCGTGAGTGTCGGCCAGGATGTTTCGACGATTTCCAGACGCGCACCCAGAGCCTTTGCCAGACTTTGGGCCTGATCAATATCAAGTCCGGTGAACGCTCCGGTCTTCGGGTCCCTGAAGCTGAACGGGCTGTAATCGCCCGGTGTGCCAACTTTCAGCACACCGCGGGCCATGATTTCATCCAGCCTTGATTGTGGGGACGCCGTACTGAAAGACAACCCAGAAAGAGAAAATAAAAACAAAATGAATACGGCCTGAAAATAGCGCATATCTATCCTTTTCCGGCAATTATAAACTCAAAAAAATTTATTGCATAATTCCACGATCATATTTCCGAATGCAAAAAGCGCCAGCCCGAATTCATCGGGGCTGGCGCTTTCAACTTCATCACATGGCGGTTTTACCCGCGAAGAACGCCGCCGGTCTGTTTGGCAACGCTTGCCACAACCTGTTTCGACAGCGCTTCCAGATCTTCATCCGTCAATGTGCGGTCTTGCGGCTGCAACAGCACTTCGACCGCAATAGACTTCTTGCCTTCGCCGAGCGATGCACCCGTGAACACGTCAAAGACCTGAACGCCGACAATCAGCTTCTTGTCGGCAGTCGAGACTGCCTTCACGACATTGCCCGCCTCCACGTCTGCATCCACCACGAACGCGAAATCGCGCTTGAGGCTCTGGAACTGCGAGAGGTTGAGCGCAGGCTTGGTGCGTGTGGATTTAGCCTTCGGCTCAGGGATCGCGTCGATATAGACTTCGAAGCCGCAAAGCGCGCCCGAAACATCGAGCGCTTCCAGCGTATCCGGATGGAACTCGCCGAAATAACCAAGCACGACCTTGGGCCCGAGTTTCAGCGTACCCGAGCGGCCCGGATGGAACCATTCGGGACCGCCAACCTCGATCTGGATGCGATCTACCGGCGCACCGGCGGCCTCCAGTGCTGCGAGCGCGTCGGCCTTGGCGTCGAACACGCCGACGGGCGCGGCATTGCCGGCCCAGAAACGGCCCGAGCCGTCGACCTTGGCCGTACCGCGACGCACGCCACCCGCAACGCGACGCTGGCTATCCGAGGTGTCGCCTTCATAGATGCCTGAGACCTCGAACAGCGCCGTATCGCCAAAACCGCGATCTGCGTTGCGCTGGGCAGCGGCAAGCAACCCCGGCAGCAGCGACGGGCGCATGTCCGACATATCGGCCGCGATCGGGTTCGCCAGCTTCAGTTCCGGCTTACCGCCGCCAAACGCCTTCGCCTGCGCTTCAGAAATGAAGGAATAGGTCACAGCTTCCATCATGCCGCGCGAGGCGAGCATGCGGCGGGCATGACGCGTCCTGATCTGCAATGTCGTCAGGATACGGCCGTTGACCGCGCCATGGCTTGGCAGCGGCTGTGGGTCGATCCGGTTGATGCCGTGAATGCGCATGACTTCTTCAACGAGGTCGGCCTTGCCTTCCACATCGCCGCGCCATGACGGAACAATTGCCTTGATGACCTTCCCATCGCCTTCGACCCCGAAGCCCAGGCGCTTCAGAATATCGAGCGACGTTTCGTAGGGCACGTCGATGCCCGTCAGGCGCTTGACTTCCGACACCGGGAAATCGACCACGCGCGGCTCCGGCTTGCCATAGCCGACAACATCGAGAACCGTTGGCTCGCCGCCGCACAGTTCCAGCACCATCCTGGTCGCGATTTCTGCTCCGGGCACCATCATTTCCGGATCGACGCCACGCTCGAAGCGATAGCGCGCATCGGTAACGATGCCGAGTTCGCGACCCGTGCGCGCGATCATGCGCGGGTCCCACAGAGCGGACTCGATCAGCACATCGGTGGTGTTCTCATCACAGCCCGAATGTTCGCCGCCCATGATGCCGGCAATCGATTCGGGGCCGTTTTCATCGGCAATCACATACATGCCGGGCTTGAACTTATATTCCCGCTGGTCGAGACCAAGAATGGTTTCGCCATCCTTCGCAGCACGCACCGTCAGATTGCCCTTGACCTTGGCCGCATCGAAGACATGCAGCGGACGGCCCTGATCGAAGGTCACGTAATTGGTGATGTCCACCAGCGCATTGATCGGACGCAGACCAATCGCCTTGAGACGCTGCTGCATCCATTTCGGGCTTGGGCCATTCTTGACGCCCTTGACCATGCGCAGCGCGAAGCCGGTGCAGAACGGGTGCTCCGCATCCTGATCCAGAATGACCTTGACCGGGGTTTCGCCCTCGCCCTTCACGACTTCCGGCAGCGTGTTCTTGAGCGTGCCGAGACCGGCCGCTGCAAGATCGCGTGCGATGCCATGAATGCCGGTGCAGTCTGCGCGGTTTGGCGTCAGGCCAATCTCGATCACCGCATCGTCCAGCCCGGCATAGGTCGCAAAGCTGGTGCCGACCGGAGCATCCTCGGCCAAGTCGATGATGCCATTGTGTTCGTCGGAAAGCTCCAGCTCGCGCTCGGAACACATCATGCCGAAGCTTTCAACACCGCGAATCTTGCCGACGGAAAGCGTGACATCCAGGCCGGGAACATAGTCGCCCGGACGGCCCAGAACACCGACCAGACCGGCCCGTGCATTGGGGGCACCGCAGACCACCTGAACCGGCTTGCCGTCGCCCGCATCGACGGAAAGCACGCGCAGCTTGTCGGCATCCGGATGCTGGACTGCCGTCAAAACCCTGGCGATCTTGAAGGCCTTGAAAGCTGCGCGGTCATCGACCGATTCCACTTCCAGACCGATATCGGTCAGTTTCTCGACGATTTCGTCCAGTGTCGCATCGGTTTCAAGGTGATCCTTGAGCCAGGAAAGCGTGAATTTCATGATCGTGTTCTTTCCTAAATTTCAGCGTTTGAGCACTTCGACCACGCGAAAGCGCTCGCAAAGCAATTTCATGTCCGGAGAGAAGCCGCCGTTGCGGCGAAAATAGGCTTCGTGCCCTTTTCGCCAGTCATCCAGTGGGCCTTCCCCCTCATCTTCCGCAAACGCGGCATCAACTTCATCAAAGCGGCGGACCGTCAGTTCGACGGTTTCTATCACCACGGCAGGGCGGCCCCGACCGTCCAGAACCACATCGCGACGTCCGATGACCGGCATCGGCTCGCCGTCTTCCCCGAATGAGGCAAGCGCGGCACAGGTCGCGGTCTTCCGACCCGCGAGCACCAGCGCAAGCAGCTCATCGGCGAGTTCCGGCGAATCGCCAAAGGCGAAGGTCACGGCATCGCGATAAGGTTCGGGCAGTTGCATCATGCGCTCAGTCCGCCGAAAAGCGTCGGAATGTCGAGCGGACGGAAACCGTAATGTTCGATCCAGCGCACATCGGCGTCGAAGAAGGCGCGCAGATCAGGCATGCCGTATTTCAGCATTGCGATGCGGTCGATCCCCATGCCCCAGGCAAAGCCCTGATAAACGTCCGGGTCATAGCCGGAAGCGCGCAGCACATTGGGATGCACCATGCCGCAGCCCAGAATTTCGAGCCAGTCATTGCCTTCGCCGAACTTCACATGCGGGCCGGAACGGTCGCACTGGATGTCCACTTCAACCGATGGCTCGGTGAAAGGGAAGAAGCTCGGGCGCATGCGCATCTTCACCGAAGGCACTTCAAAGAAGGCCTTGCAGAACTCTTCCAGAACCCACTTCATGTTGGCGACATTCGCCGACTTGTCGACCACTAGCCCCTCCACCTGATGGAACATCGGCGAATGGGTCGCGTCGGAATCCATGCGGTAAGTCTTGCCGGGGATGACGATGCGGATCGGCTCGTCGCGGCCTTCCTTGTCGCGGATCGCAGCAAACTTCTCCATCGTGTGCACCTGCACCGGCGAGGTATGCGTGCGCAGAAGTTTGCGCTCGCCTTTCTCGTCCGCATTGAAGAAGAACGTGTCGTGCATTTCACGCGCCGGATGGCCTTCGGGGAAGTTCAGCGCGGTGAAATTGTAATAGTCGGTTTCGATATCCGGGCCTTCGGCAATCGAGAACCCCATATCGGCGAAGATTGCCGTGATCTCGTCGATCACCTGCGAGATCGGATGAATGCGGCCGCGCGACGCAGCGCTTTCACGCACAGGCAGCGTTACATCGACCTTTTCGCGCTCAAGGCGCGCTGCAATCGCCTGACGGCGCAGTTCCGTCTTGCGCTCCGTCAGCGCCTCGGTGACCCGGTTCTTCAAGCCGTTGATGGCCGGCCCCTGCGCCTGGCGTTCCTCCGGCGTCATGCTGCCCAGCGTCTTCAGCTTTTCCGAAACCGAGCCCTTCTTGCCCAGGGCCGCGACACGCACGGCTTCAATCGCCGGCTCGTCAGCCGCCGCCGCGATGTCTTCGAGAATCTGCCGTTCGAGTTGTTCTAGATCACTCATTGTTTAAATCCCTGTCGCGCCTGCGGCGCTCCACGCCTCTTGGTTCAATCCCTGTCGCGCCTTGGCGCTCCACATATTTTGCTTTGCAGCCAAAGAAGCCTTGTCGTTACTCTCTTTGACCTGATTGGTGAGACGCATCAAGATTTGCGTCAAAAAATTCCATCGCCTGCAGTAGCCGTCTTCCGTCGCCGCCAAGAAAAATGCGGCGGAACAGCCGCAACGGCGCGATGGTAAATCGGAAAAATCCGACGATTTTCTTCAATTCCGGAAGCACTGCTCCCGGTGCTACCGTCCGGTAAGCTGCGAATGCCTGTTGCGGCGTCTCTGCAAGGCGCGCCTGCGCGGTGATCTGGAAGAACAGCAGCCAGACATCGCGCGCCTGCGCGGCGGCAAGCGGCATGACCGTCTCCGGCTCCTCTTCGAAATCCAGAAAACCGGCAACGCCGTTCTTCTCGAAGAAATCGCGCGGGTGCGGACGCCCGTGGCAAAGCCCGACCGCATGCGCGTCAGCCAACGCACGCGCGCAATGGATGAGAAGCGCGTCATGTCCTTGCGGGTCATCATGGCGCAGATGGTCGAGCCGATCCTGGATGATCGGCGCAACATCGCTCAAAACCATCACCGCTCCATGGCGGTAGACGATCCTTGGCACCTGGAAGCCAGCCTGCAGGAAAGCACTCATCTTGCGCTCTTCGCGATCGGCCATGCCTGCTTCTCCGACATCCTTCGGGCTGCGCAGGAAGGGGTATGGAAGAAGCGGCGAAATCAGGCTGTGCAGACGCTTCGGGAGCGGGCGCCTTTCGGCATCATAGCGTTTGATCCAGACACGATGGCCGCCGATGACAGCGCTGGAAATGCGCTTGCCCTGGCTTTGGACGAGCAGAACCAGCAGGCTGCGGAGATCGTCCGCATCCAGATCCAGTCGCAGCTTGCCCGGTTCATCCTTCATGTCCGGTTTGAACTCCCCAAAAGGGAAAACCCGCGCCAGCCGAGCCAGCGCGGGTCCCCAAATTTATCGATACTGCTTGGGAAAGGCGGCTGGCTTAGCGGACAGCGCCTTCAAAAGCGTTCGGCGTCTCGGTGTTCTTGAGGTACTCGAGAGCCTTCTTTGCCGATGCAACCAGCGCACCGAACGCATCCGGTTCGTGGATTGCGATATCGGACAGGACCTTGCGGTCGATCTCGATGCCAGCCTTGGCAAGACCGTCGATGAAACGGCCGTAGGTCAGGCCCTGCTCGCGGACAGCAGCGTTGATGCGCTGGATCCAGAGAGCGCGGAACGAGCGCTTGCGGTTCTTGCGGTCGCGGTAAGCATACTGCTTCGAACGGTCAACTGCAGCCTTGGCGGTGCGGATGGTGTTCTTGCGACGGCCACGGAAACCAGCAGCCTGATCCAGAACCTTCTTGTGCTTTGCGTGGGCGGTAACGCCGCGTTTTACGCGTGCCATGTTATGATCTCCTTCTCAGACTAATCTTAGAGGCCGTTCGGCAGGAACTGCTTCACGATCTTTGCATCGGCATCGGCGAGAACCATGGTGCCGCGTGCATCGCGAATGAACTTGTTCGAACGCTTGATCATGCCATGACGCTTACCAGCAGCTGCGGCCTTGATTTTGCCGGTGCCGGTGATCTTGAACCGCTTCTTGGCGGCCGATTTGGTCTTCATCTTGGGCATTTTGCTACTCCTTTGTTTAGTCCCCGTCGTGCCTGCGGCACTCCACGCCTCGTGCTTCAAGCGGCATCGGTATCTGCGACCGACCGGAACTCTGTTTTCACTTCCGGACTGACCAAGCCCGAAAAGCATACGAAACCGCCACGGCATGCCCTGCCGGGCGGTTCGAACGCGGCCTTATAGGCTCAAAGACCGCAAAACGCAATGCCCGAATTGGGCTGAATCGCACTCCGGACGTCAATAAAGATGCAGAAGCACCGGCAGGACATTGGTGTCCTGCAAATATTCCACGAACTCGAAAAACGGATAGGCGACGAAAAACACCAGACCATCCGTGAACGTGCGGTAAAGCCGGTCGGGGCGGACGATCAGTTCCTTGTCGTCACGAAAAAGCGAAGGATTCGGAAAGAATCGCGGAACACTGGCGCAATAGGCTTCATAGGGCTTGCCGAAATTCTGCTTCAGGAACTTCTCTTCCGTCCGGATGACGACCGAGAAAGCGAGGTAGCAAAGCACGCCGAAAGTGATGGCGATGGTGAGACTGCCGGTCTGCGCGCCAATACCCATCGCACCGATGCTGCTGAAGACATAGAGCGGATTGCGCGTGACCGAATAGGGACCGCTCTGCACGATTTCCGCGCTCTTGCGCCCGCCGATATAGAGCGTGCACCACATGCGGCCGATAATGGCTGCAACGATCAGGCTGAGCCCGAAAGCCTCGATATATTCATGAAAATGCCCGGTCGACCGCGAGCCTACGAAAAGCAGCGCCACCACCAGAAGCACGATGACCGCACCGATCGCAAAACGCCGCCGCTGTTGATATTTCCCCAGTTCGCCCAAAGTCTTCATTGCGTTCCATGATCCCAAAATTGTCCGGGGAAATGAAAAGCCGCCCGAAGGCGGCTTTTCCAAGGCATTTCGAAATGTTCAGCGCGGAGCGAGAACCATCATCATCTGACGGCCTTCAAGCTTCGGCTCGGACTCGACCTTGGCAATTTCAACAGTGTCTTCCTTGACGCGCTGCAAAAGCTTCATGCCAAGTTCCTGGTGCGCCATTTCGCGTCCGCGGAAACGCAAGGTAACCTTGACCTTGTCGCCTTCCTCAAAGAAACGCTGAGCAGCCTTCATCTTCACCTCATAGTCATGGGTGTCGATGTTCGGTCGCATCTTGATTTCCTTGATTTCAACCGTTTTCTGCTTCTTGCGCGCTTCGGCGGCCTTTTTCTGATTCTGATACTTCAGCTTGCCGAGGTCGACGATCTTGCAAACCGGAGGCTCGGCATTCGGCACGATCTCAACGAGATCGAGACCGGCTTCTTCCGCCATGGCCAGCGCTTCCTGAATGGAAACGTCACCATGGTTCTGGCCTTCGGCATCGATAAGCTGAACCCGGGGAACCCGGATATCACGGTTGGAGCGCGGTCCGTCTTTCTGAACCGGCGTCGCTCTAAAGGGTCGGCGAATGGTCGTTATCTCCTAATTGTTACGTCTCATGCGGTCGGATGCTTGCTGCCAGACGGCATGTCCCCGATCAAACCGCAGTTGATCGCGGAAATGTCGTCAAGCAGGCGGCGAAGTCAATAGCATCTTTGTCAGGAAAAATCACCCCCGCGTGATAAACGTTCTTTTTATCATCATTTCGCGGCGGACAAGCGGCATATCGGTCACATTTGCCGTCATTTCAAGGGCCTCGCTTCAGATGGCGGGTTTTCTCTCTTTTCCGAACATGCCAAAACAATCCGGCAAATCGAGGAGATCTGACATGAACGTTGCGGGGCCGGAATTCATCGACGTGGACGGAGCGAAAATCGCGCTGCATCACAGAGCCGGAAGCAAGTCTCCGGGTGTCGTCTGGCTCGGCGGCTATCGTTCGGATATGCTGGGCACCAAGGCTGTCGTTCTCGACGAATGGGCGGCGGAGACCGGGCACAGCGCCTTACGCCACGATTATTCCGGCCACGGCTCCTCCGGCGGCGATTTCAATCAGGGCACCATCTCGCGCTGGCTGAACGAAAGCCTCGCCGTCTATCGCAAATATGCCAAAGGTCCGCAGATTCTGGTCGGCTCTTCCATGGGGGGCTGGATTGCGCTGCGCATGGCGCAGGAACTCATGAAGGAAGGCAACCCGCCCGCCGGGATCGTGCTGGTAGCACCCGCTCCTGATTTTACAGCCGTGCTCGTTGAACCCACGCTTTCCGAAGCGCAGAAAAACGATCTTCAGGAAAAAGGCTATTTCGAAGAACCCTCCGAATATTCGCCCAATCCCTATATCTATACCCGCGCCTTGATCGAGGACGGACGAAAGAACCTGGTTCTCAACGGCATCATTGAGACCGGCTGTCCGGTCCACATCCTGCAGGGCATGCAGGACCCGGATGTTCCCTACAGGCACGCGCTGACGCTGGTGGAACACCTGCCCGTCGACGACGTGACCCTGACGCTGGTGCGCGATGGCGACCATCGCCTGTCACGACCGCAGGATCTCGATCTCCTCATCCGCACCGTGTCCGGTCTGGCGGAACGCATCGGCGAAAAATCGTAACGGAGCACAGTTATGCGGTTTTCGGTTTTCGCTTCCTCCGCGGTCGCAGCCATTGTCGGCTTCGGCGGCACGCTGGCGCTCATCATTGCGGCCGCGCAGGTGCTGGGCGCCACACAGGCCGAAACCGCAAGCTGGGTCACGGCGATATGCCTTGCGATTGCTGCCTCATCCGCCTGGCTCAGCATCCGCTACAAGATGCCGATCATCGCAGCCTGGTCCACACCGGGCCTGGCGCTCATCGGAGCCAGCGCCGGTTTCAGCATGCCGGAAGCAGTCGGCGCATTCATCGTGACTGCACTGGCGCTCGTCGCCACCGGGCTTATCCGCCAGTTGTCGGTGCTCGTTTCGCGCATCCCGGCTTCCGTTGCGTCGGGCATGCTAGCAGGCGTGCTGCTCAGTTTCGTCATTGCCGCCGCCAAGACCGTGCCCGGCGATCCGGTGTTCGTTCTGCCACTGGTGGCGCTGTTCTTCGTCATCCGCCTGTTCAATCCGTCGCTCGCCGTCATTGCCGTTCTGGTCATCGGCATGGTCTTTGCTCTGGTCACGGGGCGGTCGCCCGCCCTGCCCGCGCCCGAGATTTCCACGCTCACCCTCATCTGGCCCGAGTTCCACATGGGCGCGATGGTCGGCATTGCGATCCCGCTCTATCTGGTGACCATGGCTTCGCAGAACCTGCCGGGTTTCGCCGTGCTGCGCGCTTCCGGCTATGAGCCGCCGACCAGCGCCTGCCTGCGCGTAACCGGCCTGTTTTCCCTGCTGACGGCTCCATTCGGCGCGTCGACCACCAACCTTGCCGCGATTTCGGCAGCGCTTTGCACCAATCCAGACGCGCATCCCGATGCCTCCAGGCGCTGGCTCACCGGCCCGGTCTATGCCGCGATCTATGTGGTGTTTGCCCTTTTCGGGGCATCACTGGTCGCGATCTTCGCCGTATTGCCGGTGACACTCATCGCCCTTGTTGCCGGTCTGGCGCTGACAGGCCCTTTCATCAATGCGATGTCATTGGCGCTCAAGGATGAACAGGAGCGGCTTGCGGCGACCATAACCTTTGCTGTGACAGCCTCCGGCATGGCATTTTTCGGCATCGGCTCCGCCTTCTGGGCGCTGATAGCCGGGCTTTGCGTGACTTTTCTCGAACATCTTCGTAAAAAAATTTCGAATTAATCACATTGGTTACGGGGCGTGCAGCCTGAATCCTCCGGTTGCATTCTTGAAAAGCCGCAATCTTTTCACCACGTCGAAGTCAAGCCGCCAGAAGAAAATCCCCATAGGGGTGGGCTGGCAGGCCCTGGTTTCGCGCATGTGGCCGGACGATTGTCGAACGGTTGAATGGCATGCGCTTTTTGACGGAGCAGACCATGACCAACACTGCATTGATCCGCCCGGCATGGACGCCAGCCACGATTGCGCTGATGGTGCTCGGCTTTTTCCTGTTCTGGCCGCTTGGCCTTGCCATGCTCGCCTATATCCTGTGGGGTGATCGCCTCGAAGGATTCAAGCGCGGCATGAACGAGAAGACTGATTCCGTGTTCGGCTCGTTCCGCAACTGCCGCAAGGGCGAAAGCTTCAACTTCGGCGGCACAACTGGCAACGAGGCTTTTGACGACTGGCGTCGCGCCGAGCTGGAGCGACTGGCCGAAGAACGCCGCAAGCTTGAAGAAGCACGCGCCGAATTCGAGGCCTATGCCGCCGAACTTCGCCGCGCCCGCGACAAGGAAGAGTTCGACCGTTTCATGGCCGAGCGCCGTGCGGCCTCGAAGAAGACGCCTGCCCCGCGCGCGAAAGGCGGCAAGGACGACATCACCGATCTTTGATCGATGAAACAGACCTCAAAAATCATTGGACGGCGCGGCATGACCGCGCCGTTTTTCCTGTTTTTCACAGAAATACCGGCCTTTTCAACACGTTCCACGCAAGTCGTATCCCGAAAACCGCTTCGCACTTTTCGGGATGCGCTCCGGAGCGAATCGCTTATTCTTGGACGATGGGCCTTTCCTTTCTTCGGCAAATCAGCGGTAAAGGGGCATCCGCTGGAACGACGACAGTTCGCAGCGAACGCATTCACGCGGTCGCCGGACGGGAACTTCCCTTGCGCGTTTTCGAGAATCCGCGCGCCAAAAGGCTGACCCTGCGCATAGAAGCAGGCGGCAAGGGATTGCGCGTCACGGTTCCGCCCGGACTTCCCGAGCGCGAAGTGTTGAGCTTCCTCAACCGCCACGAGGGCTGGATCGAAAGCCGCATCGCAAAACTGCCGGACCAGCCGGGCGTGCGCGCCGGCATCAAAATTCCCCTGCGTGGCGTTCCACACAAGATCGTGCACCAGCCGGGACGCGGCACGACCGAGCTTCTCGAAGGCAATATTCTACTCGTCCATGGTGACCCGGCACATCTGCCGCGCCGCGTTGCCGATCACATCAAGCGCGACGTGAGGCGCGAGATCGAGGCGCTTGTCGTCCGTCACACCACCACTGTGGGCCGCAAGGCCAAGGCGGTGCGTTTCAAGGATACGAAAAGCCGCTGGGGATCATGCACCTCGGACGGTGTCCTTTCCTTCTCCTGGCGCATCGGCATGGCGCCTGCCCCGGTGATCAACTATCTTGTCGCCCATGAGGTGGCTCATCTCATCGAGATGAACCATGGGCCGAAATTCTGGAAACTCTGCCATGAGCTTTGCCCCGATACGGAGCGCTGCAAGGCTTGGCTGAAGCGCAATGGCAGCGCATTGCAGGCAATCGACTTCACATGAAATCATCCGTACTGAACGCCGCCCGGGTGCTGTGGGATTATCACTGCATCTATGATCCGCTTGAAACCGCCGATGTGATCATCGGGCTGGGCAGCTACGATCCACGCGTGGCCGAAAGGGCTGCCGATCTGTTTCTGGAGGGCATGGCGACGTGGCTCGTGTTCACCGGCAAAAGCGGTCACTGGACGGAGAAACTCTATAAGAACAGCGAAGCGGAAGCCTTTGCCGAGATAGCCATCAGGCGCGGCGTGCCGGAAAAAGCTATCACGATCGAGCCCAACGCCACCAATATCGGCGAAAACGTAAGATTCAGCCGCGAAAAACTCGCCCCCGGCGCCGTCAGCGCCATCCTCGTGACCAAGCCGCAGACCCAGCGCCGCGTTCTGGCGACCGTGGCCCGGCAATGGCCGGAAGCGCGCGCAAGCATCACCGCGCCGCTCACCGCCTTCGAGGACCAGCCGACGGCTGATCATCCGGTTGAAATGCTTGTCCATGAGATGACGGGCGACCTGCAGCGTATCCTGGAGTATCCCGCCAAGGGCTACCAGATCGCGCAGGCAGTTCCCCTTGAGGTCATGGAGGCGTATGATTTTCTGATCGCACAGGGTTTTGATGGCCATCCGGTCTCCGAATAGATCGGAATGGACGGAATAGCTTGAGTAGCCCCCCGATTTATGCGACGGAAAACCATGGTTATCGATATCAAGATATGCGGGCTTAAAACCCCCGACGCCGTTGCCGCCGCCCTCGACGGCGGTGCGACGCATATCGGTTTCATCTTCTTTCCCAAAAGCCCGCGCCATATAACACCGCAGAAAGCGGCAGGCTTGCGCGATGCGGTCAAGGGACGAGCGCTTGCCGTCGCCGTTACGGTCGACGCCGACGATGAAACGCTGGATGAGATCGTGGAAGCGGTGAAGCCCGACATTCTGCAGTTGCACGGTCATGAGACGCCGGAACGGGTCGCCTTCATCAAGGCGCGTTATGGCCTGCCGGTCATGAAGGCCTTTTCGGTCCGTGAAGCCAGCGATCTTGCCGCGATTGCAGCCTATCAGGGCATAGCCGACCGCTTCCTGTTCGACGCCAAGCCGCCGAAGGGATCAGACCTTCCCGGCGGCAACGGCGTGTCATTCGACTGGGAACTTCTGGCTGCGCTTGACGCCGATATCGATTACATGCTTTCCGGTGGATTGAATGCAGACAATATCGCCGAAGCGCTGCACAAGACGCAGGCGCCGGGTATCGATATATCGTCCGGCGTCGAGCGCGCGCCCGGCGAAAAGGATGTGCGTCTCATCGAGAATTTTTTCCGGGCTGTCGCTGACGCCCGCAGACAGCCTGAAATGACGGAGCGAAAGCGTTGAACAAGCCGGTTGAACCCAATTCCTACAAGACAGGCCCGGATGAAGAGGGCATGTTCGGTATTTTCGGCGGACGCTTCGTTGCCGAAACACTGATGCCGCTGATCCTCGAATTGCAGGAAGCCTATGAAACGGCGAAGAACGACCCTGAATTCAAGGCTGAGCTTTCCGCGCTTTCCACCTATTATGCCGGTCGTCCTTCCAAGCTCTATTATGCCGAAGGCCTGACGAAGCATTTGGGCGGCGCAAAAATCTACTTCAAGCGCGAAGACCTGAACCATACCGGCAGCCACAAGATTAACAATTGCCTTGGCCAGATTCTGCTTGCCAAGCGCATGGGCAAGACCCGCATCATCGCCGAAACCGGCGCTGGTCAGCATGGCGTGGCGTCTGCCACCGTTGCAGCGCGTTTCGGCCTGCCTTGCGTCGTCTATATGGGCGCGACCGATGTCGAGCGCCAGAAGCCGAATGTGTTCCGCATGAAGCTGCTCGGTGCCGAAGTGAAGCCCGTCACCGCTGGAAACGGCACGCTGAAAGACGCGATGAACGAAGCCCTGCGTGACTGGGTGACGAATGTCGAAGACACCTATTACCTGATCGGCACCGCCGCCGGTCCGCATCCCTATCCGGAACTGGTGCGTGACTTCCAGTCGGTGATCGGCAATGAGGCGCGCCAGCAGATCCTCGAACAGGAAGGACGCCTGCCGGACGTGATCGTGGCAGCGGTTGGCGGCGGCTCCAATGCCATCGGCCTGTTCCATCCTTTCCTCGACGATGCCTCCGTGAAGATCGTCGGCGTCGAAGCAGGCGGACGCGGTCTCGACGGTGACGAACATTGCGCGTCGATGAGCGCGGGCCGTCCCGGTGTGCTGCATGGCAACCGCACCTATCTTCTCCAAAACGATGACGGCCAGATTCTCGAAGGGCATTCCGTTTCTGCTGGTCTCGATTATCCGGGCGTAGGTCCCGAACATTCGTGGCTCAAGGACAGCGGGCGCGTCGACTATGTGCCGATCCTCGATGATGAGGCGCTCGACGCATTCCAGCTTTGCACCCGCACCGAAGGCATCATCCCGGCGCTCGAATCCGCCCATGCCATCGCGCAGGCCGTGAAAATGGCGCCAACCATGGGCAAGGATCAGGTAATGATCGTCAATCTGTCCGGTCGTGGCGACAAGGATGTCCACACGGTCGGCAAGCTTCTCGGCATGGACATCTGACATGGGTAGCGACGTCGCCGAAATCTCCGTCTACAAGCCGCGTGCCGCCTGGTTCGACGGTCTGGCGACGTGCGGTCCGGCGACGATCAAGCTCAATATCATCGAAGCCGATCCGGCCAACCCTGTCGCGGAAGCCGCTGTCGGCCTCGCTCGCAGACAGATCGAGACCGCCGCTGAAAAACTGGCCGCCCTGCCACATCTGGGCGTGGGTTTCGCCATTCTGCATCAAGGCGAGGAAGGCCTGTGGCTGCTCCTGCACTGGTGGCTTGAGGGCGGCATCGCGACGGAAATCCTCTGGCAGTCGGAACTCGGCGACGAGGTGGAATTCATGCCCGCACAGCCGCTTTTGATGGCCTGCGTGTGGGAACTGGGAATTATAGACTTTGAACGGCGCGCATGGATGGAAACGGCGATGGCGGGCAAGCCCGTTGCCGACTATCTGACGCGCACTTTGCCACGGGGCACGGTATGACTACTCGCATCGACACCAAATTCGCTGAACTGAAGGCCGAGGGCCGTCCGGCGCTCGTTACCTATTTCATGGGCGGCGATCCCGATCTGGAAACCTCGCTCAAGGTGATGAAGGGCCTGCCGAAGGCCGGTGCGGACGTGATTGAACTGGGCATGCCCTTCTCCGATCCGATGGCAGACGGACCAGCCATTCAGGCCGCTGGCCTGCGCGCCCTCAATGCCGGGCAGACGCTGGCAAAGACGCTGCACATGGCGGCAGAATTCCGCAAGGAAGACGACACCACCCCGATCGTCATGATGGGCTATTACAATCCCATCTATATCTATGGCGTGGAGCGCTTTCTGGCCGACGCCAAGGCATCCGGCGTGGACGGATTGATCGTCGTCGATCTTCCCTCCGAAATGGATGCCGAGCTTTGCATTCCAGCCATGAACGCGGGCATCAATTTCATTCGCCTCACCACGCCGACCACCGACGACAAGCGTCTGCCGAAGGTGCTGCACAATTCATCGGGCTTCGTCTATTACGTCTCGATGAACGGCATCACCGGATCGGCCATTGCCGATACGGCAAAGGTCGGCGAAGCCGTGCGCCATATCAAGAAGAGCACCGAACTGCCGATCTGCGTCGGTTTCGGCGTCAAGACGCCCGAGCAGGCAGCAGCCATCGCCACCCATGCCGATGGCGTCGTCGTCGGCACGGCGATTGTCAACGCGATTGCCGGTGAACTGGACGAAAACGGCAAGGCGAAGGGCGATCCAGTCGCCGCCGCAACCCGGCTTGTCCACGCTCTTGCAGAGAGCGTGCGCGCCACACGCCTTGAAGCCGCCCAATAAATCGTCCATTTAAGCGCCTGACAAGCTCTTTGCCGAAGAACAAGAAACGGAACCAAACGTCATGAACTGGATCACCAACTACGTTCGTCCGAAGATCAATTCGATGCTCGGCCGCCGTGAAATGCCGGAAAACCTCTGGATCAAGGATCCGTCGACCGGTGAAATGGTGTTTCACAAGGACCTTGAGAGCAATCAGTTCGTGATCCCGTCCTCGGGCCATCACATGCGCATCAAGGCAAAGGACCGTCTGCGTTTCTTCTTCGACAATGGCGAATACACCACGCTTGAAGCGCCGAAAGTGCCGGTCGATCCGCTGAAATTCCGTGACGAGAAGAAATATATCGACCGTCTCAAGGATTACCGCACTCGCACCGGCATGGACGACGCCATCGTCAACGGCATCGGCACCATTGAAGGCCTGCCTATCGTCGCCACTGTTCAGGATTTCGGCTTCATGGGCGGTTCGCTCGGCATGGGCGCCGGCGAAGCGATCATCCAGGGCTTTGAAAAGGCTATCGAGCTGAAGCGCCCGATGGTTCTGTTCGCCGCTTCGGGCGGCGCGCGTATGCAGGAAGGCATCCTGTCGCTGATGCAGCTTCCACGCACCACGGTTGCGGTGGAAATGCTGAAAGAAGCAGGTTTGCCCTACATCGTCGTCCTGACCAACCCGACCACGGGCGGCGTGACGGCATCCTATGCCATGCTGGGCGATATCCACATCGCGGAACCCGGCGCACTGATCGGCTTCGCCGGACCGCGCGTCATCGAGCAGACGATCCGCGAAAAGCTGCCGGAAGGCTTCCAGAGCGCCGATTATCTCATGGAACACGGCATGGTCGACATGGTCGTCTCGCGCCTCGAACTGAAGAGCACGATTGCCCGCCTGCTCAAGATCATGACCAAGCAGCCCGCCAACAGCGATGCTCTGGACGGCAAGAAGACGGAAGCAAACGGCAAGGCAGCCTGATCGTGACAGAAAAAGCCGCCGCCGCAATCGAGCGGCTTATGCAGTTGCATCCAAAGGGCTTCGACCTTTCCCTCGACCGCATCCGCGATCTTCTGGAAAAGCTCGGCAATCCGCACCTGAAGCTGCCGCCGGTCATCCACATTGCCGGAACCAATGGCAAAGGATCGGCGACGGCTTTCTGCCGCGCACTTCTGGAAGCAGGCGGCTTCGACGTTCACGTCCACACCTCGCCGCACCTCGTCCATTGGCACGAGCGCTATCGTCTGGCGGCGCCCGGAGGCGGAAGGCTGGTCAGCGACGATGTTCTGGCCGACGCGATAGAGCGTGTTGCAGCCGCCAATGACGGGCAGCATATCACCGTTTTCGAAATCCTGACGGCGGTCGCCTTCGTGCTCTTTTCCGAGCATCCGGCCGATGTCGTCGTCATGGAAGTCGGTCTCGGCGGACGTTTCGACGCTACCAATGTCATTACCGATCCAGCCGTCTCGCTCATCATGCCGGTCTCCATCGACCATCAGGCCTATCTCGGTGATCGTGTGGAGCTTATCGCCGCCGAAAAGGCCGGCATCATCAAAAAGGATTGTCCGGTCGTCGTCGGCTTCCAGCCCTTCGATGCGGCGCGCGAAGTGCTTGTCTCGACAGCGGACCGGCTCGACTGTCCGGTTTCGGTCTATGGACAGGATTTCCTCGCCTTCGAGGAACACGGACGCATGGTGTTCCAGAACGAGGACGGTCTGATCGACCTGCCATTACCGCGCCTGCCGGGACGCCACCAGATCTCCAATGCCGCAGCTGCAATCGAGGCCGTGCAGATGGCTGGTTTCAGCCTGACCGACAAGGCCGTGGAAAAGGCGCTGATGGTGGTGGACTGGCCGGCCCGCATGCAGCGGCTGACCCACGGGGCGCTCGTCGACATGGCTCCGGCTGCATCCGAAATCTGGCTCGATGGCGGTCATAATCCGGGTGCAGGCGCAGTGATCGCGGAAGCTTTCGGCGATCTTGAGGAGCGTAATGCGCGCCCGCTGTTCCTCATCACCGGCATGATCAACACCAAGGACCCGGTCGGCTATTTCGAAGCCTTTTCCGGCATGGCGCGGCACGTTTTCACCGTGCCGATCCCGTCCAGCGATGCGGGCATTCCCAATGATGAGCTGGCGGTTTCAGCGCAGAAGGCCAATCTCTCGGCGGAGCCCGTTCATTCGGTTGCCAATGCGTTGAAACTTCTGCGCGACACCTGGCCCCCGGATGAAGTGCCGCCCCGTATCCTGATCGGCGGATCGCTTTACCTTGCGGGTGAAGTCCTGCGAGACAACGGCACACCACCTCAATAAGCAAAAACCCGGCGCAAAGGCCGGGTTTTTTCGTTTTATGATGCTGTTTTACGCAGCCGAAGCCTTGATCCAGTCGGCAAGGCGGCTCTTCGGAGCAGCGCCGACCATATTTGCGGCGAGTTCACCGTCCTTGAACATCAGAAGCGTCGGGATCGAACGCACGCCAAACTGCGCGGCCAGTTCCGGATTCTCATCGATATTGACCTTGGCGATCTTGACCTGACCGGCCATTTCGGTCGCGATTTCGTCCAGAGCCGGAGCGATCATCTTGCAGGGACCGCACCATTCCGCCCAGAAATCCACCACGACAGGCTCGCTGGACTGAAGAACGTCCGACTGAAAATTGCTGTTATCGACCTTAACGGTTGCCATAGGGCTATCCTCTTTTCTCTCCAAGAACGGCAGACGTCTTTCCAGACTCACGACACATTCCGCTCTTTATTCGCTATATCATGTGGCGTGTCTGCTGCCATCCGTCAAGTTCTGGTTCGTCACCTTTACTTGAGAGTCTTTCAGTGACTGCAACGCCTCGTTCAGAATCGCATCCGGCAACGGCATCAAAAACGGACCTTCGGTGAACAGAAGCGCCGTTTCGACAATCCGCCCCGGATAGAGGGGAGCCAGCAATTCCCGATAAAGTGCAAGCTGCGCCCGATAGGCAAAAGGAACCGCCTCGATGGTTTTCGGCGGCGGTCGATTGGTCTTGTAATCGACGATCAGCACCCGGTTCTCGCCGACGCTGATACGATCAATCTGGCCTGACACGGCATGATCGCGCCCGCCAAGCTCGATCGTGCCCATGATGGCGACTTCCCCGCGTGAGCCTTGCGCAAAGACCGGCGCGTAGGTCGGGTCGTCGAGAATAGTCCTGACGCTTTGCCAGGCCCACTGCCGCTCCGTTTCGGGCCAGTCGGCAGCGATGCGGTCAAGATAGTCATGCGCAAGCGTTTCGCGGTCGGCCTGCGGCACATCGGGCAGATATTGCAGCAGCATATGGATCGCCGTGCCGCGCCGCAGCGCAAAGGCTGGCGACCCGTTGCCCGGTCCCAGAACCGGCGAAAACGTATCGAGCGGCGGTTCCTCGTCCGCTTCGATCAGGACCGAAGCGCCCGACGGCGCCAGCGGACGCGGCAATCCGGTTTCCGGCTTTATCGGCCGCAAATAGTCGCGCGGCAGCGAAGGCAGCGCATGATCCTCGGTCTTGTCCTGATCGACAATCTCGACCATTCCGCGCGGCGTGTTGCGATAGCGCCGTGCGGCAAGTTTCAGCACGGGATGCACGAATGTCTCGGCCTTGGCGGCCAGCGCATCCTCGACAAGACGATGCCATGTCTCGCCGCTTTCGCGCGCGCCGCGATAGCCGCAGATGATGAGGCGATCCTCGGCCCGCGTCATGCCGACATAAAGCAGGCGGCGATATTCTTCCTCGGCCCGTGTCTTCAGCTTATCGATCTGCGCTGCCGTGAACCCGGTCTGGTATCCAGCATTGGGTTGCCAGAGATAGCCTTTCACCGGCGGATTGCCGTCCGAAAAATCAAAAGGAATGAGCTTTGGCGCGCGGCTGCCGGTCCAGACCGCGCTTCCCGGATCGACCAGGAACACCACCGCCCCTTCCAGCCCCTTGGCGGCGTGGACGGTCATGATGCGCACCTCATTGCGGCCCTGATCGAGTTCGCGCTTGATTTCCGGCGATGCCGCATCCAGCGTTTCAAGGAATGCCTGCAGGCCCGGCAGACCGGCGCGCTCGGCGGAAAGCGCATAATTCTGGAATTCATCGATGATGTCGCCAGCCTCCGGCCCCAACCGGGCCAGAAGTTTTCGCCGCGCACCATCCGCACTCAATATGCGCGCATAGAATTCGAACACCGGCATGGTGTCGGCCATGTTGCGCCAGCGGCTCAGGGTCTTGTGCACCTCGGCCAGCGCCGCATCGCCACGCGAGACCTGATAAAGCCGCTCGAACAGCGTGAGGCTTGAGCCACGCGGGTGGGCAAGCTCGAAAAGCTGATCGTCATCCCAGCCGAACAGCGGGCTTTTCAGAACCGATGCCAGCGAAAGGCCGTCCGAAGGCTGCAGCACGAAACGACCGAGCGCCATCAGGTCCTGAATGGCGATATGGCTGGTGAGCCGCAAGCGGTCGGCGCCCGCGACCGGGACGGACAGGTTTTTCAGTGCCCGCGACAAGGCGGGCATGAACTGGTCGCGCTTTCGCACCAGAACCATGATGTCGCGCGGCATGATCCGCCGGTTCTGGCCCGGAATAATTTCGCCGCTATCCAGCCAATGGCGAATGGTGGCCGCGATCTGATCCGCGAGCCGCACAGCAGGCGCCGCCAGATGATCGACAGGCTCGCGCCAGTCATCAGGCTCTTCCACCTCTTCCGGCGTCAGCATGTCCCAGATTTCCACCTCGCCCGGCGCATCGGCGCGAATAGCTTCATGCACCGTTGCGCCCGCAAGGCCGCGATGGGCCTCGGGTCTGGCAAAAACCTCGTCCACCGCCTGCAAAACATCGGGAACGGAGCGGAACGAGAAATTGAGGCTGACGCGCTCGAATTTCAGCTCCGCATCTTCCGCGCGCAGGCTGACGGAACGTCCCTGCGCCGCAAAATCCTCCGGCACTGCGCCCTGAAACGAATAGATCGACTGTTTTTCGTCACCGACGGCAAAGAGCGTGCGGCTGATATTGCGCTGGCCGAGGCCGGAGAAAAACTCCTCCGACAACATGCGGATCACCTGCCACTGGTCGGGGCTGGTATCCTGCGCCTCATCGACCAGAATATGGTCGATGCCGCGATCAAGCTTGTATTGCACCCATTGCCCTGCCCCGTTGCGGGCAAGCAGCGCCACGGTCCGGGTGATGAGATCCTCGAAATCGAGCAGGCCGCGCTTTCGTTTGAGATCGTGATAGCGTTGCAGCAGATTGTCGACCAGCGTCAGCGCGGCCAGATTGAGCCGCACCAGACGCAATTCCTTCAACCGGTCGAGCCCCCGTTCGACACGCGCCGCCGCCGTGTCGAAACCCTCCTCGAAATCCGGCAGAAGTTTTTTCACCGCCGCAGAGCAGACATAGGAGCCAGATTTAGGCTCGCCCGTGCTTTTGAGAAATGCTGCGCGCAACACCGCTTCGCGGTCGCGCTGGCCCGTCACCTTGTCGAAACGGCGCAGCTGCAGCGCAAAATCCTGCGCACGCGACGCACCCTTCTGGATCGACATGACGAGATCGAGCGCATCCTCGGAAAATTCCGGCATCGGCCAGAGATCGGCGAGGAGATCGTCTTCGCTGGTTTGTGGGTCAAAGCCGAATGCCCGGTGCAAAGTTTCGCTGCGATGTGGCGGCACGCCCAGCTCGGCGATATAGGTCTGCAAACCATTGCGCCGGCTTACGGCTTCATCGAGAAGCGATTGCAGGCCCATCTCGCCCGCTGCCTGCAAGACATCGGCGAAGGCAGCCGCCAGTTCCATATCGCCGCCGCCATGCGCGGTTTCGAGCAACTGACGCCGCGCTTCACCGACGAGTGCGGCCTGCATCAGATCATCCATCATCTCGAAATGACCGGCAATGTTCGCCTCAAGCGGGAACTGGTGCAGGATCGCTTCACAGAAAGCGTGGATGGTCTGGATTTTAAGCCCGCCCGGCGTTTCCAGCGCACGCGCAAACAGCCGTCGCGCCGCCGCGAGACGGGCATCGCCCGGCCTGCGGCCTTCCAGTGATTTCAGACGTTCGGCCAGTTCTTCATCGGGCAAGACGGCCCATTCGGAAAGCCGCATGAATACGCGGTTCTGCATCACCGCCGCCGCCGCCTTGGTATAGGTGAGGCAGAGAATCTTGGAAGGGTCGGTGCCTTCCAGCAGCAGGCGAATAACGCGTTCCGTCAGAACATGGGTCTTGCCGGAACCCGCATTGGCCGACACCCAGACGGAAGCCGCCGGATCGGCGGCCCTGCCCTGCGCAAACAATGTTTCCGGCGGAATATGGAGCTTCTTCTTCACGCCTCGCCCTCCCCGCCAGCATCGCCACCGGCGGACCATTCCAGCACCCGCGCCAGATGATCGTAATCGCCGGTCAGGTCGGTTTCACGGAATGGCAGTGCACGGGAAAGATAACCTTTTTCCGGCTTCTGATACTCAGCCAGCAATTGCGCCAGCCGCTGCCAGGATTCCTCGCCAAGTGCCGGTGCGGTTTTCTCCGAGGGGGGCCGTCCGATCTTGAGGATCGACTCCGGCTTCACCTCGCCGCCCGCCTTGAGGCGTACATAGGTGAGGTCCGAAGCACGGACCGAACCCAGTTCCCGGAACGCTCCGCGCACCAGAAGTGCGGCTTCCAGCGCCAGCTGCGGCGACAGCAGCACATGGGCCTGTCGGGGCGACGGTGTCGAGCCGGTCTTGTAATCGATGATTTCGGCGGTCCCGTCGCGCATCAGGTCGATACGGTCAGCCCGGCCGGAAAGCGTGATTCCGAGCCCTTCGACCTCACGTTTATCGGACGAAATCTCGGCAAAGCGGGTCTGGACATTATAGGCACGCTCACGCTCCCAGGCCAGAAATTGCGGGATGAGCGCCGTGAAGCGTGGCCACCACACGGCCTCGATTTCCGTCGGCAGGTCCATATCGGCAAAAAGAATCCGACCGAGTTCCATCAGGCGGTCGGCGGCATCGGGCGCCAGCGGATCGATTGCCTCTTGCGTGAAATGACCCAGAATATCGTGGAACAAAGTGCCGCGTTCAGCTGCAGCCGGGTCGCGGATCAGAGGCTCCAGCGGCCGCAGTTTCAATATCTTCCTGGCGAAGATCGCATAAGGGTCGCGGCGCAGCGTTTCGATTTCCGTCACCGAAAAATGCTTCGGCCTGGCAGCGACAGGAGGAGCGGGCTGCGGTCTTTTCACGAAAGGCACGTCTTCGGCCCGGTCGATTTCGCGTGACCACTGGATGAAACGCGCCCCGCGCCTGCGCATCTGCGCAGTGACATCGGCACCCAGCACCGTTTCAAGCCGCTGCAGCCAGCGCGAGGCAACCGTCGGCGCATTGTCGGAACGCTGCGAGCGCGTCAGCACGACATGATCCATGCCCAGCGCCATCTGGAAATCGTGGGCGGCAAGGCCGGTGCGCCGTTCAGGCGGATCGAGCGCGATCATCGACTTCATCGGTCGCGACATGAACGGATCGTTGCGGGTGCGGGCAGGCCAGCTTCCCTCATTGAGACCGCCGATCACCACCGTATCCATGGTTTGCAGGCGCGCTTCCAGCGCACCCCAGATGAAGAGACGCGGATGACCGCCCGGATGCGGCTTGACAGTCTCGCCCGCCATCAGCGCATCCAGCACGGCTGGCCATTCCGAAGCTTCGAAATCAAGCCCGGCTTCGCTTGAAACCAGACCGCGCAAAAAGGCGGCGAGCTGTTCCCCGCGCTCGCCGGAATAAAATGGCGCGACGCTGGCTTTTTCGTTCCGGGCAAGATTTTCCAGCGCCTCGACGGTGGCGCGCGCGATTTCGCCGATCTCGGTTCGGCGTCCGACGATAACGAAAGGGGCGAGCGGCGCCACCGCGTTCGACAGGCTTTCGCAAAGGTTTCGTGCCGCCGCGATCATGTCCGGCGTAACCGTGTCATGCCATGCCGGTTGCCACGTCTGGCTGGCGCTTTCCTCCAGCCGTCGGTCGAAAAATGCCGGAAGATCGAGCACGGATGCCCGGCCCGTTCCGCCACGAAAGGCGATGAGTTCAAGCGTTTCTGCGGCAAGGCGTCGTTCGATACGGGGAGCTTCCAGCCGCAGCAGCGGATGCTTGACCAGCGCCAGCAGGGCAACCGGATCGCCGGGATTGAAGACCGTCTCGACCAGCAGGCGCAGCAATGTCGTGGTTTCGACATCGCGCAGATGCCGACCGCCGGAATCGTCGGCATCGATCCCGAAGCGGGCCAGTTCGCCGACCACGCGCCGCGCCAGATTGCGGTCGGCGGTGACGAGCGCGGCCGTCTTGCCTTCTTCATTGATCGCATCGCGCAAGGCGAGAGCGACGGCCAGCGCCTCCTCCCGCTCATTGGCGGCTTCGATCAGGTCGATCGTCTGCGCGGCAGCGTGCAGGCTGTCCGCCTCCATATCGAGCTTGCCCCACGCATCGGTCGTTTCCGCCGGGCGCAGCGCCTCGCTCACCACCCGCTCGCGCAGGCGTTTGGAGGCGGGCATGACATCCAGATGTTCCACATCATCGCGCAAGGTCTGCATTGCATCCAGAAGCTTGCGCAAACCGAACTGCGGATGACCGTAAGTCGAGGGATTGTCGGTTGCCGATGCCAGCAGCTGCCAGGCTGCATCGTCGAGGTCACGGTCCAGCCCCGGCAGCACCACCGCGCCATTCGGCAAGTCCGCAATGGCGGAAATCAGTTCCGCAGTCGCGGGTATGGAACCGGTGGAACCGGCAACGATGACAGGACCGGCGGGCGGATGGGTGCGCAGCCGCTTAACTTCGCTCCAGATGAGATCGTTGCGATGCGCGGCAGGGTTTGAAAGCTTGCGCTCCGCCAGAATGTCCGGCCAGAGATTGGTGACGATATTGAGAAAGCCAAGCGTGACCTGCCACCAGTCGGCAAGGTCTTCCGGGGCAATCGTCGCAAGCTCGCTCCACTTCGCCCCATCGGTTTCGACCTGATCCATCAGGCCGGCCAGATCGCGGGCAAGCCAGACCGCATCGGAAGTGGTCGCCGGAACGGAAACATCGTCAACGCCAAACAAGGCACGCACATGCGAGGGCAGCGATTCCCGCCACGGACGGATCAATCGCGCCAGAAGCAGAAGCCGCTCCGCCGTGCCGATTGGCGGATTGATGTCGAACACGCCTGACGCACCGGCATTGAAGAAAGCGGCGTCCTCATCTACATCGCCCAACGGTTTTATCGTCGGCAAAATGGCGCTCTTTTTTTCCGACGCGTTTCCGGATGCAAAACCGCTTACCGCTTTTGCCGGAAGTACTTTAGCCGGATTCATATCGACCAAAATGGACCGCAAAGCACGCGCCGCACGGCGCGTCGGCACATAGATGGTCGCATTGGCCAGCGCCAGCGGATCGGAAGGATTGCCGGGAAAACCTTCGACCAGCCGCCCTTCCAGAAGTGCCCTGGCAAAAGCTGGCAAAAACGGTGTGCCGGGAGGAATTGAAAACAGGCGCTGTTTCCCATCTCTGGGTCTGCGTGCGCTCATGCGCTCCACCTCCTATGCGAATGCGGTAAGCGCCGCCTCCGCCTCGCCGATTGCGTCCGGCGTGCCGACGGTCAGCCAGTGCCCGGTCATTGGCATACCATAAAGGCGACCCGCCGCAATCGCTTCATCAAAATAACGATTGAGCGAGGACACGACCGGCTCCGCGCCATTGAATATGCGGGGATGGATGATCCCTGCTCCGGCATAGATCACCGGCTCGCCGGAGACATCACGCGCACGGCGCAGATGCCCGTTATCGTCGGCAACGAAATCGCCCTTGCCTTCATAACCGGTTTCCTGATCGAGACGCGCCGTCATCAGCAGAATATCCATCCGCTCCGCATCCCAGGCGTCAGCCAGCGCCGTGAGGTTGGGGGCTTTCTCGTCACCGACCCAGAATGTATCGGCGTTCAGAATGAAAAACGGCTGCGTTCCCAGTATCGGCAGCGCCTTCACAATGCCGCCAGCGGAATCGAGCAGCATGTCGCGTTCATCCGAGATCACGATCTCCAGATCGTTACGGTCACGAAGATGCTCTTCAAGCTGGTCGGCGAGATAATGCACATTGACGACTGCGGTGCGAATACCGGCCTGTGCCGCCGCATCGAGGCCCCAGTCGATCAAGGGTTTGCCCGCCACCTTGACCAGCGGCTTTGGAATGGTTTCGGTGATGGGGCGCATGCGCTTGCCAAGACCGGCGGCAAGAACCATAGCCGTTTTCGGGGCCATTTTCGGCGTTCTCATTGCGCGGCCTCTTCCTGCTGCATCAACCCCAATTCCTCAAACCATGCCGCCACAGGCGCCATGACCGGATGCTTCAGCACACGTCCGAGATAGTCATGAATGCGCGGCAGATGCTCCAGATAAGCCGGCTTTCCATCACGCTCGTCAAGCCGCACGAAAAGCCCCAGCAGCTTGGCATTGCGCTGCGCGCCCATCGCCGCATAGGCCTTGCGGAACGAAGCCTCATCGAAGGCATGTCCGAGCGCACGGCGCTCATCGCAATAGGCTGCGACCACGGCCTGTTCCAGCTCCGGCGAAATCGTCACCCGCGCATCGAGCGCCAGCGAAGCGACGTCATAGGCTGCGGGCCCGATCATCGCATCCTGAAAATCGATGACACCGATCCTGTTCTTGCCTTGCGCCTCCGGGAACCAGAACAGGTTCGGCGAATGGTAGTCGCGCAGGAGCAGGCTCTTCTCGACATCGGCAATATCGGCGATCACGCGATCCCATGCCGCCTCGAAAGCTTGCTTTTCTGCCTCTGTCAGCTGCCTGCCCATCATTCGCGGCGCATACCACTGGCCGATCAGGCTGACCTCGATCATCATCGCGTCGCGGTCAAAACCGGCGATGATGTGATCAGGATAGCCGGCAACCGGCGCATGGTCCGGCCACATGATACCGTGCAGATGTGCCAGAAAGCGCCCTGCGGCTTCATAACGTTCGGCAACAGGTTCGCCAGACGCTGCCCGCACACCCTCGGTTCCGAGATTTTCGAGGATCAAAAGCCCTGCATCTATATCCATGGCACGCATTTGCGGTGCGCGAAAACCGTGCTTTGCGAGCAAACCATCAATTGCCACGAAAGCCTGAATGTTCTCTGCAATATGGGCAAGCTGGCGGTAGGATTTGCCGTTACGTAAGGGTGGATCATACGGCATCGCTGGCGCGTTCATGAGAACTTCGACATCATCGGCGGCACTTGCGATAAGCTCATATCTGCGTGGACCAGCATCTCCCTGGAAATAACGACGCGTCGCATCGGAACGGCCATGGCCGTCCAGAAATGCCCGAATAGCCCGCGAACGTTCCAGACGGCTGATGGCAGCTACAGGTCCCGACACGGCAATGCGCCGCCCTGCCCCTTCATGGCTCAGTGTGACGGCAAAAGACGGTTCCGGCAAAAACCCCTCGCCCTGCTCCGGCCATTCGGCCAGAACCACACCATCCTCCATAAATTCCGGCAGTCCCAGCTCATCCAGTTCTTCGCCGTGCGAAATACGGTAAAGATCGGCATGGGCGACCGGAATCCGCAAGGCCTCGTAACTTTGCACAAGCGTGAAAGTCGGGCTTGGAACGTCCAGTCCTTCATCGTCAGCGATTGCCCGGATGATCGCACGCGCAAGCGAGGATTTTCCCGCCCCCAGATCGCCGGAAAGCGTGACAAGATCGCCCTTTTGAAGCGCAAGGGCGAAATCTTCACCAAAACGCTGCGTTGCGGTTTCGTCGGGCAAGAAATAGCTGATGCTGGATTGTGAGGCGCTCATGGGCACCCTTTATCTTATTCGGCGGCGATGCGGAAGCTGCGTGTTTCCGATGGAAAACGGCAAATCACCGTTGTTCCGCGACCGGAACCCGTGTCGATATCCACCGATCCGCCATGCAGTTCGACAAAGCTCTTGACGATGGCAAGTCCGAGTCCGGCGCCGCGGCGGCGACCGCCATTGGGATAGGACTGGAAACGCTTGAAAACCGTGTCGAGCACCTCGCCCGGCATGCCCGGACCGTCATCGTGGACCGCGAAAACGATTTCCGATCCTTCGCGCGCCACCTGCAGCCGGATGCTGGAGCCTTCCGGCGCATAGTTCGTAGCGTTGGACAGGAGGTTGAAAAGCACCTGACGGACGCGGTTGGCATCGGCCTTGAACACATCCACATCGTCGGCAATATCAATATCGAGACCGATATCGTGGTCGCGCATCCGCTCGCCTACCCGTGCGGCGGCAGCCGAAATCGCTTCCACGACGGAAACCTCGCCGACCTCCAGTTCCATGATGCCCGCATCGACGGTGGCAAGATCGAGAATATCGTTGACGATGGTCAGCAACACCGACGAAGAGGTGCTGATATGGTCGAGATATTCGATCTGGCGTTCGTTGAGCGATCCGAAAGCCGGGGTCTGCAACAGTTCGGTAAAGCCGATGATGTTGGTGAGCGGCGAACGCAATTCGTAGGAAACGTGCTGGACGAAATCGTTCTTGATCTGGTCGGCCAGTTCCAGCGCCTCGTTCTTTTCCTTGAGCGCCCGTTCGACGCGCACCGTGTCGGTGACGTCGATGAAGGTCAGCATGGTCTGGCCCTTGGGCAGCGGCACGACGGCAAAGGACAGAATGGTGCCATCGTCCAGTTCCACCTGCCCCATGCGCCCGTCGCGCTTGTCGAGGAAGCCGGTGACGGTGGAAACGAAATCATCCCACAGCCCGTCGCCACCGCGCTCGCTGCAGATTTTGGCGATAGACGAAATATGCGTGCCTTCGACGATAAGCGGCATGGGCAGCGCCCAGAGATCGGCAAAGGACGGGTTGGAAAGCCGGATGCGGCCATCGGAGCCGAACACCGCCACGGCTTCTGCCAGATGGTCGAGCGTTTCGCCCTGCACCTTGATGAGCGTGTTGTAACGGCCTTCGAGTTCGAACTTTTCCGTCATGTTCTCGAAGAACCAGGTCACGCCGCCCTGCGGATGCGGATTGGCGACGACGCGCATGGTCCGCGTATCCGGTAGGTGCCACATATGTTCCTGCGGCTCGACGGCGCGATAGGCGGAAAGCACGGAATCCTTCCATTTGCGCCATTCCGGCTGTTCGGGCAGTTTTCCTTCCGAACGCAGGCGGTCGAGGATCAGCGTGTTGCTCGGCTGCGATTCCAGCCATGCCGTATCGAGCGACCAGAGCTTGGCAAAAGCCTGATTGAAGAATTGCAGCTTCATCTCGGGGTCGAAAATCGCCACTGCCG
This sequence comes from Brucella sp. NBRC 14130, assembly GCF_040371715.1. Classification (NCBI taxonomy): domain Bacteria; kingdom Pseudomonadati; phylum Pseudomonadota; class Alphaproteobacteria; order Hyphomicrobiales; family Brucellaceae; genus Brucella; species Brucella sp. NBRC 14130. Next base: position 240,597 of record NZ_BAABTE010000006.1, read on the forward strand.
TCGAAAGCTGGTCGAGCGTTTCCGCATGACTTTTCAGCGTGCGGCTCAATTCCTCCCGCACCGCCTGCACTTCGGTGAGATCGACGCCGAGGCCAATGGAACCCGTTTCCGCGCTGACATCGGTCACGTTGAAAAGGCGGCGATCCCCATGCACGACAGCGGTCAGCTGTTCCTGCAGGACAGGCTCGGCAAAACGGTCGCGCTCCAGGCGTTGGCGTGCCTGCGCCCCGAAAAGCTCGCGCCCTTCCGAAATGACCTGGCTTGCATCCGCCATGTCGACCGCCTGCGCGTAGGCCGCATTGACCCACTCCACACGGCCAGCAGCATCGCGCGCCCAGACCGGCTGGTCGATCCGGTCGAGAAGACGGCGGAAAAGCTCGATACGCTCGGAAAATTCGCGATTCTGCGCCTGCAATGCCGCGCGTTCCGCCTGCACGCCCTGGAGGCTGAGGAAACGGGCAACGGCAAAACCGCCGGAAGTGCGTCCCCGCACGTCGAGCAAGGTACCGTTGACGGTTTCAACCGTAAGATCGAAAGACCGCGCCTGTTCGCGCAGAAGTCCAATGGCACGCTCGAGCGCCACGACCGATTGCGGACGCAGCCAGCGGCCAAAGGCCAGAAAGGCGGAACGATCCTGCGGGGCGGCGCTTTCGTCCGGCAGCAGTCCGACAACCTCGGCGCGCGTGCTGTGGCCGTCCCAGACCACGATGCGCTGATCCTTGAGGTTGAGCAGGGCTTCATTGCGCTGGGCGACGAGATTGAGATCGGCGAATTTGGAACGCAGTTCCTTGTTTTCTGCGGCAACGCGCGACCGTTCGCGGATCAGCCATCCGGCAGAAAGGAGAGCGGCGCCCATGACGCCGAGGAACATGGAAAACTGGATGACCTCGAAAGCGCCCACGCTGCCGCCGCCGAAGGGCAGGGCGATGCGGGTCGATTCCGCGCCTTGCGCAAAGGCGGGCATGGCAGCAAAAAGCGTTGCAAGAGAAACGGAAGCCTTCATCACGGCCTTTTTCGGAGAAAGCCATCCAAGCGGCTTTGCAACAAGGGCAGCAGGACGCCATTGCCTGCCAGTAACGATTGCGGAAACATTCCGCAAAATCCCCGTTGCGCCGAACTCTGGCATGTTGTCCTTTTCTCCGCCACCCGGCCATGAAAACTGCCGCAAAGGCAGACTGGCCGTATTAAAACACTTCAATACACATCAAAGCCTGACCATACGCACGCCGCCACAGTGCACGATGACCAACCCGTTTTGAGGTATTCCGGGGATGAATCGTCCTCTCGCTTCCCGCCACAACCGGCAAAAAACGCGCAACGCAAACACCCGCTCAAACACCTTGATTCGCCTACACAATACCCTTCCGGCGAATCCACGTGAAGCATCTTGCACGCAAAAAGAAAGACCGGGCGGCTTGTCAACCGCCCGGTCTCAACATGTAGTGCAATGCTTAATGTATGGTTAATACCTGTAGTGTTCTGACTTGAACGGGCCCTGTGGAGTGACGCCGATATAGGCGGCCTGTTCCTCGGAAAGCACAGTCAGCTTGGCGCCGAGCTTGTCGAGATGCAGGCGAGCGACCTTCTCGTCGAGATGTTTCGGCAGCACATAGACTTCATTCTTGTAGGCATCGGTGCGGGTGAACAGCTCGATCTGGCCCAGAACCTGATTGGTGAACGATGCCGACATGACGAAGCTCGGATGGCCGGTTGCGTTGCCCAGATTGAGCAGGCGGCCTTCGGAAAGCAGGATGATGCGCTTGCCGTCCGGGAACTCGATGAGGTCGACCTGCGGCTTTACATTGGTCCATTTCAGGTTGCGAAGTGCAGCCACCTGAATTTCATTGTCGAAGTGACCGATATTGCCGACGATCGCCATATCCTTGAACTTGCGCATATGGTCGATGGTGATCACGTCCTTGTTGCCGGTCGTGGTCACGATGATGTCCGCGGTCGAAGCGGCGTCATCGAGCGTCACGACCTCGAAACCGTCCATCGCGGCCTGCAGCGCGCAGATCGGATCGACCTCGGTCACCTTGACGCGCGCGCCTGCACCGGCGAGCGACTGGGCGGAGCCTTTGCCGACATCGCCATAACCGCACACGACGGCAACCTTGCCTGCCATCATGACGTCGGTGCCGCGACGAATGCCATCGACGAGCGATTCCTTGCAGCCATACTTGTTGTCGAACTTCGACTTGGTGACGCTGTCATTGACGTTGATGGCCGGGAAGGGGAGGAGGCCCTTCTTCTGCAGCTGGTAAAGACGGTTGACACCGGTGGTGGTTTCCTCCGTCACGCCCTTGATGGCGTCGCGCTGGCGCGTGAAGAAGCCCGGCGTTTCAGCCATGCGCTTCCTGATCTGCGCGAAAAGCACTTCCTCTTCTTCCGAACCGGGGTTCGACAGAACGTCCTCGCCCGCTTCGGCGCGCGCGCCGATGAGGATATACATGGTGGCGTCGCCGCCATCATCGAGGATCATGTTGGATGGTTCGCCGTCCGGCCACTGGAAGATCTTGTCGGTATAGGTCCAGTATTCTTCAAGCGTCTCGCCCTTGATGGCGAAAACCGGCGTGCCGGTTGCGGCAATCGCGGCGGCGGCGTGATCCTGCGTGGAGAAAATATTGCAGGAAGCCCAGCGGACCTGTGCGCCAAGCGCCTGCAGCGTTTCGATCAGAACGGCGGTCTGGATCGTCATGTGCAGCGATCCGGAAATGCGCGCGCCCTTCAGCGGCTGCGACTTGCCGAATTCCTCGCGGGCAGCCATCAGGCCCGGCATTTCGGTTTCTGCGATGTCGAGTTCCTTGCGGCCCCAATCGGCCAGGCTAAGATCCTTGACGACAAAATCTTGGCTTGCGGTCATCGCGTGCTCCAATAAAAGGCAGTTCCAGCTCGATAAAGATGTAATCAGCCACCGGAATTGCATTCCAATGTGGGGCAGCTTTCCAGGCGGGAAAGCGCTCCGGCTGGCGATCTGACTAGCAGATTGCGGGCCGAAGCACAACGCAATATAAAGAAATCTTTATACGTGCATATCAGGCAGGTTTGCCGGATGCGGGATCGACGACCGTCAAAGGAAGATCGACCTGCAATATTTCCAGCATGCGGCGAAATCCGGAAACGGGATAGGCGTCGCTTTCCGTGACAAGGGCGACCGTGCGGCCTGAACCGCCCAAGGGTTGCGGGAGCGCGGCGATTACATCGTCTGCGGGGTCCAGAAACCGCCAGTCCGGACGCGCGGTCTCGAAGAACGATCGCAGCCATGGCAGATGGGTGCTGGAGAGGGTCAGCGTGTCGATGCGCGGGTGGCTTGCGGCAATCTCATCGCAGAACGCGGCGACCTTCTGCCCGGTCTCAACCGGCTGCCGAAGAAAAGCGCCGTTTTCCACCAGTTCCACCATCGCCGACGCATTGATCAGGGCAACGTCCTCCGGACGGTCGGCCTCGGCCCGGACAAAGCGCGCGAGCTCTTCGCTTTCGATCATGGAGCGTACGCCCATGACCGCAACCTTGCCGCTGCGGCTCACCGCTAATGCGGCGCGAACCGGCGGCGCAACACCGTGGACCGGCACGGCAAACTCGCTTTTCAGGGCGTCGAGAACCATGACCGAGGGCGCATTGGACGCAAGCACGATGGTTTGCGCGCCAAGGCCGGTCAGATAGCGGATCGTATGGCGCATGATCGAAAGCAGCCGATCGCGGCTTTTGGCGCCATAAGGAAAACTCGCCCGGTCGGCAAAATAGATGATGTCGCGCTGCGGCTGGCTGCGCCTTATCAGTTCAACCAGCGCGTAACTGCCGATCCCTGCATCGAAAACGGCCACCGGATCGTGGAGATTTCCCACGGCGGCAGCGGTTTCGTGCTTCAGCATTCTTCGCCGAACCTGTCGGCAATGAGCGTCTGGAGCGCGTCGAGCACGGCATCGGCCTGCTCGCCGGAAGCGCTCACATCAATGCAGCAGCCGGGCGATGCGGCAAGCATCATCAGGCCCATGATCGACGTGCCGCCCACGGTCATGCCGTCCTTGCTCACGCGGACATGGGCGTTGTAGCCATCGACCAGCTGCACGAACTTAGCCGAGGCGCGGGCATGAAGGCCGCGCTTGTTGACGATCTCGAAGGATCGGGAAACTGCGGTTTCGGGTTCGTATTGACCGGTAACGGGCACGCTGGAGTGCATGAATTACTTTCCTGTCAGGACCTGGCTCGCAACATTGATGTATTTGCGCCCCGCATCCTGCGCCTCGCGCAGCGCCGTCTTGATGTCGCCCCCGATGCGCACGCTCGACAGCTTGATCAGCATCGGCAGATTGACACCTGCGATGACTTCGACCTTGCCTTCCTTCATGACGGAAATGGCGAGATTGGACGGCGTACCGCCGAACATATCGGTCAGAATGATGACCCCGCTGCCGTTATCGGCGCGCTCCACCGCGTCAACGATATCCCGCCGACGCTGTTCCATATCGTCTTCGGCACCGATGCATACGGTCTCGAAATTGTCCTGCGGCCCGACTACATGCTCGACAGCATGCAAAAACTCTTCGGCCAATCTTCCGTGCGTGACAAGCACGAGTCCGATCATACTATAAAAGCTCCCGTCGCGTGCCCGCCGCATCACCCCGCCAGAGTGTCAGATGGCACTGAAACCACGCCGGAAAAACGCCGGCGAGTTGTGCATCTTGGCAGCGCAAATCTTGATAGCAAGTGAAAAATTCCCACGCTGCCATGAAAAAAGCAAAATGCCGCAGTGCGGCGAAATATTAATCGATTCGTAACGAAGCCCGCTTCACCCGTCGTCCGAAGGCCATTTTTCGTAGAACAAACTGGCCTCGATGGCCCGCGAAAGCGCGTTGGAATCACCGTTCGACGATAAAGCCGGCAAAAGAAGCCGGGGCAGCGAAACGCCTTCGAATTCCCATGTCTCGCCGCTTGGATAGCGTTCCGCCTCGTCACGATCCACAAGCCTGACGACGAGATAAAGCGGCGCCGCCTCCACGAAAGTCACCTTGAAAAGCCCCGCGCCGCGAATCTCCACGCCACCGGCGAGGGCTGCGGGAACACTGGCGACCAGCCTGCCGTCTTCCACATGAAGCAATGTGCGGTCGTCGGCGACCAGCGATGCCGCCTCCCCGCGCAGGAGCGCTCTTTCAACAAGCGTCAGCGCAAGCTCCGTCTTGCCCGCGCCCGAGCGTCCAAGGATCATGACGCCGCGACCTCGCACCTGAAGCGTCGTCGCGTGAAGTCCGCTTTTTTCCTCTTCCGGCGTCATGCGCTTGCCGGCAGATCGACGATGAAACGCGCGCCCTTGAACTGGTCGGGCTTTGCGGGATCGACGATGTTTTCAGCCGTCAGCGTGCCGCCATGCGCCTCGATGATCTGGCGGCTGATCGAAAGCCCCAGACCGGAATTCTGTCCGAAAGCCTCGGATGCCGGGCGATCCGTATAGAAGCGCTCGAAGATGCGCTCGATATTTTCGATCGGAATGCCGGGGCCGTTATCCTCGACCAGCACGCGCAGGCGGCTGCCTTCGCCGGAAAGCGTCACCACGATGCGGCCCGTATCGTCGGGGACGAAGGAACGGGCATTCTCGATCAGGTTGCTCACCACCTGGCCGAGACGCAGGTCGTGACCGGCAACATAAAAACCCTTCTTTCCAGCTGGCAGCTTGCCGGTATTGAAGACGATCTCCGTCCCGACCTTGTTGCGGCGCACTTCGCGCGCTGCCGTGACGAGATTGGTCAGGAGCGTCTTCATGTCCACGCGGTCGATATGTTCGCGCGCAAGTTCCGCATCCAGACGCGAGGCATCGGAAATATCGGTGATCAGGCGGTCGAGACGGCGAACGTCGTGCTGGATGATGTCGAGAAGCCGTTTGCGCGATTCCTCGGTCTTGGCCAGCGGCAGCGTTTCGACGGCGCTGCGCAGCGAGGTGAGGGGGTTCTTCAACTCGTGGCTGACATCGGCGGCAAAGCTTTCGATAGCCTCGATACGCGTATAAAGCGAATCGGTCATCTCGCGGATGGACGTGGAAAGATGGCCGACTTCATCCTGGCGTTCCGAGAAATCGGGAATCTCGACGCGGCTTTTCACGCCGTGACGCACGCGGTCGGCGGCGGCGGAAAGCTTGCGCAGCGGGCTTGCAATCGTTGATGCGAGGAAAAGCGACAGGATAACCATGACGAGCGACACGACGCCGAACACGCGGAAAACCGCCATGCGTTCGGCCTGCACGATCTTGTCGATATCGTCGCCCTCGGTGGAAAGCAGGAGGACGCCCAGGATTGCGCGCGAACGCTGGATCGGCACGGCTACGGAGACGACCAGCTCGCCCTTTTCGTTGCGCCGCTGCGCCGTTTGCGGTGAACCGGCCAGTGCCTTGACGATTTCCGGATAGGCGAGGCCGTTGCCGCCGGGCTGTTCCTGATAGACCGGCAGGCCGCCGCCGTAGAACAGGTGCGAAATCCATGTTCCGGCGCGTTCCCAGATGGATGGGGTCTCTTCCTCGATCGGCGGCAGGTCATAGCGCAGCACCGGCCCCGCCGAAGGGAAGCTCGGCGAATAGAGCGCGCGCGAATCGAGCAGCATGTTGGCATAGCGATCATAGATGCGCGCCCGGGTGCTCGTGGGCGAGATCAGCCGGCGCAGCAACGGGGAGACCTTTTCCGGATTGATGGGAAACTCCCAGTTATCCGGGGAATCCGGCGAGGGCGTCAGGCTTTGTCCGGCCTGCAGTTCCAGAAGCTTTTCCGGGTCGATCATCAGCGAATTGGTGTCGACCGTCGCCGAAGCCGAGATCGCGCCTGCGATGATCTTGCCCTGCGTGAGCAGGCTTTCGATCTTTGCGTCGATCAGTCCCTCGCGGAACTGATTCATATAAAGAATGCCGGAAACGAGAACCGCCAGCGCCGCCAGATTGAGAAACAGGATGCGGCGCGTCAGGCTCGAGAACAGATATTGGCCGAGAAACTTGCGCAGGGGCGCAAAGAAGCGACGCCAGAACACCGAGCGCTGCCGCCGGGCCCTGCGTTCGCGCAAATCCGATTTCTGGCCGACGAGGCCGTCGTTCCGGGTTTCTGCGACCATGTCGCCTGTCTGCTCTCATTAAGCTATCGCCAGGCCTCGCGGACTGGCGATATGTAATTATCTATCAGGCCTCGCGGAAGCGATAGCCGACGCCATAGAGCGTTTCGATCATTTCGAAATCGTCGTCAACCGCCTTGAACTTCTTGCGCAGGCGCTTGATATGGCTGTCGATGGTACGGTCATCCACATAGACCTGCTCATCATAGGCCGCATCCATGAGGGCGTCACGGCTTTTCACCACACCCGGACGCTGCGCCAGCGAATGAAGGATCAGGAATTCGGTGACCGTCAGCGTGACCGGTTCGCCCTTCCAGGTGCAGGTGTGGCGTTCCTGATCCATGACCAGCTGGCCGCGTTCAAGCGACTTCGCCTGCTGCCCGGTCGGCTTGGCCGTGCCGTCGCGTGAGGCAACCCGGCGAAGCACCGCCTTGACGCGCTCCACCAGAAGGCGCTGCGAGAACGGCTTGGTGATGAAATCATCCGCGCCCATCTTGAGGCCGAAAAGCTCGTCGATCTCGTCGTCCTTGGAGGTCAGAAAGATGACGGGCAGGTCGGATTTCTGGCGCAGGCGGCGCAGAAGCTCCATGCCGTCCATGCGCGGCATCTTGATATCGAAGATCGCAAGATTGGGCGGACGCGCCATCAGACCATCCAGCGCGGATGCGCCATCGGTGTAGGTTTCAACCCGATAGCCTTCCGATTCCAGCGCAATGGACACGGAGGTCAGGATGTTGCGGTCGTCGTCGACCAGCGCAATTGTCTGCGTTGCCGAGGCTTCCTTCATGCGAACCTTTCTCCTTCAACTAAGCCGACCGGTATCTCCAGCCGGTGACGTCTGACGTTTTTCGTCTTTCGGCCGCCAGAAACTGGCGGATTCCTGGATCGAACGTCCGGTTCGGCGTCGATATTAGTATAATGCGCCTGCTTGTGCAGTACAAATTAGGTACAAAATGTGGCGGCACCCCAAGAAGCAGTGGAACTGCGTCTCACCGAATCGCCGTTTGGTTAATGGCCGCAGGGCTGACATTCCCGGAATCGAACGGCTCATAACACACAGGTTAACCGATTTAAAAAAAATTCAAAAATTTTAAATCGATTAAATATTTGAATTGCCACGATTAATCTGTTTCTGACTGCCATCCTCTGTTTTGCGTTCAGTCTGATGACGCGAAAAGAGACCGATCAATTGTCAAACCACGGCGGAGACATCATGAGAGAGACCGGCATTCACAACACGGCCGCTTCCATTGCCACTTCAGGACTGAAGGAACTCTCCGCAGTCTTTTACAATCTTGGACCAGCGCGTCTTTATGAGGAAACCGTCCGCCGGGGCGAAGCCGAACTGTCGGCGCAGGGTGCGCTCGTCGCACGCACCGGCCAGCACACGGGCCGCTCGCCGAAGGACAAGTTCGTCGTGCGCGACGCCGACACCGAAGATCACGTCTGGTGGGACAACAACAAGCCGATGAGCCGCGAGGCCTTCGACCTGCTTCATGCCGATTTCATCGAACATGCGAAGGGCAAGGAGCTGTTCGTTCAGGATCTGATCGGCGGCGCCGATGCCGACAACAAGATCAATGCCCGCGTCATCACCGAATATGCCTGGCATTCGCTGTTCATCCGCAATCTTCTGATCCGCCCCGAGCAGGAAGCCCTTGCTTCCTACGTGCCGGAAATGACGATCATCGACCTGCCGTCCTTCAAGGCCGATCCGGAACGCTATGGCGTGCGCACCGAAACGGTGATCGCGGTCGACCTGGCCCGCAGGATCGTGCTGATCGGCGGCACCTCCTATGCCGGCGAAATGAAGAAATCGGTCTTCACCGCACTCAACTACATCCTGCCTGCCAAGGGCGTCATGCCGATGCACTGCTCGGCCAATGAAGGCCCGAATGGCGACACGGCCGTCTTCTTCGGCCTGTCCGGCACCGGCAAGACCACGCTTTCCGCCGACCCGACCCGCACGCTGATCGGCGATGACGAGCACGGCTGGGGCGAACACGGCATCTTCAACTTCGAAGGCGGCTGCTACGCCAAGACCATCCGCCTGTCCGCCGAAGCGGAGCCGGAAATCTATGCGACCACGCAGCGTTTCGGCACGGTTCTGGAAAATGTCGTTCTCGACGAACACCGCCAGCCGGATTTCGACGACGGCTCGCTGACCGAAAACACCCGTTGCGCCTATCCGCTCGACTTCATTCCGAACGCATCGAAGACGGGCAAGGGCGGCCAGCCGAAGAACATCATCATGCTTACCGCCGATGCCTTCGGCGTGATGCCTCCGATCGCCAAGCTGACGCCGGCACAGGCCATGTACCACTTCCTGTCCGGCTATACGGCCAAGGTCGCCGGTACCGAAAAGGGTGTGACCGAACCGGAAGCAACCTTCTCGACCTGCTTCGGCGCACCGTTCATGCCGCGCCATCCTTCGGAATACGGCAACCTGCTGCGCAAGCTGATCGCCGAGCACAAGGTTGATTGCTGGCTGGTCAATACCGGCTGGACCGGCGGCGCCTATGGCACCGGCAAGCGCATGCCGATCAAGGCAACCCGCGCCCTGCTTGCAGCCGCGCTCGACGGCTCGCTGAACAATGCCGAATTCCGCATCGATCCGAATTTCGGCTTTGCGGTTCCGGTCGAAGTGCCGGGCGTGGACAAATCCATCCTCGATCCGCGTTCGACCTGGGCCGACAAGGCTGCCTATGACGCGCAGGCCAGGAAGCTGGTCGACATGTTCGTCACGAATTTCGAGAAGTTCGAAAGCCATGTCGATCACGAGGTGAAGGACGCGGCTCCGGCGATCCGCATCGCCGCGGAATAGCTTTTTCTACGCATGTCTTTATCCAAAAACCGGTTCCCAGTTTTTGGGGACATGCTTTTACCATCCTGAGGAGGAGGGAGAGCCCGGCTGAAAGGCCGGGTTTTTCTTTTGTATAAGGGATACAAAGCGGTATATCTCCTCGTCATGGAAGAGAACCGGAACATCATCCGCATCACCAATCGCCTGACGATCCGTGAAGACGATCTGGAGGAAAGCTTTATCCGTGCCTCCGGACCCGGCGGCCAGAACGTCAACAAGGTTTCCACCGCCGTGCAACTGCGGTTTCACGCCGCCCGCTCCGGCCTGCCGGAGGATATCCTGTCGCGGCTGTTCAAGCTCGCCGGACAGAAGGGCACCAAGGACGGCGATATCCTGATTGAAGCCAATCGTTTCCGCACCCAGGAGCGTAACCGCGAGGACGCCCGCGAACGGCTGATCGCGCTTATTGCCAAGGCGGCCGAACCACCGCCGCCGCCGCGCAAGAAGACCAGACCGACAAAAGGCTCCATCGAACGCCGCCTCAAGGCCAAATCCGGACGATCCGACATCAAGAAGGGCCGAGGAAAGGTTTCCTTCGACTAAATTATCCAGACTGTGGGAACAGAGGACATGACGATCAATTATCGCGAGCTTGAAACCAGCCACGGCAGAATTGCCATCCGTGAAAGCGCGGGCGAGGGGATGCCGCTTCTGATGATTCACGGCAATTCCAGCGCGGGCGCAATCTTCGCGCCCCAGCTTGAAGGCGAGATTGGCCGGAGCTGGCGGATAATCGCGCCGGACCTGCCGGGCCATGGCCAGTCGGGCGATGCGCTCGATCCGGACCGCAGCTATTCCATGGAGGGCTATGCCGACGCGATGACGGAAGTGCTGGCGAAGCTCGGCATTTCCGAGGCGGTTGTCTTTGGCTGGTCGCTCGGCGGCCATATCGGCATCGAGATGATCTCGCGCTTTTCCGGCATGCGCAGCCTGATGATCACCGGCACGCCGCCCGTGGCGCGGGAGGAAGTGGGGCAGGGGTTCAAGAGCGGTCCCGACATGGCGCTGGCGGGGCAGGAAGTCTTTTCCGCCCGCGATGTCGAATCCTATGCGCGCAGCACCTGCGGCGAACCGTTCGAAGAGGGGTTGCTCGATATTGTTGCCCGCACGGATGGACGCGCGCGGCGCATCATGTTCGAGAAGTTTGCAGCCGGGACCGGCGGAAACCAGCGCGATATCGTTGCCGCGGCGACGCTTCCCATAGCTGTGGTCAACGGGCGCGACGAGCCTTTCGTCGAACTGGATTTCGTCTCGAAAGTCCGGTTCGGCAATCTGTGGGAAGGCAAGGCCCACATCATAGACGGGGCGGGGCATGCGCCCTTCCGCGAGACACCAGCCGTCTTCGATGCGTATCTTGAGCGCTTCATGCGCGACTGCACCGCCTGACCCGCTGCTTTCCACCAAAAGAAAAGGGCCGGAAACCGGCCCTTCTTCATATCTTCCTGAGCGCGACTTCCTCGATCAGGTGATCGCTGCCCTTGCGCAGGATCAGATCGGCGCGCGGGCGCGTCGGCAGGATGTTATCCTTGAGGTTCTTCAGGTTGATATTGTTCCACAGCCCTTCGCCAATCGAACGCGCCGCATCTTCGGAAAGCTGCGAATAGCGATGGAAGAAGGATTCCGGATTGACGAAGGCGGTCTCCCGCAGCCGCATGAAGCGGTCGATATACCATTTGTGGATCAGTTCCGATTCCGCATCGATATAGATGGAGAAATCGAAGAAATCCGACACGAAGGGCACCATCTTGCCGTCTTCCGGCAGATCGCGCACCTGCAGCACATTGATGCCTTCAAAGATCAGGATGTCCGGCTTGTCGACGAGCTGATATTCGCCCTGCAAGACGTCGTAGCTTAAGTGCGAATAGAGTGGGGCGCGCACCTGGCTCATGCCGGCCTTGATCGCCGACAGGAAGCGCAAGACCGCGCCGACATCGTAGCTTTCGGGAAAGCCCTTGCGCTCCATCATGTTCTGCTCGCGCAGGACCGCATTGGGATAAAGAAAACCGTCGGTCGTCACGAGGTCGACCTTCGGGCTCGACGGCCAGCGGGCAAGAAGCTCTTTCAGGATACGTGCGGTCGTGGATTTCCCGACCGCGACCGAACCGGCAATGCCGATGATGAACGGCGTCTTGAACGACTCCTCCATGTTGAGGAACTGCTTGCGCTGCTCGAACAGAAGCTGGCTCGCCTCCACATGCGCCGACAGCAAGCGCGACAGCGACAGATAGATGCGCCGCACCTCATCGAGATCGATGGGGTCGCCCAGCGAACGCAGCCGCTTGACCTCATCATAAGTCAGGGTAAGGGGCGTATCGGCGCGAAAGCCCGCCCATTCCTCTGCCGAAAAGAAGCGGTAAGGCGAGTAACGCGACGGCGTTAGCTGATCCACTTTTTCCCACATATTGTCGCTGCTCTCCCTCAACGCCAATTCTGCACTAGCAGCTTCCAGTCCAATTTGCATTTAGGCTTTCGGACGACCGGCTTTTTCTTCAAGGCCGGTCTGCGCCGTGCGGCGTTGCAACTCCTGAAGCACCTCATCAAGCGAAACGCCTGCAACCTTGAGAACCACCAGCAGGTGATAAAGCAGGTCGGCGCTTTCCGTCACCACCTCCGCGCGGTTGCCTTCGACGGCGGCGATGACCGTTTCCACGGCTTCCTCGCCAAGCTTTTTCGCCGCCCGCGACGGGCCCCTGGCCACCAGGCTTGCCGTATAGGACGAGCCGTCCGTCACGCTGGCACGTTCCGCGACGATCCGTTCAAGGTCGGAAAGAGTGAACTGGCTCATTGTGGTGTTTCCTGTATTGTTCAGCGAACCGGATCAAGCCGCATCGGAATGCCAGCTTCGGCCATATAGCGCTTGGCCTCGCCAATCGTATAGGTGCCGAAGTGGAAGATGGATGCTGCGAGAACTGCCGTCGCGTGTCCGTCGCGAATGCCCGCAACCATGTGATCGAGATTGCCGACACCGCCCGATGCAATGACCGGAACGCGCACGCTGTCAGCCACGGCCCGCGTCAGGGCCACGTCGTAACCGGCCTTGGTGCCATCGCGATCCATCGAGGTCAGCAGGATTTCGCCAGCACCGAGGCTCACCACCTTCTGCGCAAATTCCACCGCATCGATGCCTGTCGTCTGGCGTCCGCCATGGGTGAAGATTTCCCAACGGTCGGCCTCGCCGTCGCCGGACACCTTCTTGGCGTCGATGGCAACGACGATGCACTGGTCGCCGAACTTGTCCGCAGCTTCGGCAACGAATTCCGGGTTTTTCACCGCAGCCGTATTGATCGAAACCTTGTCGGCACCGGCCAGAAGCAGCTTGCGAATGTCGGCCACCTGACGCACGCCGCCCCCAACGGTGAGCGGCATGAAACACTGTTCTGCCGTGCGGGCCACCACATCGAAAATTGTCTCGCGATTGTCCGAAGACGCCGTGATGTCGAGGAAGCACAGTTCGTCCGCGCCCGCCGCATCATAAGCGCGGGCAGCTTCCACCGGATCACCGGCATCGATCAGATCGACAAAGTTGACGCCCTTGACGACGCGTCCGTCTTTCACATCGAGGCACGGTATCACTCTTGCTTTCAGCATGGTTGTCCTCGATCTGCCGCGTCTCTTTTCAGTTTTGCCTGTCCTCGCGGTCCGGCCTTTGCCGGACTGTTCGCTGCGGGCAGGCGGGAGCGGCCCTCTTTAACATCGAGGCAGGGAATTACGCGTGCTTTCAAGGTCATGCTGTGGCCCTCAGTACAGACAAGGCTTCCGCCGGATCGATGCGGCCATCGTAAAGCGCGCGACCGGAAATCGCGCCTTCCAGCTTGCGGGCATCAGGAGCGGCAAGACGTTTGATGTCATCCATCGAGGCGAGGCCGCCCGATGCGATCACCGGGATGGAAACGCTGTCCGCGAGCGCAAGCGTCGAATCCCAGTTGATGCCGGCCAGAACGCCGTCGCGGTCGATATCGGTATAGATGATGGCGGCAACGCCTGCGCCTTCAAACTTCTTCGCCAGTTCGATCACGCCCAGCTCGGAGGCTTCCGCCCAGCCCTCGACGGCCACATAGCCGCCCTTGGCATCAATGCCGACGGCGACCTGACCCGGAAACGCCTTGCAGGCCTCGATCACCAGCGCCGGATCGCGCACGGCAACCGTGCCGAGGATGACACGGCGCAACCCCTTGGAAAGCCAGTTCTCGATATGCTGGAGCGTGCGGATGCCACCGCCGAGCTGCACCGGGTTTTTGGTGGCTTTCAGGATCGCTTCCACGGCCTTGCCATTGACGCTTTCGCCGGCAAAGGCACCGTTGAGATCGACCACATGCAGCCATTCAAAGCCCTGATCCTCGAAGGCCCTGGCCTGTGCTGCCGGGTCTTCATTATAGACGGTGGCCTGATCCATGTCGCCGAGCTTCAGGCGCACGCATTGACCGTCTTTCAAATCGATGGCGGGAAAAAGGATCATGGTCTCAGGGCTTCCATTTCAGGAAATTGGCGATGAGCGAAAGGCCAAGCAGCTGGCTCTTTTCAGGATGGAACTGGGTTCCCACCATATTGTCGCGCCCGACCGCTGCGGTGACATCGCCGCCGTAATCGGTGACTGCCAGAATGTCGGACCTGTTCTTCGCATCGAACATATAGGAATGCACGAAATAGGCGTGCAATCCGTTCTCGCCGGTCTCGATTCCCTCGAAGATCGGATGGGAATGTTTCACGTGAATCCTGTTCCAGCCGATCTGCGGAATCTTCAGCGTCGGGTCGGATGGTGTCATTTCGCGCACATCGCCCGCGATCCAGCCGAGCCCCTCGGTGACTTCCTTTTCAAGCCCGCGCTCGGACATAAGCTGCATGCCCACGCAGATGCCGAGGAAAGGGTGCGCCTTTTTCAGCACGACGTCTTCCAGCGCATCCACCATGCCCGGCACGGCATGGAGGCCGCGACGGCAGTCGGCATAGGCGCCAACACCCGGCAGCACGATGCGGTCAGCCGTCGCCACACGGTCGGCATCCGCCGTCAATTCGATCTGCGCCGCGATACCGCTCTCAAGTGCTGCACGCTCAAAAGCCTTGGTGGCCGAGCGCAGATTGCCGGAGCCGTAATCGATGATTGCAACACGCATTTTCAGTTTTCTCCGCGATGGCCGACAAACCCGATGGTCGAGCCAAATGAGGAATAGGCGGGACGAGGAGGCTGCTGCGCCCAGTGAGGGGCAGGCTGAAGGGCAAGCTTGTCCGCAACCGGCGCTACCGGCTGGCCCGCATCCTCGAGGCGACAGAAATAGCGGATTTCCGCTTCTTCCAGATCGGATGCATCGATGACCGCCTTTTCGACGAAACCCCGCCGCAGCAGCCGGGCGATCTTCCAGTTGGCGCCTTCCAGCGCGACGAAGAGCGACATGAGCAAGGTCAGAACCGGCACCGCGCCTTCGATACCGAAATGGGTCGCGACCAGCCCGAGCAGGATCGTGACGCCCACCACGGCAAAGGCTTCGAACCACAGACGCTGCGCCAGCAGCCAGACAAAGGGGAGGACCAGCGCCCATACATGGAATCCATCGCGCACGAACACGGCTTGCTCAAGATTTTGAGTATCTTCCGGTTCAAGAACGACGAATTGCGCCATGGCTTACCCTTTCAGTGAACCCTTTGTGGAGGGAATTGCATCCTTCTGGCGCGGATCGGTTTCGAGCGCCATGCGCAGAACCCGGGCCACGGCCTTGAAGATCGATTCCGCGATATGGTGGTTGTTGGCACCATAATGATTGTTGATATGCAGCGTGATGCCTGCGTTCATCGCGAAAGCCTGGAAGAACTCGCGCACCAGTTCGGTGTCGAATGCGCCGATCTTGGAGGTCGTGAAATTGACGTTCCAGACCAGGAAGGCGCGTCCCGACACGTCGACGGCAGCGCCGGTCAGCGTATCGTCCATGGCGAGGTCCATCGAAGCATAGCGCACGATGCCGCGACGCTCGCCGAGCGCCTTGGCAATGGCTTGGCCGAGCGCGATGCCGGTATCTTCCACCGTATGGTGATCGTCGATATGCAGGTCGCCCTTGGCCATCACGCGCATATCGATCAGCGAATGTCGGGAAAGCTGCTCCAGCATATGATCGAAGAAGCCGACACCGGTGGTGATGTCGAACTTGCCGACGCCATCCAGATCGACGGAAACAGCAATGCTCGTTTCCTTCGTGGAGCGTTCGATGCTTGCCTTGCGGGTGCTTTCAGCAGTCATAAGCTTTCCTCATTACATAGCTTGGAGGCGTTCTAGAACAGCTTGCCCACTTTGCCAATTCCTTTTGCCGGTCAGGCAAGCTGCAATTCGGCATTTGCAATTCATCGATACGTTCTTAAATATTCTCACCGAAGCACGATTCATCCGCCGATGGCTGACGGAGCCTGTTTCCCAACAGAGCGCATCCCGAAAAGTGCGAAGCGGTTTTCGGAACAGGATGCGCGTTAAAAACAGTTAGAGCATTTCCGATGATTCAAGCGAACAGGAAATGCTCTAGATCAAGGGGCATCTGCAATTGCCTTCCGGGATTGCCTGTGCCGCCAAAGGAGCATCCATGATCGAACATCATCCCACGACAATTTACGGCACGACCATCGTTACCGTTCGCAAGGGCGGCAAGGTCGTCATCGCCGGTGACGGACAGGTTTCGCTCGGCAATACCGTCATGAAGGGCAATGCGCGCAAGGTTCGCCGTATCGGCAAGGGCAATGTGATTGCCGGTTTTGCAGGCGCAACCGCCGATGCCTTCACCCTTCTGGAACGGCTCGAAGCCAAACTCGAGCAATATCCCGACCAGCTCATGCGCGCTTCGGTGGAACTGGCCAAGGACTGGCGCACCGACCGCTACCTGCGCAAGCTGGAAGCCATGATGCTGGTCGCCGACAGCAAGGTGACGCTGGCGCTGACCGGCACCGGCGACGTGCTTGAACCCGAACATGGCGTGATGGCCATCGGTTCGGGCGGCAATTATGCGCTCGCCGCCGCACGCGCCCTCGTCGATACGGACAAGTCAGCCGAGGAAATCGCCCGCAAGGCGATGGAGATCGCAGCCGATATCTGCATCTACACCAACCACAACGTCATCGTGGAAAGCCTGGACGCAGAATGAGCTCGCTCGCGCAGGCCTCGAAACCGAGTGCGCAACGCTGGGGCCTCGGCGCCCTGATCGTTCTCGCCATACTCGCGGTCCAAGCCTTCTGGCTTCACCTCGACGGGCGGATCGCCATGTGCGAATGCGGGACCATAAAATTATGGTCCGGTTCGCTGATGTCCGAAAACTCGCAGCATATATCCGACTGGTATACGCTGTCGCACATCATCCATGGCTTCCTGTTCTACTGGCTGTTCACGATCATCGCCCCCAAAGCCCCGCTCGGCCTGAGGCTTGCAGCGGCGGTCGGCATCGAAGCCCTGTGGGAACTGGTCGAGAACTCGAGTTTCATCATCGAGCGCTATCGCGCCAATACGTCCTCGGTGGACTATTTCGGCGACAGCATCGTGAATTCGGTCTCCGACACGGTTGCCGCCCTGATCGGCTTCCTGCTCGCAGCCAGACTGCCAACGAAAATAACCGTCGCCATCGCGCTGTTCTTTGAAGTTCTGGCGCTGATCGTCATCCGCGACAACCTTACGCTCAACGTGATCATGCTGCTGCATCCGTTCGAGTTCATCAAGCAGTGGCAAAGTGGGTTATAATCATGAGTAACTTCTCCCCCCGTGAAATCGTCTCGGAACTCGACCGCTTCATCATCGGCCAGAACGACGCCAAGCGCGCCGTCGCCATTGCGTTGCGCAATCGCTGGCGCCGCCAGCAGCTCGAAGGCCAGATGCGCGAAGAGGTCATGCCGAAGAACATCCTGATGATCGGACCGACCGGCGTCGGCAAGACGGAGATTTCCCGTCGTCTCGCCCGGCTCGCCGGTGCGCCTTTCGTCAAGGTGGAAGCGACCAAGTTCACCGAAGTCGGCTATGTCGGCCGCGACGTGGAGCAGATCATCCGCGATCTGGTCGAGGTTGCCATCACGCTGGTGCGCGAAAAGCGCCGCGAGGACGTGAAGGCGAAGGCGCATCTCAATGCCGAGGAACGCGTGCTGGAAGCGCTGGTCGGCAAGACCGCCAGCCCCGCGACGCGCGACAGCTTCCGCAAGAAGCTGCGCAATAACGAGCTGGACGACAAGGAAATCGAAATCGAGGTCGCCGATACCGGCTCCGGTCCGAGCTTCGAGATACCGGGCATGCCGGGCGCCAATATCGGCGTCATGAACCTCTCCGACATGCTGGGCAAGGCCATGGGCGGGCGCACCAAGACGCGCAAGACCACGGTGAAGGATTCCTATGCGATCCTGATCAACGATGAATCCGACAAGCTTCTGGATCAGGAGCAGATCGTGCAGGAAGCGCTTCGGGTCACCGAAGACGAGGGCATCGTGTTCATCGACGAGATCGACAAGATCGCCTCGCGGGAAGGCGGCATGGGGGCGGGCGTTTCACGCGAAGGCGTGCAGCGCGATCTCCTGCCGCTGGTCGAAGGCACGACGGTTGCGACCAAATACGGACCGGTGAAGACCGATCATATATTGTTCATCGCATCCGGCGCGTTCCACGTTTCCAAGCCGTCCGACCTGCTGCCGGAATTGCAGGGCCGACTGCCCATCCGGGTGGAGTTGAACGCGCTGACCCGCGAGGACTTCCGCCGCATCCTGACGGAAACCGAAGCGAGCCTGATCAAGCAGTATATCGCCCTGATGGAGACGGAAGAGGTGAAGCTCACCTTTACCGACGACGCAATCGATGCTTTGGCCGACATCGCCGTCGACCTCAATGCAACGGTTGAAAATATCGGCGCCCGCCGGTTGCAGACGGTGATGGAACGGGTTCTGGACGAAATCTCGTTCACCGCTCCCGACAAGACCGGCGCGGTCTTCACCATCGACGCGGCCTATGTCAAAGACAAGATCGGCGGCCTTGCCAAGAATACCGATCTGTCGCGCTTCATTCTCTGACGAAGAGGCCCGTAAGTGACCGGAAAGCCACGGCTTCCGGCCACTTATCAAGGAATGCGCAAAAACCCCTCGACTTGCATCGGGGGGTTTTCTATTTTCCGGCAAATTTACCAGATCTTCACCATATCGGGGCTGTTTCCGCATAATGACCAGATCACTGAACCGCATTGCGGGCCTTTGCCTCGCCTTTATCGTAGCCAGCCAGAGCGCCCATGCGGCAACACTTGTCCCTCCCGGCAACCGCAATGCGGAACAGCCGCCGATCCCCGGAGCATCCGCCAAGCGCACGCGCGAACTGAGCACGACCTACGAGAAGAAATATCAGAAGATCTACAGTCTGCTCAAAAAGGATGCCTCGCTGCGCTCCAAGATCCGTTCCACGGCAGCGGCCTATGGCATTGATCCGATCCATATCGTCGGCGCGATCGTCGGCGAACATACCTATAATGTCGATGTCTATGACCGGCTGCAGACCTATTACGTCAAGGCCATGTCCTATGTGAACCAGGGCGTCAGCTTCGGCTATAATGGCGAGAGCATCGGCCAGTTCATCAAGCGCCCGGAATTTGCCGACTGCCTGAAGCACAAGGACAGCTATTCGCTGTGGTCCTGCCGTGAAAACGTCTGGAACAAGAATTTCCGCGGCAAGTCGGTCGGCGGCAACGCCTATCCCAACAACCGCTTCAGCGCGGTGTTCTTCCAGCCCTTCTATGCGGGCCAGACATTTGGCCTGGGCCAGATCAACCCGCTGACGGCCTTGCAGATGTCGGACATGGTGAACCGCGTTTCCGGCCTGCCCAAGCTCAACGCCGAGGACGGCAATGTGGTCTACAAGACGATCATGGACCCCGACCTGACGCTGCCATACATCGCGGCAACGCTGAAACAGTCGATCAACTCCTACCGGCAGATCGCCGATTTCGACATTTCGAAGAATCCGGGCCTCACCGCCACGCTCTACAATACGGGCGGCGCGGAAGCACGGGCGCGGGCGCTGGCCAGTGAAAACGCCAGGCGCAAGGCAGACGGCCAGGAACCTGTGCTGCCGCAGGAAAACTACTATGGCTGGCTGGTCAATTCCAAGTTGGACGAGTTGCGCAGTTTATTTTAAGTGAACCTAATAAAAGGACGGCGATACACTCTTTTAACAACTAGCCTTGTTTTCTGATGACCGGAAAAATGAAACCAGCTAGGTATATCCCTACAATTTATCGGGGATGGGAAGAGAGCTGCAGATGAGCCGTGTCGAACGCAATGTCAAATCAACCGCCTGGGACCGGCTCGTCCACTCTTCGTCGGAATATTTTCGCCGCAAGCGCGGCGCGCTTTTCCGCGAGGCCCTGCCGGATTTCACCTCGCTGAAGATTTGCGACGTGGGCGGCTCGCGCCATTTCTGGGAAAAGCAGGATGCCGTCAACGTTCCAAGGGACATCACGCTGGTCAACATCCGCGATGACGGCCAGGCACGGTCCTTCAGCGGTGATTTCGGACATATGAAGGTCGTCCTTTATGACGGCGAGCACCTGCCTTTCGAGGACAAGTCCTTCGATGTGGCCGTTTGCAATTCGGTCATCGAGCATGTGCCGCTGCATCTGCGGGCCAATCTGGTGAAGGAGGTGCAGCGCGTCTCCAACTATTTCTTCATCCAGACGCCGGCCTTCGTGTTTCCCATCGAGCCGCATTTCTTCTGCCCGGCCTTGCATTGGCTTCCCCGCTCGGTGGCCAGACATGCAGTGCGCATTTCGCCCTGGCGCTTCATGTCAAAACCGACGGAAGAACATATCCGGGACTATTTCAACGAAATCCAGATCCTGACGCTCAAGGAATTCCAGGGTTACGCGCCGAATGCGAAGCTTTCGACGGAATGGTTCATGGGCGTTCCCAAATCCTACACATTATACGGCCCGTCCAACCCGCAGTGACCGGTAAGGCTTTCAACCCGCCGGTCTGTTTCCCCGGCGGCGTTTGCGAGCGGCTTCAATTTCCTCGCTCAGATGTTTGATCGTCTCGCGGTCGATGATGCGGATATTGCGCGCCAGAAGATTGGCAAGCTCCGTCGCCTGCGGCGACAGGCCCGACGTGTCGATCACCACACGCGGATGCGACACGGCGGCGAGGTTCTGCAATTCTTCCGCCTCGTCCCAGATGATGTTGAAATAGGTGATGATGCGCTGAAGCAGGTCCCAGGTCGGCTGGCCGCGCCGTCCGTGTTCCAGCGCCGACAGATAGGCCGGTGAAACGCGAAGTGCCGCCGCCATTTCCTTCTGCGTCACCCCCCGCTCTTCCCGCAACTCGCGCAGGCGTATCCCAAATGGCGTCATCGCGGCCTGTTTCCTCCGGGCAATATCTGCTGTGCCGTGTTCTGGGTCTGGCGGCGAAGCCTTACATAAAGGGCGCCATGCCCGCCATGGTGACGCGCCGCATCCTCATAGGCGCTGACCAGAAGCCTGAACAGCGGCGTGGAGAACCAGTGCGGCACCGCCTGCCGCAAAATCCCTTCGCTGCCGAACGACCGACCCTTGCCGGTGATGACCATGACGTGGCGCAGCCCGCGCGCATGGGCGCTGACCAGAAATCCGTAAAGCAGGCCGTGCGCTTCTCCCTGCGTGAGACCGTGCAGGTCAATGCGCGCTTCAATATCGACGCGACCCTTCGCGAGCTTTCGGTGCGTCGGCTTGTCGAGCGACTGAACCTGCATTTCGCTGAGCGCCGACAGGCCCTTTTTCGGCTTGCCCGCCTCTGCCGCAGGCTGGACCTTCGCCTTTGCCGGGCGCTTTTCTTCTTCCGCCATCAATGTCTTGAAATCGGGAAGCTCGTCCGGTTCCGCCTTCGGCTTTACCAGCGGCTTTGCGGTTTTCGCGACCATTTCCCATAAAATGCGGTCTTCGGGCCGCAGATAATCCTTTTCCGGCTTGTCGGTCGCGCGCGCCATCCCGCTCAAGCCCCCAGAAGGCTGCGCGGCACCAGCGCATAAAACTCGGCATCGTTCTTCACGCCGCCGGCGATCTCGCCCGCCCCATCGCCCGAACCGGCGAAGAGATCACCCCGGGCAGGGCCGACGATAGCCGTGCCGGTGTCCTGTGCGATCATCAGCCGCGCAAAAGGCTCTCCGTCAAAGACGGTGACAGTGGGCGCGCTGACGTGGATCGGCGTCCCGAATGTGTGCAGCAATCTGTCGACGGCAAGCGAACGCCCGGCGGTGAGCGGAACTTTTGCGGCAGCGACGGGACCGGCATCCGGATCGTCAACCGGCGCTTCGCGGAAGAAGATATAGGACCGGTTCCGCCAGATGAGATCATCGACCCTGTCGGGATGTTCGGCCAGCCAGCGGCGGATCGCCTGCATGGAAATTTCAGAAGCCGGAATTTCGCCATCGGCGACCAGAATGCGACCTATCCCGGTGAACGGATGGCCGGTCTTGGCCGCATAGGTAATGCGCAACACTCGGCCATCGCGCAGTTTCAGGCGCGCTGCACCCTGCACATGCGCGAAAAACGCATCGACCCGGTCGGCGACGAAAGCGATTTCCAGTCCGCGCCCGGAAAGACTGCCCCGCTCGATCGCCCGGCGGTCGTCATATTCCACCAGACCGTTTTCCGTCCGGCGCGCAAAGGCAAAGGACGGATCGAAACCCTGTGGACGATTCTCGTCCGTCAGCTTCACGAGGTCGTCCGGCTGGCGCAGGAACGGCACCTTGAAACGGTCGTCGGCTTGAAGCGAGGCTTCGATCTCCGGCTCATAGAATGCGGTTACAAAGCCTTGTCCCCTATCCGGCACGATGCGGCAGGGGATAAAATTCCGTTCGAAGAAAGCACGCGCTTCTTCCATGCCCGGATTGTCGAGGCTGCGCGCAGCGGCAAAGACCGGCTGCAGCGCTTCGAAACCAATGCCGAGACTGCCGCTTTTGTAGGTCTGGCGGGCAGCATGGTCGGCTGAACGGCGAAATGCAGCAAATGCGGCGGACTGATCGTCCCGGTTCCAGCCCGGACAATCGGAAAAAGCCACCGGGCGCAAAATCCTCGCCAAGCCGTTCATCGCCGTATCCGTCTATCATGCATAAACAAAAAGGCCGCTGCGTTGGGTCAGCGGCCCGATTCACAAGCTTTTTCTTAATCTTCCGCTTCGGTCGCGACAAGCTTCCAGTTCGGATCGCGCGACCGCGTATCGCGGGCGAAGGTCCAGAGGTCCTTGATTTCGAGGACGTTTTCGGGATCGCCGTCGATCAGCTTGCCGTCCTTGTCATAGGTAGAGGAAATCATCTGGCTGACGATGTTGACCGTCACATGCGCTTCCGATCCCTTCATCTCGGCGCCGGTGATTTCCGCCTTGTCGATGCCGACGAAGGACGAACGCACGCTCTCGCCGCGGGCCTCGCGTTCATCGATGGCCGAAACGAACCCTTCATAGACATCCTTGGAAAGCAGATTCTTCAGAACCTTGCGATCGCCATCGGCAAACGACATCACGATCATTTCATAGGCGATCTTCACGCCATCCACGAAGCTGGCCGGATCGAACGAGGGATCGGCGGCATAAATCGCGCGCAGGCCGTCATTGACGGGCGTGCCGGCCGGAGCGGCCTTGTCGATGGCGGTGAAATCCTTTTCGCCCGTCCTACGCGGGAGGGAGACGACATTGTCGGTCTCGCTGCCTGCCGGTGCAGCATCGGCGCTGCGCGCGGACGTATACGGATCGAAGGGCGGTTTTTCGTTTCCGGTACGACGGCCAAGAACATTCCTCAGCTGGAGAAAGATGATCACCGCTGCGATGAAGAAGAATATCGTGCCAAAATCAAAAAATTCCATGCCGCCTGCCGCTGATTGAAGGAACCGGCGTTGCGCCTTTCCTATCCCTGTCTGTATTCCATACATATAGATCGGCTTACGTCATCATTCAAATCCCGATCACGCGTACCTATTTGATATTGCATGACAGACAGTTTCAATTTCGTTCCGAACCTCAAAAAGTTACAATTCAGGCTAGACTGAAACCCGGAACCAAACAACAAAGGTCGTACCTCCGTGTCCTCCTCTTTCGCCCCTTTCATCCTGCTGGCGATGCCTTTCATCGAAATTGCCGGTTTCGTCATCGTCGGCAGCAAGATCGGCGTTTTCGCGACTCTGGGCCTTGTCATTCTGAGCGCAATGCTGGGTTTCTTTCTGCTGCGTGTGCAGGGCATCGGGCTTTTGCAGCGTATTCGCACCGAAACGGCAGCCGGGCGCGTCCCCGACCGTGAAGTGGTGCATGGCGCCATGCTGGTTCTGGCGGCGATCCTGCTGATCGTGCCGGGCTTTGTGAGCAGCGCCATCGGCATCCTGCTGTTCGTTCCCTTCATTCGGGATTTCCTGTGGGAAAAATTCATGCGCGGCCGCATGGTCGTCGCCACGTCCACGCATTATTCGACCGGTTACGGGCAGGAGCGCCCCGGCCAGAATCCGCGCCAGGACCATATCATCGATCTCGATCCCGAGGATTACACCACCAGGCCGAACGAAAACCTGCCCGGGAAAGACGACCGCAAGGATCATTGAATACGCAAATACTAACCTAAAAAGCCTTTCTTGCCTCATGCCCGCGCACATGCTAGCCAAACATTCCGACCTTTCGGGGCAGCACAAGCGCAGCTTGTGCCCGAGGGGCCCAAATTTTAATCACCGATAGAAGGCATACCGATAATGAGCGATAAGGCCGCGGGCGAAGTAAAGAACGGCAATGGCGCGACGGCCGAGCCGTCCCTCAACATTCTGGCGCAATATGTGAAGGACCTGTCCTTTGAAAGCCCGGGCGCGCCGCTGTCGCTGCGCCCGCGCGAAAAGGCGCCGTCCATCAACATCAACGTGAACGTCAACGCCAATCCGCTTTCCGAAACGGATTTCGACGTCGTGCTGACGCTGGAAGCCAAGGCCGTCGACGGCAAGGACGTCCTCTTCAACACCGAACTCGTCTATGGCGGCGTGTTCCGCATTCAGGGCATCCCGCAGGAGCACATGCTGCCGCTTCTGTTCATCGAATGCCCGCGCCTCCTGTTCCCGTTCGCGCGCCAGATCATCGCCGACGCAACGCGCAATGGCGGCTACCCGCCGCTGATGATCGACCCGATCGATTTCGCGCAGATGTTCCAGAGCCGTATGGCCGAAGAACAGGCCAAGTCCGCCGTGAAGAGCTGATCGCAGGCTTCATCAAGCAAAAAGCCCGGTTTCGACCGGGCTTTTTCGTTTGGGGGTTTTGAGCGGCTCCAGTGAAAAAGGAATCGCGGAACCGCTCTAACAACGCATCGAAGCGGGATAAGAAATCAGTCCAGTGAACTGATTTCCCCGCGCAGACGTTTCACACTTTTGCTGGAAATGCTCTAGGACAGATATTTCTTCCAGATGGCCTTGTCGCCGAGCCTGGCCACAAGTGCCGCGTGGGCCGCGCGTTCCTCATCGGAAATGCGCGGGGCAAGCGGTCTTGGGCGCGCCGCAAGGATGATGGCCGCGCCGCTGTCCCCGGCATTGCTGCCGCTTGCGGTTCCCCCGATGCTGAGGCCAAGCGCCGTCTGCTTGCCGCCGATCAGTTCGATATAGACTTCCGCCAATATCTCGGAATCGAGCAAGGCGCCGTGCAGGGTGCGGTGACCGTTCTCGATGCCGTAGCGTTTGCACAAAGCGTCGAGCGAGTTCGGCCCCATCGGGTGCTTGCGGCGGGCAAGCGCCAGTGTGTCGACAACGCGTTCCACCTGGATTTCCGCCTGTCCGAGCCGCGCAAGTTCGGCATTGATGAAGCCAAGGTCGAACATGGCATTATGCGCGACGAGTTTCGCGCCGTCGAAAAATTCGAGAAACTCGTCCAGAATTTCCGCGAATGTCGGCTTGTCCAGCAATTGTTCGTTGCTGATGCCGTGCACCGCAAGCGCCTCGGCATGAACCTGACGCCCCTGCGGGTTGATGTATTTATGGAAAGTGCGGCCTGTGGGAAACTTGTTGATCAGTTCCACGCCGCCGATTTCGATCACGCGGTCCTCCAGTCTTTCCAGACCGGTGGTTTCCGTATCGAAAACGATTTCACGCATTGAAGAACCTCACGGGAAGAATCTCGTATAGCTATAGCATGGCGCTGCCGGTCATTGCGCAGTGACTGCCGGCTTTCCACTCAATTCGGCAATGATCTCGTTAATCTGGCGGCGCAGATTGTCGAAACTGCCGCTCGTATCGATGATGAAATCTGCCCTTGCGCGCTTTTCGGCATCCGGCGTCTGGCGGGCGAGAATGGCATCGAGCTTTTCCTCGCTCATGCCCGGTCGTGCCAGCACGCGCGGGCGCTGCACCTCGGCGGGGGCGGAGACGACCACGATCTTGTCCACACGCTTGTCGCCGCCGGTTTCGAAAAGCAGCGGAATGTCGATCAGCGCCAGCGGCGCGCCCGCTTCCTGCGCATTGCGGCGAAAGGTTTCCTCTTCCTCCCGCACCAGCGGGTGGACGATGGCTTCCAGTCTTTTCAGGGCTTCCGGTTTTCCGATGACGGCAGCGGAAAGCTTTTCCCGGTTGACCGAACCGTTTTCGACAGTGCCCGGAAACGCCGCCTCGATCAGCGGCGCGGCGCGGCCGGAATAAAGGCGATGCACCGCGTCGTCGGCGCTATAGATCGGCACACCGGCTTCGGCGAACATGTTCGCCGCCGTTGTTTTGCCCATCCCTATGGAGCCGGTTAGTCCGAGGATGATCATGCTACCTGTTCCAAGATCGCCATTTCACGACGGCCTGACGCTTTTTGATTCGGATACCAGAGCGCCAGCCTTTTCCATATCAGCCAGAATATGCTCGCGCAGGGCTTTCGTCACTTGCGGCCTTTTGCCGAACCAGCGTTCGAAGCCCGGAACGGCCTGATGCAGCAGCATGCCAAGCCCGTCCACGGTGGTCAGTCCGGCCTCATCGGCTTTCTTCAGGAAGGGGGTCTGGAGCGGCACATAAACAATATCGGTGGCGACCGCCTTTGGTGACGCCTTGCCGAGATCGAGCGGGAAGGCCTCGCCCTCGTCATGGCCGCTCATGCCGAGCGATGTCGTGTTGACGATCAGCCCCGCGTCCGAAACCAGATCCTGCGCCGCGTCCCAGCCATGCGCCGAGACACGCGGTCCAAAATGGGCAGCGAGATCCTCCGCCCGGCTCACCGTGCGATTGACGATGGCGACTTTCGTGAAGCCGCGCGTCAAAAGCGCATGGACGATTGCCCGGCTTGCGCCGCCCGCACCCAGAACAAGGGCGCTGTCGGCCTTGTCCCAGCCGGGAACCGATGCATCGAGATTGGCGGCAAATCCGTAAGCATCCGTATTGCCGCCATGAAGCCTGCCGTTTTCGAGCCAGAGCGTGTTGACCGCGCCAATGGCCCTGGCAGCGTCATCCAGACTTTCCACGGCGGCAAAGGCTGCCTCCTTGTGCGGAATGGTGACATTGCCACCGGCAAAACCGTTTGCGGCAAGCGAGGAAGCGAAGGCGGCAAAGTCCTCTGGTTTCACTTCTACCGCCTCATATGAACCGTCGATCCCCAGTTCGGCGAGCCAGAAACCGTGGATCAGCGGCGAGCGCGAATGTTTTATGGGAAAGCCTGTGACAAAAGCCTTCTTCGTGACTTGATCAGCCATCGATCAGTTTTTCCTTCCGCAGTTCAGCCAGCAGCGGCAGGAGCGGCAGACCGACAATCGTGAAATAATCGCCATCGATCCTGTCGAAAAGCTGGATGCCGGGGCCTTCGACCTGATAGGCGCCGACGCTCGATAGCGCGGCATCGCCGACGCGACCGAGATAGCGCCCGACAAAGCCCGGATCGAGGTCGCGCATCGTCATGCGGGCAATCGAAACGTGACGCCACAGGGTCTCGCCATCCTTCACCAGCACGACGGCGCTGTTCAGCTGATGGGTCATGCCGGAAAATTTCAGGAGCTGTCGGCGGGCTGCTTCCATGTCGGCGGGCTTGTGGAAAATCTCGTCGCCGAGCGACAATGTCTGGTCGCAGCCGATCACCACCGCGCCGGGGTTCTTCTCGCTCACATCGAGCGCCTTCGCCTCGGCCAGAACCTGCGCGACTTCCTCCGACGTGGCGCCCGTTTCGTAAAGCGGGGCCTCCACCGCGCGCTCGTCGATCTCCGCACTAGCCGTCGAAAACTCTATGCCGGCATTTTTCAGCAGGGCCGAACGGAAAGGGCTTTTGGAGGCGAGGATGAGGTCAGACATGATCGAGATCCCTTCTATTCGTCTTTTCGCGCAGCAAAGCGAGGATAGCCGCCGCGGTTTCCTCAATCGACCGGCGCGACACATCGATGATCGGCCAGCCGTGCCGATTGCATATATTACGCGCATAGGCCAGTTCTTCCGAGATGGAAACGCGGTCCGTATAAAGTCCGGTATCCAGCGACGGCACATTGCCGAGCGGCCGGTTCTGGCGGATTTGCGAAATCCGTTCGGCCGTCGCGACCAGCCCCACGATCAATGGTCGTTTCGTCGTAAAAAGCACTTCGGGCAGGGGAATGCCGAGCACGATCGGAACATTGGTGGCCTTGATGCCGCGATTGGCCAGATAGATGCTCGTCGGCGTCTTGGACGTGCGCGAAATGCCGACCAGAATGACGTCGGCTTCCTCTATATCGAAGGGCAATTGCCCGTCATCATGTTCCATCGTGAAATTGAGCGCGTCGATCCGCCGGAAATAATCGGCATTGAGGACATGCTGCGCGCTCGCACGGCGATGCGCCGGCGCGCCGAGATAGGATTGGAACGTATTGAGCACCGGCTCCAGCACGGAAACGCTCGGCACGCCCATTTCGGCGCAGGATTCGTCGATGATCGCCGCCAGTTTCTGGTCCACGATCGTGTAGAGAACGATGCCCGGCTCCGCATCGATGCCTTCGAGAACCTTGCGCAGCTGCTTTTCGGTGCGGATCAGCGGGTAGATGTGCTCGATGGCCCGCGCATTGGCATATTGCGCCGCTGCCGCACGGCCCGCCGCCAGGAGAGTCTCTCCGGTCGCATCAGAAATCAGATGAAGATGAAAGTAGGAAAGCGGTCTGGTCACAGTTTTGTTGCCCTCCTGTTGACGGCTGTGCGTAAAGGCCGAACGTCTTCCACAAGCCATGGCAGGCCGTGGGAAACTTGGCAAGTCATCCACAGCGGGCGAACATGTGGCGAGCGGTCATCAACAAATGTGGACAAGACTCACGAATCCGCGAAAGCCCGCCTTTATTCCCAGCTTTTCCACAAATGCGCATGAACTGCGTCAATTGGTAACCTCTTATATTAAAAGAGGGAATTGAGTTTTCATTGTTTTTGGTCAGACTATCGGTGAATGATTGCACAGGATGACATGACCGCATGGAAACTGTGGGGAAAAACAGGACAGACCTTAATCCCCGATTCCAACAGACTCTAAGAATCAAAAGATTCCTGAATCATCCTTTCTTTATGAGAACCGCATTGGATAAGTTTCAGACCAAGGACGGTTGAGGCAACACACAGGGTGGAATGGAAAAGACATGAAGCGCAAAGTCTTGAGAGTGATCGACGGTGAAGCGATCTTCCCACCGCCCATCTGGATGATGCGCCAGGCCGGACGCTATCTTCCCGAATATCGCGAGACGCGGAAAAAGGCCGGGAGCTTTCTCGACCTCTGCTATTCGCCCGATCTGGCTGTCGAAGTGACGCTTCAGCCGATCCGCCGGTTTGGCTTTGATGCAGCCATCCTGTTTTCCGACATTCTCGTCATCCCCCATGCCCTTGGCCGCGACCTTCGCTTTGAAGAAGGGAGGGGACCCTTGATGACGCCGATCGATGCCGACGAGATTTTCTGGCTTGAGACCGAAGGCGTCGCCAAACGGCTGGAGCCGGTCTATGAGACGGTTCGGCTGCTGCGCGAGCAGTTGCCCGACGAAACCACGCTGCTCGGCTTCTGTGGCGCTCCCTGGACCGTTGCGACCTATATGATCGCCGGACATGGCACGCCAGACCAGGCGCCCGCCCGTCTTTTCGCCTATCGCTTCCCGGAAGCCTTTGAAAAGCTTCTGAACGATCTTGCCGATGTTTCCGCCGAATATCTCATCGAACAGCTCGACGCCGGTGCCGATGCGGTGCAGATTTTCGATTCCTGGTCTGGTGTTCTGGACGAGGACTGTTTTGAACGTTTCTGCATCCAGCCCGTTGCCCGGATCGTCCAGAAGGTGAGGGCGGTCTACCCCGAAGCCCGCATCATCGGCTTCCCGAAAGGGGCAGGGATGCTTTATGCAGGCTATCGCGAGAAGACCGGCGTGGACGCCCTCGGTCTCGACTGGTCCGTTCCCCTGTCCTTTGCCGCTTCCCTACAGAACGAGGGAGCGATACAGGGCAATCTCGATCCGTTGCGCGTGGTGGCCGGCGGCAATGCCCTCGATGAAGGCGTGGACGCCATTCTGGAGCGTCTCGGCCAGGGACCGCTGATCTTCAATCTCGGGCACGGGATCACGCCGCAGGCGCCTGTTGAAAACGTGCAACGCATGATCGACCGTATTCGCGGAGGAAAATCATGAGCCAGACAGCTCCGGAAAATCGCGGTTCGGCAGTAGCCATTCGCACCGTCGTCGCGCTCGTCGTGGTGGCGCTCGGCGTCTGGGCATTGTTTCACGTGAATCCAGCCGACGCCTATCTCTGGGTCAAATCGCTGCACGTGATCGCGGTCATCGCATGGATGGCGGGCATGCTCTATCTGCCGCGCCTTTTCGTCTATCACACCGCCGCGAAACCCGGTTCCGAAACATCGGAAACCTTCAAGGTGATGGAAAAGCGGCTTTTGCGCTTCATCATCAACCCGGCCATGATCGTGACCTGGATCGCCGGCCTGTGGATGGCGTGGGAAATCTATGGTTTTCAGGGCGGCTGGCTGCATGCGAAGTTGCTGCTCGTCGTGCTGATGTCCGGCCTTCACGGCTATCTGTCGAAATCCACGCGGCTTTTTGCGGAAGACCGCAACACGCGCTCTGCAAAGCACTGGCGAATCATCAATGAAGTGCCGACAGTTTTGATGATCCTGATCGTCATACTGGTGATCGTGAAGCCGTTCTGATCAGAAAACGACTTCAAAAAGAAACCCCGCCAGTGTGGTGAAACCGGAATTTTCTCGAAGATTGCCCGTGAAAATGGAAATTCCGGTTTCAAAAACCGCACCGGCAACACCCTGAATTCGTGTGGTTTGCGGATTTGAAGTGATCGATGACCTGTCCATTTGTGGGCAAGATGGCTTCAAATCCACTACACGACCCGGTTTCTGCCATTTTTCTGTTGCAGAAATTTCGCGCTATCCCTACATGAGACTTGCTCTCCATGCTGCAAATCAGTATGTAGTAAGCCTCTTCCCTTCAAGACAGCAGGCCTTCGATGCCGGTCACAGCTTCATGTGGCCACCTTTCCGAACAACTGCATTTTCTCCCTACATTTACAAAGAGTTCCTCATCCATGCAGGAAATGAAACTACAAGAACTGAAGAACAAGACACCGGTGGAGCTGCTGGCTTTTGCCGAAACGCTTGAGGTCGAAAACGCGAGCGCCATGCGCAAGCAGGAACTGATGTTCGCGATCCTCAAGAAGCTGGCGGCCCAGGACGTCGAAATCATCGGCGAGGGTGTCGTCGAGGTGCTGCAGGATGGATTTGGCTTCCTGCGCTCTGCCGACGCCAACTATCTGCCGGGTCCTGACGATATTTATATTTCTCCCTCGCAGCTGCGCCGCTTTTCCCTCAAGACCGGCGACACGGTCGAAGGGCCGATCCGTGGTCCCAAGGAAGGCGAACGTTATTTCGCGCTGCTCAAGGTCAACTCGATCAATTTCGAAGATCCGGAAAAAATCCGGCACAAGGTTCACTTCGACAATCTGACGCCGCTCTATCCCAATGAGCGCTTCAAGATGGAGCTGGAAGTTCCAACCTCCAAGGACCTGTCCCCCCGCGTCATCGATCTGGTGGCGCCGCTCGGCAAGGGCCAGCGCGGTCTCATCGTCGCTCCGCCCCGCACCGGTAAGACCGTCCTTCTCCAGAACATCGCCCATTCGATCACCGCCAATCATCCGGAATGCTATCTGATCGTTCTCCTGATCGATGAACGTCCGGAAGAAGTGACCGACATGCAGCGCTCGGTGAAGGGCGAAGTGATTTCCTCGACCTTCGATGAACCGGCAGCGCGCCACGTTCAGGTGGCTGAAATGGTCATCGAAAAGGCCAAGCGCCTTGTCGAGCACGGCCGCGACGTCGTGATCCTGCTCGATTCGATCACCCGCCTTGGCCGCGCCTACAACACCGTTGTGCCGTCTTCCGGCAAGGTTCTCACCGGCGGTGTGGATGCCAACGCTTTGCAGCGCCCGAAGCGTTTCTTCGGTGCCGCGCGTAACATCGAAGAAGGCGGTTCGCTTACCATCATCGCAACCGCGCTGATCGATACGGGCAGCCGTATGGACGAAGTGATCTTTGAAGAATTCAAGGGCACCGGCAACTCGGAAATCGTGCTCGACCGCAAGGTGGCCGACAAGCGTATCTTCCCGGCCATGGACATTCTCAAGTCCGGCACCCGCAAGGAAGACCTGCTCGTACCGCGCGCCGATCTGCAGAAGATTTTCGTTCTGCGCCGTATCCTCGCGCCGATGGGCACGACCGACGCGATCGAATTCCTCATCGACAAGCTGAAGCAGACGAAGAGCAATGGTGAATTCTTCGATTCGATGAATACGTAAAGATTGCTCGATTATAGCGTTTCAGAGACGCCGCGCGGGAAACCGTCGCGGCGTTTTTGTTTCACGATGTTTTGCCGAGCAATAGCCGCAACGCGCCGGCGTTTTCAACAGGCGGTAGGCAGACATGCCCCTTGCAGAACCAGGCTGACGGACGTTCCGTTTCCGCCATTCCCCCGGTGGGCAATTCTATCGGCTTGCCGGGCTCGAAACGCACGAATTTGTCGACACGGCGCGGATCGGGATTTCGATTCGCCATCGAAACAAGTTCTCCGGCATCGTCTTCACTCGCAACGACCAGGGAAAGTGGTTCGGCAGCAAAACGCGCCGCATTCAATATGCCGATCTGCCCGTATTGCTGGGCTAAGGCTCGCCCGAGCGCCTGTTCGATCAGCGCCTCATTAATTTGATAAAGCTCGATATTGCCCGTCGCCAGAAACAGTCGGGTCAGCGCTTCGATGATCTGGCTGGTGGCGCTGGGGATCGCTTCATCATAGTCGCCATAGGCGTGCAGGATGACATCGTCGGCATCCAGTGCAGACAGGCGATAATTACCGGTGCCATCCTTGTGAGCCTCATCGAGCGCCTGCTTAAACTTCAACGCGTCATCAATATAGGCCCGCTCGCTCGTTGCTTCATGAAGGGCGATGGCCGCGTTGATCATCGCTGCATAATCGGTCGAAAGAGCAGGGTAGAGAAGCGAATTTTCCATGCGGCAATGCGCGATGCGGCCCTCGCGGAAACTGCTCATTATGGCACGATAGGCATCGATCGCCAGATTGATCCAGTCCTGCCTGCCGAAGCTGCGGCCTGCTTCGGCCAGTGCACGGATGGCAAGCCCGTTCCAGTCGGTCAGCGCTTTCTCATCCCGTCCGGGGCGTGTCCGCAATTCGCGACGCGCAAGCAGCTTTTGCCGTGACGCTTCTATCATCGGGGGCAGGATGGCGCCGCCATCGACCGCATGAAGGCGGTTCAGGATGTTGTGGCCTTCCCAGTTTCCGCCCGGCGTCACACCGTAATAGTCCTTGAAGGCTTTGCTGTCGTCGCGGAGCGCCTCATCGATCTCCTCTTCGCTCCAGACGTAAAAGCGTCCTTCTTCGCCTTCGCTATCGGCATCGAGACTGGAGGCAAAACTTCCATCGGACAGGCGCATTTCCCGGTTCAGCCAGTCAACCGTCTCTTCGATTCGCAAATGAAACAAATCATTTCCGGTCTCGGCGAAAGCATAAGTCGCATGGCGAATGAATTGCGCATTGTCGTAGAGCATTTTTTCAAAATGCGGCACCAGCCATTCGGCGTCCGTGGAATAGCGGCAGAGCCCGCCACCCAGATGGTCATATATACCGCCTTGCAGCATCACTTTCAGCGAAAGAAGAAAATTGTCGCGATGCGCTTCATTGCGGCCATAGAGCCAAGAGAGCCACAGATTGTCCATGAAAGGCGCGTTCGGGAACTTTGGCGCTCCCTCTATCCCGCCGCGCAGCGGATCGATCAGGCTGCCTATACGTGTAGCGATCTCGTCAAACCGCTCGACCTCGTTCGTAACCGGGGCGATCTGCGCCGCGAGCCTGCCTTCCAGATGGTCGAAAACGGCTTGCGCATTATGGTTAATTTTCTCTTTATCCTTGTTCCAGAGATTATTGACCGCGTGCAGGACATCGACAAAACCCGGCATGTTGTAGCGCTTGTGCCGGGGGAAGTACGTGCCGCCCCAGAAGGGTTTGCCATCGGGGCGCAGAAACATGGTGAGCGGCCATCCGCCCTGCTGCCCCATCGCTCCCAGTGCCGCCATATAGATCTGGTCGATATCGGGTCGTTCTTCGCGGTCCACCTTTACGTTGACGAAGAGGGCGTTCATCACCGCGGCTACATCCGGGTCTTCAAAAGACTCATGCGCCATGACATGGCACCAGTGGCAGGCGGCATAGCCGACCGAAAGCAGAATGGGCCGATCCAGCTCCTTCGCAGCATCCAGAGCTTGCCTGCCCCAAGGCTGCCAGTGAACGGGATTATCGGCATGCTGGCGCAGATAGGCGCTCGGTTCATCGGCAAGGCGGTTGCTGCCAGCGAGGGCGTTGCGGTCGAACTCTGTCATAAGGCTTTTCTTTCACTGCGCGAATGAATATGCCATTCCTTCAGCACACGTTGGCTGCTTTGTCCTTATGATTATAGGTCAGGAAACGGAATGAGCGAGATCGCTTTCCCTCAAGATACGATTTTTGCTTTGTCGAGCGGGCGTCTGCCGTCCGGCGTCGCCGTCGTGCGCGTTTCCGGTCCACGAGTTCGATTCGTACTCGAAACGATAATTGGGATCTTACCCACGCCTCGCAATGCAGCCTATAAGCTGTTCCGTGCCCGTAATGGTGACCCGATCGATCACGGTCTGGTGCTCTTTTTCCCTGGGCCGAACAGCTTTACCGGTGAGGATTGCGCCGAATTTCATGCGCATGGCGGCAAGGCGGTCGTCGAAAGGCTCTTGGCGGAGCTTGGAGAAATCGCCGGATGCCGGATAGCGGAAGCCGGAGAGTTTACCCGAAGGGCTTTTTCCAATGGCAAGATGGATCTGACCATTGCCGAAGGTCTGGCCGATCTGATTGCAGCAGAAACCGAGGGACAAAGACGGCTTGCCTTGCAGGTCGCTTCCGGTACGCAGCGCGAGCTTTATACGGAATGGCGCCAGCGTCTTTTGCGTGCCCGTGCCTTTATCGAAGCGGAACTCGATTTCGCCGATGAAAGCGATGTGCCGGGATCAGTCTCGGAGCAGGTCTGGCAATCCCTCGCGCTGCTCAGAACAGAGATCGAGAACCATATTGCGAGCGGCAAACGCGCTTCCATGCTGCGCGATGGGCTGCATGTCGTTATCGTCGGCGCACCCAATGCCGGGAAATCCAGCCTGTTGAATTTTCTGGCTGGCCGCGAAGTCGCGATCATATCGGAAGAAGCGGGCACGACCCGCGACCTTCTGGAGGTCAAGCTCGATCTTGGCGGCATTCCGGTCTATGTGACGGACACGGCAGGCCTGCGCGAAACGGAAAGCGTGGTCGAGAAAATCGGCATTGAACGCGCCCGCGCCCGCATGGCCGATGCCGATCTGGTCTTGCTGCTCGAAGATATGAACGACCCCGTCGTGATTGGAACGGAGGAGACGCCCGCCACTCTCTGGACGGTCGGTACTAAAGCCGACCTCAGCGAAAAGGCCGATGGCGGGTGGTCCTACCGCATCTCGACGAGAACAGGCGAAGGGCTGGACGGCTTGCTGACCGATCTGCAAAACTTTGCAGAAGCCCAGATTGGGCAGATCGAGGACGCAGTTCCTACGCGGCAAAGGCATATCAGCCTTCTGCGATCCACTGTCGGGGAGATCGACAAGGCATTGAACGGAACCAATTTCCCGCTCGAGCTACGCGCAGAAAATATGCGTCTGGCGTCGCAATATCTCGGACGCATCACCGGCGATGTTGATGTGGAAGAGATACTTGACGTCATTTTCTCCCAGTTCTGCATTGGCAAATGATTCACGTGAAACAGGTGCATGACCGGCATTGAAGATTGTTTCACGTGAAACAGCTGTGGAATCTCGCCGGAGCGATTGACTCGCTCATTCATTCATGAGTCGGGCCTTCGCCGGGATTTGATCGCACCGTCAGCCGATTGGGTCTTCCGTTTGAAGTCCATTCGTGGCAAAGAGACATCTTTCTGAAACGGATTCGAGTTGCGTCAGGATGAACCTCATGAGTTCGACCGAAGCCACAGTCTTTGATGTCATTGTAATCGGCGGCGGCCACGCGGGATGCGAGGCGGCTTCGGCTGCTGCGCGCGCTGGCGCCAGGACCGCACTGGTGACGCATCGCTTTGATACTATTGGTGTTATGTCCTGCAATCCTGCGATTGGCGGATTGGGGAAGGGCCATCTCGTGCGCGAGATCGATGCGCTTGATGGTTTGATGGGCCGTGTCGCTGACGAAGCCGGCATCCAGTTTCGCCTTTTGAATCGCCGGAAGGGCCCGGCCGTTCGCGGCCCGCGCACCCAGGCAGACCGAAAGCTTTATCGGCTTGCCATGCAGAAGATGATTGCCGCGCAGGACAATCTGTCGGTGGTCGAGGGCGGCGCCCATGATCTGCTGGAACAGGATGGGCGCATCACCGGTGTCATTCTGTCCGATGGGCGAACCCTGACATGCAGCGCTGTCGTCCTGACGACAGGCACGTTCCTGAATGGGTTGATCCATATCGGCGAGAAGAAGATTCCGGCTGGCCGCATGGGCGAAAAGCCTGCGCTTGGGCTTTCCGAACGTCTCACCTCCTTCGGTTTCGCGCTCGGGCGGCTCAAGACCGGCACGCCGCCGCGACTGGATGGCCGCACCATCGATTGGCAGAGCTTGGACATGCAGTCTGCCGATGAGGACCCGGTGCCGTTTTCGCTTATGACGGACCGGATCACCACGCCGCAGATCGACTGCGGCATTACCCGGACAACGCCCGAAACTCACGCTATCATTCGCGCCAATCTGCATCGCTCTGCCATGTATTCCGGTTCGATCGAGGGTATTGGGCCGCGTTATTGTCCGTCTGTGGAAGACAAGATCGTCAAGTTTGGCGATCGTGACGGCCATCAGATATTCCTGGAGCCGGAAGGGCTGGACGACGATACGGTCTATCCAAACGGTATTTCGACCTCGCTGCCGGAAGACGTGCAACTCGACATATTGAAGACGATACCGGGGCTTGAAAAGGCGGTTATGCTGCAACCCGGCTATGCGATCGAGTATGATTTCATCGATCCGCGTGAACTGAAGCGCAGCCTTGAAACCCGGAAAGTCACCGGCCTGTTTCTGGCCGGACAGATCAACGGCACGACCGGTTACGAAGAAGCGGGCGCGCAAGGATTGCTCGCTGGCATCAATGCTGCGCGTCGTGCTTCTGGCGGCGAGCCCGTCATTATCCAGCGCACCGAAGCCTATATCGGCGTGATGGTTGACGACCTGACCTCGCGCGGGGTCAGTGAACCCTATCGCATGTTTACCTCGCGGGCCGAGTTCCGCCTGTCGCTTCGCGCGGATAATGCCGATCAGCGTCTTACACCGCTGGCGGACCGGCTTGGCATATTGGGACACGCCCGCAAGGAGCGCTTTGAAGCCCGCGAAGCGGCCTTGAGCAAGGCGCGGGCGCTGACCCAGTCGCTGACGATTACGCCCAATCTCGCTAAACAATATGATCTGCATCTTAATCAGGATGGAGTTCGCCGGTCGGCCTATGATCTCCTGTCCTATCCCGAAATCGATCTGGATCGGTTGAAGCCGATCTGGCCGGAACTGGATGCCATCGATCCGACAGCGCGCGAAGCTCTGGAAATCGAAGCGCAATATGCCGTCTATATGGATCGGCAGAAAAGCGACATCGCGGTCATGGAGCGCGAGGAACAACTGCTCATTCCAGCCGGGCTGGACATTGACGGAATATCCGGTCTTTCCAACGAGTTGAAGCACAAGCTCAAGCAGCGCAAGCCGGAAACGATTGCCGAGGCACAGCGGGTTGACGGGATGACGCCGGCAGCGTTGGCGCTTCTTATCGCACAGATCAAGAAGTTCGGTTATCGCAATAAGGCGGCTGCAGAACTCATCGAAGGGCAGGGCGCTGCATGAGCGCCGATACCCGCTTTGAAAGCCTGAAAGCAATCGTACCCGCTGTTTCACGTGAAACAGCGGACCGTTTGATCGCCTTTGAAGAGCTGTTTCGCAAATGGTCCAAGGCGATCAATCTTGCATCGCCTTCTACCTTGAACGAGCTTTGGACGCGCCATATTCTGGACAGCGCGCAGCTTTTTCCGCTGGCGAGAGATGCCCGGAACTGGCTGGATATCGGCTCCGGTGGCGGTTTTCCCGGCATCGTGACGGCCTGCTTTCTTGCAGAGCAGCCGGGCGGCGCTATGGATCTCGTCGAAAGTGCTGGGAAAAAGGCGGCGTTCCTCCGCACCGCTGCGGGACATTTGAATGTCCCGGCACGGGTTCATTCGGCGCGAATTGAAACGATGTGGCAGAAGATCGAGACGCCGGACGTGGTTACCGCGCGGGCATTGGCTTCGCTCGACGATCTTTTCGGTCTGACAGAGCCATGGCTGACCAGGGGCGCCAAGGCCCTTTTCCAAAAAGGTCGGGATTATCAGCGCGAGATCGATGAAAGCCGTGTCGGTTGGAGTTTCGATCTGGTACAACATCAAAGTGCTATCGATCAGGCTTCGGTCATACTCGAAATCACCAATCTTCGGCGCAAAGGCGCCTGAATAGCGGAAATTTCGAACGGGCGGACAGCAGCAAGGCGACGGTGATGAACAAAATGTCCAGGATCATAACCATTGCAAACCAGAAAGGCGGCGTGGGAAAGACGACCACTGCCATCAATCTGGCCACGGCATTGGCAGCGATTGGCGAGACCGTACTGATTGTCGATCTCGATCCGCAGGGTAATGCCAGCACCGGTCTTGGTATCGATCGTCGCAACCGGCCTCTGTCTTCCTATGACGTGCTGACGCAGGAAGCTTCGGTGCCCGATGCCGCCATGCCGACAGATGTTCCAAATCTCCACATCGTACCGTCGACGCTCGATCTGCTTGGTATCGAAATGGAGATCGCCCAGTCAGCCGACCGCACACGGCGCTTGCGCGACGCTTTGCGCTTCGATTCCGCCGTGGCCGAACGCTTCTCATATGTGCTGGTCGATTGCCCGCCTTCGCTCAATCTTCTGACATTGAATGCGATGGCTGCCGCCGATTCCGTTCTGGTGCCGCTGCAATGCGAATTTTTTGCGCTGGAAGGCTTGAGCCAGCTTTTGCAGACGGTCGATCAGGTCCGCTCGACAATCAATCCCGAGCTTTCGATCCAGGGTATTGTGCTGACCATGTTCGACAGCCGCAACAATCTCGCGGCGCAGGTGGTGGATGACGTTCGCGCCTTTATGGGCGAGAAGGTCTATCGTACTGTCATTCCACGCAATGTGCGCGTTTCGGAAGCACCTTCGCATGGCAAACCGGCAATTCTCTACGATCTGAAATGCGCCGGTAGTCAGGCTTATTTGCAGCTCGCATCGGAAGTCATCCAGCGCGAGCGGCAGTTACAGGCTGCGTAGAGCATGGCTCCGAAAAGTGGGAACGGTTTTCGGATAAAATCATGCGCAAACAACACCTTGGGGCGATTTAACTAAAGCAACCGCTCCAGATCGATTCGACGACGAAACAATTCAGGAATAAGCCGAGCGATGAATGACGATCCTTCAAAAAAGCGCCTTGGCCGCGGATTAGCGGCGCTGATCGGTGAAATCGACCGCCCTGTGGAAGAGCGCAAGGCGCCCGTTCCCATTGAACGGAACGTCCCGATTGAGTTCGTCACGCGCAATCCGCGCAATCCGCGCCGCATGTTTTCGGAAGGCGAGCTGGAGGATCTGGCGCAGTCGATCAAGGAACACGGTGTCGTGCAGCCGATCGTCGTGCGCCCCGCACCCGGCCAGCCCGACCGGTTCGAGCTGATTGCCGGTGAACGCCGCTGGCGCGCATCGCAGCGGGCCGGTGTCGATACGATCCCTGTTATCGTTCGCGACGTTGACGACCGCGTGGCGCTTGAGATCGCCATCATCGAAAACGTGCAGCGCGCCGACCTGAACGCAGTTGAAGAAGCGCTTGGATATCAACAGCTTATCGACAATCACGACTATACGCAGAATGATCTGGCGCAGGTCATCGGCAAAAGCCGCAGCCATGTCGCCAACACGCTGCGCCTGTTGAAGCTGCCGCAGCCCGTGCAGGATTTCATTGTCGATGGAGCGCTTTCGGCAGGCCATGCGCGAAGCCTCATCACGATGGAAAACCCGACCGCGATGGCGGAACGGATCGTCAAGGATGGTCTGTCGGTCCGTCAGGTCGAGGCGCTGGCGCAGGCGGAAGCCCGTGGCGAAGCCAATGCCAGGCCGGCCAAGCCGGGCCCGGTTGAAAAGGATGCCGACACCAAGGCGCTGGAAAAGCTGCTTTCCGATGTTACCGGCATGAAGGTTGAAATCAATCATCGCGATCGCGGTGGAGAGGTCAAGATACGCTACAGTTCTCTTGAGCAACTCGATGAGATTTGCCGCCGTCTCCAGAGCTGATTTCCAAAACAATAGATGATGATGAAGGCTCGTTGCCATATTGGCGGCGAGCTTTTTTCGTTCATTTGAGAAAAATACTTGAAGTGATTGATAGATCATTTCAAGTATCGCGAGTGGAAATGCTCTATCCATTTGTTTTTGCGCATTATCCAACGTAAAACCGCTTCGCACTTTTGCCGGAAATGCCTTGTTATCGGCGCCCATTCCGCAGGGACTCGACGCTGATTGCCAGCAGGCACTGGCGAATGATGGGAATGGCGAGGCTCGCATTCTGGCGGCTTTCGAGAACGGCGCGCTGCAGGCGTTCCATGACGCGCGCAAGGCTTTCCCCGCTCCAGCGGCTGACGGCATTCTCGATCAGTTTCTTGCGGTTGAAGAAGATCGGCGGGCGGGCTGCAGCCACCACCACGGAGGCGCTTTTGCGCTCGGTGTCAGCAATATGGCGTAATGTCTGCACCTGCTGGAACTGGCGCATCGCCGTGTTGAGCAGCAGAAAGGGTGCCGTGCCGGATTTCACGACGCGATCGAAGGAAATTTCAAAACGTGGCAGGTCGCCAGCGAGAACCGCGTCGATCACCTCGTCGGTGGAAAGGCCCGCGACATCGCCCACCGCTTCGCGCACGTCATCGATATCGATGCGTTCCTTGCCGCGTGCATAAAGGCAGAGCTTTTCCAGTTCGCCGCGTGTGGCAAGACGATCGCCGCCAAGGCTTGCGCGCAGAAGCTGGCGGCCGTCGAGCGTGATCTGCATTTTCCATTCGGCCAGAACGTCATCGATGACGCCATCGATGCCGCGGCTGTCGTCGGAATAGCAGGGAAGCGCCATGCCCGCAGGCGCGTTTTCGACGGCGCTGCGCAAACCCGCCCCCTTCTTCAGATCGCCCGCTTCCACCAGAACGAATGTTTCCTGCGGCGGCTCGGTCGCAAGCAGCTTGATCGCTTCGGCAAGCTTCTTCTGGCCGGCAGCATTCTTGATCCAGATCAGGCGCTGTCCGCCGAACATGGAGATGGTGCGGGCTTCGTCGGCGAGTTTCGCCGGATCGGCCTCGATTTCGTCGGCTTCCATGCGAATGACGGCAAACGGGTCATCCAGCGGCAATTTGCTGGCTTCGGCAAAACGGCGCGCGCGTTCGCTCACCAGGCCCTTGTCGGGGCCGTAAAGCAGCACGACCGGGAAAGAGCTGGGCGGTCTTGCCAGAAAACTATCGACTTCATTTGCTTTCTTCTGCGCCATGCAAACTCACTAGCGCAATTCGCCTTCAAACAAAACAGCCGCCGCTCAAACTGAACGACGGCTGGGAAACAAAGCTGTTTGCAAAACCTGAGTTCTGTTTGAGCCTGTCCTATTCGATCAGCAGCGCGTCATCGTCCAGCGTCTGGCCGC
Source organism: Brucella sp. NBRC 14130 (assembly GCF_040371715.1). NCBI lineage: Bacteria > Pseudomonadati > Pseudomonadota > Alphaproteobacteria > Hyphomicrobiales > Brucellaceae > Brucella > Brucella sp. NBRC 14130. Next base: position 282,784 of record NZ_BAABTE010000006.1, read on the forward strand.
GCACCTTGCGGAACATGTCGATGAGGTCCTCGACGCCCAGCGTCTTGCGCTTGTCGCCGGTGACATCGAGCAGGATCTTGCCACCGTGCAGCATGATCGTCCGGTCGCCATAATCGAGCGCCTGACGCATTGAGTGCGTGACCATCAGCGCGGTCAGCTTGTTTTCGGCAATCAGTGTGCGGGTCAGTTCCATGACGAATTCGGCCATGCCGGGGTCAAGGGCCGCCGTGTGTTCGTCGAGCAGCAGAACCTCCGAGCCGGAAAGCGTCGCCATGATGAGCGACAGGGCCTGACGCTGGCCGCCGGACAAGAGCTCCATGCGGTCATGCATGCGGTTTTCAAGCCCGAGATTGAGGCTTGCCACCCGCTCGCGGAACCAGGCGCGGCGTTTGGAATTGAGTGCGTGGGTGAGGCCGCGCGACTTGCCGCGCGAAGCTGCCAGCGCAAGATTTTCCTCGATGGTCAGCGTGCCGCAGCTTCCGGCCAGCGGATCCTGGAACACGCGGGCCACCAGCCCGGCGCGGTCGGCGGTGGATTTGCGGGTCACGTCCTGCCCGGCGATGACGACCTTGCCGGCGGTGGGGATCACATCGCCCGCAAGAACGCCGAGCATGGTCGATTTGCCGGCACCGTTCGACCCGATGACGGTGACGAAGGAGCCCTTATCCATGGTCAGGCTGATCTTGTTCAGGACCTGTTTTTCAAGCGGAGTGCCGCGACCGAAGACGACATCGAGATTGGAAAGTTCGATCATGCCGATGCTCCTCCGCGACGCAGGCGCGGCAATATCAGGGCGAAGGTGACGAGAAGGGCGGTCGCGATGTTGAGATCGGATGCCTGCAAGCCGAATGCCGATCCCTTGGAAAGCGCAAACTGGATGGCGATGCGATAGATGATCGAACCGAGCACGCAGCCAAGCAGGATGACCAGGATGAACCGGCTGCGCAGCAGCGTTTCACCGATGATGACCGCCGCAAGACCAACCACGATGGTGCCGGCACCCGACGTCACATCGGCAAAGCCGTTGGTCTGCGCGAAAAGCGCGCCGCCAAGCGCCACCAGAGCGTTGGAGAGCGCCATGCCGAGATAAATCTGCCGGTCGGTGCGCACACCCTGCGCGCGTGCCATTTTCGGATTGGCGCCGGTTGCTCGCATGGCAAGCCCCATGTCGCTTTCCAGAAAGCGCCAGACGATGAACACCGCAATGGCAACCAGCACGAACAGGAACAGCGGACGCACATAATATTCGGGGATGCCGTGGCCGAAGAACGGCGTCAGCATGGTGTCCTGGCTGATGAGCGAAATGTTGGGCGCGCCCATGACGCGCAGATTGACCGAGAACAGCGCGATCATGGTCAGAATGGAGGCAAGAAGATTGAGAATCTTGAAGCGCACATTCAGCGTCGCGGTCACGAGCCCGGCGGCGGCACCGGCAATCATGGCGATGATCGCGGCGAGCCATGGATTCATGCCTCCAAGGATCAGCACGCCGGTTACGGCGGCGCCCAGTGGAAACGAACCGTCAACCGTCAGATCGGGGAAATCGAGGACACGGAACGCCAGATAGACGCCGATGGCTACAAATGCAAAGACGAGGCCCAATTCGACCGCACCCCAGAAGGCGATCTGACTCACAATGTCATTCCTTGTTTCTCGCCGTGACCAAACGAACGATTTCCGCTTCGGCGCGGCATCGATCATCGGCGTTGCGGAAACCGGAAATCCGGGTGTTCCGCTCGGCCAGCTTCAGTCACGACCGGTTTGTTCTGAGTTCGCTTCCGGTGTTCCTGCCACCTGAAACATTTCCCCGGTTTATGCTTGCAGCGAACCCGCATCCGACCGGGCGCAGCGCACTGCAAATTCCATTCACCGCATTGCTTGCGGTTTCTTGCTATATCGCTCTGGCGATACAACGCAAAACGCGGCAGCGCGCAAGCATTATCGCTGCAAGGCCGCTAAAAAGCGCTATTCTGTGGGAGTGATACAACATCTGGCCCGGCTGATTTGGGTCACACTTCGGCGCGCGCTCGCCACAGCTCCCATGCGAAACGCGCCCGCACGCCGAGATCGAGGAAAGGCCGTGGCGGCAACCCGGTCGGGCTGCCGAGCTTGAGCATGTCGTCGATCAGCGGATTGTCGATATCGCAAGCCATGTCGGCGGCAAGAATGCCGCCTATCGTGCCCTTGGTGATGCCGACGCCGTTCTGGCAGAGTGATGTGTAGACATTCTTCGCAATCTGTCCGAAACCCGGTGCGCCGTTGCGCGACAGGCAGATGAAGCCCGTCCATGTATGTTCCATATCGACATTGGGCAGCATGGGAAAACGCTCGTCGAAGAGGCGCTTGTGCTCACGCCCGACCGTTTCACGGCGCGCATCCGACTGGCGGAGCGACGGGCAGAAATGCACGTTCTGCCGCACCAGTATGCGCCGGTCCGAGGTGAGGCGCATGGTGATGCCGGAAAAGGAATTGGCGGGCGTCAGCCCCCATGGCGCGATTTCGCCAATGGCCTTGTATTCGTCGTCGGAAAGCTTGCGGCTCAAGCTGGCATGGGCGGCGAAGTTGAGGAGCTTTCGCCTGAAAAAGCCGAACTGCTCGCCAAAGCCATTGACCGTCAGGATCATGGCCGACGCCTGAATGCTGCCCTTTGCCGTCGTGATGTGGATGCGCTCGCCGTAATCGATCCTGGTGACCGCGGAATTTTCGTAAAGCGTGACATTGCCGGGCAGGCTGTCGGCGAGGCCGCGCACCAGGGCAGCCGGGTTCAGAAGCGACGTGCCATAGGTGAAGATTGCCGCCTTGAAATGGTTCGTGCCAAGCCTTTTGGCCAGTGCATCGCCTTCGAGCCAGTCGAAGGGTTCCTTGAGGCGTTCCAGTTCCCTGACGGTCGGCTCAAGAACCTCGCGCATGCCCTGATCGGAAACCGCTGCGTGAAATTTTCCATCCTGCCGCCAGTCGCAGTCGATCCCATGCCGGTCGATCTGCTGTTTCAGATGATCGATGGCGGCGCGGGCCAGCGCACGATAGCTTTGCGACTTGGCCAGTTCCTCCATCGAGGAGCTGACATTGTGCGGCAGGTCGATGGCAAAGCCCGCGGCGCGGCCCGATGTGCCTTTCCCGACCTCCTGCGCATCGATCAATGCAATCCGGTCATTGGGACGGTTCCCGGCCAGCCGTCGCGCGGCCGCCACGCCCGCATATCCCGCGCCGAGCACGATCCAGTCGGCCTTGATATCGCCTGCCAGCGCCGCCTTCGGCGTGCGGACTGGCAATATCCTGCTCCAGCCATTGGTATTGTCGTCTGCGGGAAGAATGCGGATAGCGGGCATTTCGAAAACTCTGATCAAATCCTGTCAAAGAAAAAGGCGGGGAGCGACCCCGCCTTTTTCCGTCATGCTGTATGTTTAGTCGATCTTGCTGGTGGCGCGGTCGATCACGGCCTGCGGGAATTCGACGCCCATCTTCTTGGCGGCGCCAAGATTGATGACGAGATCGGTGCCCTTGGCGATGTCGACCGGAATGTCGCCCGGCTTTTCACCCTTGAGAACCTTCACCACGACGGCGCCGGTCTGCTTGCCGACATCGTAATAGTTGAAGCCGAGCGCTGCCAGCGCGCCGCGCTTGACCGAATCCGTATCGGCGGTGAAGAGCGGCAGCTTGCTTTCCTCGGCGACGCCGACGGCGCTTTCCAGGGCCGAAACGATGGTGTTGTCGGTCGGCACATACATGGCATCGGCACGGCCGACGAGGGCACGGGCCGCGCCCTGGACTTCCGCCGACTTGGTGGCGGCCGATTCAACGATTTCGATGCCTTCGGCGGCAGCGGCTTCCTTCAGTGCCGCCAGCAGCGACACGGAATTGGTTTCACCGGAATTGTAGAGATAGCCGAGCTTCTTGATGTTCGGCATCACTTCCTTGATGAGCTTGATGTGCTCAGCCACGGGCGACATGTCGGACAGGCCGGTCACGTTGCCGCCGGGCTTCGCCATGTCCTTGACGAGCTGCGCGCCGACCGGATCGGAAACGGCGGTGAAGACAACAGGAATGTCGCGGGTGGCCGAAACGACGGCCTGCGCCGACGGCGTGGAGATCGGCACGATCACGTCCGGAGCTTCGCCGACGAACTGGCGGGCGATCTGCGCTGCGGTCGCCGGGTTGCCCTGTGCGGACTGATAGACGAATTTGAGATTTTCGCCTTCCTTGAAGCCGGCTTCTGCCAGCGCGTCCTTCACGCCGTCGCGGGCGGCGTCGAGGGCTGGATGCTCCACGATGGCGGTCACGGTGACGGTGACGTCTTTGGCCTGTGCCGAGGTGGCGAGGGCCGTTGCGGCCAGCAAGCCCAGAAGCATAGCCTGAAATTTGGAACGCATGAAAATCTCCCCTGTTTTGGTGCGTTGCTTATCGGCAAACACCTTTTCTCCAATAACCTCAGATTGAAGGTTTATCCGCCTGTTTCGAGGCTTAATCCGGTCTGTTTGGGCTGTCAACGTACGTGCCAGGCAATTTGTGGGCGGTCGATGAAGGGCGAACTCTGCCTCTTTTTACCGGCACCGTTCTGCGGGTGGTACGGGTGCAATTCCCTGATGTTATTTGATTTGCTTCGTGAATGCTACAACGGCGTTGACGAGGTATTGTTTCTCTGAAGGATATAATCTCCGTGGAGTAATCGATGCCTCTTCAACAGGCAGCTCGTTTCCGATACTTATAACGACTGTTCGATTTAACAGGGATAATTTCCTCAGGCGGTGTGTACTGTTCCTCAGCGAAACCAATTGATGTGGTGACGCGTAACAAACATTAATTTTCAGAGGAAACCATGGCAACGTCAACGTACTTTTTCAATAACAATGAAAACATAAAATATAATGATGTATTGGATAAGATGGTAGAAGGATTTCCTTTCAGGACCAGTATTAACTGGCAATCTCTGCCTCTCGCTTTTCAGAGTAATATAGACGATATCATCAATGCGAATGACTATCTGTATTTGTTCAAAAAGGATAAATACATCAAGTTCTCGCTTATCCATGAAGAGGTTGTAGCAGGCCCTGCGCCGATCACTGACGGTTGGCCTGGTCTGGCTGGCACGGGTTTGGAGGCCGGTATCGATACGGCTGCGGAATGGCCTGATGCTGACGACAGGAGCAGTATCAAGACTGTATTGTTTACAAAGGGGGCAGTTTGCATACTATATAATTTAAATGATAATACTATTAATAAAACGAATATAGCAACCCAGTTTGCAGCGAGCAATTACCCGGAATTTTGCTCCAATCTAGATACTATTCTTGTATGGAAGTCTTTAGATGCATCTTTTGTGTATCTGTTTAAAGGGAATTATTATATCAGGTATAACCTCAATAGTAATATTATTGATAAAGGGAAACAGGTTATTTCTGCATATTGGCATGACGTTACTTTTACTCAAATTCAAGCCTCCGTTTCAGTCGATAATGAAGTCATGGGAAGCGGCTGTCGGTGTGGCGAGGTCGAAAACGGCCAATATAATTTCCAGATTTCACCAGATACGGAATTCGGTTTGATTGCCTATGCTAACAGCGAGCGCCTGCAGACTGTATCTATCTATGTCGATGATCTGCCCGTGGATGCGTTTTCAGGAAAAGGAGATGGCAATACCGTCATAGGTATCCGGACCTATCTATCAGGCACCGGAAAGATCGGCATCCAGATACAAAAGGAGGGCGCTGAACCGGGGAGGGTGAATTTCATTTATGGCCGACTGGAAAGCAAAGCCAGTTCTATTATGGTCAGTTCGGAAAGCGATACCGATAATGGCGCACCGGATTGCACGGTCGTGATCAATACGCCCCTATCTTGATAGGAAGCTCAGACTGGGCGGCAGACTCCCAGCCTGGGCGCGACCGCAAATCCTGAATTCGTAGGGAAGCATGTCGGGTAGGAAATGCTGAACAGTGTGTTCCTTTCCGCGCCCTTCCATTCCTGGCGCGCGCCGCCATATTGGGCAGGAACAATCCTCTTGCCCGAATTCAGGGAACATCAACATGAAGAAGATCGGCTTTCTTTCCTTCGGCCACTGGTCGCCGTCTCCCCAGTCGGGAACCCGCTCGGCCAGCGACGCGCTTCTCCAATCCATCGATCTGGCGGTCGCCGCAGAGGAGCTGGGCGCGGATGGCGCCTATTTCCGCGTGCACCATTTCGCGCGCCAGCTTGCATCGCCCTTTCCGCTGCTTGCAGCCATCGGCGCGAAGACCAGCAGGATCGAGATCGGTACCGCCGTCATCGACATGCGGTATGAAAACCCGTTCTATATGGTCGAGGATGCCGGTGCCGCCGACCTGATTTCCAAGGGTCGCTTGCAACTCGGCATCAGCCGCGGCTCGCCGGAACAGGTTATCGATGGCTGGCGTTATTTCGGCTATGCGCCGGGAGAGGGCAAGAGCGATGCCGATATGGGCCGCCAGCATGGTGAGGTGTTCTTCGAAGCGCTGAAGGGGCAGGGCTTTGCACAGCCGAACCCGCGTCCGATGTTTCCGAATCCTCCCGGCCTGCTGCGGATCGAGCCGCATTCGGAAGGTCTTCGGGATCGTATCTGGTGGGGTGCGGCTTCGGATGCCACGGCTGTGTGGGCGGCAAAGCTCGGCATGAATCTGCAAAGCTCGACCTTGAAGAAGGACGAGTCAGGTGAGCCGCTGCACATCCAGCAGGCGAGGCAGATCCGCGCCTATCGCGAGGCCTGGAAGGAAGCCGGACATACGCGCACGCCGCGTGTTTCCGTGAGCCGCAGCATCTTCGCGCTGGTCGATGATCGCGACCGGGCCTATTTCGGCAATGGCGGCAAGGAGCAGGATTCCATCGGCTATATCGAGGAAGACCTGCGGGCCGTCTTCGGACGGTCCTATGCTGCCGAGCCTGACCGGCTGATTGAGGAACTGGCGAAAGACGAGGCGATTGCCGAGGCCGATACGCTGCTTCTCACCGTGCCGAACCAGCTTGGCGTCGAGTACAATGCCCATGTGATCGAAGCGATCCTCAAGCATGTTGCACCGGGGCTTGGCTGGCGGTGATTTGGCGGGACAGGCGGCAAGAGCCGCCTGTCTTTAAGATATGCCATGAACGGCCAGAAGCTGCCTCATGCGGTGGATGGCCAGCTCCGGCTGGTCGAGCACATCGGCCTTGTCGGCAAGGCGGAATATGTCGGCATAATGCAGGATGCCGCGTGCTGACTGCATTCCGGCAGGCATGGTGAAATGTCTCTGGTGGCCGTTCAGCCAGGCGAGGAACACGACGCCCGCCTTGTAATATTGCGTCGGTGCTTCAAAAATCTTGCGCGATAGCGGTACGGTCGGCTCGATGATTGTGCGGAAGCGGGCGTTGTCGTCTGCGGCCAGCGCTGCAAGCGCGCTGGATGCCTGCGGGGCGACCGCATCGAAAATGCCGAGCAGCGCATGGCTGTGCCTGTTTCCGTCGCCTTCGATCAGCGGCGCATAGTTGAAATCATCGCCGGTGAAACACAGCACGCCTTCCGGCAGGCGGTTGCGCAAGGCGATTTCGTAGCGCTCTTCCAGCAGCGAAATCTTGATGCCTTCCACCTTGTCGCGGTTGGCCTCGATGATGCCGATGACGGTATCCAGGGCTTCATCGAAATTTTGTGAACCCCAATAGCCTTTGAGCTGTGGGTCGAACATGTCGCCCAGCCAGTGCAGCACGACCTTTTCGCGAGCCTGCGCCAGAATATGCCCATAGACTTTGGCATAATCGTCGGGCGATCTGGCGATGCGTGCCAGCGCCCGGCTTGCCATCAGGATGAAACGCCCGCCGTGCTTTTCGATGAAGCCGGCCTGTGTCTCATAAGCCCTGATAATGTCATCGAGGCTTTTGGCTTCCGCCGGATCGAGGTGGTCGGTGCCAGCGCCAGAGGCAAGATCGGCACCCGCTACGCCTTTCGCTTCTGCCAGCGAGCGGCGGATCAGTTCCTGCGCGCCAGCCCAGTTCAGGCCCATGCCGCGCTGTGAGGTGTCCATTGCTTCGGCGATCCTGAAACCGAGGCACCACAGGTGATGGCGGAAAGCCATGGTCGCGTCCCAGTCGATGGCCGGGTCGTTCCACGGGCGGGCATCTTTCAGCGGATCGGAAACCACATGCGCTGCCGCATAGGCGATGCGGTTGAACTGCGGCGGGCTTGCCGGGCGCGGGGTTGGCGTGCCGCTCAGCGTGTAGGAAACAAGGCTGCCGTTGCCATCCGGCAAGATCAGTTGCTGGTCGTTCATGCCCATGATCGTTCCTCCGCTTGTTAGCCGATTTTTAGTTTAGAACGTTCCAAATGGCAATCCCGTCGAAAAAGGCGGCAGAAATGTGATTTGGGAGTGTTTGCACCTGAAATACGTGTTTCGGCAGAAAATCTGCACTAAAAACCAACGCGAATTGTGGCGAACACATGGCAAATGGCGGCTTTCCGCTCTGCTCTTGACAGTATTGGAACGTTCCAATTTAATGAACGGGATAAACCGGAGCAGGTCATGAGCAAGAGCAGCGTCACCGTTATCGATATTGCACGCGAGGCTGGCGTGTCGAAATCGACCGTGTCGCTGGTGCTGCGTGACAGTCCGCTGGTTCATGCTGAAACCCGGGTCAAGGTGCAGGAGGCGATCGAGAAACTGGGTTATGTCTATAACCGTTCCGCCGCCAATCTGCGCCAGGCGAATTCAAGGATCATCGGTCTTGTGGTCAATGATCTGACCAACAGCTTCTTTGCCGAACTGGCTGTCGGCGTGGATCGCGTCATGCAGTCGGCTGGCTATGTGCAGTTTCTGGCCAATACGGCGGAAAGCATCGATCGCCAGCGCGAGGTGATTGCCTCGATGCGCGAGCATGGCATTGCCGGGCTGATTGTTTCGCCAGCGCGCGGGACCGAGGCGAACGATCTGAAACCATTGGCGAAAAGCGGCCTGCCGGTTGTGCAGATGGTGCGCGATGTGCCGGGATCGGGTGTTTCTTCCATCGTTTCGGACAATCGCGGCGGCGTGGCAAGGGCGGTCGAGCATCTGGTGTCGCTGGGGCATCGCGCCATCGCTTTCATGGGCGGTTATGCCGATACGGCGGTGTTTGCGGAGCGTGTCGCGGGGTATCGCGCCGGACTGGAGCAGGCCGGAATTGCCTTTGATGATGCGCTGGTCTTCGCCAGCGCTCCATCCCGCGCCGGCGGCGTTGAAGTGGTGGAGCAGATGCTGCGGCATGGCATGAAGCCCACGGCGGCGGTGTGCTTCAATGATGCGGTTGCTTTCGGCGTCTGCGATGGGCTGCGGGCCGCCAATCTTGAGCCGGGCCGGGATTTTGGCGTGGTTGGTTTTGACGATGTGATCGAAGCCAAAACCGCTGTTCCGGCGCTGACGACTGTGGCTGTGGATCCGCAAGGTTTGGGAGAACGTGCGGCGCAGCTTTTGCTGAAGCAGATCAATTCGGAACGGGTGGAGGCGGAGGCGCAGCGCCTGTCGGTGCGCCTTGCGGTGCGGGCAAGTTGCGGTGCGCCGTTGCGAAAACAGGAGGAGAAACTCGAATGGCAAAGTGGGGCCTTATAGGCGCAAGCACCATTGCAAAAGAATGGGTGATCGGGGCCATTCGCGCCACCGGGGGCGAAGTCGTTTCCGTTTACAGCACCAATGCCGTGCGCGGTGAAACTTATGCCCGCGAAAACGGCATAGCCCGCTCGGTGACCAGCCTTGAAGCGCTTTTGTCCGACCCTGAAATCGATGCCGTTTATATCTCCACCACCAATGAACTGCACCGCGATCAGGCGATTGCCGCAGCACAAGCGGGCAAGCATATACTTTGCGAAAAGCCGCTGGCGCTGACGATTGATGACGCACACCAGATGCTGAAAGCCGTGCGCGAGGCGGGTGTCGTGGCCGGCACCAATCATCATTTGCGCAATGCTGCAAGCCACCGCGCAATGCGGGATGCCATTGCTGCGGGCAAGATCGGCAAAGTGCTGGGTGCGCGGGTTTTCCATGCGGTTTATCTCCCGCCGCATCTGCAAGGCTGGCGCATCGAGCGGCCCGATGCGGGCGGCGGCGTGATCCTCGATATCACCGTGCATGATGCCGATACGCTGCGCTTCGTGCTGGGTGAAAACCCGGTTGAGGCGGTGGCTTTTAGCCAGCAGGGAGGCCTAAGCGGTCACGGGCTGGAAGATGGTGTGATGGGTGTCCTGCGTTTTCCTTCCGGCGCGATTGCCCAGTTCCACGATGCCTTTACCACCAAATATGCGGAAACCGGCTTTGAAGTGCATGGCAGTGAAGGCTCGCTGATTGCGCGCAATGTCATGACGCAAAAGCCGGTTGGAAGCGTCATCCTGCGCGATCAGAACGGCGAGCATGAACTGCCGCTCGACCAGAAAAATCTCTACGAAACCGCCTTGCATTCTTTCCACAATGCCATCGAGGGCAGGGGCCAGCCATCGGCCACTTTGGAGGATGGCATCTGGTCGCTGGCGACCGGGCTTGCCGTCATGCAAGCCGCAAAGACCGGCAAGGCAACCGCCGTTCATTCAGGACTTTGAGAATTATGAGCAAGCATATTTCATTTGCAGAAGCCGCCTCACTTATTCCCGACAATGCCGTTGTTTCGGTTTCTTCATCGAGCGGGCTCGGCTGTCCGGATATGATGCTGAAAGCCATTGGGGAGCGGTTCGATGAAACCGGCCATCCCAAAAACATCACCACGCTGCACCCGATTGCGGCGGGCGACATGAGCGGCATCAAGGGTGTCGATTACATCGCCAAGAAGGGGCTTTTGAAAAAGATCATCGGCGGTTCCTATCCGTCCGGGCCGTCAAGCGCCGAGCCGCCGCTGATCTGGCAGATGATCACCAATAACGAGATTCCGGCCTATAATATCCCGTCCGGCATTCTGTTCGACATGCATCGCGAAGCTGCTGCCAAGCGCCCCGGCGTGTTGACCAAGGTGGGGCTCGATACATTTGTCGATCCCAAGCGTCAGGGCACGGCGATGAACGACAAGGCGCGTGAGGAACCGGTCGTCAAGCATGTCAGCTTCGAGGGTGAGGACTGGCTTTATTTCCCCAATATCGTGCCGCATGTCGCGATCATCCGCGCCACCACCGCGGATGATCGCGGCAACCTCACCTATGAACATGAGGGCGCTTATCTGGGCGGTCTGGATCAGGCGCTGGCGGCGCGCAACAATGGCGGCATTGTCATTGCGCAGGTCAAGCGCATCGCCAAGGAAGGAACGCTGAAGCCGCATGATGTGCGGGTGCCGGGCGTTCTGGTCGATTATATCGTGGTTGACCCCGACCAGAAGCAGACGACGCAGACACTTTATGATCCGGCGATTTCCGGCGAGATTTTCCGCCCGCTCGATACGTTCCGTCTGCCTGAATTCAATATCCAGAAGGCGATTGCGCGGCGTGTCGCACAGGAGTTGCAGGCGGGCAGCGCGGTCAATCTTGGTTTCGGCATTTCCGCCAATGTGCCGCGCATTCTGCTGGAAGAGGGCCTGCATGGTGCCGTGACATGGGTGATAGAGCAGGGGGCGGTCGGCGGCGTGCCGCTTCTGGATTTTGCCTTTGGCTGCGCCTCCAATGCCGATGCCTATATGCCGTCGCCCTATCAGTTCACCTATTTTCAGGGCGCGGGCTTCGATGCTTCGCTTCTCTCCTTCCTTGAGATCGGGCGCGATGGTTCGGTCAATGTGTCGAAGCTGTCATTCCGTCCGCATGTGACGGCGGGTGCGGGCGGCTTTGTCGATATTACATCAAGGGCGAAGAAGATCGTCTTTTCCGGCATGTTCAACGCCGGTGCGAAATTGTCGGTCGCTGATGGAAAACTGGTGATCGAGAAGGAAGGCAAGCTCAAAAAGCTGGTCAATGAAGTAGAGCATGTCACTTTCTCCGGCCCGCGCGGCGTCGAGCAGGGACAGGACATTACCTATGTCACCGAACGCGCGGTTCTGAAGCTTGCGCCGGAAGGCATTGTGCTGACCGAAATCGCGCCAGGTGTGGATTTGCAGGCGCATATTCTGGATCAGGCCGAGTTTCCGCTGATTGTTTCGGACAAGCTCAAGACCATGGATGAGGCGCTATTTCGCGAAGCGCCAATCGGGCTTGAATTGCCGCAAAAGCCTGCGCGAAAGCTGGAGGCTTGAGATGGCTCAACGGATAGAAATATCGGTCGAAAACCACATCGCGGTCATGACGATCAGGCGACCCGAAAAGTTCAATGCGTTCGATATCGAGCTGTTGCAGGAATTGTCTGCGGCCTGTGACCGGGTGGAGGCTGACAGCAGCGTCCGGGTTGCGATCCTGACCGGCGAGGGCAAGGCCTTTTCCGCCGGCGGCGACATCAAGGCATGGGGCGGCATGGAACCGCAGGAGTTCGGCCATGCATGGGTGCGCTATGGTCATCGTGTGTTCGAGCGGCTGGCGACTTTGCGCATGCCGATGATTGCGGCGATGAACGGCCATGCGCTTGGCGGCGGGCTGGAACTGGCAGGAGCTGCCGATATCCGCATTGTTGAAAAGCAGGCAAAAATCGGCCTGCCGGAAACATCGCTTGGCATGGTGCCCGGCTGGTCGGGCACGCAGCGCCTTGTGCGTCGTTTCGGTGCGCAGATCGTGCGTCGTATGGTGCTGGGCGGCGAAATGTTCACCGCCGAAGAAGCGCTTTCTCACGGGCTCGTCGATCATGTGGTGGAGACGGGCGCGGCCTTGCAGGCAGCAAAGGATTATGCGGCGCGGGTGGCAAAACGCGGGCCGGCTGCGCTCGAAATTTCCAAACTGATGCTGTCCGTCGCCAATGGCGAGGACAATGGAACGGCGGTTGAGGCGCTGGGTTCCATCCTTGTCGCCAAGACCGGCGATTTGAAGGAAGGCGTGCGCTCCTTTGCCGAAAAGCGCGAAGCGAATTTTGAAGGGAAATGGTAATGAGCACGATCGTAAAGCCGCAGCCGTTGACCGGGCTGGAAGTCCGCGAATTCTCCATGCTGATCGATGGCAAATGGGTGCAAAGTGAGAGCGGCCAGACGATTGACCGCGCGGCCCCCGGCCATGGCGTTACCGTCAGCCGTTATCCGGCGGGAAACAAGGCCGATGTGGAACGCGCCGTGGCGGCTGCGCGCAAGGCGTTTGACGATGGGCGCTGGTCTTCCAAAACCGCCTCGCAGCGTTCGCTGGTGCTGCTGAAAGCTGCCGATCTGATCGAGGCGCGGGCGGAAGAGCTTGCCTATCTCGATGCGATTGAAGCCGGCAAACCAATTTCGCAGGTGCGCGGCGAGATTGCCGGTTCCGTCGACATCTGGCGCTATGCGGCAGCGCTTGCGCGTGACCTCCATGGCGAAAGCTACAACACGCTGGGCGATGGCACTCTGGGCGTCGTGCTGCGTGAGGCGATCGGCGTTGTCTCCATCATCACGCCGTGGAATTTCCCGTTCCTGATTGTCGGCCAAAAGCTGCCTTTCGCGCTTGCCGCGGGCTGCACGGCGGTGGTGAAGCCGTCCGAACTCACTTCCGGTTCGACGCTGGTGCTGGGCGAAATTCTGGCCGAGGCAGGGGTTCCCGACGGCGTGGTCAATATCGTCACCGGAACCGGTACCGATGTCGGCCAGCATATGAGTACGCATGCGCAAGTCGATATGGTGTCGTTCACGGGCTCCACTGGCGTGGGCAAGCTCACCATGGCCAATGCGGCGCAGACGCTGAAAAAAGTGTCGCTGGAGCTTGGCGGCAAGAACCCGCAAATCCTGTTCCCGGATGCGGATATGGATGCCTTCATCGATGCGGCTGTGTTCGGCGCCTGGTTCAATGCGGGTGAATGCTGCAATGCCGGGTCGCGGCTGATCGTGCATCGCTCGATTGTCGATGAGATTGTCGGGCGGGTGGCCGATCTGTCTAAAAAGGTGATCGTTGGCGATCCGCTCGATGTCAGCACGCAGGTCGGCGCGATCATCACGCCGCAACATCTCGCCAAAGTCGGCGCCTATGTGGATCAGGCCAAAGAGGCGGGTGCCGCAATCGCCCATGGCGGCGATGTGCTGGATCTGGGCCTTGGCCAATATATGGGGCCGACCATCATTGCAGGCGTGAAGGCGGATATGGCCGTGGCGCGTGAGGAAGTGTTCGGGCCGGTTCTGTCGGTGCTTTCCTTCGATAGCGTGGATGAGGCGATCTCGATTGCCAATGCGGTCGATTACGGCTTGTCAGCGGGCGTGTGGAGCCGTGATTTCGATACCTGCATGAGCATCGGCCGCAAGGTGCGGGCGGGCACTGTCTGGATGAACACTTTCATGGACGGCACGCCGGAATTGCCTTTCGGCGGCTATCGCCAGTCGGGTCTGGGCCGCGAGCTGGGGCGTCATGCGGTGGAGGACTATACCGAAACCAAGACGCTCAACATGCATATCGGTGCGCGAACGGGCTGGTGGATGCCGCAGGCTAAGTAGGAGTGACGGCTTTGGGAGGACAGCCGGATATCGTCATCATCGGATCGGGTATCGGCGGCGCAACCATGGCCGCCGGGCTTGCCGCATCGGGTGCTGACATTCTCATTCTGGAAGCGGGGGAGCGCTTGCCGGACAGGCCGGAAAACCGCGATCCACGCGCCATTTTCCAGCGCGGTTTCTTTCGTCCGCAAGAGTTCTGGTATGAGACCAATGGTGCGCCGTTCAACCCCGGCAATTATTACAATGTCGGCGGCAATTCCAAATTCTTCGGCGCGGTGCTGATCCGCTATCGGCGCGAGGATTTTGAGGAGCTTGCGCATCTGGAAGGCATGTCTCCGGCATGGCCCTTTGCCTATGACGTGCTGGAACCATGGTATTGCAAGGCGGAAGAACTGTTTCAGGTGCGCGGTGAACTGGGCGATGACCCGACCGAGCCGCATCATTCAAAGGTTTATCCTTATCCGGCTGTCCGCGATGAACGCCCGATTGCCGATGTGCGGGCGCGGCTGAAGAAGGCGGGCCTGCATCCGGCATCACTGCCGCTTGGCGTCGATATTGACCGTTGGCTTGCCAAGGCAAAAACGCCGTGGGATGCGCATCCCAATTGCGATGATGGTAAGATGGATGCGGAAAGCTGCCCGCTTGCGCAGGCGCTCCAATATCCGAATGTCCGGCTGGAAACCTCGGCGCGGGTAACGCGGGTGGAAGCGGGGCCGGACGGCAAGGCGATCACCGCCGTTCATTATGTGAAGAATGGCGAAGTGTTGGTTCTACGGCCGAAGCTGGTCATTCTTTCAGCGGGTGCGGTGCAGTCGGCGGCAATCCTGCTGCGTTCGGGGCTGGCGAACAGTTCCGATCAGGTTGGCCGCAATTTCATGAACCATAATTCCAGCGCGGTGATCGCTTTCGACCCACGCTATCGCAATGACAGCGTCTATCAGAAGACATTTGGCTTCAACGATTACTATCTGTCGGATGGGGCAGGCGGGCCACCGCTCGGCAATGTGCAATTGCTGGGCCGTGTATCGGGCGCGATCCTGAAATCCAACATGCGCCATGTGCCGGAATGGCTTTTGCACCGCATTGCCGGACACACGATCGATTTTTACGCCATGAGCGAAGACCTGCCCTCGCCGGAAAGCCGCGTGAGCGTGGATGGCGACCGCATCGTCCTGCATTGGGTGCGCACCAACTGGAAAGCGCATCTGATGCTGGTGGAAAGGCTCAAATCAGCTCTCAGGCAGGCAGGTTTCCCGGTGGTGCTGTCGCGGGCCTTTGACCGGCGCACGCCGTCGCATCAATGCGGCACGGTGCGCATCGGCAATGATCCGGCAACCGCGCCGCTTGATCCCTGGTGCCGAGCCTATAACCACCCCAATCTCCATGTGGTCGATGCGTCCTTCCTGCCAACCTCGGCGGCGGTCAATCCGGCGCTGACCATTGCCGCGCAGGCCTTGCGCGTCGCAGACCATTTGAACCGGGAGGTGCTGGCATGAACCGTCAAAGACCTGTTGCGCTGGTTACCGGCGGGCGACGCGGGATCGGGCTTGGCATCGCCCGCACGCTCGCCGCCAAGGGTTTCGATCTGGCGATCACCGACCGCGAGCGTGACGATGCCGTCATTCATGAACTGCGGGTGCTGGGCGGAAAGGTGGTCTTTCTTGAAAGCGATCTTGCAGCTGTTGGAAAACATGAGGAGACGGTTGCCACGGTGATGAAGGAATTCGGCGGCATTGATTGCCTGGTCAACAATGCGGGCATGGGTTCGGTCGAGCGCGGCGATTTTCTCGGGCTGAAGCCTGAAAACTTCGACACGATCATGGATGTGAACCTGCGGGGCACGGTGTTTTTCACGCAGGCAGTCCTGAAAGCCATGCTGGCGGCAAATGAAGTGCAGTTTCCGCGCAGCATTATAACCATCAGCTCCGTTTCCTCCGTGATGACGTCGCCGGAACGGCTTGATTACTGCATCAGCAAGGCGGGGCTGACCGCCTTCGTGCAGGGGCTGGCGCTGCGGCTTGCCGAAGCGCGGATCGGCGTGTTCGAGGTTCGCCCCGGCATTATCCGCACCGATATGACCGCAAAGGTCGCAGAGCGTTATGACGGGCTGATCGAAGGTGGGTTAGTGCCGATGAAGCGCTGGGGCGAGGCGGGCGATGTCGGCGCCATCGTTGCCGGGCTTGCCGGTGGCGATTTCATCTTTGCGACGGGTTCGGCAATCAATGCCGATGGCGGCCTGTCGATTGCAAAACTGTAGGGGTAGGGCGATGGAATACGATTATATCATCGTGGGCGGCGGGCCTGCCGGTTGCGTTCTCGCCAATCGCTTGAGCGAAGATGCGTCCGTAAAAGTGCTGCTGCTGGAGGCAGGCGGCAGCGACTGGAATCCGCTGTTTCACATGCCCGCCGGTTTTGCCAAAATGACCAAGGGCGTCGCAAGCTGGGGTTTTGAAACCGTTCCGCAGAAGCACCTGAAAAACCGCGTGCTGCGCTACACGCAGGCGAAAGTCATCGGCGGTGGCTCCAGCATCAATGCGCAGATTTATACACGCGGCAATGCCGCCGATTATGATCTCTGGGCTGGCGAGGATGGCTGCACCGGCTGGGATTATCGCCATGTGCTGCCCTATTTCAAACGCGCCGAAGACAATCAGCGCTTCAACGATGATTTCCATTCCTATGGCGGGCCGCTTGGCGTTTCGATGCCATCCGCGCCACTGCCGATCTGTGATGCCTATATCCGCGCGGGTCAGGAACTGGGCATTCCGTATAATCCAGATTTCAACGGTCGCGAACAGGCGGGCGTCGGCTTTTATCAGCTCACGCAACGCAATCGCCGCCGTTCCTCCGCGTCGCTTGCCTATTTATCCACGATCAAAGATCGCAAGAACCTCACCGTGCGCATGAATGCGCCGGTGCGCAACATCGAGGTGGAAAAGACCCGTGTAACCGGCGTAACACTGATGAGCGGCGAGGTCTTGCGCGCTGGTCGTGAGGTGATTGTTTCATCCGGCGCCATCGGTTCGCCGAAACTTCTGCTGCAATCGGGCATTGGCCCGGCCGATCATCTGAAAAAGGTGGGCGTCGCGGCCAAGCACGATCTGCCCGGCGTGGGCGAAAACATGCAGGATCACCTCGACCTGTTTGTCATTGCCGAATGCACCGGCGATCATACCTATGACGGCGTGGCGAAACTGCACCGCACGCTTGGCGCGGGCCTGCAATATATATTGCTGCGCTCCGGCCCGGTGGCGTCGAGCCTGTTTGAAACCGGCGGCTTCTGGTATGCGGACCCGGATGCGCGCTCACCGGATATACAGTTCCATCTGGGGCTAGGTTCGGGCATCGAAGCCGGCGTCGAGAAGCTCAAAAATGCCGGCGTGACGCTCAATTCCGCCTATCTTCATCCGCGCTCGCGCGGGACGGTGCGGCTTGCTTCCAGAGATCCGGCTGCGGCGCCACTGATCGATCCCAATTACTGGAGCGACCCGCATGATCGCAAAATGTCGCTGGAAGGGCTAAAGATCGCCCGCGAAATCATGCAGCAGGACGCATTGAAACTCTATGTTATGGCCGAGCGCCTGCCGGGGCCGAAAGTGGTCACCGATGACGACCTGTTCGATTATGCCTGCGCCAATGCCAAGACCGACCATCATCCGGTCGGCACCTGCAAGATGGGAACCGACGCGATGGCGGTTGTCGATCTCGATTTGAAAGTGCGCGGTCTCCAGGGCTTGCGGGTGTGCGACAGCTCGATCATGCCGCGCGTTCCTTCCTGCAACACCAATGCGCCGACCATCATGATCGGCGAAAAGGGTGCAGACATTATTCGCGGCCTCGACCCGCTGCCGCCGGTCGTCTTTTCATGGGAGCGCAACGCACGCAAGGTGATCGGACGCTAGACCGAAAAATCCTAAAGCGGGATCGCCATCCCGCTCCGGTTTTTTGACTGTTTTCGGCCGCAGGCGGTTCCCGCGTTGCGGAACCGTGCTCTAATCGTTTTCGACCGGCTCGAAGCGCAGATAGCCGACCACGCCCGAGCCTTTCCGGTTCGGGTTGTCGGATGGGTGGTTGACGCCATCACTCACCGCGACGGCCGCGAAATCGAATGGCGATACGCCTTCCAGACAGGCAGCGTTCACGCCGTACTGGCGCGGATTGGAGCGGCGCTGGTGGAAGGTGTAGATGCCGCATTTCGAGCAGAAATAGTGTTTCGCCACGCGGGTATTGAACTGGTAGAGAGTCAGCGCATCCTCGCCTTCGAGAATCTCCAGCCCGTCCAGATCGGCGGAAACGGCGACGGCCCCGCGCATCCGGCAATAGGAGCAGGTGCAGCGCCGTGCTGTGCGCAGGCCATTGGATAGTTTGACGCGAAAACGCACGGTGCCGCAGTGGCACGCGCCATTGGCTTCCTTGATATCGGGATTCATTTTCTCACCTCGCATTTGCACGAAGGCTATTTTGTTTTTTGCCGGTTTACCACTGCCGAAAACCGATTAAATTCGGTGCGGGAAATATATCCGGGAGGGAGTTGGCCATGGGTGAATTCGCAGTCGTGACGGGAGGCAGCACCGGCATCGGGAGGCATCTTGTTTCCGCCTTTGCGGAAGCGGGCTACACGGTGGCGTTCAGCTACAGGCACGACGACGAAGCTGCGCAATCGCTCGTGGAAGCCATAGAGGAGGCAGGCGGTCAGGCGCTGGGACTCGGCTGCGATGTCGGACGGCGCGTCGAGGTCGAAAGCTTTTTCGACGAGGTTTGCGACTGGTTCGGCGATGCGCCGGACGTGCTGGTCAACAATGCGGGCATCCAGACCTGGGCGCCCTTGCTGGAACTTTCCGAAGAGGGCTGGGACGATGTCATCCGCACCAATCTGAAAGGCTGTTTCCTCAATACGCAGGCCGCTGCCAAGCGCATGGTTGAGGCGGACAAGGACGGCGCCATCGTCAATATCGGCTCCGGCTGCAACAAGCTCGCCTTTCCCAAGCTCGTTTCCTACACGGCATCGAAGGGCGGGATAGAGCAGTTCACCAAGGCTTCGGCGGTGGAGCTCGGGCCGCACGGCATCCGGGTGAATTGCGTTGCGCCGGGTGCGATCCTCAATGAGCGGACGGCGGAAGAGCAGCCCGACTATGCGGGCACCTGGGCCCGCATCACGCCGCTGCGCAGGGTGGGAACGCCGGAAGACATTTCCGGCCCTGTCCTGTTCCTTGCGTCCGACGCAGCGCGGTTCGTGACCGGCCAGACCATCTGGGTCGATGGCGGCGTCTTTTCGCAGGCCAACTGGCCGTATGAGGGGTGATGGTGGTTGGTTCGGAAACCAAGCGAAAATTTAACGTTGAGAAGCGGAGGCTGGTTCAACGCCAGATGTCGCATCAATGTTGCGCGACACATCTGCAGCCGTGAAGCTCGAGAACCATGCGTTGGCTTGCGGGCCGTTTTCCAAATGATAGATGCGGCCTATCCTCTCCTCGACGTTCGGGAGGCTGGCAACGAAGTCGTTTTTTTTGCCTTTCCACATCTCACGCCATTTCAAAACAAGCTTGATTTCGTGAGGTTCGGACATCGCCACGTTCTCCAGATTGATGTGAACATAAAGAGAACAAAATAGGCTGCGTAACATAAAGGTGTCAAACTCCAATTGAGATGATTTATCTCGATTTGAAGTGAGTTGCCTGCATCTCGGCTTCCCGTTTTCCGAAGCCTTCGGGCGACAGGTGAAGGCAGAACGCGTTAACCCAAATTGCGCTGTAGCTAGGCTAAGACTGTGATAAAATGAATCACATGTAACGTGGGGGTACATATGCAGCGCTGGCAAGAACAGCTAACCAAACATCCGCTGAATACTGTCTTGAACCGGCTCGAAGAACTGGCGTCACGAGAGTTGGACGATATTGATGATTTAGCATTTATAGAAAGAGCCAGGTTTTTAAAAGTCGTCAAGCTCGCAAAACAAGTAGTTAAAAGCATTGATCCAGAGATAGCGCCGATGGATTTGCTGGATCAATTTCATAATCAGATAAAAGCTCATGGCGTTACCAACACTATTGAACAATTCGCCAGTAACTCGGATCCAAGACTTTTTAACGCATTAAACGAGCAAATCAATCCTGCACTCAGTTATTTGTATCAATTGAGTTCTTTGAAATTTGCTCGTTCTACACGCAAAGCAGACATTGACGCTGCAACCTCCTCATTTGAGAGCTTCGCAAAGAAAACCAAAGAGAGTTTTCATGCGTTTAAAGCTGAAGCTGAGGCTAGTTTAACTGAAGCAAAACAATCTGCCGATAGGGTCACGTCTATAAGCGCTAAAGCGGACGCTATTGAAGCCGAAATCAACAAATCAATTGATGAATGGAATAGCAGTTCGTCAAGTATACTAACCAGCCAGAAATCGGACTTTGCTAGTGATAAGCAGCTTCGTGATGAGAAATTCGCGAAGGAAATGGACGAATTCAGGGAGAAATTTAGGACTGAGAGCGAAACATTAATTGAATCAAACAACGTTGCGTTGATCGAGAAACAATCTTTATTCGATAAAAATATTGAAGCAATCAACATAGATGCCAAAAAAAGGCATGAAGATATCATAAAGCTACATAATCTCGTGGCCCACGACAGCGTAACGGGTGGTTATAAAAGCATAGCTGACAGAGAATATGACGCCGCACAACTTTGGCGAAAAGGCGCGATTGCTTGCATTATCGCAACGATCTTATGGCTCCTCGCAAGCCTGTTTTGGTTTACGCCAGTACTTTATCCAGAAAAATTATTTTGGATGCAAGTCGCGAAATCCGTATCGCTTACCGCGTTATTGCTGTCGTTCGCAGTGTATGCATCCAAGCAATCTACCCTACATCGTATCAACGAAAGAAAATCGCGCACGTTTTTCCTTCAAGTGCAGGCGTTTGATCCATTTATTGCTAACCTGCCGGAAGAAGCAAAGAGAACCCTCAAAGAAGAACTTAGCAAGCGCATATTCGGCGCTGACGACCATTCGCAAGATAGCAATCTGATGGAGAAAGCTGAGTTTAAAGGCATTGAGCGAGGTATCGACTTGCTCGGCCAACTGCACAAGATTGTGGGCAAAGGCTGAGAAGTTGTAACGCGGTGACCGATTTATGGCGTTCAGGGCGAATGTGGATAGTCGCTTAGCGACTATCCCTGCCCTTTGCGCGGGCGTCTGCCGCGTACTGCGTCAGGGATCTGTCGGCGCGGAAGTGCCTATAGGCTCCACAAGTAGCTTGAGAGGTCCCCGCAAAGCGCTGAGTTCGCTGAGAGAGGCGTAACCGAGTTCCGGGCTTCCGTGGCCGAGATCGCACAAACCGAAAAGCTTATCGTCGTCTGCTACGAGTTCGGCGACAAGCCATGTCGCGCCTGCGTCGGGCGTGAAGAACTTCACCACGGGTTTATGATCGCCTTCGCCGCCATCGGAAACGTCTGGGTTGTGACGTAGGTGGGTGCGGATTTTGCGAGTGAGCAGAATATCAGGCTCCTTCTTGGTCGCGGGATTGCGACCGTTCTAGAAGCCATTGAGGGGAGGTTAGGGAGGTAGCTGGGTGCCCTGCACGCTTGCGCTTGACCATGAGCGTTAGCGACCGCCCGACCTACGAAGGCAAAAGAACGTGTATCGATTCGTTGGGACTGACCTAGAGTCTGAATTTTAATGCTGAATCCGTGGCTTATCCGCCTTGATCCGCAGAGAGACAAATCAGTGGACGGCAGGCGGTTGTTTGAGAGATTTCGGTGGTGATCCCGACAGGATCGCCAAGTACGAGTAAAAACAATAGCTTATCGGAATTTGAGACAAACGGAAAACATAATGAAAATCAATGTCGAGAAAACGGAAGTGTCTCACTCCAGCGGCAGAAAGAGCGGATAGCAGAAACGAAAATTGCTGCCCCGACCGTCATCGGGAGCAGCAATCAATCAAGTCGCGTTATCACAACGGCTGAACAATATCAGGTAGCAGAATCGGACGCAATACGTACGGCTGCGCTTTGGTATGCAGCGAACCATTCTAAGCGGTCTGGCGCGCTCATTCCGTTCATCCGCACTACGTTCCATCTATCGCCGCTGGAAGCAATCCGCGCCTTGCAGCTTGGCCGGAAACTGGCGCAGGAGGCGCGTCAGTCATGAGTGCGCCTCGCAGTGTCCGAAAGAAGCTCAACAAACTCAGAAAGGCGCAACAGGCGGAGCGTGACGCGCTCCTGCTGGATAATGCTGCCAAGCGCCTACCGAAGGACAAAGCCGCTCTGCTGGCTGCACAGAGAAGCCGCGAGGATCGTTCAAAATGAGCCTCGTGAAAGAGAATGACATACTGTTTGCTTACAAGGCCCTCAACATCGTTGAGGGCTTATCAGCTAATGCTCGACGCGTTGCGGGCGCTATCATTGACCATTTCAACCGTAAGACAGGCCAATGCGATCCGAGTATAGATCGTCTTGCCACATTACTAGGTGTTAATCGTGCGACCGTTCTACGCGCCACGGCAGAGCTGTGCGGCGACAAGGATAGCGGTTCGCCGTTCTTCTTTCGTAAGAGCCATGGCGGCAAGTTTCACCGCGCCAGCTATTCGCCGAACTGGTCAAAGTTCCGATCAATCGTGAAGGCGTGGGAAGCCAAAATGGAGGGGCGAGAAAACCCTAAATCGGACGTGTCAAACGTCGCAGAAGTGCGACCTTGTACGTCGCAGAACTGCGACGTTAATAGTCGCAAAACTGCGACCCAAACCAATAGAAGGAACCAATCTAAGAAACCAATGGTGCAGGTGGATGGGTCGGCTGACGTACCTCCAGCCGCACCGCAAGCGGACAAGTCGCCGGGGCTTTGGAGAGGGAGAAAGCCGCAAGGGCAGCACCACTTCCTGCTGCCGTTTGCAGGCGGAAAACAGCCATCGCACAGTCAGGCAGCGAAGGCAGGCGCAGAGCGGCGATGGTACAGTGAATTGCAACGGATGGATGCGAGGCTGACAGTCCAGATCGTGGATGCGCTGGGTGATAGGCCGGACGTGTATGCGGGCGCAACCGAAGCGGAGTTACGCAAGCGTGGTGATGGATTGCCTTACGTGTTGGCTGCACTGAACGACGCCTTGAGGCAAGCGAAGTATGGCTGAGTGAGTGAGAATTGGCGATTTGCGATTAATCGCAAACTGGGGAACGAAGTGTCCCGTTTCTCGACATCAAATGATGCAGAAAAACGGGACATGCCACGTCGAATCACCATGGGCCGGGGGTGGTCTAGAACTTTCGCGGGTTGCCGGGGACCGGCGCGGGGAGAAACGCTCTATATTTTTCCTAATTAGGAAGTTTTTTGTTTAATTACAAAGAGATAGGGTAAAACATATGACATTAAGTGACGTCGATCTGCGGAAATTCAAGAAAAAGCTGCGTTGCCAACTTGTCCTTTCTTTGTACTTCTTTGCAAATTTACGAACAGACATCTCATCCGCATGCTTAGTGCATGCTGAAAAATTTTCGCCTCTCCGGACTGTTCTCCAAGCGCGACAAGGCGCTGACCGATGAGCAAATTCTTGAAATGCTCGGCGGCGGTTTGCCGACAGAGACAGGCGTTTCCGTTTCCATCGAAACCGCGCTGCGCGTTCCTGCCGTCGCGACGGCTGTCCGGACGATCGCGGAAGCTGCGGCCAGCCTCAAATGCAAGGTTGTGCAGATCAATGACGATGGTTCGGAGACGGAAGTTACCGGCCATCCGGCCATGGCGCTTCTGCGCGGCGAGGCGAACGAATGGACTTCCGGTTTTGAGCTTGTCCGCCAGATCATGGTTGATGCGCTGTGCCGGGATCAGGGTGGGCTTGCTCGCGTAACGCATAGCTCGGACGGTCGCCCGCTCGAAATCATCCGCTATCGTCCCGGCTTCATTCAGGTCGATTATCCGGATGACACGCTGCAGCCGCGATATCGGATCAACGGTATCTTGCAGCCGGCTTCCGAAATCATCCATCTGAAAGGCGCGTTCGACAAAGCGCCGTTGACGCTGTGCCGTGAGGCTATCGCGGTTGCCATCGTCATGGAACGTCACGCGGCCCCGGCTGTTCGGCAAGGGCGCACGTCCCGGTGGCGTCATCGAAAGCCCGAAACCGCTGGGCGATGAAGGCGCAAAACGCATGTTGGCCGCGTGGCGCGCAGCCATGGACGGGGCCGACAATGCGGGCAAGTCTGCCGTTCTCTGGGATGGTGCGACGTGGAAACAGATGACGCTCAACAGCGTCGATGCGCAGTTTCAACAGCTGCGCCTTTTCCAACTTCAGGAGATTGCCCGCGCCTTCAACCTCCCGGCCACGTTGCTGGGCGATCTCACGAAAGCCACTTGGTCGAACAGTGCCGAGATGCACCGCCAGTTTCTTCAGCTTTGCCTTGAGCCTTGGCTGCAGGCGCTGGAAAGCGCGTTGCGCCGCGCCCTGTTCACCAAGGATGGGCGCAAGAATTACGCCGTTCGTTTCGATCGCGACGATTTTACCAACGTCGATCTGACAGCCCGCGCCACCGCTATCAGCTCCCTGCGCTCTTCCATGGTGCTGACGCGTAATGAGGCGCGCAACTGGCTCGATCTCGCGCCGGTCGATGATGGCAACACCTTTGAAAATCCAAACACCGGATCGAGCCAGCCGGGCACGGACCACAACGGCGGGCCGAAGCTCGATGACCCCGAAAAGGATGAGCTGCGCCGGGAAATCGAAAGGCTGAAAAATGGACCTGAGTGACATCCTCGCGAATGTTGCCGATCAGGACCGGGGCCGCGAATGCGAGCTGCGGGATCCTGTGACCGGAGAACCGACGGGTATCAAATTATGGGTTGTCGGCCCGGACAGTAAAACTGCGCATGACGCTCGCATCGCCATGGCGGATGAGCTGATGGAGCGATCCCGCCCGGATGGCACAGTCAGCGCCGAGGATCGCGAACGCGCCCGGATCTCCAGTCTCGCACGTTTGGTGCAGCGCTGGGAGGTCAGCGAAGCGGGAAAGGTGCTGCCGTTCAATCACAAGAACGTGCTGCGCCTTCTCGCCGTTTCGTGGGTGGAAGCGCAGATCGATGCCTTTGCCGGCAACCGCGCCAACTTTCATGAGGTGGCATGATGGAGCGGCTGTTCGTTGAAACCAAGATGCTGGCCGACGATAGCGGCCTTGTTTCCGGTCTGGCTTGGAAGTTTGGAACGCCGGATCGCATCGGTGACTGGGTGGAACCCGGCGCGTTCAAGTCGATCAAGCTGCCCGTTCCCATGCTGTTCGGACACGACATGAATGATCCGATTGGCACATGGGACGTTGCCGAGGAAAAATCTGACGGCCTGCATATCACCGGCAAGTTGTTGGTCGATGACGTTGCCCGCGCCCGCGAGGTTCGTGCCTTGGTCAAGTCAGGCGCGGTGCGCGGCATATCCATCGGCTTCATCACCAAGGCATCCAGCCCGCGTTCGGGCGGCGGTCGCTCAATCAAATCTCTCGAACTTCTGGAAGCGTCCCTAGTGACGATTCCGATGCATCCCGGCGCGAAGGTGACTTCGGCCAAATCGGCAGTTCTGGCGCTCAACATCGCCGCTGCCATCAACCGCGCAGCTGCGCAGATAGGAAAGTAACTGACATGCAGCATGTCATGAAACAAGCGCTGCTCGGCAGCGTGGCAATCACCCGCAAGGGCGAAGAAGATGATCCGGTTTCCATTGTTACCAAATCGCTTGACGATCTGCGGGCCTCGCTCGACGAACGCCTCAAGAAGGTCGAGGGCGGCGGCGTTGATCTGAAAGCCATCACGGATCGTCTGGATGAGATCGAGAAAAAGGCCGGTCGCTTCAATGGCGGCAAGGCGGATCCGGAAGAACAGGGCAAGATCGAGCGCAAGGCGCTTTCATCTTACCTCCAGTCAAACAATGCTTCCGCCATCGAGGGCGCAGGCGGTGCTTTCGAAACCAAGGCGGCAGCATCGGACAACGATCCTGCAGGCGGCTATTTCGTGCTTCCGACTGTGGATCTGACGATCCGCAATCTGATGACGGATCTGTCACCGATGCGCGGTCTGGCCGAGATTGTCTCGATTTCGACGGATAAGTATGAGCGCTTCTATTCCAAGGGCAAGCGCGGTGCGAAGTGGGTTTCGGAACGCGGCGAGCGCCCGCAGGATACCGATCGGCCCGAACTGATCAAGCATTCCTACGGCGTGGCCGAACTCTATGCGGCCCCGGTTGCCACCCGTCATCTGCTCGATGACGCTGCAACCGATATCGCGTCCTGGCTGATTAACAACGCCACGCATGACTTTGCCGAAACCGAAGGTGAAGCCTTCATGACCGGCGATGGCGTTGACGGTTCTCCGGTGGGCCTTCTTACCTATCCGACTGCTCCCGAGAAGGATTTTACCCGCGCATGGGGCAGTTTCCAGCATATCCCGACCGGCGCGAATCCGGATGATGCGAAGCTGGCTGATACCCTCATCCGTCTGGTTGCCACGTTGCGCAAGCCATACAAGGGCAATGCCGTGTTCGTCATGAACAGCAATACGGCAATCCGCCTGCGCCAGATCAAGGACAGCACGGGCCGTTACCTCTGGGCACCGACCGGCAATCTGATCGAGGGCGTCGATCATCCGCTTCTCGGCCAGCGTGTCGAGATCGATGAAACCATGCCAGACATTGCCGCAAACGCTCTGCCTGTTGCGTTCGGTGATTTCCGACAGGGCTACGTCATTGTGGATCGTCAGGGCGTTCGCATCAATCGCGACGAACTCACCCAGAAGGGCCGTGTTGTCTTCGACGTTTACAAGCGCGTCGGCGGCGGTGCTGGCGACTTCAACGCGATCAAGTTCATCAAGATCGCAGCGGCCTAACGGCTCATCAAGTGGCGAACTTCGCCACTTGATTTTCTGGGGAGTGCAAACTTGCACCCCCACTTTTCAACGGAGTGTCGATCATGAACAGCGAATTCAATCAGCGGGATTCTTTCTATCTGCGAACTGCGCAGGCCGCTGAGAAACTTCATGCAGAAATTGATGGTCGTGAGCCGCGAGAAATCTCGCTCGATACCCCGATCACGCTCCGCATGCTGGCTGAGATCCTGCGGGATCCTGCAGGGCGAGTGCTGGCAGCACGTTAGTTCGATCAAGTGGCCAGCTTGGCCACTTGATTTTCCGGGTCGACAAATTTGTCCACCCGCCACCCAATGGAGATGCAACGATGCGTGACACGTATCATGGTTTTAAGGCGGTAACAGCGTTGGCTGCTGCTGTCTTGTCTGCAAATGCGAACGGCGTTGCCGTCGATCTCAAGGGATATGACAGCGCCCTGTTCATCGTCGGAACCGGCGCAATTGAAGCGGCTGGCGATTTCACAGTGAAGCTTCAGGAAAGTGACACCGGCACAAGCGGCTGGGCTGATGTGGGCGAGGCCGATCTGCTTGACGGTGTGCCGGACAAGTTGGAAGCGGATTCGGCATATCGTATCGGCTATATCGGATCCAAGCGTAAGCGCTATGTCCGTGCCGTTGCGGTAAAGGGCGGCGGCACAAGCATTGTCTTGAGCGTTGTTGCCCTTTTGGGCCATCCCGCTATCGCGCCGGTCGCCTGACATGCCGGTTAGCGCGCCTCGCATCTGCGGTCAGTGTGGCGGTGTTCATGCACACGGTGAACGTTGCCCGAAGCGGGCTGCAAATGACAAGGCGCGCAAAGCCCAGTTCGACAAGAAGCGGCCTTCTGCTCGCGAACGCGGTTACACCAAGGAATGGGAACGCGAGCGCAGGGAATATCTCGCCGCCTATCCGTTCTGCCGCCGCTGCGGCGCACCGGCTACGCTTGTCGATCACATTCAACCACACAAGGGCAATCAGGCGCTGTTCTGGAACCGTGCCAACTGGCAACCGCTTTGCCAGCCTTGTCATTCGAGCGCCAAGCAATCGGAAGAGCGGCGCAATCAGAGAAAGGATTGATCCATGAGTATCTTCGCAACCGCTGGCGCGAAGCTTTTTATTGGTACGGCGCTGGCATCGAAGGCGACGGATTTTGTTGCCGCTGACTTTACCAGTCAGGCATGGGTGCAGATCAACAATTGCGAGAACATCGGGTCTTTCGGTGATACCGCCGAAGAGATCAAGTTTAACGATATCGGCAAGGGTCGCACCCAGAAACTCAAGGGTACGCGCGATGCTGGCAGCATGGCTATCGTTTGCGGCATCGACTATGCCGATCCGGGCCAGATCGCCCTGCTTGCGGCGGAAAAGTCGATCCATGACTATGCGTTCAAGGTCGAGTTCAACGATGCGCCGGAAGGCGGAACGCCATCGCAGCGCATGTTCGTCGCCAAGGTGATGAGTGCTGCCGAAGCGCTCGATGAGGCCAATAATGTGATGAAGCTCAATTCGTCGCTTGGCATCAACTCCAACATCGTCCGCGTCAACGCTGCCGAAGCATGATCGAGGTGGCGGGTGGGCAAATTTGCCGACCCGGTTCCCGGCTTTTTTGAAAGTTCTCCAGCATGATCGTCACCGTCGAAGAAATGAAACAACAGCTCGGTTTTACCGACGACATGGGCACGCTCGATGACGAGCTGCTGGAGCGCAAGATCGAGGCCGCGCAGGCGCATATCGAGCGTCTGCTTGGCTACAAGCTGGCAGATGAATTTCCCGGCAATGCCGTTCCTGCGGATCTGAAAGAAGCAATCCGCCTGTTGACGGCGCACTGGTACGAAAACCGCGAGGCCAGCCTTATCGGTGTTTCGGCGCAGGAAATCCCCTACGGCATTCGCGACATCATCCGCGAACATCGCAACTGGAGTTTCTGACATGACCGACGATGGCGGATTGTCCCGGTTCCAGCGCCGTATGGCTGCTATCCCGAAAGCGGTTCGCGAGGCTGTTATTCCGGCTGTGGTGAAGGGTGCTGATGAAATGGCGGACGGCATGCGCAGTCTCGCTGAATCGTCCCGCGATACTGGCGCGTTGATCGACAGCATCACCGTCACTGGGCCGGGGCAACAGACGCCACCTTACTCCCAGCCGGGCGGCAGCTACACCACGAAAGAGACGGAAGCCGTCATCACTGTCGGTAATTCGGACGTTCGTTATCCGCATCTGGTCGAGTACGGCACCCAGAAGGCGCAAGCGCAACCATATTTCTGGCCTGCCGTCCGCACGCGGGGGAAGCGCGCCCGCGACCGCATCAAGCGCGCTATGCGCAAAGCCATCAAAAACAACTGGGGGAGCTGATGACGCCGGAACTTACCCTGCAGAAAGCCATTCGCGAGCGCCTGATTTCCAGTGCCGGCGTTGTTGCGCTTGTGCCTGCCGACAACATCCTTGATCGCAATCAGCGTCCGAATCCAGATCCTTCGATCATTTTGGGCGAGGGGCAGAGTGTCGATGACGGTGACAGCATTTCCCGCAGCCTGACGCGGATCTACATGGATTTGCATCTTTGGAAGAAAGAGCTTTCCACACAAGGCGTGAAGGCGCTCGCGGGCGCAATCCGTTCCACTATCAACGGCGGTCGGCTCAAGCTTGATCCCGGCTTTCACTGTGTCGATTGCCGTGTGTCCTCGATGCGCTTCCTTCGGGATCCGGACGGTGAAACAAGCCATGGCGTCGTGACTGTGGAAGCGAAGGTGCAAGAGCTATGAGATCTGGCAGGCTGCGGCACGTTATCGAAATTGAACGTTTCACATCAACGGTGAATGAATATGGCACGCCGGTTTCAATCTGGGAGAAGCTTGCCACGCTTCGGGCGCAAGTTCTTCAAGCCTCTACCGATGAATTTATCCGCAACGGTGCGGTTGACGAAAACGTCATCATTTTCCGCACCCGCGCCTTGGATGGCATCACGAATGCCGACCGCGTGCAGTATCGCGGCCAGACCTTCAACATCAAGGAATTGAAAGAGATCGAGCCGCGTGGGCTGGAGATCCGGGCCGTCTCGATTGGGGGTAGTCAATGAGCACACGCGGGCGCAAGGCAGAACTACAGGTTATCGAAGGCGGTCTGGAGGAAATTCCGGGCGAGGTTCCGGCACATATTCCATCTGCCATGCATACGGAATGGCTGGCAGTTGTCGAGGATCTGCGCGACCGACAAATGCTGACAGATGCCGTTCTCGGCACGGTTGATGCCTATGTGCTTGCCATGTGGAACGCTCGCAAGGCGCAGGAAGCAATCGACACGCATGGGCCGCTGATTGATGCAGGCAAAGGCATCCTGAAGCAAAACCCGGCAGTGAGCCTGCTTGGAAAATCGCAAAGCACGATAATGCGACTGGCCGCTGAGCTGGGCCTTACCCCCGCAGCCCGCTCCCGCAAGAAAATGAGCGGAGATGCCCCTGACGAGGGTGGAAGTTATGACCTTTTCAATTTTTGACGATACGCCGATTCCGGATCCTTTTGGCTACGGTGACAGGGCCGTCAGGTTCCTGCGGGCGCTCAAGCATCCTAAATCGACTTTGCCGAATAAGCAGTTTCAGCTTGATCCGTGGCAAGAGCGTATCGTGCGCGCCATCTATGGTCCACGCCACGAAGATGGCCGGCGTATCGTTCGCACCGTTGCAATCATGCTTCCACGCGGCAATCGCAAGACTTCGCTTGGTGCAGCTCTAAGCCTTCTGCATGTGTTCGGACCGGAATCGATGCCGGGTGGCGAGTGCATGGTTGCCGCGTCTGATCGCTCGCAGGCGCGTATCGCCTATGAAGAATCCTTCAATATCATCCAGTGCGATAAATACATTGAAGGAAAGCTTCGGCTTGTCGATTCCAAAAACCACATTCGCAATCAAAAGACAGGCGCATTTCTCGATGCGATCTCGGCGGACGCGAAAACAGCGCACGGTCATACACCTGTTTTTGCTCTTGCCGATGAACTGCACGTCTGGCCGAAGCGCGACCTTTGGGAGGCTATCAAGTCCGGTCTGGTCAAGGTGCCCGGCTCCCTTCTGGTTGTCATCAGCACAGCCGGTCGCGGGCAGGAAAACGTTGCATGGGATTTTTATGATTATGCGCGCAAGGTGGCGCGGGGCGAGGTCGATGATCCGAGCTGGCTTCCGATCCTTCTGGAAACACCTCGCGATGCGGACTGGCGGGATGAGGATGTCTGGCGGGCCGTCAACCCCGGCATTCCTCATGGCTATCCTGATCTGGAAGGCTTGCGCCAGCTGGCGCGTGAAGCCGAGAACATTCCGGCAGAGCGTGAGGCATTCCGCCAGTACAATTTGAACGTCTGGCTCGATCACTCGGCAGATCCGTTCGTAGACATGATGGTTTACGACAAAGGGAAAGCGGAAGTCGATCTGCTTGATCTGGAAGATAAGCCTTGCTGGCTTGGTGTAGACCTTTCATCGAACCGCGATCTTACGGCTGTTGTCGCCGCATGGAGCGATGGAAACGGCGGCTATATCGTTCATCCATGGTTCTTCTGCCCTGCCGATAATTTGCGACAGAAGGCCGATAAGGATGGGGTTCCATATCCTCAGTGGGCTGAGGAGGGTTTTATCACCCCCACGCCGGGTAATGTTGTCGATTATCGCGCTGTGGAAGATCAGATCCGCGAACTCTGCGCCCGTTTTGATGTTCGCGAGATTGCCTTTGATCCTCATCTGGCACGAAACCAGATCGCTAATCTGCTTGAGGACGGCTTGCCAGCGGTTGAAATGCGGCAGGGATGGATAACCATGGCTCCCGCAATCAAAGAGCTTGAGCGTGCCATAGTTGGCGGAAGATTCCAGCATGGCGGGCATCCGGTGTTGCGCTGGAACTTCGATAACATTGCCGTCGAAACTGACAAGGCGGGCAATAAGTCCTTCCACAAGGGGAAAAGCAAAGACCGCATCGACGGCGCTGTGGCTGCTGCAATGGCTGTTGCACGCTGTGCGGCCGGCGACACCGGAATTTCATCTTATGACACTTTCGAGGGTGAACTCGATGAATGGAGCTTCGCATAATGGCCGATGATACCGAACGTCTATTTGTTGCTCTGGAGGCTCGCGTCACTCAGTTTGAGCGAGAGTGGAAGCGGGCCGGTCAGACTGGTACCCGCACATATCAGCAGCTGCGCCAGAACTCGTCACGCGCAACCCGTCAGATGGAACAGGACGCCGAACGCTCGGCCAGCCGTATCAATCAGTCGTTCGCGACCATTGGAACTAAGGTTGGAAACTACGGCAAGGCTTTCGCGGCTGGCATCTGGAGCGGCATTGCAGCTGGCGGCATAGCCGGTGTTGCCGCTGCGGTTCGCAGTGTGGCCGCTTCGTTTGCCGAACTGAGTAATGAAGCCAAAACAGCCGGGATCAACGTCGAGGATTTCCAGCGCTGGGGCTACGTGGCCGAGCAGAATCGTATCAGCGTTGATGCTCTGGTTGATGGCTTCAAGGAACTCAATCTGCGCGCCGATGAGTATATCCAGACCGGCAAAGGCTCTGCAGCTGAGAGTTTCCAGCGCCTCGGCATGTCACCGGAAGAGGTTAAGCAGCGCATCAAGGATCCATCTGCATTTATGCTGGAGCTGATCGACCGCACGCGCCGGCTGAAAGATACGGCTGCGGGCGTCCGCATTTTCGATGAGCTTCTCGGTGGATCCGGTGGCGAACAGTTTGTTCGCTTGATCGAGCAGGGGCGTGAGGGGATCACCGCAACCTTGACGGAAGCGGATAAGATGGGCGCTGTAATGGATGAGAATTTCATCCGTAGGGCCGAAGAGGTCGATAAAAAGTTCAACCAGATCGCCCGAACGATCGGAAGCACTCTGAAAAGTGTCATTGTGGATGCCGTCACTGCCTTGCAGGGATTCATATCGCAGTGGAACGAACTGAGCGAAAAGAGCATGTCGGGGATGCGGGCCGAGCTGGAGATTCTTAAGCAGTCTCGCGAACGGCTTAATGAGACACAGCCGACAGGTGGCTTTGAGGACACAATTGCCGGTGTATTCGGCCAAGACCGGGAAAGCCAGCTCGCACGAATTGCCACCCGTGAGAAAGAAATTACTGACGAGATGGAGCGCCGCAAGGCGATCATCATCACAACTCCCGATAAGCCGCCTGTCGCGCCATATGTTCCGCCGAAGGATCCCGATAAAAAGCGCGGCAAGAACAAAGGTACCAAGGAGCGCGCCGACGAATATCAGCGCCTGACGCTGCGGATCCGCGAAAACATGGCGGCATTGCAGGCGGAAACCGAAGCGCAGGGCATGCTCAATCCTGCAATCAACGATTATGGTTATGCGGTCGAAAAGGCCCGCATGCAGCAGGAATTGCTGAATGCAGCAAAGCGGGCCGGAAAAGAGATCACGCCCCAACTCAAGAAAGAGATCGAGGGGCTGGCGCACGAATATGCCAACACCCGCGCCGAGGCTGAGAAGATGGCCGAGGCTCAGAACAAGGCGCTGGATGATCTCGATTTCCGCAAGGATATCGTTCGTGACGCTCTGGGCGGTCTGAGATCCGCACTGGAGGACGGAAAGATTAGCTTCGAGGAACTGGGCGATATTGCGCTCAGCGTTCTGGACAAGATCATCGACAAGATTCAGACAGATCTCATCGACGCCATTTTCAGCATGAACAACGCTGCCAGCGGTGGCGGCGGTGGAAGTTGGCTTAGCGGGCTGTTCGGCGGCATCTTCGGCGGTGGCGGTTCGGCGGATCCGTGGGCGGGCTTGCGCGTGCCTGGCTATGCCAATGGCACGAACTTTGCGCCCGGTGGCGCGGCGTGGGTAGGCGAGCGCGGGCCGGAGCTGGTCAATCTTCCTCGCGGTTCTCAGGTCATCCCGAACCATAGTGTAGGCAATCATCTCTCCGGCGGCGCATCTGGCGGTCAGGGGTTGGCCGAAGTTGGCCGAACCGTCATTGAAGTGCGTCTGGCCGAAGGCGTGGTGGGTAGCATCCTTCAAGAAGCCAACAATAACAGTGTGAAATTGCTGAATACTTACGACAAGGACCAGCAAAACGCCCGTCAGAACGGGAGACAATTCTGATGACCTCTCTGATTTCGCTTCCCTTGGTGCCATTCACGTCTTGCGAGTTTGATCCGGTCCAGCCCCAAAATGTCGAGCGCATGGAAGGTCGCCGGGTCGAGGCGCAGGCATTTGGCACGGCATATTGGACCGCCAAGTTTACGACCGGATATCTGACGCCGATCGAATACGGTCTGATGGATGCCTTTTTGATGCGGTGCGCTGCTGGCGGTGTTGTGTTCCTCGGCTATGATGCGTTCCGGCCCCGGCCCATTCTGCACAATCAGAATTTCTCGCCATTGTTGGGCGAAAAGGCAGTCGGCGGCGTATTCGTCGGTGACGCCAAGCTTCGCCAAATCCTCAATTCCACAACCGTCATTGTCGAGGATCTGCCGGCAGGATTTCAGTTGTCTGCCGGAGACTATTTGGAAATCCGGAAAGCCGAGCTGGTCAGATCGCTGCACCGTATCATGGTCCCGGCAACTGCGGACGCGAACGGGCGCGTAACGCTCTCGATCCAATTCGCCCTTGATCTGCAGCACTTCACCTTGCCGTGCACGGCCCATTTCGAGAAGCCCAGCTGCACCATGCAGATTGACCCCGGATCCGCCCGCTCTCCGAAATCTTGGGAAGATCGCGGCGTCACGTTCACGGCGACGGAGATGTTTTTCGATGCATGATGCTGCAGCTCGGCTTAAGATGGCACTTGTCGCCGCGTTGAAGAGAAACCTTGAAACCAAGCAGGCCGTGCACATTCCGGATGCTGGCCGTGTGCTCTGGCAGATTTACAGCGATCTGGCCGAGACGCGGACTTGGCATATGAACGGGCCAAACCCGATCAGCTATGAGGAAATCAGAAGCTTTTGCGCGCTGCAGCGCTGGAGCCTGCAGCCGCGTCATGTCGCTATCCTGCGCGCCATGGACGGCGCGTATCTGGAATACGTCTATTCCCGTCAGAAAAAGAAGGATGAAGGCGTAAAGACGATTGGCAAGCCGACGGGCGACCTGTCACCCGCTCTGTTTGATGCGGTGTTTCGATGAAGGTAGCAAGCGACGACAATCTGCAATATCTGCGCTGGAGAAACATTGTCTCACGCCACAGCTGCGAAAGGATCCGCATTAAGCGGCAACAGCCGCAGCGAATTTTTCATGGTGAAAGGCGAAAGCATATCGTTAGCAAGGTGTTCGATGCCTTGTCCGACTGGCGCTATTCGCCTTTTCAGCGCGAGGGTGAATTAAGGGCAGCGCTTCGCTCCACGCTCTGCCTGACCAGAGCAAGATGGGCTGACGCTGATTATGAGGCTGCGTCATTGATCAGTGAAGGTCTCAAACTGATTGGTGCTGTTCGCCCGGACTGGATCGAGGGGCAGCCTGACTATGCGATACGGGGAGATCTATGCAGTTGGTGTCGAAGGCCATTATCGGATCTCAGTCAGGTGGGAGGGCGAACGCGTCATTACTGCTCGGTGGAATGTGCTCAGGCGGCTTTTCAAGGCAAGGCTTTCCAGCGTCGGGATCAGTCAGATGAAGCATATAGAACGGCTCACAAGGTCATTGTGGCGGCACGTCTGGGCAGTAGAGAGTGCGTTGAGTGCGGAAAGTCGTTCGTGCCGATAGGAAAACGCATTGATCAGAAATATTGCTCAACGGCCTGCCATGGGAAAAGCAGAATCGTCATCGAGAAGCGCTCATGTGTGCAATGCGGTAAGCTTTTCACGCCGCATAATCGCCAAGGCACATATCGCTATTGCTCAACTGAATGTTATCACGCGTTCAGATCTGCTGATGCGAAGGCTCGGCGTATCACGAAAACCTGTCTGTGCTGTGGCGAAACGTTCGTACCGCAGCGGCCCACCACGATGTTTTGCTCAAAGGTTTGCGTCGGTCAATCGCAAAGAAAGCCACGCATCATTCCGCCGCCGTTGCGTTTGGTGCCCACAATGCGCTCAGCAATTATCGTTCCACTAACGCCAATCATATTCGATGAGGTATTCAAGCAGGCGGCTTAAAATGGTCTTCTAAATTAGTCGTCAATAGATTTCACGATCAACTTCGCAATCGTATGAATTATGTAGCTCGCAATAGCCGCTGCCGCAAAAATGAACAGGCTCATAAAGGCTTGCTTCGGTCTGTTTAAGCTCAGGGCTATCACGGGTGACAATCCGCCTACAGCAAATACGCTTACCGCGATGGCGTTCCAGTAATTTGCACGTAGCTTGATTTTCTCTTTTTGGCCGTCTGTCATCGTTCGTTCGTCAGTTTTTCCACCCAACGGTCAATCTCATCTGATCGCCATCGAACACAAGTTGAACTAATCTTCAGTGGAGCAGGAAAATCACCCGCTTTAATTTTCTTATATATTGTTGCTCTCGCAATACAGGTTATCCTAACCACTTCTTTCAAAGAGAGAAGGCGCATTGCTTGACTGTCGAATAGTAAACTGTTGGAATTCCTGTAAGGCAATGGAGCGCCTTTCATCTATGTAATGGGCAAGGTCTACTAAGTGCACGCCATATGTAGATTTCTGGCTCTCTTCGAGCTTTATCAACGGCATTCTTATTTTTCCAGATGTCACTTTCTGAATAAACTTTTCGACCGATAGATGCGTGAAATAATCCCGGCATAAGTCTGATACAGAAATAATTGCCTTACCGTTATATTGTGCGAGTAAAAGAAAGACGGTTTGCACAGTTGGTTTGGCGTCAGTAATCGCCTTTTTCAAATTTATCCAGCCACTCCTGAAGCGCCAATTCAACAACGTCGCTAATAGGCTTACGCCCAGCTATATCACGCAACTTTTCCTCAACGTCTTTGGGCACTGAGATCATTAGCGGTCGATCTCGAATACGCCGGCTCGTTGTCAACAATCCATAAGCCTCAGCCCATTCCGCAAAAGCGAATCTTAGAGCTTCTGGGCGTGTCGATGCTGTCTCTGCGGCGAGAGAGTCCAAAATAGCGAGCAGATTTGGTGGTACACGAACGGTTATTGGTGTGGCGTTCACCCGCGGACGACCGCCCTTGTTTTTAATGGTTTCTGACATTGACAACCTCTAATAGGGTTAATAATGTCAGAAACTGTCGGATCGAGCAAGTGCTACCAACACTCACTCGATCCTAACCGAAACGAGATCGTATGAGGATCATCGGATGGCTACAAAACCGTCTATCACGCGGCGTTCATGCATTAAAGGCGCTTCTATGGCAACACTTGCAGCATCGCTCGCAGTGGTTACCAAAACGTCAATGGCTGTCGCAGCCGAACCAGCAGCGGCATCGGACGAGGAATTCAGGCAGCTATTTAAACGGCTCAGCCCAGACGAACAGCGCGACTTTTTGGAATTCATGCGCAGTCTGTCGGATCCTGAAACTCATGGAATTTGGAATGGACCGGCGTTCTACGAAGTATTTGAGAATAATAAACTCATATGCTGCTGGATTGATCGTGTCTGGTGCGAAAAAGAACGCGATCTCGTTTATGAGTGTCGCATTTACTGGGATGGATATCTGCTGGCTCCTGCTGAGAGGTTTAGCAAAGGTAACCTTCTAATTGTCAGAAAGCTGACAGATTTAAAGTTGCGCAGTCCCAAGTATCAGCGCTCGGCTTAGGCGACGGTAATAGCGTCAAAATCCCACTGAGTAAAGCTCCGTGGATTGCAAATCTCCTTCGACTGTGTAATTGTCGGTCGAAGGAGATTCTAGCGCGATGAACGTTTCGAAATTAGCAGAGAATTTAGCAGAATTGCTTTCGTTTCCTGTTCCTACGGCCCAAATGATTGCCCGCTCTGGTCGAGAGCAAGGGGTGCTGTCTTCCGGTGGCCGCGGCAGAAATGCAGCCAGGGCAACATCTAAGGACGCAGCCTATCTTCTAATTGCGATGATGGTAGCTAAGACACCGGCGCGCGCGACGGAATATATGAATGATTTTGGTGATCTGCTGAAACGGAGCGTTTATCCAGAGCCGTTTGAAGGGCAGTATAAGGAAGAAATTCAACCACTCTTTGTCGCGGGAAGTAGCTTTGTAGATGGGATTGCTTCTCTTTTGGATGCGCTGGGGAGCGAGGAATTCTTTGATAAAATCGCCCCGAAGTTTCGCGTACAGAAAGCGTCTAAAGAGGGGTGGGGTCTGCCCGATCATTGCCCCGAAATGGCGATTGAAATCTTCGAAACAAAATATCATGCGGGCATAAGTTTCGATAAGAGCTATATGCTCTATTTGTTTGAAGGTAAGTACATTACGGATCGCGCCGGACCTTTCCATGATGAAGGAATCAGTCGGTGGAAAGATGTTTCGAAAAAGTATCATCGGCTTATACATTCATCCATTTCAGTTGGACCAGAAGTGATATTGGCTCTGGCGGGTTGGTTGAATGGTATTCGGTTTGATGAGCGTTTGATCTGTCAGACGAAGAGTATCCTTTCAAAAAGAGGGGATAGTTAGCCAGATGCAATCCGAAAGAATTCTTGTAACCAAGGAGATTGCTTCGCGATTGGGCTGCTCCGAACGTACTGTTAAAAGGATGTTTCAGGCGGGGAAGCTGCCCGGAGCGTTTAAGCTTGGAGAGCGCGGCTCGCCTGTAAAGATGAGTGAGGGGCATTTGCACCGGCTTATTCTAGCAAGCACTGCAAAAACGGAGGGTGACTGATAATGTCGGCACAATCACTCCGTGAAGTCTCGTTGCCGCGCCTCGCTCTTCGAAGGGACGAGGCGGCGGCAGCTTTGGGGCTTTCAGTTGGAACTTTTGATAAATGGGTGAAGGATGACCTTCTGCCCAGAGGCCATAAGATTGGCGGGGTGGTTCTATGGGATATGTCCGAACTCAGCCAAGCTTGGTATTCTTTACGTGATGGCGTCCTAACTGACGGCGACAATCCATTCGATGGTGTGGTGGCATGATTAAAACCCGGCTGAGGTATTGCGTGTTCGATCCGGATCCAAACGGCAACGATCGATATTACGTTCGAAAGCCGGGTCAGAAAAAAATACGGATCCGCGAGCGCTTCGAAGACGAAAACGGTAATATTTCCAAGGAATTTATGGCCGCCTATTGGGCGGCTTTAGCTTCGAAACCCGATACAACCGTCAAGGTGATACGGGAAGAGACGTTTAACTGGCTGGTCGATCAATATTATCGGCATGAAGCATTCACGGGGTTGGATAAAGGCACCCAAAAAGCCCGTCGGAGCATTCTCGACCGATTCTGCGACACAGCTGGCGATCTGCCATTCAAGAAGTATCGCCGGGAAGATCTTATACGCAGTCGTGACAAGCGCAGAGAAACGCCTGCAGCCGCTGATGTTTTTGTTAAGACGCTGCGCCGATTGTTCAACTGGGCGATTGAAGAGGGACACACAACTGCGAACCCCACGCTTGGCGTAAAGAAAATCCATCGTTCCGACGGGTGGCATACCTGGACACGCGCCGAGATCGAGCAATACCGCGCGCATTATGAGATGGGTTCAAAAGAACGGCTGGCGCTGGAGTTGATGTTGTCTGTCGGCGCTAGGCGGTCTGATGCTGTGCGCTTGGGCCGTCAACACGAGCATGAGGGCTATCTACGATTTAATGCGTGGAAGAACCGGAAGCATCATTCTACGCCGATCGATGTGCCAATTCTGCCAGAGCTGGAAAAATCCATTAAGTGTACTAAAACTGGCGATTTAACCTATCTCGTCACAGAGCAAGGCGTCCCATACACGGTTGAGGGTTTTGGCAACGTTTTCCGTTCTTGGTGCACTCAGGCCGGCTTGCCGCACTGCTCGGCCCATGGGTTGCGAAAGGCTGCTGCCGTGGATCTAGCGGAGCATGGGGCATCTCACGCAGAAATGTGCGCAATCTTCGGCTGGAAGAAACAAGAGATGGCGGACGTTTACATTCGGGCTGCACAAAAACGGAAACTTGCAGCGAATGCGTTCGCCCGCCTCGATGAACGATCAGGGAACAAAAGTGTCTCATTTTTAAGACCTGAAAAAGCCAATGAGACAAAACGGAGAAAAAACCATGCAAAATCAAAGTGAAAGAAGATGTATGGTGATCCCGACAGGAATCGAACCTGTGACCTACAGATTAGGAATCTGTCGCTCTATCCTACTGAGCTACGGGACCAACCGATGCGCATTCGCCGGTGATTCCGGCATCGTGAACGCTTTCAGACACATACTGTTTTTCATGGCGGTCGCCAACCCCGCAAAAAGCGGGGAAGGCGGATTTATTCAGTTTCAGGCGGCAAGCGCCGTTTCCACCAATGATGCGAAATAGCTGACGCCATAAGGAATGGCGTCGTCGTTGAAGTCATAGGCCGGGTGGTGAAGGCCGGGCGTGTCGCCATTGCCCAGGAAGATATAGGCGCCGGGGCGCGCTTCCAGCATGTAGGAAAAATCTTCCGCCGCCATCATCGGCTCGACATTCTCGTCCACCTTGCCTTCGCCTGCAACCGAGCCTGCGACGCGGGCGGCAAACTCCGTCTGCGCATCGTGGTTGAAGGTGACCGGATAATTGTTCTTGTAGCGCACGGTGATTTCAGCACCAGTGGCTGCTGCGATACCGGCGGCGGCTTCGCGGATGCGGCGTTCGGCAAAGGCGCGGGTTTCCTTCTTGAGCGTGCGCACCGTGCCCGAAAGCGTCGCCTTTTCCGGGATCACATTATAAGCCTCGCCCGCGATGAACTTCGTCACCGAGATCACGAGCGAATCGAGCGGATCGGTATTGCGCGACACGATGCCCTGCAAGGCGATCATGAGCTGCGAACCGGCCAGGATCGGGTCGATGGTGCGGTGCGGCTGTGCCGCGTGGCCGCCGCGCCCGCTGATGAAGAGATCGAATTCATCAGTCGCCGCCATGATCGGGCCTTTTCGCATCGCGAATTGTCCGACCGGCAGGCCCGGCATGTTGTGGACGCCATAGACTTCCGAAATGTTGAAACGGTCCATCACGCCGTCCTCGACCATGGCGAGGCCACCGGCGCCGCCTTCTTCGGCAGGCTGGAACAGAAGGGCCACCGAACCGCGGAAATTGCGGGTCTCCGCCAGATATTGCGCCGCGCCGAGCAGCATGGAGGTGTGTCCGTCATGG
Organism: Brucella sp. NBRC 14130; assembly: GCF_040371715.1. Classification (NCBI taxonomy): domain Bacteria; kingdom Pseudomonadati; phylum Pseudomonadota; class Alphaproteobacteria; order Hyphomicrobiales; family Brucellaceae; genus Brucella; species Brucella sp. NBRC 14130. Next base: position 324,214 of record NZ_BAABTE010000006.1, read on the forward strand.
CCGCAGGAATGCGCCTTGCCCGGATTTTGCGAGGCCCATTCCACGCCGCTCGTTTCGGTAATGGGCAGCGCATCCATGTCGGCGCGCAGGCCGATGGCGGGGCCGTCGCCGTGCCGTCCCTTTATGATGCCGACCACGCCGGTGCGGCCGACGCCGGTTTCCACATGATCGCAACCGAAGGAGGTGAGCTTTTCGGCGACAAATTTTGCGGTTTCGTGCACGTCATAGAGAAGTTCGGGATTCTGGTGCAGTTTTCGCCGCCATGCGGCAATTTCCGCTTGCGATTCAACGGCACGATTCAGCACTGGCATTTTTGGATGACTCCCCGGATTGGGCCGGAATGGACATGATTTGATCCTGCAAGGATATGACGTTTCGGTGAAAGCGGGCAATCCCTGTTTGCCTTTTCATCGCCACATGGCATAGATAAAGAAATCGTTAATCTCCCATTATGGCGCAATTCGAATCCGCAGAAGTCGCAAGCCGTTTCGATTGGAACTACGGAATGATGTCGAAATCACTGAAAATCTGGTTTGCAGCTGCGGGCCTTTCCGCTGTCGCACTGACGTCGGCTGCGGCTAATCCCTCGATTGCAGTGGATGTGGCAACCGGCAAGGTCTACGCACAGCAGGATGCGTTCCAGCGCTGGTATCCCGCATCCCTGACCAAGATGATGACGGCCTATGTGGCATTCCGCGCGCTTCAGTCGGGGCAGATGACGCTCGAGTCGCCGGTGCGCATGACGGTCAATGCCGCCAAGGAGCCGCCGAGCAAGATGGGCTACAAGCCGGGATCGGTCATGACGCTCGATTCGGCGCTGAAGATCATGCTGGTGAAGTCGGCCAATGACGTTGCGGTCGCGGTTGCCGAAGCCGTGGGCGGCACCGAATCCGCCTTTGTGCAGCGCATGAATGCGGAAGCGCAGCGCATCGGCATGGTCGGTTCGCATTTCGCCAATCCGAACGGGCTGCACGATCCCCAGAATTACACGACGGCGCGCGATCTGGCGGTTCTGGCCGTACAGCTTCGCCGTGAATTTCCGCAATATGCGCATTATTTCGCGACCGAGGCGATCGATCCGGGCGCAGGCAAGAAAGTGCAGGCCAATTACAACATCCTGCTCGGCCGCTATGACGGTGCGGACGGCATGAAGACCGGCTTCGTCTGCGCATCCGGCTTCAATCTTGCAAGCTCGGCCACGCGCAATGGCCGCACCGTTCTGGCAATCGTTCTGGGCGCCGACCGGCAGGAAGCGCGCGCGGTTCAGGCCGCGCAGTTGATGACCGATGCTTTCCGCGCCAGTGCCGGCGGCGGCGCGACGCTGGCGACGCTGCGCCCGACGGGGGGCGGCAATCTCAATCAGGCCACCGATATGCGCAAGGCGATCTGCAGCCAGGAAGCGATGGCCGATCGCTGGGATGGTCGCGATGTCGAGGGCAAGCTGAAAATCAATTCGCCCTATATCCATGCGATGGATCGCGATCCGGTTCCGGTTCGCGTGGGCCTGGTGTCCGAACCGGGGCCGATCACCCGGCCGAGCCAGCTCGATATTTCACAGGTTCCGGTGCCGATGCCGCGTCCGCAGCGTTCGGCGGGCGCCACGACCACCGCGATCAACTGATATGCCAAATCCCATTCCTGTTTCCGTGCTGACCGGCTTTCTCGGTTCAGGCAAGACGACGCTCCTCAACCGGCTTCTGAAGGATCCGGCGCTCAGCGACACGGCGGTCATCATCAACGAGTTCGGCGAGGTCAGCATCGATCATCTGCTGGTCGAGCAGGCCAGCGAAGGCGTGATCGAGCTTGCCGACGGGTGCCTGTGCTGCACGGTGCGCGGCGAACTGGTGGATACGCTGGCCGATCTGATCGACCGGCTCCAGACCGGGCGCATCAAGGCGCTGAAGCGCGTCATCATCGAAACCACCGGCCTTGCCGATCCGGCGCCGGTGCTGCATTCGATCATGGGGCATCCGGTGCTCATGCAGGCTTTCAGGCTGGACGGGGTTGTGGCGACGGTGGATGCCGTCAACGGCATGGCGACGCTCGACAATCATGAGGAAGCCGTCAAGCAGGCGGCGATGGCCGACCGCATCGTGCTCACCAAGACCGATCTGCCGGAAGCGCAGGCGGGACTGGCGGCGTTGAAGGCGCGTCTTCGTGCGCTCAATCCCGGGGCGGACATTCTGGAAGCCGGTGAACAGCGCACAGGCTATGCGGCGCTTTTCGAATGCGGCCTCTATAATCCGGAAACGAAATCGGCCGATGTGCAGCGCTGGCTCAAGGCGGAAGCCTATGAGGATGCGCATCATGACCATGATCATGTTTGCGGGCCGGATTGCGATCACGACCATCATCACCATGATCACCATCACGGGCACCATCATCATGGGCACACGCATCATCATCACCACGACGATGCGATCCGGTCCTTCTCACTGCGTCACGATGCACCGATCCCGCTATCGACCTTCGACATGTTCCTCGATCTTCTGCGTTCGACGCATGGGGAAAAGCTTTTGCGGGTGAAGGGCATCGTGCAGATTGCCGAAGACCCGGATCGTCCGGTGGTCATCCACGGGGTGCAGAAGATTTTCCATCCGCCTGCACGCCTGCCGCAGTGGCCGCAGGGCAAGCAAGAGACGCTTCTGGTGATGATCGTGAAGGATCTGCCGGAAACCTATGTGCGTGAGCTTTTCGATGCGTTTCTCGGACGTCCGGGCCTCGACCGGCCGGACCGGGCCGCGCTGACCGAAAATCCGCTGGCCATTCCGGGCTTTTCGCCCCCGAACTGATAGTCACTTCCTGCGAATGAGAAAGCGGTGCAGCGGGCCTTCCCGCTCCTGCGTGATGAGGGCGTGGCCTTCCTGCGTGCAGAAATGCGGCACATCTATGCCTGACAGGGGATCGGTCGCTTCCACCCAGAGAAGCGCTCCGCTCGGCATTTTTTCCAGACGATTGCGGGTCTTCAAAACCGGAAGGGGGCATTTAAGCCCCCTCAGATCGTAGACAGGAATCTCTTCCTGCAAGGCGATCAATTCCCGATGATCTTCCACCACGGCTTCTTCGGTTCGGCGGCTGCGACAGGGGCTGTCTGTTCGACATTCTGCGCCACCGTGCTGGCGGTCGTCATTGACGAGATCTGGGGTGAGACTTGCTGTGAAGCCTGTGGGGCAGCAGCCTGCGCTGCTGCCGGGTTGGGCTGCGGTGCGGGCACGGCTGCGGTCTGTGTCGCGGGCTGTGCCGGAACGGCGACCGGTTGCGGCGTTGCAGCAATGGCTGTCGGCTGCACGGACGGCGTTGCCGGGCGAATATCGGGCGCACCGGCTTTTTCAGCCGAAGCAGGCGTAAGCGACGGCGGTTCGCGCGTTACCTTTTCGCCGCGCGCGCGGGCCGCAGACCATGCGGAGACGAGCTTGGCTTCGGCAATGCCCTGAATGGACGGTGCCGGTGCCTTCTGCGCAGCGCTGAAAGCGGACTGGTAGGTCTTTTCATAAGACGCATAGGACATGGCCTCGCCGCCAACCGAGGGCGGGCAGGCATCGGTCGGCGAAAGCGGCTGGCCGTCCGGCGTCGATACGTTGAAGACGTAGCGCTTCTCGCAGACGTCGACCTTCGGTGGAACCTTGGTGGTCTCGAAGGCGTCATAGCCCTGCTTCAGCATCTTCCAGAACGAATAATTCGGATCGCTCTTGTAGCGCGCCATGTTGGCGGCGGTCATGCGGAACGGAAACGCCTGGATCTGGAAGTCGCGCTGGCCGCCCTTGAAGGCGTCGCGACCGAAGGCGTAAATCTCGGCGACCTGCTCGTCGGTCATCGAATAGCAGCCTGACGAGGAACATGCGCCATGCACCATCAGGTGCTGGCCGGTGCGGCCATTGGCGCGGTCATAGGCGTTGGGAAAGCCGATGTTGAAAGCCAGGTAATAGTTCGAGTTGGGGTTCATCTGGGCGGGACGGACGGTGTAGAAACCTTCCGGTGCCTGACGGTCGCCCTCGATATATTTCGGACCGAGCTTGCCCGACCACTTGCAGATTTCGTAGGAAGCGATCTGGTCGTATTTGCCGTTGTTCTTCTGCTTCCAGACTTCGAGCACGCCTTCTTCCTTGAAGATGCGCACCATGATCGGCGAGGTACGGGTCATGCCCTTCGCCTTCATCTTGGCAACGACCTTTTCGGGAAGCGGCTTTTCGGCCCGCAGACTAAGGTCGGATACGGACGAACCCTGACAGCCCGCAAGAAGCGTGGTTGCCAGTAAGGAGCCTAGAATTGCGGTTCTGATCTTCATGTCGCATCAAGTCTGTTAGAGCTACGCCAGAGACTTTATGAGCAAAAGTCGATTTCCTGAAGGTCCGATCCTATAAATGAAACCTTACGGTATCGTTTATAAATCCTTGCCCAGATAGCTAAAACCCGGCGCGTCGGCAATATGGCCGAATTTGCAGCTTGATGCAAATGCGGGAGGCGCCTGGCCTCCCGTACGGTTTTTCACTTTGTCTTGAACCGCGCATCCTGTCCTGAAAACCGCGCCGAGTTTGCGGGGATGCGCGCCAACTCCCGGCGAAAATCAGATATTGCGGCCGATTTCGAGGAATTTCTGGCGGCGCTCCTGCTTCAGCGTTTCGCCGTCGATATCCTTCATCGAACGCAGCGATGCGGTGATGATGTCGCCGGTGGCGTCGATCACGGCTTCCTTGCCGCGATGCGCGCCGCCCATCGGTTCGGGAATGATGCCGTCGATGACCTTGAGGTCGAAGAGGTCCTGCGCGGTGATGCGCATGTTGGAAGCGGCATCCTTGGCGCGGGTCGAATCATGCCAGAGGATCGAGGCCGCACCTTCGGGCGAAATCACCGAATAGATCGAATGCTCGAGCATGTAGACGCGGTTTGCGACGGCGATTGCAATCGCGCCGCCGGAGCCGCCTTCACCGATGATGATCGAGATGACTGGAACGCGCAGCTTGAGGCACTCCGCCGTCGAGCGGGCGATGGCTTCGGCCTGGCCGCGTTCCTCGGCGCTGACGCCGGGATAGGCGCCCGCAGTATCCACGAAGGTGATGAGCGGCAACTGGAAGCGGTCGGCCATTTCCATGATGCGGACAGCCTTGCGGTAGCCTTCCGGGCGGGCCGAGCCGAAATTGTGCTTGAGACGGGTCTTGGTGTCGGAGCCCTTTTCCTGCCCGATGATGGCGACGGGCTGACCGTTGAAGCGGCCGAAACCGGCCTGAAGGGCTTCGTCATTGGCGAACTTGCGGTCGCCGGCAAGCGGCGTGAATTCGGTGAACAGCCGCTCGATATATTCCAGGCAGTGCGGGCGGTCCGGATGGCGGGCGATCTGCGCCTTCTGCCACGGGGTCAGCTTGCGATAGATGTCCTTCAGCGCATCCGCCGAACGCTTCTCGAGGCGACGAATCTCGTCGCTCATCTCGACGCTGCCCTGTTCCTGCGCGAGCTTCTTCAGCTCGAGAATCTGGCCTTCAAGGTCGGCGACGGGTTTTTCAAAATCGAGATAATTGTACATCGGGCCTGACTGTTCGTGCGTTTTACAAAGGGACGTGCCGCTCTATGACCAGCCTGAAAAAGGCTGTTTTACGGCGCCTTACATATTCACTACTGGCTCATCTTGCAAATTTTCGGTTTTCTCATAACCGTAGAGCGGCTAATCGGCAAGCGGATGATGCTCGCTGACAAGCTTATGCAGTCTTTCCTCAAGCACATGCGTATAGATTTGCGTCGTTGAAATGTCGGCATGGCCGAGCAATTGCTGCACGGTGCGCAGGTCAGCGCCGTTCTGCAGCAGATGGCTGGCAAAGGCGTGGCGAAGCACGTGTGGCGAGACGGCAGAGGCCGACAATCCCGCGCGGGCGGCAAGGCCCTTCAACTCGCGGGCAAAAACCTGGCGCGCCAGATGGCCGCTTTCGGAAAATGCCGGGAACAGCCAGGGATTGTCATCGCTGCCGGGCAGGGAATCCCGCAAAGCGAGAAAGCGCTGCAAGGCTTCCCGCGCCTTGGGTGAAAGCGGAACCATGCGTTCCTTGGAACCCTTGCCGCGAACCAGCAGAAATCGGTGATCGGTGCGGGCGACGGTGACGGGCAGGCCGACGAGTTCCGAAACCCGAAGCCCCGTCGCATAAAGCGTTTCAAGAAGCGCATGAAGGCGCAAGGCCTTGATGAGATCAGCCCGTTCGCCGGGCTCATCGGCTTCAAGCACTGCCCGGTCGAGAAGCCGCGTCACGTTTTCGACGCTCATGATCTTCGGCAGCGGCTTTTGCTTTTTCGGCGCATCGACGGTGCCGGTCGGATCGTCCTGCCGGTAGCCTTCCGAATAGAGAAAGCGGAAGAACTGGCGCAGCGCCGACAGGCGCCTGGCCTGCGAGGTCGCGGCAAAACCTTCCGCGGCCATGGCATCGATGGCGCTGCGGACATGGTCCGCACCGGCCTCGGCAAGATTGACGCCCCGCGCCGCCATGGCTTCCGCCACTGCTTCAAGGTCGCGCCGGTAGGATTCAAGCGTATTGCGGGCAGCACCCCGTTCGGCGCTCATCATTTCCAGAAAGTTTTCGATCGCCAGCGATGCGCGCATCCTCACTCCTGCGGTGCCTGGGGCGGTTCGGGGGCGGTGTCGGCAGTTTCCGCCGGATCGGGCGTGGCCACGGGAGGCGCAATCGTCACCGGCTTCAGCTTCGAGGCCGGTATTTCGACGGTGATCTCGCGCGTGTCGGGCTCCACGAAATTGGCAAGCGCGTACATCGCGCCATAGACGATGGCGGCGACCAGAGCGAGAAAAAGGACAAGGCGCGTCAGGGTCGGCATGCATCACTTATGCTGCGGCATTTGGACGAAAGCAAGGACGGCGACGAAGGGAACCCGCGGGCACCATCTTGCAAAAAAGCCGTGCTTGCGGCCCCGCGCGCCTTCAAAACCAATCAAAGCAATTGACGTCGAACCGTTTTTCATGTGGAACCGGAACAAATGGACGAGGACAATGAGCAGCACGGCAAAACAAAACAATCTACATGAGAAAGCGGAACTGATCCGCGATCTGCTCGGTTCGAAAGTCGTGGTGCTTGTGGGGCTGATGGGCGCGGGCAAATCCACCGTCGGGCGCAAGGCGGCGAGCCTTCTCGGCTTGCCGTTTCGCGATGCCGATACGGAGATCGAAGCGGTTTCGCGCATGACCGTCCCCGAACTGTTCGAAGCCTATGGCGAGGTGGAGTTCCGCGATCTCGAACGCCGCGTCATCATGCGCCTGCTCGAAGACGGGCCGATGGTTCTGGCAACCGGCGGCGGAGCCTATATGAACGCCGAAACGCGGGCGGCGATCGCGCGTGCAGGCGTTTCCATCTGGCTCAATGCGGAAATCGATATTCTGATGGAGCGCGTATCGCGCCGCCAGAACCGCCCGCTTTTGAAAAACAGCGATCCGCGCGGTGTCATGCTGCGGCTGATGAACGAGCGTTATCCGGTCTATGCGCTGGCCGATCTCCAGCTCATGACGCGTGACGACAAGAAGGAAGTGATCGCCGCCGAACTGCTCGATGTTCTGGCCGGTCATCTCGAAGGATTAGAGGCTTAACGGCTGCCTGCCTCGCTATATGTATCGGAGACTATGCATGAACGCGCCTTCCATCGCCGGTGTCACCACCGTTCCTGTGTCGCTCGCCGACCGTTCCTACGACATATTGATCGGCAAGGGGCTGGTTGACCGGGCGGGCGAGGAACTGGCGAAGCGTCTGAAAGGCGTGCGCGTGGCGGTGGTGACGGACGAGAATGTCGCCAGGGCGCATCTGGAGCGCCTCACCGAAAGCTTCGTCAGGGCCGGTATCGATGTAACGCCGGTGATCGTTGCGCCGGGCGAGAAATCCAAGTCATTCGGCACGCTTGAAACGGTCACCAATGCCGTGCTGGCGGCGCGGCTGGAACGCGGCGATGCGGTCGTGGCGTTTGGCGGCGGTGTGGTTGGCGACCTGTCCGGTTTCGTTGCCGGTATCGTTCGGCGCGGCATGAATTTCGTGCAGATGCCGACCTCGCTCCTGTCGCAGGTCGATTCCTCGGTCGGCGGCAAGACGGGGATCAATACGGCGCACGGCAAGAACCTCGTCGGCGTCTTCTATCAGCCGCAACTCGTTCTGGCCGATACGGAAGTCCTCGATACGCTGAGCCCGCGCGAGTTTCGCGCCGGTTACGCGGAGGTCGCGAAATATGGCCTGATCGACCGCCCGGACTTTTTCGAATGGCTGGAACGGAATTGGCAGGAGGTTTTCTCCGGCGGCGCGGCGCGGACGCAAGCCATCGCCGAATCCTGCCGCTGCAAGGCGGCTGTCGTTGCGCGCGACGAGCGCGAGACCGGCGACCGGGCGCTGCTCAATCTCGGCCATACGTTTGGCCACGCGCTGGAAACGGCGACGGGCTACGATTCAACCCGCCTCGTGCATGGCGAAGGTGTCGCCATCGGCATGGCGCTGGCCCATCGCTTCTCCGTCAAGATGAATCTGTGCGGCATCGAGGATGCGGAGCGCGTCGAGGCGCATCTCAAAACCGTCGGCCTGCCATACCGCCTGTCGGATGTGCCAGGCGGCTTGCCGTCTGCGGAAAAACTGATGGATTATATTGCGCAGGACAAGAAAGTGGCGCGCGGCGCGCTCACCTTCATCCTGACACGCGGTATCGGCCAGTCCTTCATTGCCAAGGATGTGCCGCCGGCAGCCGTGCTGGAATTTTTGAAAGACCGTCTGGTGGACTGAATTTGACGTTTGAATCCCGCCTGAATGCGATGCTGTTTCAAAGGTCAAATTCGAAAATCCACTAGATACGAAGCAAGAGGACAAGGCGAATGGCTTTCGAGCTCTGGGTTCTGTGCGGCATTATCCTGCTCTGCGTCATTCTTTCCGGATTCTTTTCAGGCTCCGAAACGGCGCTGACGGCGGCGTCGCGGGCCCGAATGCTCACGCTCGAACATAATGGCGACGAGCGCGCGGGACTGGTCCAGCGGCTCATCAGCCGTCGCGACCGCTTGATCGGCGTGCTTCTGATCGGCAACAACCTTGCCAATATTCTGGCCTCCTCCATTGCCACCAGCATTTTCCTCAACCTGTTCGGCGATGCGGGCGTCGCCTATGCGACATTGGCGATGACGGTCATTCTGGTCATCTTCGCTGAAGTGCTGCCGAAATCCTGGGCGATCTCCGGTCCCGACCGGTTTTCGCTTGTCGTTGCGCGCAGCGTTTCGCTGGTGGTGCTGATCCTCGGGCCGGTTTCTGCCGCAGTGAACTGGATCGTGCGCGCGATCCTGAGGCTATGCGGCGTCAATCTCGCCGCGGGCCGGTCGATGCTGAGCCCGCAGGAGGAATTGCGCGGCGCGGTCGAGGTGCTGCATCGCGACAAATCGCTCATCAAGGAAGACCGCGATCAGCTTGGCGGCCTTCTCGACCTCAAGGAGCTGGAAGTCAGCGACGTGATGGTGCACCGGACCTCGATGGGCACCGTCAATGCCGATGCCGCGGCGGAAGAGATCGTGCGCGATATTCTGGCCAGCCCGCACACGCGCATGCCGCTCTGGCGCGACGATATCGACAATATCGTCGGCATCATCCACACCAAGGATTTGCTGCGTGCGCTTTACGACGTTGACAATGATTTTACCCGCATCGACATCATGAAGGTCGCGCGCAAGCCGTGGTTCGTGCCCGACACGACGACATTGCAGGACCAGCTCGACGCTTTTCTCCGCCGAAAGGCCCACATTGCCATCGTTGTCGACGAATATGGCGATGTGCAGGGCCTGGTGACGCTTGAGGATATCCTGGAGGAAATCGTCGGCGATATTGCCGACGAGCACGATATCGACATGCAGGGCGTTCGCCTGCAGCCGGACGGTTCGGTGATCGTCGACGGCTCGCTGCCGATTCGCGATATCAACCGCGCGCTCGACTGGCACCTGCCGGATGAGGAGGCGACCACAATCGCCGGTCTGGTCATTCATGAGACGCAGACAATCCCGGAAGTGAAGCAGGCCTTCACCTTTTACGGGAAACGCTTTTCGGTCCTCAAAAAGGAAAGGAACCGCCTGACGCGGTTGCGCATCGTGCCGCTCGACGCCGATGGAAAACCGGCCCCCATCGTTGCGGCGGTGCCGCGCCGATAGAAGAGACGGCAGCAGGAAGACAGTAATAACAAATATTACTAATAAACGCTGGTCTTTCTCTATTTAAGCATAGAATATTTCATTTGAAATATCGCCGGATTTATGTATTACTAGGGTTGTATTGCGGCAGGCATGTTCACCTATAAGCATGCGATGCCGTTCATTGTAGATAGCTTATGTTCTGATACGAAAACTGCGGAGAAATTTCATATCGCATGCTTTATAATGAGATAGATACAGCCTTCTCTATTTGTGCCAACATCGGATGCTATTCTGAAATTGCTTTTCTCCGCGAAGTTCGATCGATTTGATCGCATGGCATTGGATGCATAGCAAAAGCGCCCGAAAGGGCGCTTTGCATGTTTTGGGGCGGGCTCTGGATAGCCTGTTTCCTGATAGGGCTCAGCGAAGTTGCCCTCCCGGTTCTGGCGAGCCACAGCCGCAGGTTCCGGCTCCAGAGTATTTCCGTTTCGAATGAATCGCGGAGATGCTCCATCCGACCGGCTTTGCGCCTGGCTTTACCCGAAACGATTTCCGCTTTCGGAAGACATGTCTTTCCGAAAAAATCTTCAGCGCCGCGTTGCTTCACCGGGGGCGGAAGGCTCAAGCGCCAGCGCGTGGACGCCGCTCTCCAGTTCTTCCTTCAACAGCGCGTTGATGGCGCGGTGGCGCTCGATGCGACTCATTCCGGCAAAGGCGTCAGCAACGATGCGGATGCGGAAATGCGTTTCGCCGGTGCCGTCATAGACTTCATGATGACCGCGATCCTCATGGTGATGGCCGGCGTGGAGGTGGCTTTCGTTAATGACTTCAAGGCGCTGGGGAGCGAAAGCCGTGGTCAGTTTCGCTTCCATCGCGCTTTGTTTGCTATTGTGAATGGACATTTGAGCCACTTCTCCCCATATAGACGCTGTGCCTCATATAACGCTGCTTCGGCGGCAAAAGGTGGGGCAAATCCGCACAGGAAAGCACTCCGCTTCAAAATTTCGCCCAGTTGAAATGGCCAAAAGCCCGACCGGACGAAATGTCAATTCTTGTTCAGCAACTGATAATCCGCATAATTCGATTCGATGACAACGAACTCAAAATTTTTCGACAGTATCCGCATCAAGCCCAAGAAGACCGCGGAAGCGAAGTCTTCAGCACCCTGCTGCCAGTGGGATGGTTGCGACAAGCCGGGCACGCATCGCGCGCCTGTGGGGCGGATGCGTGAAGGCGAATATTTCCGCTTCTGCATCGACCATGTGCGGGAATATAACAAGAATTTCAATTACTTCTCCGGTCTTTCCGATGGCGACATCGCGAAATTCCAGAAGGATGCGATCACCGGCCACCGCCCGACCTGGTCGACGACGGCGAATTCCACCGCCAAGGCGCGCACCTCGCCCGACGTGGCCAAGATGCGGTCCGGTTCGGCCTCCTATCACAACCGCATCCGCGACCCCTTCAATCTTTTCAAGGAAGCCAAAGGGCATGCGCCGGGCCAGAAGGCACAGCGCAAACCCCGCACGCTGGAAATAAAGGCGCTGGCCACCCTCGGTCTTGAACCAAATTCGACTGGCGATAAGATCAAGGCGCGCTATAAAGAGTTGGTAAAGCAGCACCATCCGGATGCGAATGGTGGTGATCGCGGATCGGAAGAGAGATTTCGCGATGTTATTCAGGCTTATCAATTGCTCAAGCAGGCAGGTTTTTGCTAAAGCCTGTTTGGGACTGAAAGCTGACTATGGAGCGGTCGCCGACGGCTCCGACGGACATTCTTCTGCCGCGCCAAGGCGTGGATGCAAGCACGGATGCCCGCAACGAATTACGGAAGGGGCATACCGTCCGGCTCGCCGGAAAAACATGCCCGCGGATGAAAGTTGCCGGTCGGCAGCTTGCCGGTATTAATTCGCGGCCGGTCGCTGCCTGCCGCTCTGGAGGCATGATGAACAAGGTTGAGCGGGATATAGCCAATTTGCCGGATACGACGGTTTCGGTGCGCGAAGTGTTCGGGATCGATTCCGACATGACGGTGCCGGCCTATGCGGCAGGCGATTCCTATGTGCCGGAGCTTGATCCGGATTATCTTTTCGACCGTCAGACGACGCTCGCGATCCTCGCAGGCTTTGCCTATAACCGTCGCGTGATGGTTTCGGGCTATCACGGCACCGGCAAGTCGACCCATATCGAGCAGGTCGCGGCCCGCCTCAACTGGCCTTGCGTGCGCGTCAACCTCGACAGCCATGTCAGCCGTATCGATCTCGTCGGCAAGGACGCCATCGTGGTCAAGGACGGCGTACAGGTCACCGAATTCAAGGACGGCATCCTGCCCTGGGCCTATCAGCACAATGTGGCGCTGGTGTTCGACGAATACGACGCCGGCCGCCCTGACGTGATGTTCGTCATCCAGCGCGTTCTGGAATCCTCCGGCCGCCTGACGCTTCTCGACCAGAGCCGCGTCATCCGTCCGCACCCGGCTTTCCGCCTGTTCGCGACCGCCAACACCGTCGGTCTCGGCGATACGACCGGCCTTTATCACGGCACCCAGCAGATCAACCAGGCGCAGATGGACCGCTGGTCCATCGTGACGACGCTGAACTATCTGCCGCACGACAATGAAGTGAACATCGTTCTCGCCAAGGCCAAGCATTACCAGAATGCCGAAGGCCGCGAGATCGTGAACAAGATGGTGCGCGTGGCCGACATGACCCGTCAGGCCTTCATCAATGGCGATCTCTCGACCGTCATGAGCCCGCGTACGGTCATCACATGGGCCGAAAATGCCGCGATCTTCAACGATGTCGGCTTTGCATTCCGCCTGACCTTCCTCAACAAGTGCGACGAGCTGGAACGCGCGACCGTGGCTGAGTTCTATCAGCGTGCTTTCGGCGTTGAACTGCCGGAGTCGGCAGCCAATATCGTTCTCGCTTGATGCGGAGGAAGCCTGCCGCCCGATCATCCGGCGGCAGTGCACTGTCTGGTGCGGGGGCGATGAGCTTCGCCCTTGCTTGAAAGCGAAGTCAGGATAGGCATATGTCGGGCCAGAAGTCAGGAATAGGCGATAATTCGCGCGAGCGTAAACCGGGACCGGTGGATTCCGAACCGTTCAAGCGTGCGATAACGGCTTGCGTCCGCGCCATTTCCGGCGAGCATGAGCTGGAAGTGGCGTTTACCAACGACCGCCCGGCCCTGAGCGCCAATCGTGCCCGCCTTCCCGACCTGCCGAAACGTCCGACCGCGCATGATATTGCCGTCACGCGCGGCCTTGGCGATTCCATGGCGCTGCGCCAGGCGCGCCATAACCCACGCATTCATGCGAGCCTTGCTCCGGAAGGAAAGCAGGCGCGCGCCATTTACGATGCGGTCGAACAGGCGCGTGTTGAAGCCATCGGCGCGCGCGCCATGGCGGGCATGGCGGACAATCTTTCCACCATGCTTGCGGATAAATATTCGAAAGCCAATTTCTCCACCGTCACCGAGAGGGAAGACGCGCCGCTCGAGGAAGCCGTGTCGCTTCTTCTGCGTGAGAAGCTGACCGGGCGGGCCGCCCCTGCGGAAGCCGGGCAGGTGCTGGAACTGTGGCGCGACTGGATCGAACAGAAGGCTGCAGCCGACATTGCGCGGCTTGGCGACAATCTCGAAGACCAGCAGGCCTTTGCGCGCACGGTGCGCGACATGCTCGCTTCCATGGACATGGCGGAAGAGCTGTCGCAGGAAGAACCGAGCGACGAGGAAGAACAGAACGACGAACAGACGCCGGATTCCGACGAGAACGAGGAAGGCGGCGACGAGAGCCAGGAAGGTTCCGATTCGGCTGAAAGCGAGGAATCCGACAGTTCGAGCGATGAAGGCGAGCAGGGCGAAATGGATGCCGCCGACGCTTCCGCCGACGACATGGACGACAGCGAGGATATCGACGCGGAAACGCCGGGCGATACGCGCCGTCCGAACCAGCCTTTCGCCAATTTTGCCGAGCACGTCGATTACAAGGTCTTCACGCGCGAGTTCGATGAAGAGGTAGAAGCGACCGATCTTTGCGACGAGGTGGAACTCGATCGTCTGCGCGGTTTCCTCGACAAGCAGCTTGCCAATCTGCAGGGCGTGGTGGGGCGTCTCGCCAACCGCCTGCAGCGCCGCCTGATGGCGCAGCAGAACCGCTCGTGGGATTTCGATCTGGAAGAGGGTTATCTCGATTCGGCGCGTCTGGTGCGCATCGTCATCGATCCGACGCAGCCGCTTTCCTACAAGCAGGAGCGCGATACGGATTTCCGCGATACGGTTGTCACGCTGGTGCTGGACAATTCCGGCTCCATGCGCGGTCGCCCGATCACGGTTGCCGCGACCTGCGCGGATATTCTCGCCCGCACGCTGGAACGTTGCGGCGTGAAGGTGGAAATCCTGGGCTTCACCACCAAGGCGTGGAAGGGCGGCCAGTCGCGCGAAGCGTGGCTTGGACGCGGCAAGCCCGCCAATCCGGGTCGCCTCAACGATCTGCGCCACATCGTATACAAGAGCGCCGATGCGCCTTGGCGGCGCGCCCGGCGCAATCTCGGCCTGATGATGCGCGAAGGGCTGCTGAAGGAAAACATCGACGGCGAGGCGCTGATCTGGGCGCATCAGCGCCTGCTTGGGCGGCCTGAACAACGCAAGATCCTGATGATGATTTCGGATGGCGCGCCGGTCGACGACTCGACGCTTTCCGTCAATCCCGGCAACTATCTGGAGAGGCACCTGCGCGCGGTGATCGAGGAAATCGAAACGCGTTCGCCGGTGGAACTGATCGCCATCGGCATCGGCCATGACGTCACGCGCTATTATCAGCGCGCCGTCACCATCGTCGATGCGGAAGAACTGGCTGGCGCCATGACCGAACAGCTTGCCTCGCTTTTTGAGGAGCAGGGGACTGCGGCTCCGGCCAAGGGCAGGCGCCGGGCTGGCAGAAGGTAAAACAAGGACGCTTGAAGTTTATTTTGATGCATTTCCGAACGCAAAGGCGCTTCACGCTTTTGCTGGAAATGCTTCAAGCGCCCTTTTTCATGCCTCTTCCGCCGTTGTCCGGCTTGGCGCATAAAGCGACGGGGCGAAGACGGCGAGGATTGCCCCATAGGGGATCAGCATAAGCGTCCCCATGATGACCTTCACAAAGAAGTCGCCAAAAGCCAGCGATGCCCAGAGCGGCACGCCGAGGCCGAGGAAGGACGCCGGTTCGGCAAGGGACGAATCGGGCATTCCCGTGAGCGTGTCGATCCACGCAAATCCGGCTGCGAAGGCAATCGAGAAGAACAGGACCGTATCGAGCACAGAGCCGAACATGGCGGCGGCAAAGGGCGCTTTCCACCAGGTCTTGCGGCGCAGGCGGTCGAAGACGGTGATGTCCATCAGCTGTGCGAAAAGAAAGGCCGAGCCCGAGGCAATCGCGATGCGCGGGGTTGCCAGCCAGATCGACATGACGACGCCCAGCACGAAACCGGCATAGACGACCTTGCGCGCGGCGGCAGGGCCGAAGCGGCGATTCGTCAGGTCATTGACCAGAAAGGCGACAGGATAGGTGAAGGCACCATAGGTCAGAACTTCACCGAGGCCGAAATGCTGGAACGGATACTGGACGAGAATATTCGACGCGGCAACCGCCACGCACATGGCCAGTATCGCTGGCATAAGCCGGGAAAAAGAGGGTGTCTCGATTGACATTTTTTTATCCTGGGTGATGGAACCAGCAAAAAAGGCCGACGAGAGCCGGCCTTTTTTGTCAAATCATTTGGCCGAAAGCTTAGGCAGCGACTGCTTCAGCCTGCTTCTTTGCGATCTGACGCTTCAGCAGGCGAGCGCGCTGCGACAGTTCCTTGTCGTCGGACTTGACGAGGAACGCATCCAGACCGCCGCGATGTTCGACCGAACGCAGGGCGTTGGCGGAAACGCGCAGACGATAGCTCTGGCCGAGGGTTTCGGACATCAGCGTAACATTGCAGAGGTTCGGCAGAAAGCGGCGACGCGTCTTGTTGTTCGCGTGGCTGACATTGTTGCCGTACTGGACCGACTTGCCGGTCAATTCACAAGCGCGGGACATTTTGGTCTCACCTTCAATTACGTTCTTCAGGCCCCGACCCGAATGTCCGAATTCAAGCAATCAACGCAGTTTGATGCTGCTGGCGCGCGATCTCGGACAGGCGGCCTATTGGGAAAGTCGCGTTTCTATAGTGACAGCAGCCGTTGCAGTCAAGTGAGATTCCGTATCCATCGCGCAAAGACGCGGTTTTCCGGCTTCCGAACGGTCTTCACGAAAGCTTGCAATCATAACTTCGCCGGTTTTGCCTGTTGCACAGATACTGTATCGAAGAATCCCACGCAACTTTCTGGCGGTCCAATGTGGTTGAAAACCTTCATTGGAGAAGCAGGCGAAAGGAATGCCGAGTATGATCGAACCGTCGCATGTGTTGAAGCCCGTCCGGCACCGGCTGGCGCAGTGTGGTGTGGCGGCTGCGGCAGGTCTGGCCTTCGCGGGCCTGAGCTTGGGGGCACTGACGATGGCCAGCGGCCCGGCCCGGGCCGATGATCTTTACCGGACGGAATACGATATTTCCATTTTCGGGCTTTCCATTGCGCGGTCCGCCATAGAAACCACGGTCAATGGCGCGAATTACAACCTCAATGGCCGTTTCCTGACCTCCGGTCTGGCGCGGGTGTTCGACGATACGGACGGCACCGTGCACGTTACCGGCAGCGCCGTCGGCGGCAAGGTCGTGCCGAAGAGCTTCGATCTCGCCTACAAGCATGGCCGCAAGAACAAGAGCACCACGATCCGCTTCGCCAATGGCAATGTCGTTGCGGCGGAAAACCAGCCTCCGGTGAAAAAGCGCGACCCCTGGGTGGAAACATCGCCGCAGGACCTGCTGAATGTCAGCGATCCGCTGAGCGCCCTCATGATTCCGGCCAAGAATGGCCGGGCAGTCTGCGATCGTTCGCTGAGCGTCTTCGACGGCCAGACGCGGGCCGAGATCAGGCTTTCCTTTAACGGCACCGAATCGTTCACGACCGATGGCTTTACCGGCGAATCGGTCATCTGCTCGGCGAAATTCATTCCGATTTCCGGTTATCAGAAGGGCAAGAAGGCCATCGATTACCTGAGCAATCGCAGCCGGATGACGATTTCCTTCGCATCGCTCGGCAATTCGGGCATCTATGCGCCCGTCGTGGCACGGATCGGCACCCAGATCGGCACGCTCAAGATCCAGGCGACCCGTTTTTCAAAGGTGAACTGACCGGCAGCCAGAGCATTTCCTGTTTTTCATGAATCGTTGGAAATGCTCTGTCTGTTTGTTTTATCGCGCATCTCATCCGATCGAAGCAGGATCAGAAATCAGTCCAGTGGCTGATTTCCCTGCGTAGGGGGTTCCCACTTTTCGGGATGCGCCCGAGTTCGGATTAATGCTTCGGGTGCACGCATTCCTCGTGGTTTCCGAGAATCTCGATCACGCGGCACTGGTCGATGCGGCCATGCGCGGTGCATTCCAGCATGCGCTGCAATTCCGTCTTGAGCGAAAGCAGTTTGGCGATGCGATGCTCCACATCGCTCAGGCGCGCGCGTGCAATGGCGTCGGCCGCCGCGCATGACTGGTCGGGATTGTCCTGAAGATCGAGAAGCGTGCGGATCGCATCCACCTCGAACCCCAGATCGCGCGCATGGCGGATGAAGAGAAGCCGCTGGATGTCGCTCCGGTCATAGAGGCGGCGATTGCCGTCACTGCGCGGCGGGGAAGGTAGCAGGCCGATCTGCTCGTAATAACGGATGGTCGGCACTTTGACGCCGCTCGCCTTCGATGCTTCGCCGATGGGCACATTCGTGATCATTTTCCGCTTGCTCCTCTAGTCACTAGAGGATGTAGACCTTGCTCAAGACAATTCAAGAGCAGTCCTGAAAAGAGCAGATCATGAGTGAAACACTGAACCAGATTCGCTTTCGCATCGACGGTATGGATTGCGCGTCCTGCGCAGCCAAGATCGAAACTGCCGTGCGGCGCGTGCGCGGGATCCAGGATGTCTCCGTTTCGGTTGCGGGGGGCACGATGACCGTCAACCATGATGGAACGGGCGATCTCGACAAGATTGCCGCCAAGGTTCGCAGCCTCGGATATGGCGCGGAGCCGGTCGCCTCAGAAAAAGCCCCGGCAAAGAGCGAACATTCGCACGATCATTCTCACCATGACCATGATCATGACCACGGGGCGTGCGGCGGCAACCACGATCATCACGGGCATGAGCACGATCAGGACGGCCACAGCGAGATTGCGGCAACGCCGGACAGTCTGCGCTTTCGGGTCGATGGTATGGATTGCGCATCCTGCGCGGCCAAGATCGATACCGCCGTGCGCCGCCTGCCCGGCGTGACGGACGTGTCTGTCTCCGTGACCAATGGCGCGATGAACGTCAATCATGACGGGACGGCAAAGAGCGATGAAATCGCCGCCAGGGTGACGGCTCTGGGCTACAGGACCACGCTTGCCGACACCGCTCCCGCTGCCAGCGGCGGCAGGGCTGCGCCCAAGGCAAGCGCGCCTGCAAAACCGCTGCCGTGGTGGCGCTCGAAGAAAGGCCAGATGATGCTGGCCTGCGGCGGCGGGCTGATCGCTGCCTATATAGCCGGGCATCTCTACCCCGCGATCGAGCTGTGGGCTTTCACGGCGGCGATGCTGATCGGTCTCGTGCCGATTGCCAGGCGCGCCTATATGGCGGCCATCAATGGTACGCCGTTTTCCATCGAGATGCTGATGACGATTGCCGCCATAGGCGCAATGTTCATTGGCGCCACCGAGGAAGCGGCAGCCGTCGTGTTTCTGTTCCTGGTCGGCGAGCTTCTGGAAGGGGTGGCCGCCGGAAAGGCGCGCGCCAGCATCCAGTCGCTCACCGCGCTGGTGCCGAAGACTGCGTTTCTCGAGAAAAACGGGACGACTTCGGAAGTTGCGGCTGACAGTCTCGCGGTTGGCGATGTGATTTCCGTGCGGCCCGGCGACCGCATGCCTGCCGATGGTGAAATCCTCACGGGTGAAAGCGCGGTCGATGAAGCGCCCGTCACCGGTGAAAGCACGCCGGTCGGCAAGGCTGAAGGCGACACGGTTTTTGCCGGCACGATCAATGGTGACGGCGTACTGCGGGTGAGGGTCACGGCCGCCGCGCAGGATAACACCATCGCCCGCGTCGTGCGGCTGGTCGAGGAAGCGCAGGAAGCCAAGGCGCCGACCGAGCGTTTCATCAATCGTTTTTCGACCTATTACACGCCGGGCGTGGTCGTCGTGGCGGCGCTTGTCGCCATCCTGCCGCCGCTTGTTGCGGGCGGCGACTGGAACGAATGGATCTACAAGGGACTTGCGATCCTCCTGATCGGCTGCCCCTGCGCGCTGGTCATTTCCACGCCTGCGGCTATTGCAGCCGCGCTCTCGTCGGGCGCCCGGCGCGGTCTTCTGATGAAGGGCGGCGCGGTGCTGGAAACCATCGGCAAGATCACGGCGGCCTGCTTCGACAAGACCGGCACGCTGACCGAAGGCAAGCCGAAGGTGACCGACGTGCTGGCGGGCGACCTGCGCGAAGATGAAGTGCTGCGTCTTGCCGCGTCGCTGGATGCGGGCTCAAGCCACCCGCTGGCGCTGGCGATTGTCGGTGCCGCAGAACAGCGCGGGCTGAAACTTGCCCCGGTGACGGGAGGAAAGGCCCATGGCGGCAAGGGCGTGTCGGGCATGGTGGGCGAGAAGGACCTGTTTCTGGGTTCGCGCCGCGCCGCCAATGATATTTCAGCCATTCCGGATGCGCTGGCGAACCGCATTGCCGCCTGCAACGACGAAGGCAAGACGGTTTCCGTGCTGGTTGCCAATGGCAGGATCGCCGGTGCGATCGCCATGCGCGACGAACCGCGCGCCGATGCCATTGCCGGCTTGCGGGAGTTGAAGGCGGCCAACATCCGCACCCTCATGCTGACCGGCGACAATCGCCGCACGGCGGAAGCCATCGGGCGCGATCTGGGGATCGAGGTGCGGGCCGAGCTTCTGCCGGAAGACAAGCAGCGCATCGTCGGCGAATTGCGCAAGGAAGGTCTGATCGTCGCCAAGATTGGCGACGGCATCAACGACGCGCCAGCGCTTGCCGCCGCCGATGTCGGCATCGCCATGGGCGGCGGCACCGATGTGGCGCTGGAAACGGCGGACGCCGCCGTCCTGCACGGCCGGGTTGGCGATGTGGAGGAAATGGTCGACCTTTCCAAGCGGACCATGCGCAATATCCATCAGAATATTGCCATAGCGCTTGGATTGAAGGCTGTCTTTCTGGTGACCACGGTGCTGGGCATCACCGGCCTCTGGCCCGCCATTCTGGCCGATACGGGCGCGACCGTTCTTGTGACGATCAACGCATTGCGGCTTTTGAGGCAACCTGTGCGGTAAAATAGAGCTTTTCCAGCAAAAGTGCGAAGCGTCTACGCGGGGAAATCAGTCCACTGGACTGATTTCTATTCCCGCTTCGATGCGTGAGATAATGCGATGAAGAAAATACTTAGAGCGGTTCCCACTGCTCTGTTTCAACTGGAACCGCACCAGTTGCCTGCGCTCCGTCCCTCATCCTGAGGAGCGGCCCGAGAATTCGAGGGCCGCGTCGGTAACCTTCGCAAGCTCAAGATACCTCCTCAAGATGAGGAGATTGGCAATCGCGGAAAACTTACTCGCCGATCAGGACGCGGATGCGCTCGCTATACTGCTTGCCGAAGGCGAGATGTTCGGGATTGATGTCCTTCAATTCGTCCACCAGCTGCGGCTCGCTCTCCGCATCAGCCGCCGCAAGGCTGCTCATCAGGGCGAAATAGCCCAGGATATAATCACTGGGCGTTATGTTCTGGGCCTTGAGCACTTCCACGACCTGCGGGCGGGATTCAACGCTCTTCACCATCTTGTCGAAAGAAGGCGTGGCGTCCTGTCCTTCCTCTTCCGTCGCCGAAAGTTCCATGCCGCCCAGCTGTTCCTGCACCTTTTCCATGCGCGAGAGGAAATCTTCGCTCAGCTTGAAATTATTGATCTCGGCAGGCGTCTGCTTCGGTGCGACGTCGAGCAGCAGGTCATCGGCAAACGTGACAGTCATCGAACCGGGCAGGGCGACAAGCGAGAGGCCGAGGAAAACGGCGCAGCCTGCAATCTTGAAACGGGATAACACCGTCATTCTTCTAACCTCGAACTGTGGAACGATTCGCGCTCAATACCATATGTCAGAACATATCCTTGCGCTTGCGGATTTCGGCAAACACGGCTTCGTCGGGCGCATCCTGCAAGCCGAGGCGGCTGCGAATGCCTGCATCGTGCCAGCGCAGGAAAGGGTTCGTCGCCATTTCAAGCGCGATGCTTGACGGCAATGTCATGCGGTCGGCGGCACGCAGGCGCGCAATCTCTGCGGCACGCTCCTTGAGTGCGGAATTGGCCGGATCGATGGTCAGCGCAAAGCGGGCATTGCTTTCGGTATATTCATGGCCGCAATAAACCGCCGTGTCGCCCGGAAGCGCAATCAGCTTCTGCAGCGACTGGAACATGGTGAGCGGCGTTCCCTCGAAAAGCCGCCCGCAACCGAGCGCGAACAGCGTGTCGCCGGTGAAGACAACTTTCGCGTCGGGAATATAGTAGGAAATTTCGCCCGCCGTATGCCCCGGCGTCGCAATGGCCTTCACCCGGAAGAGCCCGAAGGTGAACTCGTCGCCATCCTTCACGGTCCGGTCGATGCCCGGAATCTTCGTTTCCTCGGCCTTGGGACCGATGATGCCGACCCCGTATTTCGCCTTCAGTGCTTCATTGCCTTCCACATGGTCGAGGTGGTGATGGGTGGTGAAGATGAAGTCGAGCGTCCAGCCGCGCCGTTTCAGCGCCGCCTCGACAGCCGCCGCGTCGGGCGCATCGATGGAAGCGGTGAGCGCGCTTTGCGGATCGTGGATGAGGACGCCGTAATTGTCGCTGCGGCAGATGAACTGTTCGATTTCAAGCCGTGGTGCGATGTCGTTCATGGTGTCCGTCCTCCCGTTACGACGCGGTCTTGTTGTCTTCCGTCAGTGAATGCTTCTGGATAAGCGGCATTTGTAAAAGCGTGAAGACAACGGTGATGGGCATAATGCCCCAGACCTTGAACGATACCCAGGCATCGGTCGAAAAATTCCGCCAGACAAGTTCGTTGACCACGGCGAGGAAGATGAAGAACAGGCCCCAGCGCAGCGTCAGTTTTCTCCAGCCCTCGGCATCGAGACGGAAGGCAGAATCGAAGACATAGCCGAGCAGGGATTTGCCGAAGAAAAGCCCGCCCAGCAGGATTGCGCCGAACAGCGTGTTGACGATGGTGGGCTTCATCTTGATGAACGTGTCATTGTGCAGCCAGAGCGTCAGCGCGCCGAACACCAGCACGACAATGCCGGAGACGAGCGGCATGATGGGCAGCGTGCGCGTCATCGACCATGAAATGGCAAGCGCGATCACGGTTGCCGCCATGAAAAGGGCTGTCGCCAGAAAGATCGGCGCGCCGATGGAAGCCAGCACCGGAAAGCGCTCGATCAGCATTTCACCGCGCGCATTGGCGAAGAAGAAGACCAGAAGCGGTCCAAGTTCCAGCGCCAGCTTCAGGAGCGGCGGGACTTCCCGGCGCTCGGCTTCACTTTTCTGCGACGGGTCGCGCTCGAAAACGGGATGCTCCATCAGGCAACTCCTGCGATGGCGCGGGCAAAATCCTTGGCCGCAAAGGGTTCCAGATCGTCGACGCCTTCGCCGACGCCGATGAAATAGATCGGCAGTTTATGCTTGGCCGAAATCGCTACCAGAATGCCGCCGCGCGCGGTTCCGTCAAGCTTGGTCATGACGAGGCCATTGACGCCCGCGATATTCTTGAAAATCTCGACCTGATTAAGCGCGTTCTGGCCGGTGGTGGCGTCGAGCGTCTGCAACACCGTATGCGGCGCTTCCGGGTCATGCTTGCCCAGAACGCGCACGATCTTGGCAAGCTCGTCCATCAGTTCGGCCTTGTTCTGCAAGCGTCCCGCCGTATCGATGATCAGCACATCGCTTCCCGCTTCCTTGGCCTTTTCCCATGCATCATAGGCAAGCCCCGCCGCGTCGGCGCCGAGCTTGGAGGAGACGACCGGCGAGCCGGTACGCTCGCCCCATATATGCAGTTGCTCGATCGCGGCTGCGCGGAACGTATCGCCTGCCGCGAGCATGACCTTGAGGCCGCCAGCGGTGAGCTTTGCGGCAAGCTTGCCGATGGTCGTCGTCTTGCCGGTGCCGTTGACGCCGACAACGAGGATCACATGCGGCTTGTGCGACAGGTCAAGCTCCAGCGGCTTTGCCACCGGGCCCAGAACCTTTTCGATTTCCGCGCCCATGATGGTGCGCACTTCCTCGCCCGTCACGTCCTTGCCGTAGCGTCCCGAGGCAAGCGCGTCGGTGACGCGCATGGCTGTTTCAAGCCCGAGATCGGCCTGAATCAGCACATCTTCGAGATCCTGCAGCGTGTCGTCATCGAGCTTGCGCTTGGTGAAAATGCCGCCGATGGATTCGCTGAGTGAATTCGATGAACGGAGCAGGCCGCGCCGCAGCCTCTCGAACCAGGACAGCTTGGGTTCAGGCGCTGCCTCAACCGGCGCTTCTTCCTTGTGTTCCTCGACGGCCCTGGCGACCTTAACCTTCTTGGGCTTCACCACCTCCGGCTGAGCTGCCGGTTCTACCGCTTCCTTTACTACAGGGGCATCAGGAGTTTTTGCGACTTCGGGCTGCTCGGGTTCGAAAACCGGTTCCGGCCCGGGCTCAACAAGGGGCTCGACAACAGTTTCGACAACCGGTTCTGGCGCGGGTGCCTCGACCGCGATGGGTTCCATCACCGGAGGCTGTTCGATCGGGATTTCGATCTCGGCGACCGGATGTTCCGGTTTCGCCTTTTCCTCCTCAACCGTTTCAGACGCAGGCTCTTCCATCGGCTCCGGCTCGCGGGCGATCACCGGCATTTCCGGTTCGGAAATGACCACTTCAACGGCGGTGTCTTGCGTTTCTTCAGGCGCTGCGGCGGTTTCAGGAAGCTCTGTTTCCAAAGCCGCTTCCACGGCATCGGGGGCCGGTTGTTCGACCGGTTTTTCCTCGACCTCCTTCTTGCCGAAGGAGAACATTTTCTTGATGAAACCCATTGCCATGAATTCTGATGCCCTTAAGCTTCAAGCCGCTTGCGGCTCTGCCTGACGGGTGAGGAGTTTTTCACCGTCATGGCCTGTCACGATACGTTCGATGATTTCGCCCGGTGCGCCGCCGTCAACCGATGCCAGCGTAAAGCCTTCGGTGCGCGCAATGCCTTCCTTTTCGACAAGAAGGCGCTGCATGGTGCCATTCAGCGCGCCGAGATGCTTTTCATAGGCACGGTCGCCTTCCGTGCGCAGGCGGGCAGCGCGTTCCTTGACGATTTCGCGCCGCACCTGCGGCATGCGGGCAGCAGGCGTGCCTTCGCGCGCGCTGTAGGGGAAGACGTGCAGGTGGGAGAGGCCACATTCCTCGACGATTTTCAGCGAGTTCTGGAACATCTCCTCGGTTTCGGTCGGGAAACCGGCAATGATGTCGGCGCCGAAGACGATATCGGGACGAAGCCCGCGCACTGTTTCGCAGAAGCGGATCGAATCGTCGCGCAAGTGGCGGCGCTTCATGCGCTTCAGGATCATGTCGTCACCCGCCTGCAGCGACAGATGCAAATGCGGCATCAGGCGCTTTTCATTGGCAATCGCATCCATCAGATCGTCATCCGCCTCGATGGAATCGATGGAGGAAAGACGCAGGCGCTGCAAATCCGGCACCTGATTGAGAACAGTCTTCACCAATTTGCCGAGGCGCAGATTGCCGGGAAGATCGGGACCGTAGGAGGTCATGTCCACGCCAGTCAGCACCACTTCGGCATAGCCATTGCCGACGAGACGCTTGACCTGGTCCACCACCGCACCCATCGGCACCGAGCGGGAATTGCCGCGACCATAGGGAATAATGCAGAAGGTGCAGCGATGGTCGCAGCCGTTCTGCACCTGCACGAAGGCGCGCGCGCGGCCCTCGATGGCATCGACCATATGGCTTGCGGTTTCGCGCACTTCCATAATGTCGTTGACGCGTACCTTCTCGAACTGGTTGACGCCGAAATCCGGCAGCATCCGGTAGGAGTTGGATTTGAGCTTTTCCTCATTGCCGAGAATGAGGTCCACTTCATCCATGGCGGCGAAATTGTCCGCTTCCGTCTGCGCAGCGCAGCCGGTGACGATGATGCGCGCTTCCGGATTTTCACGGCGTGCCTTGCGGATCGCCTGACGCGCCTGACGCACGGCTTCCGCCGTCACGGCGCAGGTATTGAAGATGATCGCCCCGTCCTTCAACTCGCCCAGTCCGGCGGCGTCGGCTTCGCGCTTCATCACCTCCGATTCATAGGTGTTGAGGCGGCATCCGAATGTGACGACTTCCACCGACATCAGGCTGCACCCCTGTCAGATGGCTTGTGAGACTGGGCGTCGCGGCTCCATTCACCGGTTGCCGGATCGAAAGTGCCGGAAAACTCCCATTCGGCCGGCCCGGTCATGATGACGTGATCGTCGTCACGCCATTCGATCAGGAGAGGACCGCCCGGAACATTCACGGTGACAGTTCGCCCCGTGCGGCGCGTGCGCGCTGCGGAGACGGCTGCGGCGCAGGCTGCGGAACCGCAGGCGCGGGTGAGGCCCGCGCCACGCTCCCATGTGCGCAGGTTCATCGTCTCGGGCGATGTGACCTCGGCAATGGAGATATTGGCGCGTTCCGGGAAGATCGGATGATGTTCCAGAAGCGGTCCGAACTTTTCCAGCTCATAGGACCAGACATCGCGGTCGACCCAGAAGATGGCGTGCGGATTGCCCATGGATGCAACCGACGGCGAATGCAGCACCGGCGCGTCGATGGGGCCGACCTGCAGTTCGATCATGCGCGTATCGCGAAACTCTTCGGCAAGCGGAATGTCCTGCCAGTCGAAGCGCGGCTTGCCCATGTCGACCGAAATCAGGCCGTCTTCGTGTTCGGTTGCGGTCAGAATTCCGGCGCGGGTCTCGAAGGTGAAGGCCTGCCTGCCGGTTTCGGCGGCCAGCGCCTGCACCACGCAGCGCGTGCCATTGCCGCAAGCCTGTGCTTGTGTGCCGTCGCAATTGATGATCGCGATATAGTTGTCGGTTCCCGCTGTACGTGGATCATGGATCGCCATGATCTGATCGAAGGCGGTCTCGCTGTCGCTTGCAAGACGGATCGCGGCTTCAGGCGTGATCCGGTCCGCGCGACCGCGCATGTCGGCAACGATGATCTGATTGCCGAGCCCGTTCATCTTGGCGAAGGCTGCCCTGGTGGCCATAACTATCGTGGTTCCGTTTTCCTGCGGCTTATGCTCATGAAGCCTATGGGACAATTAGGGTCTATATGGCGGAAAAGCCCGCAAATTGCCAGTACCCGGATGAGATTGGGAAAAGTTGCGGCCCGGAGGTTTCTGCAGAACAGCCCCCAATATCGGAGAAACTGTGGCCTTCCTGTCCCAGTTTCAGGATTATCATGCGGTTTCAAGCGATCTTGAAGGGTTTGGAGGGGAAAAATGACAGTATTCGGTGTTGCTTTTTTAACCATATAGCCATTTTATCGGTCCAATATTGTCACATTGCAGGGCTTCGGTAGGAAGCCCGGGGCATCCCCACCCCTGATGAGAAATGCGGAAATGGAGAACCAGATGGGAATTTCGAAAGCAAGTCTGCTCAGCCTCGCGGCGGCTGGCATTGTCCTGGCCGGGTGCCAGAGCTCCCGGTTCGGCAATCTCGATACGGTTTCACCACCACCGCCGCCACCACCCGTAGCCGCCGCTCCGGCCGGCACGGTGCAGAAGGGCAATCTTTCTTCTCCCAATGCTTCGCAGTTCCCGACGGCTCCGACCACGAACCCGAACTCGCAGCCGGGCACGCAGGTTGCAAGCCTGCCGCCGGCTTCCGCGCCCGATCTGACGCCCGGCTCCGTCGCCGGTGTGTGGAACGCATCGCTTGGCGGCCAGAGCTGCAAGATCGCGACGCCGCAGACCAAATATGGCCAGGGCTTCCGCGCCGGTCCGCTGCGCTGCCCCGGTGAACTCGGCAATCTCGCTTCCTGGGCCGTCAACGGCAAGCAGCTCGTTCTCTATGATGCGAATGGCGGCACCGTCGCCTCGCTCTATTCCTCGGGGGCGAGCCGCTTCGACGGACAGACCTCGGGCGGTCAGGCCGTATCGCTCTCGCGCTAAGACATTCTTTCGTTTGGAGCGCATTTCGATCTGATTGAACCAGATCGGCGCTCCAATTGTTTGTTTTGCCGCGCATCTTGCCCGAAAACCGCTTCGCAAGTTTCGGGATGCGCTCTGGAGACAGGCGGATCATCGCAAGATGGTCCGCCGTTTTTGCAATTGAAAGGTTGAACGGAAGCAATCATGTCTTTCGACGGTAATCTGAAAGCCTTCCCCTCCGTCCGCGAACATTACGATGCGATGGTCGCGGCAGGCGATGTGGACGCCGATCCCGCTCAACTCGAACTTACCGTCCGTTACGACCGGCTGATCGAGGAAATCTGCACCCGGCGTCTGTCACGCAAGTCGAGCGCGCTCGGCTGGCTGTTCGGCAAGCGCAAGGAGGCGACGAGCGTCATCAAGGGGCTTTACGTGCACGGCGAGGTCGGGCGCGGCAAGACCATGCTGATGGACATGTTCTTTTCGCTTCTGCCGGTCGAACGCAAGCGCCGTGCGCATTTCAACGATTTCATGGCCGATGTGCATGAGCGCATCTATGCGCATCGCCAGGCGCTGAAGCGCGGCGAGACCAAGCAGGACGATCCGATACCGCCGGTGGCGGACGCGCTCAGCCAGCAGGCCTGGGTGCTTTGCTTCGATGAATTCACCGTGACCGACATTGCCGATGCGATGATCCTGTCGCGCCTGTTCAGCGCGCTCTTCGCCCGTGGCGTGGTGCTGGTGGCGACATCCAACGTCGCGCCGGACAATCTTTACCGCGACGGCCTGAACCGGCAGCTCTTCCTGCCCTTCATCGATATTCTCAAGAACCATGTCGATGTGATCAATCTGGATTCCCGCACCGATTACCGCCTTGAAAAGCTGGACCGCCAGCCGGTCTATCTGTCGCCGCTCGGTGCTGAAACCACCAGGCGCATGGATGCGGCCTGGGCGGCACAAAAGGATGGCGCGCCTGAAAAACCGGACGTCATCCGCATCAAGGGGCGCGACATCGAGATCGCCCGTTCCGTGCAAGGCGCGGCGCGCTTCACTTTCGATGCGCTCTGCACGAAGCCGCTCGGCGCCTCGGACTATATCGCCATCGTCAAGCATTATCCGACGCTGTTCATCGAGGATGTGCCGGTGCTGGACTATGCGCGCCGCAACGAGGCGAAGCGCTTCATCCTGCTGATAGACGTGCTTTACGATCATCATGCGCGGGTGTTCATTTCCGCCGAAGCGCAGCCGGAAAAGCTCTATCTTGCCAGCAAGGGCACGGAGGCCTTCGAGTTCGACCGCACCGCTTCCCGCCTTTTCGAGATGCAGAGCGCGGAATATCTGGCCGAGCCCCCCGGCAAGGCCGGTTGAGGCCTTCCGCGTCCCTCCTCGTCAGGCCGTCCATCATCAGACTGCCACGGACTGGACTTATAAGCCGGGTGGGCTATGTTGCTCACGCAATTCATGCGGAGGCGGGGCGCGTTTGCGCGGCACTTCCGATACGGCGCCTGTCATGAATCCTGAACCGGTTTCTGACGGGTGCGCGACGCTGTTGGAATTGGCAGCTTGCCGGTCGCTCCCTCGCCGCTTCGTCGGGGATGGTCTGCGACGGCGGGAAGGGTGTTCTTGCCTTGATATTGACAAATTATCTTACGTTTACGTAAGAACCAATAAATCTAACCGATTGAAAACATTGGTCGCAAAATAATGAGTTGAGTTTATCGCCAAAGAGTCCTATCTCGCAGTTCCAACGCTTGAGCGTTTCCGGGGAGGATTCCGGATGGCTTGATGCGTTTCTGGATCAAAAGTGAGGAAAGAAACAATCATGGCACGCAACAAGATTGCCCTCATCGGCTCCGGCATGATCGGCGGCACGCTCGCTCATCTGGCCGGTCTGAAGGAACTCGGCGACGTCGTCCTTTTCGACATTGCGGAAGGCATCCCGCAGGGTAAGGGACTGGACATTGCCGAATCTTCGCCCGTTGACGGTTTTGATGCGAAGTACACCGGCGCCAACGACTACGCTGCAATTGAAGGCGCAGACGTTGTCATCGTGACCGCAGGCGTGCCGCGCAAGCCGGGCATGAGCCGCGACGACCTTCTGGGCATCAACCTCAAGGTGATGGAGCAGGTTGGCGCGGGCATCAAGAAATATGCCCCTGAAGCTTTCGTCATCTGCATCACCAACCCGCTCGACGCCATGGTCTGGGCGCTGCAGAAGTTCTCCGGTCTTCCGGCGCACAAGGTCGTCGGCATGGCCGGCGTTCTCGACAGCGCCCGCTTCCGCTATTTCCTCTCGGAAGAATTCAACGTGTCGGTTGAAGACGTCACGGCATTCGTGCTGGGCGGCCACGGCGACAGCATGGTTCCGCTCGCCCGTTACTCGACCGTTGCCGGCATCCCGCTGCCAGACCTCGTCAAGATGGGCTGGACCAGCCAGGACAAGCTCGACAAGATCATCCAGCGCACCCGTGACGGCGGCGCGGAAATCGTCGGCCTGCTCAAGACCGGTTCGGCTTTCTACGCTCCGGCCTCGTCGGCCATCCAGATGGCTGAATCCTACCTCAAGGACAAGAAGCGCGTCCTGCCGGTCGCTGCCCAGCTTTCCGGCCAGTATGGCGTCAAGGACATGTATGTCGGCGTGCCGACCGTGATCGGCGCCAATGGCGTCGAGCGCATCATCGAAATCGATCTCGACAAGGACGAGAAGGCGCAGTTCGACAAGTCGGTGGCTTCCGTCGCCGGTCTTTGCGAAGCCTGCATCGCTATCGCTCCGTCGCTGAAGTAAATTCCAGACAAGGCCGGACTGTCGCTTGCCTGCGGCTCCGGCCTTTTCCGGCTGTCAATCCGTACCGGTTCCGTTCAATCCCAATATGCAACGGACCGGGAATCCGCAGAGGACAACCAGATGAATATTCACGAATACCAGGCCAAGCGCCTGCTTCACACCTACGGCGCGCCGATCGCCAATGGTGTGGCTGTCTATTCCGTCGAACAGGCGGAAGAATGGGCAAAGACGCTTCCCGGACCGCTTTATGTCGTCAAGAGCCAGATCCATGCTGGCGGACGCGGCAAGGGCAAGTTCAAGGAACTGCCAGCCGATGCAAAGGGCGGCGTGCGCCTCGCCAAGTCTGTCGAGGAAGTGGTTGCCAATGCGAAGGAAATGCTGGGCAACACGCTGGTCACCAAGCAGACCGGCCCTGCCGGCAAGCAGGTCAACCGTCTCTACATCGAAGACGGCGCCGACATCGATCGCGAGCTTTATCTCTCGATCCTGATCGACCGCACCGTTGGCCGTCCGGCTTTCGTCGTTTCGACCGAAGGCGGCATGGACATCGAAGCTGTTGCCGAGGAAACCCCTGAAAAGATCGTCACCGTCGCCATCGACCCTGCCAAGGGCGTGACGGATGAGGACGCCAACAAGCTCGCCGATGCGCTGAAGCTTGAAGGCCAGGCTCGCGAAGACGGCGTCAAGCTGTTCCCGATCCTCTACAAGGCCTTCACCGAGAAGGACATGAGCCTTCTGGAAATCAATCCGCTGATCGTCATGACCGATGGCCGCGTGCGCGTTCTCGACGCCAAGGTGTCGTTCGACGGCAACGCCCTGTTCCGTCATCCTGACATTCAGGAACTGCGCGATCTGTCGGAAGAAGACGAAAAAGAAATCGAAGCTTCCAAGTACGACCTCGCTTATGTCGCGCTCGATGGCAATATCGGCTGCATGGTCAACGGCGCAGGCCTTGCCATGGCAACGATGGACATCATCAAGCTCTACGGCGCAGAACCTGCCAACTTCCTCGACGTTGGCGGTGGCGCTTCCAAGGAGAAGGTGACGGCTGCGTTCAAGATCATCACCGCCGATCCGGCTGTTCAGGGCATTCTGGTCAACATCTTTGGCGGCATCATGAAGTGCGACGTCATCGCCGAAGGCGTGATCGCCGCGGTCAAGGAAGTCGGCCTCAAGGTTCCGCTGGTTGTCCGTCTCGAAGGCACCAATGTCGAACTCGGCAAGAAGATCATCAACGAGAGCGGCCTGAACGTCATTTCGGCCGACGATCTCGACGATGCGGCGCAGAAGATCGTCGCTGCAGTGAAGGGGAATTAAGGCATGTCCATTCTCGTCAACAAGGACACCAAGGTTCTCGTACAGGGCCTGACCGGCAAGACCGGCACCTTCCACACCGAACAGGCGCTTGCCTATTACGGCACGCAGATGGTCGGCGGCATCCATCCGAAGAAGGGTGGCGAAACCTGGGAAGGCGCCAAGGGCGAAAAGCTGCCGATCTTCGCAACCGTTGCCGAAGCCAAGGAACGCACGGGCGCCGACGCTTCCGTGATCTATGTTCCGCCAGCAGGCGCAGCCGACGCGATCATCGAAGCCATCGAAGCTGAAATCCCGTTCATCGTCTGCATCACCGAAGGCATTCCGGTCATGGACATGGTTCGCGTCAAGGAGCGTCTGGAACGCTCGAAGTCGCGCCTGCTCGGACCGAACTGCCCGGGCATCCTGACCCCTGAAGAATGCAAGATCGGCATCATGCCGGGCAATATCTTCAAGAAGGGTTCGGTGGGCGTTGTTTCCCGCTCCGGAACGCTTACCTATGAAGCAGTGTTCCAGACCTCCAACGAAGGCCTCGGCCAGACCACCGCTGTCGGTATCGGCGGCGATCCGGTCAAGGGCACCGAGTTCATCGACGTGCTGGAAATGTTCCTGGCCGACGACGAAACCAAGTCGATCGTCATGATCGGTGAAATCGGCGGTTCGGCTGAAGAAGATGCGGCGCAGTTCCTCAAGGACGAAGCCAAGCGCGGTCGCAAGAAGCCGATGGTCGGCTTCATCGCTGGCCGTACGGCTCCTGCCGGACGCACCATGGGCCATGCTGGCGCCGTGATCTCCGGCGGCAAGGGCGGCGCGGAAGACAAGATTGCCGCCATGGAATCGGCTGGCATTCGCGTGTCGCCGTCGCCGGCGCAGCTCGGCAAGACGCTGGTCGAAGTCCTCAAGGGCTGAGATCGCGTAACGATCTGAATATCCCGGCTGCGGCGAAAGCCGCTGCCGGGTTTGGCATAAGAGCGGGTCATGTGATCCGTTTAGAGGGACGGATATCCGTTCCGACGCGTAGAGTTTAGTCATGCCGGGGTCTGTAGCGGTTCCTCCCCGGCGGCGTGAGGGATGAAGTTTCAAACTTCCGGCCCGCGCAAGATGAGCCACTGACAAGGAGACGGAGCGCTGCTCCGGATAGGCTATGGCAAGGCAAGAACAAGCCAACGACGTTTTCGCCCTTACCTCATTCCTCTATGGCGGCAATGCCGACTATATCGAGGAGCTGTACGCCAAATATGAGGACGATCCGAATTCGGTCGATCCGCAGTGGCGCGATTTCTTCGCGAAGCTGGGCGATAATGCCGACGATGTGAAGAAGAACGCTGAAGGCGCGTCCTGGACCAGGAAGAACTGGCCGATTGCAGCCAATGGCGAACTGATTTCCGCCCTCGACGGCAACTGGGCCGAAGTCGAAAGGCATGTCACCGACAAGCTGAAGGGCAAGGCGGCAAAGGGCGAAGCGAAGGGCGCGACCGGCGCAGCGCTGACCAGCGAAGAGATCACGCAGGCTGCACGCGACAGCGTTCGCGCCATCATGATGATCCGCGCCTATCGCATGCGCGGCCATCTGCACGCCAATCTCGATCCGCTCGGTCTCTCCGAAAAGCCGAACGATTACAACGAGCTGGAACCGGAAAACTACGGTTTCACGCCTGCCGACTACAACCGCAAGATCTTCATCGACAACGTGCTCGGCCTCGAATATGCGACCGTGCCGGAAATGCTCGACATCCTGAAGCGCACCTATTGCGGCACGATCGGCGTCGAATTCATGCATATCTCCGATCCGGCTGAAAAGGCCTGGATTCAGGAACGCATCGAAGGCCCGGACAAAAAGGTTGCTTTCACGCCGGAAGGCAAGAAGGCCATCCTGTCGAAGCTTATCGAAGCGGAAGGCTTCGAGCAGTTCATCGACGTCAAGTACAAGGGCACCAAGCGTTTCGGCCTCGATGGCGGTGAATCGCTGATCCCCGCGCTGGAACAGATCGTCAAGCGCGGCGGCGCCATGGGCGTCAAGGAAATCATCTTCGGCATGGCCCACCGTGGCCGTCTGAACGTGCTCAGCCAGGTCATGGGCAAGCCGCATCGCGCCATCTTCCACGAGTTCAAGGGCGGCTCCTATGCGCCGGACGACGTGGAAGGTTCGGGCGACGTGAAGTACCATCTGGGCGCTTCGTCGGACCGTGAGTTCGACGGCAACAAGGTTCACCTGTCGCTGACCGCCAACCCGTCGCACCTTGAAATCGTCAATCCGGTCGTCATGGGCAAGGCCCGCGCCAAGCAGGACCTGCTGGCCGGTCGCACCCGCGACGACATGGTTCCGCTTGCAACCCGCGCCAAGGTTCTGCCGCTGCTGCTGCACGGCGATGCCGCCTTTGCCGGCCAGGGCGTCGTGGCCGAGTGCCTCGGCCTTTCGGGCCTGAAGGGCCACCGCGTTGCGGGTACGGTCCATTTCATCATCAACAACCAGATCGGTTTCACCACCAATCCGGCCTTCTCGCGTTCGTCGCCTTATCCGTCGGATGTGGCGAAGATGATCGAAGCGCCGATCTTCCACGTCAATGGCGACGATCCGGAAGCCGTGGTGTTTGCAGCCAAGGTTGCGACCGAGTTCCGCATGACCTTCCACAAGCCGGTGGTCATCGACATGTTCTGCTATCGCCGCTTCGGTCACAACGAAGGCGACGAGCCGTCCTTCACCCAGCCGCTGATGTACAAGGCGATCCGCGGGCACAAGACCACGGTTCAGCTCTACAGCGAAAAGCTGATCGCCGAAGGCCTGATCAAGCAGGAAGAAATCGACCAGATGAAAGCGCAGTGGCGCGAAAATCTGGAAGCCGAATTCGAAGCCGGACAGAGCTACAAGCCGAACAAGGCCGACTGGCTGGACGGCGCATGGGCTGGTCTGCGTACTGCCGACAATGCCGACGAACAGCGCCGCGGCAAGACTGCCGTGCCGATGAAGACGCTCAAGGAAATTGGCAAGAAGCTGGTTGAAGTGCCGAAGGACTTCCACGTCCACCGCACGATCCAGCGCTTCCTCGACAACCGCGCCAAGATGATGGAAACGGGCGAGGGGATCGACTGGGCGACAGCGGAATCGCTGGCGTTCGGTTCGCTGGTTGCCGAAGGCAGCCCGATCCGCCTGTCGGGTCAGGACGTCGAGCGCGGCACCTTCTCGCAGCGCCATACGGTTCTCTACGATCAGGAAACCCAGAACCGCTACATCCCGCTCAACAATATCCAGAAGGGTCAGGCTATCTACGAGGCCATCAATTCGATGCTCTCCGAAGAAGCGGTGCTCGGCTACGAATACGGTTATTCGCTGTCCGATCCGCGCGCTCTGGTCCTGTGGGAAGCCCAGTTCGGCGATTTCGCCAATGGTGCACAGGTCGTGTTCGACCAGTTCATCTCGTCGGGCGAACGCAAGTGGCTGCGCATGTCCGGCCTCGTCTGCCTCCTGCCGCACGGCTATGAAGGCCAGGGCCCGGAACACTCTTCCGCTCGTCTGGAACGCTATCTCCAGCTCTGCGCCGAAGACAACATGCAGGTGGCGAACGTCACGACGCCGGCCAACTAC
Source organism: Brucella sp. NBRC 14130 (assembly GCF_040371715.1). Taxonomy (NCBI): domain Bacteria; kingdom Pseudomonadati; phylum Pseudomonadota; class Alphaproteobacteria; order Hyphomicrobiales; family Brucellaceae; genus Brucella; species Brucella sp. NBRC 14130. The sequence continues at coordinate 359,296 of NZ_BAABTE010000006.1, forward strand.
TTCCACATCCTGCGCCGCCAGATGAAGCGCGACTTCCGCAAGCCGCTCATCATGATGACGCCGAAGTCGCTGCTGCGCCACAAGCGCGCCGTTTCGACGCTGGCCGAAATGTCGGGCGAATCCTCGTTCCACCGCCTGCTGTGGGACGATGCGCAGTACAACAAGGACGAAGGCATCAAGCTTCAGAAGGATGCAAAGATCCGTCGCGTCGTTCTCTGCTCGGGCAAGGTCTATTACGACCTTTACGAAGAGCGCGAAAAGCGCGGCATCGACGACGTCTACCTGTTGCGCGTGGAACAGCTCTATCCGTTCCCGGCCAAGGCGCTCATCAACGAGCTGTCGCGGTTCCGTCAGGCGGAAATGGTCTGGTGCCAGGAAGAGCCGAAGAACATGGGTGCATGGTCGTTCATCGACCCGTATCTGGAATGGGTGCTCGCTCATATCGACGCCAAGCATCAGCGCGTGCGCTATGCGGGCCGTCCGGCCGCAGCATCGCCTGCAACGGGCCTGATGTCGAAGCACCTTGCACAGCTTGCCGCTTTCCTTGAGGATGCGCTCGGCTGAGCGCCGCCCGGCAATTCAACATCGAACGAACTTTAAAGACTGAAGATCAACGGAAGAAGAAACCATGGCTACCGAAATTCGCGTTCCCACGCTTGGGGAGTCCGTTACCGAGGCAACCATCGGAAAGTGGTTCAAGAAGGTTGGCGATGCCGTCGCTGTCGACGAACCGCTCGTGGAACTGGAAACCGACAAGGTGACAGTGGAAGTTCCGGCTGCTGCTGCTGGCGTGCTGGCCGAGATCGTGGCCAAGGAAGGCGACACGGTCGAAGTCAATGCGCTTCTCGGCCAGATTTCCGGTGACGGCGCTGCCGCCGCTGCGGCCCCGGCTGCGAAGAAGGAAGAAGCCAAGCCTGCCGCTGCCGCTCCTGCTGCTGCGGCGCCAGCCGCTTCCGCCTCGTCCGGCCCGGCCATGCAGCCAGCTCCGGCAGCTTCCAAGCTGCTTTCTGAAAACAACCTTTCCGCCGATCAGGTGGAAGGTTCGGGCAAGCGCGGCCAGGTGCTGAAGGGCGATGTGCTTGACGCTATTGCAAAAGGTGTTTCGGTTGCTCCTGCCGCCGCCGCACCGGCTGCTGCCCGCCCGGCATCGCCTGCTGACGACGCATCGCGCGAAGAACGCGTGAAGATGACCCGCCTGCGCCAGACGATCGCCAAGCGTCTGAAGGACGCCCAGAACACTGCCGCCATGCTGACGACCTACAACGAAGTCGACATGTCAGCGGTCATGGAACTGCGCACCAAGTACAAGGACATCTTCGAAAAGAAGCATGGCGTGAAGCTTGGCTTCATGGGCTTCTTCACCAAGGCCGTGACGCATGCGCTGAAGGAAATCCCGGCGGTCAACGCCGAGATCGACGGCACCGACATCATCTACAAGAACTTCGCCCATGTCGGCATGGCCGTCGGCACGGACAAGGGTCTCGTGGTTCCGGTCATCCGTGACGCCGACAGCATGTCGATCGCGGAAATCGAAAAGGAACTGGGACGTCTGGCCAAGGCGGCTCGCGACGGTTCGCTGTCCATGGCCGACATGCAGGGCGGCACGTTCACCATCACCAATGGCGGCGTGTACGGTTCGCTGATGTCCTCGCCGATCCTGAACGCTCCGCAGTCGGGCATTCTCGGCATGCACAAGATCCAGGACCGTCCGGTTGTCGTCGGCGGCCAGATCGTGATCCGCCCGATGATGTATCTGGCGCTTTCCTACGATCACCGCATCGTGGACGGCAAGGAAGCCGTGACCTTCCTCGTGCGCGTCAAGGAAAGCCTGGAAGATCCGGAACGTCTGGTTCTCGATCTCTAAGGAAGAACGATGGAGTCGGGCCTCTTCTCCGCATCCTCGTTCCTGCCGCTGATCGGCGGGAGCGTCGTCCTGCTGGTGGTTCATATCCTCCTCCAGGGCTTTGCGGCAACGAAGGAACTCGGCTCCCGGTGGAATGCCGGTCCGCGCGACGAGGGGCTGAAACCCTCCGGCAAGTTTGCCGGTCGCGCGGAACGGGCCTCCGCCAATTTCCGCGAGACCTATCCGGCCTTCATCGGTCTGGCGCTGGCGCTCGTGCTGAAAGGCGACCCGTCCGGGTGGGGTATCCTCGGGGCGTGGCTCTGGTTGCTGGGCCGTATCGTCTATATCCCGCTTTATCTGGCGGGCATTCCCTATTTCCGTTCCTTCGTCTGGCTCATCAGCCTGGTGGGGCTCGGTATCATGCTTCTGGCTTTGGTTCTGTGATGACAGCCTGCACGTGAAACACGCGCAACGAAGGAAACACGATGCATCCCTATCTTTTCGAACTTGCATCCCTGATGGCGATCTTCGTCTTCGCCATCGTTTCCCCCGGCGCTGATCTTGCGATGGTCATCCGGCAATCGCTGCTGCATGGCCGCCGTGAAGCGATCATCACGAGCTTCGGTATCGGCGCCGCCCTGATGATGCATGTCACCTATACGGTGCTCGGGCTCGGGCTCATCATTTCCAAGTCGATCTACCTGTTCAACATCGTCAAATGGTGCGGCGTGGCCTATCTGGTCTATATCGGCATCAAGGCGCTGCGGGCTGGCACGACGAAGATCGACGTGGACGCTTCGCCAAAGGAGCCGCGCAAGCAGCAGAGCTTCGCCAGGGCCTTCGGCCTCGGCTTTGCCGCCAATGCGCTGAACCCCAAGGCGGTGTTCTTCTTTCTGTCGATTTTCTCCACGGTCGTTCATGCCCATACGCCGACCGAGGTGAAGCTCGGCTATGGCGTCGTGATGGCGACCGCGCTGATCTCCTGGTTCGTCGGCGTCAGCCTTTTCATGACGACACCGAAGATGCGCGCGGCCTTCTCGCGCGCCTCGAAGTGGATCGATCGCGCCAGCGGAGTTGTGTTCATCGCGTTGGGGCTTAAACTTGCCACCGAAAAGGCTATGTAATCCTTATCTTCGCAAGCCGAGGATTCGCTGCCGGAAAAGCTCAGCCGGAACACCCAGGGAGAACCGACAGATGCATGTTGCACACAAGCTTTTCAGGACCACCGCCTTTGCCGCGCTCGCGCTTTCGGTGTTCTCCACCGCCGTTCAGGCGGCTTGCACGCAGAACCGCGCGATTTATCGCGATCGCGACGATGCCTATACGCTGACCTTCCGTCCGGAGCAGCCGAATGATCTGAAAATGACCCCGGCGCCGACCAATGAGTTCACCATCACGGCTAACGACAAGCCGGAGTTCAAGCTGAGCGGCATGGTGATCTGGCCGGAGGAGGGCGTGGCGCGCCCCTATGCCTTGCTGACCTTCAACTGCAAGGGCGATGGTTCCAATCCGGAAGACCTCGACGATTGCAGCATCTGGCAGAGCGTCATCTATGCCTTGAAGGAAGGCGGGGAGGCCGAGGTGCTGCCCAAGGCGGAAGAACCGGCGGCGCAGGCGATCCTGCTGCCCGATCTGGTGACGGCGCTCGATGGTTATGATTTTGGAGCGGCAAAACCCGAAAAGCCGCTGCAGTGGGAAGTGTTCCGCTTTCAGGGATGCACGCCCGACCAGGAATGACCGGCTCCTGAAAAATGCCGGTTGCATGTGAATAATTGCGGATGAAGGGCATCGCCGGATGAACCGGGTCGCCCGAAAGCGTTCAGGACAGACTGAAGAAGGATAGTTCAATGTCATACGATGTGGTTGTCATCGGTACGGGCCCCGGCGGTTATGTCGCCGCGATCAAGGCTGCACAGCTTGGTCTTTCCGTTGCTGTTGTGGAGAAGCGCAAGACCTTCGGTGGCACCTGCCTGAATATCGGCTGCATTCCCTCCAAGGCGCTGCTGCATGCATCGGAAGTTTTTGCCGAAGCCGGTCATTCCTTCGATACGCTCGGCGTGGAAGTGACGCCGAAGCTCAATCTGGGCAAGATGCTGGCGCACAAGGATGCGACCGTGAAGGCCAACGTCACCGGCGTTGAATTCCTGTTCAAGAAGAACAAGATCACGTCCTTCATCGGCACCGGCAAGATCGTGGCCAAGGGCAAGGTTTCCGTGACCGCCGAAGACGGCAAGGTTGAGGAAATCGAAGCAAAGAACATCATCATCGCCACCGGCTCCGACGTTGCCGGCATTCCCGGCGTCCAGGTCGATATTGACGAGAAAGTCATCGTTTCCTCGACCGGCGCGCTTTCCTTCGACAAGGTTCCCGGCAGCCTGATCGTCGTCGGCGGCGGTGTGATCGGCCTCGAACTTGGTTCCGTCTGGGCGCGTCTCGGCGCCAAGGTCACGGTCGTGGAATATCTCGACAAGGTGCTCGGGCCCATGGACGGCGAAGTGTCGAAGCAGTTCCAGCGTCTCCTCGAAAAGCAGGGCATTGCCTTCAAGCTCGGCGCCAAGGTGACCGGCGTGGAGAAGGCAGGTAAGGGCGCGAAAGTGACCTTTGAACCGGTAAAGGGTGGCGCGGCTGAAACGCTTGAAGCCGATGCCGTTCTGATTGCGACCGGCCGCCGTCCTTACACGGACGGTCTCGGCCTGCAGGAAGCTGGCGTGAATGTCGATGATCGCGGCCGCGTTGCCATCGACGGTCACTGGCGTACCAATGTCGAAGGCATCTACGCCATCGGCGACGTGGTGCAGGGTCCGATGCTGGCCCACAAGGCCGAAGACGAAGGCATTGCGGTTGCCGAAATCATTGCCGGTCAGGCCGGTCACGTGAATTTCGATGTCATTCCGAGCGTCGTCTACACGCAGCCGGAAGTGGCTTCCGTCGGCAAGACCGAAGAAGAGCTGAAAGCTGCCGGTATCGAATACAAGGTCGGCAAGTTCCCGTTCACGGCCAATGGTCGCGCACGCGCCATGCTGCACACCGACGGGTTCGTGAAGATCCTCGCCGACAAGGCGACGGACCGCGTCCTGGGCGCTCATATCCTCGGCTACAATGCCGGCGAAATGATCCACGAACTGGCTGTTCTGATGGAGTTCGGCGGATCGTCGGAAGACCTGGCCCGCACCTGCCACGCGCATCCGACCATGTCGGAAGCCGTGCGCGAATCCGCCCTGGCGACATTCGCCAAGCCGATCCATATGTGATTGGCCATTATATGGAACTGCAAAAAGGCCCGCATCTGCGGGCCTTTTTTCGATGTCTAGAGCATTTCCGGCGATTCTGTCAGAACAGGAACCGCTCTAGTTTTGCGCTGGCGGGCTGGCCGGGGGAGCCGGAGCAGGTGTTGCAGGCTCGCTCTGCGTCGCCGGGGGAGGCGAAGGTGGAGCGGCTGTGTCTGTCCCGCTGCCGTTGCGGTAAAAGAAATAAGCCAGGATGATTATTGCCGCCAGCAGCACCGCGCCAAGCAGATAGCCGCTTCCGCTGCGCGCGGGCGGTGGCGGCGGCATCCCGGACGGGTCCGAAAGCCTGGGGTCGGTTGTCGTGCGCGGGTCGTTGTTCCGCGGGTCATTGTTTCGCGGGTCGAGGGGGTCAACCATATCGGGTCCTCCAATGGTCCCTTCCGCCATCGAAACGACAGTCGGGAAGTGACAGTTGGCCGGGTCTTGCGTCTGGTCCTCGGGCAATCGATGTTCCGACCGCCTCGAATGCGTGCCGTCATGCGCTGCAATAACAAACCCGGTGTATATCAATGCGAAAAAGAGCGGATAGTTCCAGAAGCACTAATATGCGTACGAGCCAGTACGAATAGACGTGCGGAGCGGGGCGGCGGCGCTGGTGTTAACGCAAGAGAAACTGCGCATCATTTATGTATATTCAATCACGGATGCGATCTGCTGATCGAAAATATGATCGATCAACTGGCTATCCGGGCTTTATCACTGTAAAGCACTGATAAGGCAGGGTCGTTACAAGCGATCACAGACGACGCCGAAATTTTGAGGAATGACATTATGCCGTCGAAAGAAAACCTGAAAACCATTGAACGCTTCGAGAAACTTTCGTCGCTTCTGCGCGATGAACAGTTCAAGCTTCTGGATGAGGCGGCCCGGGAAGAAGCGCTTCCGGGAAAATCCATATTGAGACAGATTGCCGAACTCGAACTCAATATAACGGCTATCGAGAACAGCATCACGGACCTGAAAGCCGGCTAGAGCATTTCCTGCATCACCGGAAATGCTCTATCGACGATTATAGCGGGACCACCCGATAACCCTTTGCACGCAGCAATTCGATTACCCCATCCGCGCCCGGCAGATGCAGCGCGCCAACGGCAATAAAGGCATTTCCCTTGTCGATGATCGGGACGGCGCGATCAGCCATGACGTGATTGCGGTCCGAAATGAGATATTTTAGAAACAAATCATAGTCCTCGTCGGAAAGGTTGTCGGGAACAATCTTCCGAAGCGCCGGCATGATCATCCCGACCTCGCCCTTGAGATAAAGTGCTGTCATTGTCTCCATGGCATCCTCGATCCCGTCACCATAGTCGATGGTAGCCACAAGGCTGCGGACATGGAAATCGAGCGGCATCCGGCTCATCGCCAGGAGCTGTTCTTCCGCACTTTCAAGGCCCAGAACATTGCGGCCCTCGGCCTGCGCGTCGAGAGCAAGCTTTTCATCGAGCGATTTTTCGCCCTCGCTTTTGCGCTGTCTCTCGCATTTGGGAAATGTCAGCAGGCTGGATAGGACCCAGGGTTTCATTGTGGCGACCGCGTCGAGAATGATGCCGCGTTCTGCAAGCTTCCGTTCGATCTCGTCACGCTGCTCTGCGGGAAGATGGGATTTGAGCGTGGTGCCATCGGTGAAGAGCAGCAGGTCGGGATGTTCGAGCCTGACACGCAGAAAAAACTTCGGGTCCAGCATATCCGTCGTTTCCACGACGACCGTGTTCACCGATCGATAGGCCGCGTCGGTCGCTTTCGGCAATGTCATGACGCGGGGATCGGAAAAATGTATCGTGCCGAAGAGATAGGACGGCTCGATGCCCTCCTTCTCGATTTTCCAGAGGAGCCCCGTGCGATTGGGAACCTTATCGGCTTCGCGCTGCAATTCCTGCCAGCTTGCCGGGTCTTTCGCCTCAAGTCCTTCCATGAGGTTGACGCCGTGTGGGGTACAGGCAGCCGCGGCAGGGGCACTGTCGGCGCGAGCGGCGATGGAGCCTGCAAGACAGGCAAGGAGAAGGGTCAGAAACAGCTTTTTCATGAGGGCAATATAGAGCCGGTTTTCACGGATGCCAGACCAATATCAAGCGCGCGGGTGCGCCTTGTCGTAAACTTCCAGCAATCGCTCTGTATCCACGCCGGTATAGACCTGCGTCGTGGAAAGGCTGGCGTGGCCAAGCAGTTCCTGAATGGTGCGCAGATCGCCGCCGCGTCCCAGAAGGTGCGTTGCAAAGGAATGGCGCAGCGCATGCGGCGTTACGCTGTCCGGCAGGCCAAGGCCAGCCCGCAGTTTCTGCATTTCACGCTGGATGATCGCCGCATGAAGAATGCCGCCCTTGGCGCCGCGAAACAGCGGTTTGTCGGCGGAAAGATCGAATGGGCAAAGCGCCCGATACTGCGCTACCGCGCGATGCACCACCGGCAGCAACGGCACGAGGCGGGCCTTGTTGCCCTTGCCGGTAATGGTGATGGAAAGGGCGGTGCTGTCGGATAATGCGTCACCCGTCAGACCGAGCGCCTCGGAGATGCGCAGGCCGCAACCATAGAGCAAGGTCAGAACGGCGGCGTTGCGCGCGGCAATCCATGGCTCCTCCGCCAACTGCCCGTCGGCGGCAACCACGCGACGAGCGTCTTCGGCGGTCAGTGGCTTCGGCAGTGATTTCGGCTGTCGCGGCGCGCGCATTGCGCTCACGCCTGCGGCATTGGCAAGACCGCGTTTTTCCAGATGACGCAGCAGCGAGCGCACGCCCGCAAGTCCGCGCCCCAGCGTTCGCGCGCCGACGCCTTCGTTGCGGCGGCTGGCCAGGAACGAGCGCAGATCGGCGATCCGCAGATTGCCGACATCCTTCAGCGAAGGCGGTTCGCCCAGATGGCCGGTCAGAAAATTGAGAAACTGCCGCGTATCGCGCTCATAGGCATCAAGCGTATTTTCCGACAGGCGCCGCGCATCTTTCAGCGTCTTCAGCCATTCTTCCCTGGCGGCTGCGAGGTCGGCGCGGGCAGGGATCAGAAATTCGCTGTTCGTCGTCATAATCGGGCCGATCGTTCACTCTGGATTCGCAAGACAGTCTGCCAGCGATAGGTTACCGGCTGGTTTTCGTGAATTGAAGAGCGCGTTTGTGACGAAATGACGTGAAAAAGGCCAACGAAAGAGCTATTGAACGAAAAATAGTTCTCTCCGTGCAGCAAAAACAAGGTTGGCAATGCCGCGTCCAGAAAACCCGATCCAGCTCGCCGTCATCGGTGCCGCCCATGGCACGCGCGGTGAAGTGCGAGTGAAGACCTTTACCGGCGATCCGCTGGCCATCGCCGATTATGGCCTGCTTTATGACGAACAGGGCAAGAGCTACGAAGTTCTGGAAGCGCGCCCGGCCAAGACGGTCGTGGTCGTGCGTTTCAAGGGCATCAACGACCGCAACGCGGCCGAGGCGCTGAACGGGACCGAGCTTTTCATCGATCGCTCACAGCTGCCGGATGACGAACTGGACGAAGACGAATTCTACCAGACCGATCTGATCGGCTTGCTGGCGGTCGATGCGGAAGGGAAGTCTTATGGCGTGGTGAGCGCCCTGTTCGATTTCGGCGGCGGCGATCTCATCGAGCTTTCCGAAAAGGGCAAGCGTCCCATGCTCATTCCGTTCACGGAAGCGGCCGTCCCGGAGATCGACTTCGACAAGGGCATATTGCTGGTCGAACCCCATGCCGCCGGACTGATCGCCGAGGATGAGGACGAGCGCCCGCAGGGCGAAAAGAAAAAGCCGAAGAAGTGATGACCGAAGTTTCAAAGGTCGCGGAGGAGGTCGGTTTCTTTCATGCCTCCGTGCTGACGCTTTATCCGGAAATGTTCCCCGGACCGCTTGGCGCTTCGCTTGCCGGCAAGGCGCTCGTAGAAGCGAAATGGCGGCTGGACGCGGTGCAGATTCGCGACTTTGCGGAAGGGCGGCACCGTATGGTGGATGACACGCCTTCTGGCGGCGGCGCTGGCATGGTGATGAAGCCGGATGTTATCGCCCGCGCACTGGATTCAGTCGCCGACGGTCGCCGTCCGATGCTTCTGATGAGCCCGCGCGGAAAACCGCTGACACAGAAGCGCGTGCGCGAGCTGGCCGACGGGCCGGGCGCGATCATTCTGTGCGGTCGTTTCGAAGGCGTGGACGAGCGCGTCATTGAAGCGCGCGATCTCGAGGAAGTTTCGATTGGCGATTACATCCTGTCGGGCGGAGAGACTGCGGCCATCGTGCTGCTCGATGCTGTTGTGCGGCTCTTGCCGGGCGTGATGGGCAATCGCGAATCCGGCGAGACGGAAAGCTTCGAGACCGGCCTGCTCGAACATCCGCATTATACCCGCCCGCAGGTATGGGAAGGAAGATCGATCCCGGAAATCCTGACGTCGGGCAATCATGGCGCCATCGATAAATGGCGACACGAGCAGGCGGAACGGATCACCAGGGAGCGGCGTCCCGATCTTTGGGAAGCCTATGGCGAGGGCAAGCGCAAATGAATCTGATCCAGCGGCTCGAAAGTCTTTCTCTCGCACTGCTGGCGCTCGGAGCCTATTGGGTCAGCGGCGCGAGCTGGTGGCTGTTTGCCATCCTCATCCTTGCGCCCGATCTTTCATTCTTCGGCTATATGAAGGGGCCGCGTACCGGCGCGGTCATTTACAATATGGCCCATAGCTGGATCGGCGTCGTGTTTGTGGCGGTGTTCGGATGGGCCATGAACTGGCCGCTCTGCTTTGCAATTGCGCTGATCTGGGCCGTGCATATCGGCGTCGACCGCGCACTCGGTTTCGGCCTCAAATATGGATCGGGTTTCAAGGATACGCATCTGGGCCGCATCTGAGGGGATTTTGGCGTCCTGATATTGATTCATCGCCGGCAATGGTGTATTGCCGCGCCAGTTCGGGCTAGTCCCGACATTGTAATATCCCGTTCGGGCAAAGCCCGTTACGTCCTAAACCAATAAATGGTGTACCGCTCCTGCCTGAATTTGAAGGCATAGCCACAGGGCCAAGGATTGCTTGGTGGCAAGTGCAGAGCGCTCTGACTGTTTGAGAAGAATTCAGAAGGAGAAAGACGATGACCGATATCATTCGTCAGCTTGAAGCCGAACAGGCAGCAAAGATCGAAGAAAAGCGCAAGCTTCCGGATTTCCAGCCAGGTGACACCGTTCGCGTTCAGGTTCGCGTTACCGAAGGTACGCGTACCCGCGTGCAGGCCTATGAAGGCGTCTGCATTGCCCGTTCCGGCGCTGGCCTCAACGAAAACTTCACCGTTCGCAAGATTTCCTACGGCGAAGGCGTGGAGCGCGTATTCCCGGTTTACTCGCCGATCGTAGAAGGCGTTGAACTGGTTCGCCGCGGCAAGGTCCGTCGCGCGAAGCTTTACTATCTGCGCGGCCTCACGGGCAAGGCTGCCCGTATTGCTGAAAAGAAAGACAACCGCACCAAGGCCGAGCGCGAAGCCGACAAGGCTGCCGCTGCCAAGGCTGAGGCTGCCAAGGCTGCTGCTGAATAAGTTTCACAGCGATCTGTTTGAAAAAGGCGGCCTTTGGGTCGCCTTTTTTATTTGCCAAAAGCAAAGGGTTGCGTAACATATCGCATAATTCCGCCAATATCTCGCAAGATTGTTACTGCGACACCCTGTTGCGGTTTCACTTTCTTGACGAAGCGTGACGGCGGGTGCATATGACAGGAAGTTAGAGCGGTCCCAGTCAAGGCTTGAAGCTCCGGAATCGCTCTGGCTGTTTTTTTTCACGCATTGGCCCATGCAAAACCCGTTTCACATTTTGCTGGAAATGCTCTCGAACTAATCAAAGGACCTCTCGCAATGAGCGCGCCGCGTACACTTTATGACAAGATCTGGGACGACCATGTAGTGGATCAGCAGGAAGACGGAACCTGCCTCCTTTATATTGATCGCCATCTTGTGCACGAAGTGACGAGCCCGCAGGCTTTCGAAGGCCTGCGCATGGCTGGCCGCAAGGTGCGCCATCCTGAAAAGACGCTGGCCGTTGTCGATCACAACGTGCCGACCTCGCCGGACCGCATCAACGGCATCAAGAACGAGGAAAGCCGCATTCAGGTCGAGGCTCTGGCGAAGAATGCCGCCGATTTCGGCGTTGAATATTATTCCGAGCGCGACAAGCGTCAGGGCGTCGTGCACATCGTCGGGCCGGAGCAGGGCTTCACCCTGCCGGGCATGACCATCGTCTGCGGCGACAGCCACACGTCCACGCACGGCGCTTTCGGTTCGCTGGCGCACGGTATCGGCACGTCCGAGGTGGAGCACGTTCTGGCAACCCAGACGCTGATCCAGAAGAAAGCCAAGAACATGCTGGTGCGTGTGAATGGAAAGCTGGCGCCCGGCGTCACCGCCAAGGACATCACGCTCGCCATCATCGGTGAAATCGGCACCGCAGGCGGCACCGGCTATGTGATCGAATATGCGGGCGATGCCATTCGCTCGCTGTCGATGGAAGGCCGCATGACTGTCTGCAACATGTCGATCGAAGGCGGCGCACGCGCCGGCCTGATCGCGCCGGACGAAACGACCTTCGCCTATATCAAGGACAAGCCGCGCGCGCCGAAGGGCGAAGCGCTGGAACAGGCGATTTCCTACTGGAAGACGCTGCATTCGGATGAAGGGGCGCATTTCGACAAGATCGTCGAACTCGACGCTGCCAAGATTTCACCGGTCGTTTCCTGGGGTTCCTCGCCGGAAGACGTGGTCTTCGTCACCGACATCGTTCCGAACCCCGACGAGATTAAGGATGAGACCAAGCGTGCATCGAAGTGGCGTGCGCTTGACTATATGGGCCTGAAGCCGGGCATCAAGATGACCGACATCAAGATCGACCGCGTGTTCATCGGCTCTTGCACCAATGGCCGCATCGAAGACTTGCGCGATGCCGCCCGCATGGCCGCTGGCAAGAAGGTTGCCGCCGGTGTAAGCGCCATGATCGTACCGGGCTCTGGTCTGGTGAAGGAACAGGCGGAAGCCGAAGGTCTGGACAAGATCTTCATCGAAGCCGGTTTCGACTGGCGTGAACCGGGCTGCTCGATGTGCCTTGCCATGAATGACGACCGCCTGAAGCCGGGCGAGCGTTGCGCCTCGACCTCGAACCGCAATTTCGAAGGACGGCAGGGCTTCAAGGGCCGCACGCATCTCGTGTCGCCAGCCATGGCCGCCGCTGCCGCGATTGCCGGACATTTCGTCGACATTCGCGAGTGGAACTAAGTTTCCCCCGAGGGCTATCAACTGATCAAACCGCCGGTTCATCCCCGGCGGTTTTTCTTTAGATGTATATTAGCAGGTTTTTCACGCTTTGATTGTATGGAGGGGTGGGGTGGCTGGCGTCTGGGAAGACTTTGACAGCCGGCATGGGAAGAGAATCGATGAATGGAGCCGACTTTATTCTACTGATCAACATGACCGTTTCGGGTCTGTTTGCTTTCGCGTTCCTCGGCATAGCCGTTTACGCGCGGGATAATGCGGCGGCGCCGGTCTTTGCCTTCGGCTTTATTTTCGCAATGCTCTATTTCCTGACGGAGCTTGCCATGCCTTCCATTCCCAATCCCCGCGTGGGCTATATGCTCGCCTTTACGACCTACTATCTGGCACTGGCCTTTCTGGTCATCGGCCTGGCACGCATGTATGCCCGGCCCGTACCGTGGAGCGCGCTCGGTGTTCTGACTGTTGCATCGCTCGTGATGATTTACGGCATATATGACGTCGCCCGCAGCCAGATGCTGGGCATGCTTCTCTACCAGACGCCTTATTCCCTCATTCTGCTTCTTGCGGTGTGGGTGATCCTGCGGGTGGATCGCAACGGCGTAGACACCTTGATGGTGGTGCTGTTCAGCATCAGCGCCCTCCATTTTCTGTTCAAGCCGGTCATCGCCATGCTGGCGGGAGGGACAGGCGTCGAACCGAGAGATTATATCGATACGACCTATGCAATGTTTTCGCAGTCCATCGGGGCGGCTCTTTCCGTTGCTGGCGGCTTGCTCCTGCTGTTGAGCCTGATGCGGGAACTGATCGCCAATATGCTGATACGCTCCGAGACGGACCAGCTGTCGGGATTGCTCAACCGGCGCGGTTTCGAGTTTCGCGCCGAAGCCGCAATTGAAAAGTCGAAGCGCATGCGGCAGGCCCTGTCGCTGGTCCTGTGCGACATCGATCATTTCAAGGCGATCAACGATACGCATGGCCATGCGCTGGGAGATCGCGTCATTGCGGCGTTCTCTGCCGAACTGCGCAAGGCAGCGAACGGTAAGAACGGAATCTCGGCCCGCATAGGCGGTGAGGAATTTGCGATCATCCTGCCGGGAAACACGATCCAGTCAGCATGGCGATTCGCGGAAAAGGCCCGGCTTGTCTGCCGCGATATCCATATTCCCGGGCGAAATGGCGCAATTGTCTTTACCGCGAGCTTCGGCATCGCGGAAATGGAATTCGATGACGTGTTTTCCGATCTCTACAAGCGCGCGGATGGTGCGCTTTATGAGGCGAAGAAGGGAGGGCGCAACTGCGTCCGCAGCGCGCTTCCGATACTGGTGGATGAAAACGTTCTGGAACTTCGTTCAATGACCGGGCGCTGAACGACGCTATTCGTAGCGGCAACCGGGATGATCCAGAACCGGCGTTTCCCCGCGGTCGATCCCATACATGAAAGAGCGTCCACGCAGCACGACCGCGCTTTCGCAATTGCTGTTGGGCTTGGCCACGATGTGGGCGATGGCATTATCGCGTGGCGCAGAAATTATCCGCAAGTGCTGCGGCGGCGCAGAAACAGGCTGCACGGTTCCGACCCGGATGATCCTGGCGCCATTATCCGGCATCTGGATCACGAGGTTCCCCGATGCATCGATGGAACGCATCGCATCGCTGGCCAGCGTGGGGCTGGTCAGTGCCAGCGCCCCGACGACAGCCACGCCAAGCATTGCCGGTCTGCGTTTTGTCATCGTTGTTCGAGCCTCATCGTCCGTGACCACCAAGAGAATGAGGACTATCTTAACTCTTTCTTTACCTTTGTCATCCGTGCTGGCTACAATCGAACCGGTCTTCCGGTGCGCTGCTGCTTCGCAGGCGGTGCATGGAAGAACTGGAAACGCCAAGGAACGTCCAATGACCAAAGATCATGCCGTCGATATTGCGCTCCTCCATCTGCGGGATGCCCATGAGTTCGCGCCGCTGCTGGCAAGCTACGCGCAGGCGCTGAAGCGCGGTGCGCCACGCCGCCCCGATGATTTTTATGCCGAGCACCTGCTTCAGGACCGCGCCGCTGAAACGCTGGGGGCTCGGGTCGACGGAAATCTGGTCGGCTTCGTGATCTTCTACGATCTGCCCGAACCGGTGACGGGCCTGCGTGCAGGACAGGTCGATCATATCTATGTCCACCACGATCATCGCGGGAAGGGCATCGCCAAGGCGTTGATCGACGTCCTTGCCGACAAGGCCGAGGAGCGCAGCTGGTCCAAGCTGGTGCTGAATGCCCCGCGCGTTCCGGAAGACGGGCGCAAGCTCTATGAACAAATTGCCACGGCTGCCGACTGGTCGAGCTATGTGATTCGATTCGGCAACTGATCGATTACCTGAAAGTTGATGAATTTACACATGTTTTTGCCGGTTGCGGTCTTCAATCGTTTGAATGCCGCAATCACGCGAATGTGTCGCCCGGGTGCGACCAATTGTTAGTCTTTTCGTGAAAAAGCTTCTTTGACGTGATGGTAAAAGCGCAGTAGAAAGCGCCACATAGGGCCGTACGCCACGGTCCAGCCATATTTTCTTGGGTCGTACCGGCGCGGGATCGTAAAGTCCGGTTCCCTGTGCCTCGGACGGCATCGAACCAGGGTTCGGGAGAACCCGCAACCCGGCTGCCTTGCTGATGATCGTCAGCCGGGTGTGGCCGGAGAGAAACGTCAGGGAAGCCTACAGAGCCATGACACAACCGACTGTAACGCGCCAGCGTCCTTTGTCGCCGCACCTGTCTATCTACAAGCCGGTCATTACGATGACGATGTCCATCGTCCATCGCATCACAGGCGGCGCACTTTACTTCGGCACCCTGCTGCTGGCGACCTGGCTGATTTCGGCTGCGGTCAGCGAAGAGTGCTTCAACACCGTCAATGCATTGTTCTCGTCCTGGATCGGCCGCCTGATCCTGTTCGGCTATACCTGGGCGCTTCTGCACCATCTGGCCGGCGGTGTCCGCCACCTGATCTGGGATACGGGCGCAGGCCTTGAAAAGCACACCGCTTCCAGGATCGCCTGGACGACCGTCGTTTTCTCCGTCATCGCCACGATCCTCGTCTGGGTCGTCGCCTATTCGGTGCGCTAAGGGGAGCTGGTTTCATGAACGGTATGAACAAGGATATGCGCACCCCGCTCGGCAAGGTCCGGGGTCTGGGATCGGCCAAGGAAGGCACCGGCCATTTCTGGTATCAGCGCCTGAGCGCGGTCGCCCTCGTGCCGCTGGTCATGTTTTTCATCGGTCTGGTCGTTTCGCTCAATGGCGCAAGCTATGCGGAAGTCCGGGCTGCATTGTCGCATCCATTCACTGCAATCGTGATGGCGCTGTTCGTCCTGACCGGCGTCTATCACATGCGTTTGGGCATGCAGGTCATTATCGAAGATTATGTGCATGGCGAAGGCATGAAGGTCGTGCTGGTGATGCTGAACAGCTTCTTTACGGCTGTTGTCGGCTTCGCCTGCATTTTTGCGATCCTCAAGCTGAGCTTCGGAGGTTGATAGCCCGATGGCTAGTGCAGTAAACAATGCGGCGCCTGCCGCTGCAAGCAAGTACACCTATGTCGATCACAAGTTCGACGTGGTGGTCGTCGGAGCTGGTGGTGCGGGCTTGCGCGCAACGCTCGGCATGGCCGAGCAGGGCCTGAAGACGGCTTGCATCACCAAGGTTTTCCCGACCCGTTCGCATACTGTCGCCGCGCAGGGCGGCATTGCCGCCTCGCTCAAGAACATGGGCCCGGACAGCTGGCAGTGGCACATGTACGATACCGTCAAGGGATCGGACTGGCTTGGCGACACCGACGCGATGGAATATCTGGCGCGTGAAGCGCCTGCCGCCGTCTATGAGCTTGAGCACTACGGCGTGCCGTTCTCGCGTACCGAGGAAGGCAAGATCTATCAGCGCCCGTTCGGCGGTCACATGCAGAATTTCGGCGACGGTCCTCCGGTCCAGCGCACCTGCGCTGCCGCCGACCGTACCGGCCACGCGATCCTGCACACGCTCTACGGCCAAAGCCTGAAAAATAACGCGCAGTTCTTCATCGAATATTTCGCGCTCGATCTCATCATGACCGACGGTGTGTGCACCGGCGTCGTGGCGTGGAACCTCGATGACGGCACCATCCATCGCTTCTCCGCCAAGATGGTGGTTCTGGCGACGGGCGGTTATGGGCGCGCCTATTTCTCGGCAACCTCCGCGCATACCTGCACCGGCGACGGTGGCGGCATGGTGGCACGCGCCGGCCTGCCGCTGCAGGACATGGAATTCGTGCAGTTCCATCCGACCGGCATTTATGGCGCTGGCTGCCTTATTACTGAAGGCGCGCGCGGTGAAGGCGGCTATCTGGTCAATTCCGAAGGAGAGCGCTTCATGGAGCGCTATGCGCCATCGGCCAAGGACCTTGCCTCGCGTGACGTTGTTTCGCGCTGCATGACCATGGAAATCCGTGCTGGTCGCGGCGTCGGCAAGAACAAGGATCACATCTTCCTGCATCTCGACCATCTCGATCCGGCTGTTCTGCATGAACGCCTGCCGGGTATTTCGGAATCGGCCAAGATTTTCGCAGGCGTGGATGTGACCAAGGAACCGATCCCGGTTCTGCCGACCGTTCACTACAATATGGGCGGCATCCCGACCAATTACTGGGGCGAAGTGTTGAACCCGACCGCCGACGATCCGGACCGCGTACAGCCGGGCCTGATGGCCGTCGGCGAAGCGGGCTGCGCTTCGGTGCATGGCGCAAACCGTCTCGGCTCCAACTCGCTGATCGATCTGGTGGTGTTCGGCCGTGCGGCTGCAATCCGCGCCGGTCAGGTCATCGATCGCAAGTCGAAGATTCCCGATCTCGACCTAGCTGCCTGCGACAGGATCATGGAGCGCTTTGATCGCCTGCGTTTTGCCAACGGCTCCCAGCCGACCGCGGAACTGCGCGAAAAGATGCAGCGCACCATGCAGGAAGATGCCGCCGTGTTCCGCACGTCGGAATCGCTCAAGCAGGGCGTCGAGCGCATGGAAAAGCTCTGGCATGAACTGCCGGACATCAAGGTCACGGACCGTTCGATGATCTGGAACTCCGATCTGGTGGAAACGCTGGAGCTGGAAAACCTGATGGCCAATGCGCTGACCACGGTTGTTTCGGCGGAAGCGCGTCAGGAAAGCCGCGGCGCCCATGCGCATGAGGATTTCCCGGATCGCAACGATGCCGAGTGGCGGAAGCACACCCTGTCCTGGCTGTCGCCGGATGGCAAGGTCAAGCTTGACTATCGCCCGGTCCACCTCGATCCGTTGACGACGGAAGAGGAAGGCGGCATCAGCCTCGCCAAGATTGCGCCGAAGAAGCGCGTTTACTAATCAAGGGAAAGAGCAATGGTTGAACTCGCACTTCCCAAGAATTCCCGCGTTCAGGAGGGCAAGACATGGCCCCGGCCTGATGGCGCCAAGCGCGTCACGGAATTCCGTATCTATCGCTGGTCGCCAGACGACGACGCCAATCCGAGCATCGACACCTATTATGTCGATCGCGACGATTGCGGCCCGATGGTTCTGGACGGTCTTCTCTATATCAAGAACAAGATCGATCCGACGCTAACGCTGCGCCGTTCCTGCCGCGAAGGCATTTGCGGTTCCTGCGCCATGAATATCGACGGCGCGAACACGCTTGCCTGCACCAAGGGCATGGACGACATCAAGGGCGCCATCAAGGTTTACCCGCTGCCGCATATGCCGGTAGTGAAGGACCTCGTGCCGGACCTCAACAATTTCTACGCCCAGCACCGTTCCATCGAGCCCTGGCTCAAGACGGTTTCGCCGGAGCCGCAGAAGGAGTGGCTGCAGAGCCATGAGGACCGCCAGAAGCTCGACGGTCTTTATGAGTGCATCCTGTGCGCCTGCTGCTCGACCTCGTGCCCGAGCTACTGGTGGAACGGCGACCGCTATCTCGGCCCCGCCGTGCTGCTTCAGGCCTATCGCTGGCTGATCGATAGCCGCGACGAAGCCAAGGGCGAACGCCTCGACAATCTTGAGGACCCGTTCCGGCTCTATCGCTGCCACACGATCATGAACTGCGCACAGACCTGCCCGAAGGGTCTGAACCCTGCCAAGGCGATTGCCGAGATCAAGAAGATGATGGTCGAGCGCCGCGTGTAGTTGCGAGCTCGTTCCAAGAACCAAAAGGGGAAGGTCCAAACCTTCCCCTTTTTCTTTACCTGAACTTTGGTACATCTTTGCCGAAGGCTTGATCTTTATAGCGGCGCCGATATCTCATTAGGCATATCCATCGGAGACGGGGCAATCATGCTCGATCATATCGGCTTCAACATTTCCAGCATGCCCAAGTCGCGGGCTTTCTATGATGCAGCGCTGGCACCGCTCGGCATAGGCCGCGCCATGGAGTTCGGCGATTGGGTGGGGTATGGCCGCAATGGCAAGCCGGAATTCTGGATCGGCAAGCAGAAAGGCGCGAAGTTTCAGGGCGTGCTTCATGTCGCATTTTCGGCTGGCACCCGTTCCGAGGTTGACCGCTTTTATGAAGCAGCCATAGCCGCGGGCGGCAAGGACAATGGCAAGCCCGGCCTGAGGGCCGATTATCATCCCGACTATTACGCCGCCTTCGTCATCGATCCGGATGGTCACAATATCGAGGCCGTCTGCCACTTGCCCGAATAAAGAAGCGGGCTTGCGCCCGTTCTCCGTTGCGTGTCTTGTACCTGTTCAGACGAGTTTTGCGTCCAGCGTCACCTCGATAGCGCCCAGCGCTTTCGAGAGAGGGCAGGACTGCTTGGCCTTGGTGGCAAGCGCTTCAAAATCCTCCGCCGAGATTCCGGGGATCGTGGCGTTGAGCGTCAGCGCGCTGCGGCTGATTTCAAAACCGCCACCGGCTGCGGGGCCGACCGTGACGGCGGCAGTCGCTTCCAGTTTTTCCGGCGGGGTGCCGTGTTCGGTCAGCAGCGCGGAAAGCTGCATGGCGAAGCAGCCTGCATGCGCTGCCCCCAGAAGTTCTTCCGGGTTGGTGCCGGAGCGACCGCTTTCGTCCTGAAAACGGGCCTTGAAATCATAAGGCAGATCCTTCAACGCGCCGCTCTGCGTGTTGAGGGTGCCCTTGCCTTCCTTCAGCGTGCCTTGCCAGACGGCGGTTGCTTTTCTGTCCATGGGAAGCTCTCCTCTCGGTTGGAATTCCGCTTCCGATATAGGGCACCTGGGGAACGGGTCCAGCGCTCAGATGGACTGGCCTTTCAACAGGCGCGGCGTATCGCCGGAAAGACCGGCTGCCTGCTTGATGAAGAAGGATTTCAGGACCGGAACCCGGTCGACGAGACCCAGGCCGATATCGCGGATCGAGCGGACTGCCGGATGGTCGTTGGAAAAAAGCCGGGTCAGGATATCTGTCGTCACGCCCATCTGGACAGTGTCGAAGCGACGCCAGGACTGGTAACGTTCCAGAGCGGCAAATGAACCGATGTCGAGGCCGAGCCTGTCGGTTTCGACCACGACCTCCGCAATTGCGGCAGCATCGCGGAAACCGAGATTGAGCCCCTGACCGGCGATGGGGTGGATGCGGTGGGCTGCATCGCCCACGAGCACGAAGCGCGGCTTCACGAATTCACGCGCCAGCGTCAGGCCGAGCGGGAAGGCGCGGCGCGGACCTTCGACATGCAGGGCGCCCAGACGATGACCGAAGCGCTGTTCCAGTTCGGCTTCGAATACGAAGTCGTCTTCGCGAATGAGACGCTCGGCATCCGAGGTACGCTCGGTCCAGACGAGCGAGCTGCGATTTCCCTTCAACGGAAGGATCGCAAAAGGTCCGGCCGGGAGAAAATGCTCATCGGCCCGACCGCCATGCGGCAGCTCATGCGCGACATTGCAGACGATCCCGGACTGGCCGTAATCCCAGTTCACCGTCTTGATGCCTGCCAGGTCGCGCAGGCGGGAGCGCGCGCCATCTGCGGCGATCAGCAGGCGCGTTTCAAGCGTGTCTCCATTTGAAAGCGTGACGGTCACTCCTTCCGGGAGCGTATTGAAATTATCCACGCTGGTGGCTTCGAGGAAGGTGATGCCGAGCGTTTCAGCCTTGTTGTGAAGGGCGGTGTTGAGAACGCGGTTTTCCACCATATGGGCAAAGGGTTCGCCGGGCTCGACTTCGCCCTCAAAAGTCAGAAACACCGGGCGCACGGGATCGGAAGTGCGCGAATCGGTGATGACCATTTCCGTTATGGGCTGTGCCTCGGGAAGGATTTCCTGCCAGCAGCCGAGCTGGTCCAGCATGCGTGAGGCAGCGGCGGCGATGGAGGAAGCGCGCGGGTCGTTCTTCCAGGCACCAGCCGGTGCGCCGTCGATCACGGTGAGGACGAGGTGCGGCGCCGCCGATTTGATCGCAACCGCCGTGACAAGCCCGACATAGCCGCCGCCTGCAATCACCACATCGTTATTGCGCGGCGCGTCCACTTTTTTCTGGCCAGCCATTGTCGTTCCTTTCCAGAATCCGTCTTTCGCGCAGTGTTTTGGCACATATCGCCGCGCATGAAACCCGATATTTTGCCGCGCCGCCCGTCCCGGCCCAACCATTGGCACGGGATTGCATTTCCCTTGGGCTGCCCGCTTCTTGACAGGCATGGATGCGCAGGCTCAAACATGCCTCTCCAACTTTGTAAAGCATATATGGTTGCGGAAGGCAGGCTGTCCATGTCTGAGAAAGAAAAGTCCGGGGTCGAGCAGACGGCGGCAATGCGTGAGCTTCTTTCCATCCTCGATCTGGAAAACCTCGAGGTGGATCTTTTCCGGGGCAACAGCCCGCAAGTGGGCTGGCAGCGGGTGTTCGGCGGACAGGTCATCGGGCAGGCGCTGATTGCCGCGCAACGCACTGTCGAGCCCGAGCGCCATGTACATTCGCTCCATGCCTATTTCGTGCGCCCCGGCGACCCGGCCATTCCTATCGTCTATGAGGTGGACCGTATCCGCGATGGTTCCAGCTTCACCACCCGGCGCGTTCTGGCCAAGCAGCATGGCAAGGCTATTTTCTCGCTGTCCGCTTCGTTCCAGATCGACGAAGGCGGGCTTGATCATCAGATGCCGATGCCGGAAGGACTGCCGATGCCTGAACAGCTCGTCGGGGATCGCGACATCAAGGAACAATATCTCCACATGGCGCCACCCAATGTCCGCAAATACTGGGAGCGGGAACGGCCCATCGAGATCAAGCCTGTCTCACTCACCCACTATTTCTCCCGCGAGAAGCTTGGACCCGTCCAGCATGTCTGGGTCAGGGCGCGCGGCATCGTGCCGGACGACCGGGCGCTGCAGGCAGCCATTCTCGCCTACCTCTCCGATATGACGCTGCTCGACACCTCGCTTCATCCGCATGGCCGCACCATATTCGATCGCGATCTGCAGGTTGCGAGCCTCGATCACGCCATGTGGTTCCATCGCCCGTGCAGGCTCGATGACTGGCTGCTCTATACTCAGGACACGCCGAGCGCCTCCGGCGCACGGGGTTTCAACCGTGGCGCGCTATATACCCGCGATGGTGTGCTGATCGCATCCGTGGCGCAGGAAGGCTTGATCCGCGTTCACGATAAAAACGAGTGATTATTTTTTAATCACAGGGTAGGCGTCTGGCTAAATATAAGGCATTTCGCTGATCGTTTGCGAGATGCCAATGCGTAAAAAACGAATTGAATGGATCGTTTAAGGCGTTCATTCGGTTCGAAACTGCGCCTGTCCTCGGCCCGGAATTTCGCCAGAAGGTGGGCCGATGCCACAAAATTGAAGTTAATTTGCCAGCCTCGGCCAACTGGCATGAATTTTGTTTCTCTCTGTTTGAACCGGTCTTTCCAGCGCAGCCGCGTTTGAAGCCGCCCTTCGACGGAGATATTCGATGCTCATAACAGGAAGAAACAAGCTAACGGCCCTTCTGGCTACCTTGCCTGCGCTCGTCGCCATGGCCGGGACGGCAATGGCGCAGGACGCCGCACCGACACCAACCCTCGATACGGGCGATACGGCTTGGATGCTGACTTCAACCGCGCTGGTGTTGATGATGACCATACCGGGTCTGGCGCTGTTCTATGGCGGCATGGTGCGCAAGAAGAACGTGCTCTCCACGGTGATGCAGAGCTTTGCCATCACCTGTCTCATGTCCATTCTGTGGATGATCGCAGGCTATTCGCTGGCCTTCACCGATGGCGGCTCGCTCAATTCCTATATCGGCGGTCTTTCCAAGGCGTTCTTCTCGGGCGTCACGATGCAATCGCTGACGGGAACCATTCCGGAATATGTGTTCATCACCTTCCAGATGACTTTCGCCGTGATCACACCCGCACTCATCGCCGGTTCGTTTGCCGAGCGCATGAAGTTCTCCTCCATGCTGGTCTTCCTGACCCTGTGGCTGTTCATCGTCTATATCCCCGTCGCACACTGGGTCTGGGGCGGCGGCTTCATGGCGTCGGATGGCGTGCTTGATTTTGCCGGCGGCACGGTTGTCCATATCAATGCCGGCGTCGCCGGTCTGGTTGCGGCGCTCATCATCGGCAAGCGCGATGGTTACGGCCATACCAACATGGCGCCGCACAATCTCGTCCTGTCGGTCATCGGCGCTGCCCTTCTGTGGGTAGGCTGGTTCGGTTTCAATGCAGGCTCTGCTGTCGGGGCCAACGCACTTGCCGGGGTCGCCATGCTCAACACGCAGGTTGCGACCGCAGGCGCTGCTCTGGCGTGGATGTTCGTCGAATGGGCGGTCGCGGGCAGGCCAAGCGTGCTTGGCATCATTTCAGGCGCCGTTGCGGGCCTTGTGGCTGTCACGCCTGCCGCCGGCTTCGTCAATCCGATGGGCGCGCTTATCATCGGCGTCGTCGCCGGCGCGGTCTGCTATGTGGCAGCCGTCAAGATCAAGCACGCGCTCGGCTATGACGATTCGCTCGATGCATTCGGCGTCCATGGTGTCGGCGGCTTCGTCGGTGCAGTGCTGACCGGTCTCTTTGCCGATGCAGCGATCAACCCGGCGGGCGAAGGGGCTACCATCAGCAAGCAGTTCTTCGGCGCGGCCATCACCATCGTCTACACTGCGATTGCCACCGCCATCATTCTCTATGTGGTCAAGGCCATCATGGGCCTGCGGCCCAGCAAGCAGGCCGAGATCGAAGGCCTCGACATCGCGTTGCACGGCGAATCCGTTCAATAGAACGGGATTGTCTCAAGCGGAAAAAGGCGCGGGAAACCGCGCCTTTTTCATTTCATCCACCGGATTTGTTCGCGGCCTCTGCATGGTTAATGAGGAATTAACCATCCGGCGATTAGGATCGGACCGATTCAAAGTGCCCGAAGCATTTCCGCTCACGGGCCAGCAAAGATATTCGGTTCGGGACAGGCTATATGCGGCAAGGATATTCGCCCTCATACCCGCTGCGTGACGAGCGGATTACGGAAGACAGGCTGAAACTGGCCAATCTCTTCCGCAGGCAGTTCTATATCCTGTTCGGTCTGGGGCTTCTGGCGCTCACCGGCATGGCTGTTGGCGCGCTGGCGACATGGAATGTGGCTGACCCGAGTTTCAGCCATGCGACCGATAATCCGGTAACGAATGCGCTTGGGTATCCGGGCGCCGTATTCTCCGACATTGCCATGCAGTTTTTCGGGCTGGCGAGCGTTCCTGCCCTGCTTCCGCTTGCTGTCTGGTCGCTGCTGCTGATGACGCGCGGCGGCATCGGGCGCGTGGCCAAGCGCAGCTTCGCATGGCTCGGCGCAGCATTGTTGTTCGCCGCCATCGCGAGTTGCTTCGCAGTGCCGGCAAGTTGGCCAATGCCGATCGGCCTCGGTGGCGTCTTCGGAGACATGATCCTGAAATTCCCAGGGCTGTTCCTCGGCAGTTTCCCGCAAGGCGCCATTGCATCGGGCATTGCGCTCATCCTTGCAGTACCGGCTTTCTGGCTCTGCCTTTTTGCCAGCGGCATCGTCGGGCGGGGCGCAGGAATCGTCAATCCTGCCCAGCCGTCAGCGCGTCGTGGTGCGGAAGAAGATGATTTTGCGGCAGACGAGGACGATGAAGCATCAACGGGTGGCGGTTTCCAGCTTATGGGGGCTCTCACCCATCTGGCGCTGACCACGACCGCGAACTTCAAACGCCTGACGGGACTTGGCCGTCGCCGTCCGCGCGACGAAGATTTCGAGGATATGCGCGTGGTGCGCCGCAATGCCGAAACGCGCAATGCGCCGCGCCGCGAGCCCGGTTTCGGGGCACCTGCCCCGATTGAAGACGAGCCGCCTTTCGATATGGACGACATGGACGATGGCGCGCCGCTGGCCGGTCAGGAATGGCACGATGCACCGCCGCCCCGCGCCCGCAAGGCCCGCGTCGAACAGGCCGCTCCTTCGCCGAAGCCCGGCGCGCGCGCTCAGCGCGAAGCGCAGCCGTCCTTCCTCAAGGACAATGGCGTTTTCGAAATGCCGTCGCTGCATTTCCTGGCCGAACCGAAGCTCGTGCAGCGTGATCCCGCGCTTTCCAAGGACGCGCTGGAACAGAACGCCCGCCTGTTGGAAGGCGTGCTGGAAGATTTCGGCGTGCGCGGCGAGATCATCAATGTGAAGCCCGGCCCGGTCGTCACGCTCTACGAACTTGAGCCTGCGCCCGGCATCAAGTCCTCGCGCGTCATCGGCCTTGCCGACGATATCGCACGCTCGATGAGCGCGATTGCAGCGCGCGTTGCCGTCATTCCGGGCCGCAATGCCATCGGCATCGAACTGCCGAACCCGAAGCGTGAAATGGTGTACTTGCGCGAAATGCTGGCGAGCCGCGACTTCGAACAGTCGAAGGCGAAGCTTGCGCTCGCGCTCGGCAAGACCATCAATGGCGAGCCGGTCATTGCCGACATTGCCAAGATGCCGCACGTTCTCGTGGCCGGTACGACCGGCTCGGGCAAGTCGGTGGCGATCAACACCATGATCCTGTCGCTGCTCTATCGCATGACGCCGCAGGAGTGCCGCCTGATCATGATCGATCCGAAGATGCTTGAGCTTTCCGTCTATGACGGCATCCCGCACTTGCTGACGCCGGTCGTGACCGATCCGAAGAAGGCGGTCGTCGCGCTCAAATGGACCGTGCGCGAAATGGAAGACCGATATCGCAAGATGTCCAAGGTCGGCGTGCGCAATATCGACGGTTTCAATCAGCGTGTCGGCCTTGCGCAGAAAAAGGGTGAGCCGATCGCGCGCACCGTGCAGACCGGCTTCGACCGCAATACAGGCGAGGCGATCTACGAGACGGAAGAGCTCGATCTGGCGCCGATGCCCTATATCGTTGTGATCATCGACGAAATGGCAGACCTCATGATGGTCGCGGGCAAGGATATCGAAGGTGCCGTGCAGCGTCTGGCGCAGATGGCGCGTGCGGCAGGCATCCATGTCATCATGGCCACCCAGCGACCTTCGGTCGATGTCATCACCGGCACGATCAAGGCGAACTTCCCGACCCGCATTTCCTTCCAGGTGACGTCTAAGATCGACAGCCGCACCATTCTGGGCGAGCAGGGCGCCGAACAGCTTCTCGGCCAGGGCGATATGCTGTTCATGGCTGGCGGGGGACGCATCCAGCGCGTGCACGGGCCTTTCGTCGGCGACGACGAGGTGGAACGCATCGTGCAGCATCTAAAGCTTCAGGGCGTGCCGGAATATCTCGACGCGATCACCGAGGATGAAGATGACGACGAAGGCGGCGGCGGCCCGGCTGGAACCGGCAATCTGGAGGATTCTGACGATCCTTACGATCAGGCGGTGGCCGTGGTGCTGCGTGACAAGAAGGCTTCGACTTCCTATATCCAGCGCCGTCTTGGCATCGGCTATAACCGTGCGGCTTCAATCATCGAACGCATGGAAGATGAGGGTATCGTCGGCCCGGCCAACCATGCGGGAAAGCGTGAAATTTTGGTTCCCACGGGCGACGATGATTTCTGATGGCCATACTCGCGCCCAACTGGCGGCGTAGTTAAACAGAATGATGAAAAGAGAAAGTTTGTCGATGATGTTCTCCCGTTTCTCCGCCTTCGCGAAAGCTGGTCGTGTTGCAGCCGTGCTGGGAATGGGAGCGCTTGGCCTTGGCATGACATCGCTGGTTCTGGCGCCGGTCGCCGCGATGGCGCAGGGCGCTGGCGGCGGTGCGGCCGCACAGCAGATTGCCGACCATTTCTCATCGGTGCGCACCATGACCGGCGAGTTCGTGCAGTTCGGCCCGAAGGGTGAGCAGACTGGCGGCACTTTCTATATCGAGCGCCCGGGCAAGATTCGCTTCAACTATAACAACTCCCCGATCCGCGTGATTTCGGATGGCGAATCGGTCGTCATCAACAATCGCAAGCTGGACACCTGGGACCTCTATCCGCTTTCCAAGACGCCGCTGAAACTGCTTCTGGCAGACCGCATCGACCTCGGTGGGGGACGTCTTCAGAATGTGAAGCAGGAGCCGGACATGACCACGCTCGTGCTGGGCGACAAGTCGATCTTCGGCGATTCGAAAATCACCATGATGTTCGATCCCAAATCCTATGAGCTGAAGCAGTGGACCATTACCGATGCTCAGAAGCTCGATACGACAGTCATGATCTTCAATGTGCGCAGCGGCGTGCGTTTCACCGACGATATGTTCAAGATCGATTATCAGCGCATCGCGATGAAGCGCAAAGGTCAGTAATCGTCAGTTTGTGACAGGCAATCCGTTTGCATTTGCCGGATAAATGATTAGGTTCGCGGCATCTCTTTCGTTGCTGCGAGTCCTATCTTCATGGCCTTTTCCGTTGCTACCTGGAACATCAATTCCGTTCGTCTGCGCATGCCGCTGGTCGAACAGTTTCTGCGCGATTATCAGCCCGATGTTCTGTGTCTTCAGGAAACGAAATGTCCCGACAATCAGTTTCCGTCGAAGGGGTTTCGCGCGCTCGGCTATGAACATATCGCGATAAGCGGCCAGAAGGGTTATCATGGCGTGGCGACGGTATCCAAACGTCCGTTGACGGGCGTGGAAAAGATCGGCTTTTGCGACATGGGCGATTGCCGGCACCTGAGCGCTGTGGTGGAGGCAGGCGGCAAAAAGCTCCGCATCCACAATTTCTATGTTCCGGCGGGGGGCGACGAGCCGGACCCGCAGATCAATCCGAAGTTC
Source organism: Brucella sp. NBRC 14130 (assembly GCF_040371715.1). Classification (NCBI taxonomy): domain Bacteria; kingdom Pseudomonadati; phylum Pseudomonadota; class Alphaproteobacteria; order Hyphomicrobiales; family Brucellaceae; genus Brucella; species Brucella sp. NBRC 14130. Next base: position 386,795 of record NZ_BAABTE010000006.1, read on the forward strand.
GCGCACAAGCTGGCTTTTCTTGAGGAAATGCGCGCCATTGTCGCCGACCGGCAGGACGGGCATTCATCGGTTCTCGTTGGCGATCTCAATATCGCCCCGCTCGAAAACGATGTCTGGTCGCACAAGCAATTGCTCAAGATCGTCAGCCATACGCCGATCGAAACCGAGACGCTGGAAGACCTGCGTGTGAAAGGCGGCTGGAGCGACCTGATGCGGCAGCTTATTCCGGCGGACCAGAAAATCTTCACCTGGTGGAGCTATCGCGCCAAGGACTGGGCCGAATCGGATCGTGGCCGCAGGCTGGATCACGTCTGGGGTTCGGTGGACCTGGAGCAGCACATTCAGGGCCTGCAAATTCTCCGCGACGCGCGCGGTTGGGATCGTCCGTCCGACCACGTTCCGGTTATCGCGACATTTAATCTGGATTAACGGGTCAGCAGCCTCTATATAGAGGCGAGTTCAGACAAGGAGCCAAGAGCAATGGATTATGCAGCACTGTTTCAAATGACCAGTGTGTTCAACCAATCCATGGCTCGCTATGTCCTCTCTTCTGACACTTCAGGATGTTTCCTTCGTCACGGCTGATGGCCGTACTCTTTTCGAATCCGTCAATTTCAGTGTAACCGCAGGCCGCATCGGTCTGGTGGGACGCAATGGCGTCGGTAAATCAACGCTATTGCGCATCATGAGCGGGATGCTGCTTCCGACAAATGGAAGTGTGACCGCAACCGGAAGCATCGGCATGCTGCGGCAGAACATCGGCGGTGGTGATACCGAGACGCTGGCGGATCTTTTCGAGGCACGGACCGGTTTCGATATTCTGGCACGCGTCGAACAGGGCGTGGCCAGCGAAAGCGATCTGGACGAGGCCGACTGGCTCTTGCCGCAGCGCTTTACGGACGCGCTGCAAGGACTTGGCCTGCCCGATATGGCTCCCGACACTCCACTTTCAGCCTTGAGCGGAGGCCAGCAAACGCGGGCGGCGCTCGCCGCCCTCATCTTTCATAAGCCCGATCTCATTCTCCTGGATGAGCCGACCAATAATCTCGATCGCGCCGGTCGCCTGGCTGTGGCCGACTTGCTGACCGCCTGGCGGGGTGTGGCCGTCGTGGTCAGCCACGATCGCGAGCTGTTGCAGTCTTTGGATAAGATCGCGGAATTGTCCCCCGACGGGCTTCGGCTTTACGGCGGCAACTGGGATTTCTATCAGGGGAAGAGGGCAGAGGAGCGTGAGACGGCGGCACGCGATCTAGCTACAGCGCGGCGCGAGGTCAGGCAGGTCGAACGCAAGGCTCAGGCCGCAGCCGAAAGACAGGCGCGCAGCGACGCGCGCGGTCACAAGTCGCGCGCTGACGCGGGCATGAGCAAGCTTTTGCTCGATGCACGGGAAGACCGTGCGCAACAGTCGAAGGGCCGGGGTGTGGCGCTGGCGGAGCGTCAGTCCAGCCGTGCCAGCGAGCAGCTGCGGGAGGCCGAGGCAAAAGTCGAGCGCGTGAAGCCGATGCATTTCGATGTGGCGGGCGCGGTTCCACCTTCCGGTCGTGTGTTGCTGGATATGCAGAATGTCTCTGGTGGTTCCCGGGCCGACCACCCGGTCATCCGTAATCTGTCGTTGAAGATCGTGGGCGCCGAGCGGGTGGTCGTTTCGGGACCGAACGGCGCGGGCAAGACCAGTCTGCTGCGGCTGATGACGGGAGAGCTTCAGCCGGTGTCAGGAACTGTCATCCGTCCCGCGCGAACGGCGATGTTCGACCAGCAGATGAGTCTCATGGATCGCGGTCAGACCCTTTATGAAAATTATCGTCGTCTCAATCCCGGATCGAACGACAATGAAGCGCGCGCCGCGCTGGCGCGGTTTTCCTTCCGCGGCGAGGGAGCCTCGCGATTTGCCGGGGGGCTCAGCGGCGGCGAGCTGTTACGCGCTGCACTTGCCTGCGTCCTGGGCGGAACCGAGCTTCCCGAGCTCCTGATTCTTGATGAGCCGACCAATCATCTCGACCTCGATTCCATAGAAGCGCTTGAAACTGCGCTCGATGCATATGAAGGGGCGCTCATCGTCGTGAGTCACGATCAGGCTTTCCTGGACGCCATCGGCGCGAAAAGGGTGATTGAGCTGTGAAAAAGGTCAATCGTCGTTGAGCCGCGGCGCGACCTTTTCGATTTCGCCGATCAATTCCAGCAGGTTGCGGCTGATGTGGGAATGAAGCGCGGCTGCCGCTTCCGGATATTCTTCCAGAATACGCCGAAAGATTGCGCGGCTGATGCGGATGACTTCGGTTTCGGCTTCGGCGACAGCACCGGTTAGACGCGAGGTCTGGGCGATGAGGGCCATTTCTCCGATCATGGCGCCGGGGCCGACGGGGCGGATGGCAACCCGCCCCTCGTTTTGTTCGTGAAACAGGGTAATGCTGCCCGATACGACGATATAGGCGCAGTCGGCGCTTTGCCCTTCACGGAAAAGCTCGCGACCGGCTCTGAGAACAAGGCGTTCGGCACCGAAGGCAAGCAACCGCAGCTGTTCGGCCGTGAAAGACTCGAACAGGCCCACCGTGCCGAGAATGCGAATATCGTCATCAAGCGCCATGGATCGTCAATACACCTGCATCGGGCGCTGTCCATCATGGGACAAGCTTGTATCCCCCGCTTTCTGTGACAAGAAGCGCCGCATTGGACGGGTCTTTTTCTATTTTCTGGCGCAGACGATAGACATGGGTTTCCAGCGTGTGCGTGGTGACGCCCGAATTGTAGCCCCACACTTCTTCCAGCAGGACATCGCGGCCGATAACCTTGTCTCCGGCGCGATAGAGGTACTTGATGATCGCCGCTTCCTTTTCGGTAAGGCGAATCTTGCTGCCCTTCTCGTCGATGAGCAGCTTCTGGCCGGGCTTGAACGTATAGGGGCCGACGATGAAGGTGGCATCCTCGCTCTGTTCGTGCTGGCGCAGCTGCGCACGCACGCGGGCCAGAAGCACCGCGAATTTGAATGGCTTGGTGACGTAATCGTTGGCACCCGATTCGAGGCCGAGAATCGTATCCGATTCCGTATCGTGACCGGTGAGCATGATGATCGGCGCCTTGAAGCCGCCCTTGCGCAGCAGCTTTACAGCTTCACGTCCGTCCATATCCGGCAGGCCGACATCCATGATCAGGAGGTCTACAATGCCGTTTCGCGCAGTCTGAATGCCCTTGGTGGCATTGTCTTCCTGCAGAATCTGGAATTCTTCGCACAGCTCCAGCTGTTCGACGAGGATGGAACGGAGATCTTCGTCATCGTCCACAATCAGTATCGTACGGCCTGTCATGCCTGTCCTCGTTACTCTTTGATTTAAATGGCTCTTGGTGTTTTATGACATTTAATGCAGACAAGTTGAAGCGGCGAAACGCGAAAGAGGTTTTTGCTCTCGCCGCCAACGGTTTTAAAACATGCATGTCACGGAGGCGGGGGCTTGGCCAGATACGAAATCAGCCGGGGAATTGGCGTCATTGATGTGCGGGCCAAACCGGGCCACAAGACTCGCGGCTTGCTTGTTGCGGGCAATCTGGTGCTGGAATGTGCTCTTGGCAAGGGGGGAATCAGCGCTTTCAAGCGTGAAGGTGATGGCGCGACGCCTCTGGCGACGATGCGGCTGCTCTATGGATATCGTCGCGGCGACAAGGGTTTGCTGCCCTCCTCACGGCTGCCGCTTGGTCGCGTTCGCCGTCTCGACGGCTGGTGCGATGCGCCGTCGGATGCCAATTACAACCGGCCTGTCAGGCTGCCTTATGCCGCTAGTCATGAGGATATGTGGCGACGAGACGATCTCTACGATGTCTGCATTGTCATGGATTGGAATATCGCGCCACGCCGCCGTGGATGCGGCAGCGCGATCTTCTTCCATCTGGCGCGCCCCGGCTATACACCCACCGAGGGCTGCATAGCATTGAGGCGCGCCGACATGGCGCGCCTCCTGCCTCACCTGACGGACCGGACCGTGATCCGCGTCCTGAGATAGCTTTTTAGTGTATGGCGGCGACTTTGACCTCGTTGCCGTTGGCATCGTAAAGCTTGCCGTTCAGGAAATAATCTCCGTCATGCAGTTCTGCGATGTTGTGATGGCGGATGATGCGTTCCGTACCTTCCGCAAAGACCGACATCTGGTTGCTGTTACCGAGCTTGATCTCATTGAACATCAGGTTAAGCGCAATAGCCATCAACGCCGCCGAACTGATGCCGGAATGGAAAATGGTTTCAAACCAGGTCGGGAAGTGGTGATAGAACTGCGGCGCGGCAATCGGGATCATGCCGAACCCGATGGAGGTTGCCACTATGATGAGATTGATATTGTTCTCGTAGTCCACCTTGGCAAGCGTGCGGATGCCGCTTGCAGCCACCGTGCCAAACAGGACGATGCCCGCTCCGCCCAGAACAGCCGGAGGAACGCAGGCAATCACCCGGCCCATTACCGGCAAGAGACCGAGTGTGATGAGAATCAACCCGCCGGTTGCCACGACATAGCGGCTTTTCACACCCGTCACCGCGACAAGGCCGACATTCTGCGCAAAAGCACTTTGGGTAAACGAGCCTACAACCGGTGACAGGATGCTGGACAGCATATCCGCACGCAGGCCGTTGGCCAGACGCCGTGAATCCACTTTCGTGCCGATGATTTCACCGACGGCCAGAATGTCCGCAGAAGTCTCGACGAGCGTGACCATGATCACGATAAACATCGAGAGCGTTGCCGCAAGGCTGAACACCGGCATGCCGAAATGAAAGATTTCAGGCAGCGCCATCATCGAGCCTTCGCCCACCCTGGAAAAATCCGTCATGCCGAGCGCCCAGGCGATAAAGGTTCCGATGACCATGGCGAGCAGGATCGAAAGCCGGGAAATCGTGGCATTGCCCATCTTGCTGAGAATGAGAACGACCACCAGCGTAAGACCTGCAAGGCCGATATTGGCCATGCTGCCGAATTCGGGACTGTTGCTGTCGCCGCCCATGGCCCACCGTGCTGCTACCGGCATCAGCGTCAGACCGATGGTGGTGATGACGATGCCGGTGACGAGCGGCGGAAAGAAACGCGTTATCCGCGAGAATATCGGCGTGATGATAAGGCCGATCACCGCTGCCGCGATGACGGCACCCAGCACGACCTGCAAGCCTGCCTCGCCGGTTTGGCTCGAAGTCACGATGGCGACCATCGTGGCGACGCCCGAAAAGGAGACCCCCTGAACCAGAGGCAACTGGCAGCCGAAGAAGGGGATGCCGATGGTTTGCAGGACGGTTGCAACGCCGCCGGCAAAAAGCGACGCAGTGATCAGCAGACCGATCTCGGCCGGGCTGAGGCCTGCCGCCTGTCCGATGATCAGCGGAACCGCCACGATGCCTCCATACATGGTCAGCACATGCTGGAAACCGTAAGCCAGATTGGCCGTGACAGATAGTTTTTCATCTTCGGGACGCGAAAGCGTATCCGCCCCGGACTGGTGCGTATTCAATGATACTCCCTCCCAGCAGGCGCGAACGCATCGCCAGCCTGCTCTCTCCGTTCTCCCTGCGCTGGATCGTCATGGCATCATGTCATTCGACGCCATACCGACGATGCAATGCGCGATGTCTCCTCCAAAGACATGTCGCAGGAGTATAACCGGAGCCGTTCGGATGACTGTGCTTCTTTTGGTTGAAATTGTTTTCGATGCGAGAGCGCTAATGCCGAGGGGGCTTTCAGCTGTCGGCTTTGCTGCGGGCGTCCCGCATTGCGTCGCGAAGCACCGCAAAGACGTATGGTTCCAGCGACTGCGCGACGTTGAAGCGCAGGAAGGCGCCTGCCGTGCGCGACGGACTGAAGACGTCGCCGGGTGCCAGAAGCACACCTTTTTCCAGAGCATGCCGGGCAACCTGCCCGGAGTCCAGCCCATGCGGCAATTTTGCCCAAAGGAACATGCCGCCCTGTGGTTCGGTCCAGAGCGTGAGGCCCTCGGCTTTCAGGCGGCTGGCCGTCAGCGTCATGGCGTCGGCCAGCTTGGCGCGCAGGCTGTCGACATGGCGGCGATAGGTGCCGTCGGTCAGGAGTGCATGCACGATCTGCGGTGACAGTGCATTGCCGCCGAAGCTTGTCGCGAGCTTCAGGTCGGTGAGACCGTCGATCCAGTCGCGACGCCCGGCGATATAGCCGACGCGGGCGGCAGCCGACAGTGTCTTGGAGAAGCTGCCGATATGCAGGACGCGATCGAACCCGTCGAGCTCGGCGAGCAGCGGCGCAGGCGAAGGATGAAAGTCGCCGAAGATATTGTCTTCAACCAGCGTGATGCCGTGCGCTTCGGCGAGCTTCAGCAGCCGGTGCGCCGTGGCCGGTGTCATTGAGCCGCCGGTTGGATTATGCAGCCCTGCATTGGATATATAGAGTTTTGGCGCATGTTCGTTCGCAGCGCTCGCAAAGGCTTCGAGGTCGGGACCGGTAGGGGTATAGGGGACGCCGACGATCTTGACGCGGTGCGTCAGAAGCGCGGCCTGGAAGTTGAAATAACAGGGATCATCGACCAGAACCGTATCTCCCGGCTGCAGAAGGTAGCGGCAGATGAGATCGAGCGCCTGCGTGCCGGAATCGGCCAGCAATATTTCTCCACTCGAAACGTCGATCCCCTGTTCGCCAAGCCGATGTGCCAGATGCTGGCGCATGGGCCGGAAGCCCAGCGGTTCGCCGTAGGTCGCGAGATTGCTAGTTTCATCCCGGGCGACCATGCGCATCGCGCGCCGGATCGCATCCTGCGGAAGCCACGCATCGGGCAGCCAGCCACATCCCGGCTTCAGGGTAGCTTCGTTTGCCTCCAGCGATTGGCGCATGACCCAGAACGGATCGATCTGGCGTTCCTTGTGCGGTGTATGGGCGGCGAGGGAAAACGGCTGGCGCGCGCGCTCCGAAACATAGAATCCGGCACCGCGCCGCGACTGGAGGATCCCTTCCGCCACCAGCCGGTCATAAGCTTCGACGACGGTGGATTTCGACACGTTCATGGTTTCGGCGAGGCGACGGATGGAAGGCAGCCGGGCGCCGGGTGCGAGGCTCATCGCGGTAATGCGTCCGCGAATAATGCCCATCACCCTTTCGACGAGCGGGATTTTGTCGACGGCGGCGTCTTCCTTGCCGCGCTCGATTTCGCCGCTCGCATAAGCGGCTTCTACAGCTTCGAGGCTGCGCAGCAGGCCCGTCGAAATCATCTGTACTATTCCTTGTACCAGTACAGTTTGTCAGAATTGTCCGGAAACTGTCCCTGATTAATCCGGCAGTTTCACGGCATTGTCTCGCGAATCCTTATACGATTTTAGAGAAAGCCGAAAAGACACAATGCGTAAAAATGTTGGGAGTAAAACTGCGGGATGGATCAACGGATTTCTGGGTGTATTGATTTTCTCCGGGTCGCTGCCGGCAACGCGATTGGCCGTTATCGATATTGATCCTACCTTCCTGACAATGGCGCGAGCATCCATTGCCGGTGCGCTGGGACTGGCGCTTCTGCTGGCCTTTCGGGAACCTTTTCCCCGCCGCAACGACGTGATTTCGCTGGTCGTGGTGGCGCTCGGCGTGGTTGTCGGCTTTCCGCTTCTCACGGGGTTGGCACTCCAGCACATGACCTCCGCCCATGCGATTGTCTTTATCGGATTGCTGCCGCTCGCTACCGCAATCTTCGCTGTCCTGCGCGGAGGGGAGCGTCCGCGTCCGATGTTCTGGCTGTTTTCCGTGGTCGGGAGCCTCATCGTCGCGTCCTATGCCTATGGGCAGGGGAGCCAGTCTACCCTTCTGGGTGACGTGCTGATGCTCGGTGCCGTTATCGTCTGCGGGCTGGGCTATGCGGAAGGCGCGCAGCTTTCGCGCAGGCTCGGCGGCTGGCAGGTGATCTGCTGGGCGCTGGTGTTCTCGCTGCCGGTCATGCTGCCGCTGAGCGTCATGACGCGTCCGGAGACATGGGTCGGCATCGGCACGCCAGCCTGGATAAGCCTCGGCTATGTCTCGCTGTTCTCGATGCTGATCGGCTTTTTCTTCTGGTATCGCGGTCTCGCGCAGGGCGGAGCCGCCAGTGTCGGCCAGTTGCAGCTTCTCCAGCCCTTCTTTGGGCTTATGCTGGCCGCCGGTATTGCTGGTGAACCCGTCAGCATGGGGATGGTGGCGACGGCTGCTGTGGTGGTGGTCTGCGTGGCGGGTGCGAAGCGTTTTGCTTAACAAAAGCTCCAGACGGTCGTGCGCTTGACCTCCGCATCTTCAAGGGCGCGGGTGACAGGCACGGTATAGACGGCAAGCTGTTGCAGCTTTTCCTTGGGCAGATAGGCGCGGCCCGGATCACCCACGATGATGCGGGCACCGCGTTGGCTAAGCTTCGAAAACCAGGGAATAAGCCGCTCGGCGAGCGGCTTTTCATAAAAGACATCGCCTGCCAGAACCACATCCCAGCCGCCATCCTGCCCGATGAGGTCATTCAGAGTGGGGGAAACCGTCACGCCATTGGCCGATGCATTGATCTCAATGGCGGGAAGCGCGAAGGGATCGATATCGGATGCCAGCACGCTTGCAGCGCCCGCCTGCATGGCAGCGATGGCGACAAGGCCGGAACCCGACGCGAAATCGAGGATGGTCTTGCCTTTGACTGTTTCGGGATGATCGAGGATATAGCGCGCCACACCCTGACCGCCCGCCCATGCGAAAGCCCAGAAGGGCGGCGGCAGGCCGATTGTGGCAAGCTCTTCCTCCGTCTTGTGCCAGAGGTCATGGGCTTCGTCGGCGAGATGCAGGCGAATTTCCGGCACATGCGGCGGCGGTTGCAGACTGGTATTGGCCAGAATGAAATCGCGCGCGGTTCTATGTGCCGGATCGAGCATCAGAACATGCTTTTCCAAAGCGGGTTCCGGTTGGAAGATGAGACGCTCATGCCAGAGCATCCTCTCGGTCCAGTCCGCCCATGCGGCAGACTTCAATCCATTCGTCTTCCGTCACCGGTTGCACCGAAAGGCGCATTGAGGTGACTAGCGCCATTTTCTCAAGCTTTGGATTGGCCTTCACATCTTTCAGCGTTACCGGCTTCGGCATGTCGCGGACAGCCCTGATATCCACGCATTCCCAGCGCGGATCGTCCGTTGTGCTGTCGTGATGCGCCAGCGCACAGACCTCAACGATGCCGACGACTTCCAGCCCTTCATTGGAATGATAGAAGAAGCCCTTGTCGCCCAGTTTCATGGCGCGCATGTTGTTGCGCGCCAGATAATTGCGCACACCATCCCATTGCTCGCCTTTTTCGCCACGGGCTTTCTGCATTTCCCATGACCATTTGAAGGGTTCGGATTTGAACAGCCAGTAAGCCATCAGTCATAAGCCTCAAGCGTTGGCCGGATTGTTGATCGCCCAGTTCCACGGGCGCACGGTCACGTTCTCGAACAGGCCTGCCAATGCATAGGGATCATTGGCGGCGATCTTTTCCGCTGCGTCCCTGTCGGCAGCTTCCACAACGACCAGACTGCCGTTCGGCTTGCCGTCTTCCCCAAGGAAGGGGCCTGCGAACTTCAGCCCGTCACCAAGAGCCTTGAGATAATCGAGATGCGCCGGGCGCGTATCGAGGCGCACTTGCAGATGGTCCGGTTTGTCGTTGCACAGAAGAGCAAAAAGCATTGTCAATCATCCTTTCCGTTCGAGCATGGTCTTGTCCGAAAACCGTTTCACACTTTTCGGGATGCGCCCTAGAGCATGTCTCCCCGAAAGTGGGAACCGGTTTCGGGTCAAAGACATGCGTTAAAACAAATAGATAGAGTATTTCCAGTGATTCAATCAAAACAGGAAATGCTCTAGTTGTTTAGTCCTCGGTCTTGAGTGGTCGGTTGAGCAGAGCCGTCACGGCTTCGTCAATGGTGATGGTCCCGTCCAGCAGTGCGCCCGTCGCATCGATGATGGGGGCGGAGATGGCGTGTTTGCGGCATAATTCGGCGGCAATCGGCGCGGTGGCCACGCCTTCGGCGAGCGGGCGATTGGTGAGGTCTTCTCCGCGGCCAAGTGCCAGTCCGTAGGAATAGTTGCGCGACTGCGACGAGGAACAGGTCAGCATCAGATCGCCAAGGCCGGAAAGGCCCATGATCGTTTCAGGCTTAGCCCCCATGGCCTGCCCGATGCGGCGCAGTTCCGCGAAACCCCGCGTGACGAGTGCGGCCTGCGCGCTTGCGCCAAACCCGCGCCCGACGGCGGCACCGGCGGCAATGGCAAGGACATTTTTCAAGGCACCGCCAATTTCGACGCCTTTAAGGTCGGTCGTCGAATAGCAACGGAAAGCCGGGCCGGATAGAAGCGCTGCAAGCTGATCGGCGGTTGCCGCATCCTCGCAGGCAACCGTCACGGCGGTTGGAAGCCCTCGGGCAACATCCGTCGCAAAGCTTGGACCGGAGAGTGCGGCAATCCGGTGGTTCGGCAGAACCTCGGCCACCACTTCCGACATCAGCCGCCCGGTGGCGCGTTCTATCCCCTTGGCGCAAAGCACGACGGGCGCGGTTTGCGGAATGAGGCTGCTCAACTGTGAAAGCCCGGTGCGCATGGCCTGGGCTGGAATGACCGCCAGAACGGCATCCGCACTATCTACGACCGCGGTAACATCCGTGCTTGCTTGAATAGCGACAGGAAGCGCGATTTCGCCCAGATAGCGCGGATTGCGCTGGGTCCGGTTGATAACCCCGACCGTCTCTTCGTCGCGGGCATAAAGCCATGTGTCGTGGCCGCTGCTGCTTGCCATGGCCGCAAGGGCCGTGCCCCAGGCGCCGCCGCCCAGAATGGCGATCTTGCTGGTTTTTCCGCTCATGCCCAGATCGCTCATGCCTTAGCTCCGCGTCGTCCGGTGCCGATCAGCGGAGCTGATTTCTCATCAAGCGGCCAGCGTGAGCGCGGCGCGAGATCAAGCCTATCGGGCGCTTCGGTTGCTGCCCGCTCGGCACCAGCCCAGGCGATCATCGCGGCATTGTCGGTGCACAGATCGAGCGGCGGCGCGACGAAGCTGAAACCATGCCGGGCACAAAGGCTTTCCAGCGCGGCTCGCAACGTCTTGTTGGCTGCAACCCCGCCAGCGACCACGAGCGCCGGTGTTTCACAATCGGGAAATTCATTTCTGAAACGTTCCAGCGATCGGCCCACCCGGTCGGACAGCGTGTCGGCAACCGCAGCCTGAAAAGAGGCGCAAATATCGGCCACGTCCTGATCCGACAACGGCACCAGCTCGGTCGCCGTCTGACGCACGGCAGTCTTGAGGCCGGAGAAGGAAAAATCGAGCCGTGCTTCGCCTTTCAACGGTCGTGGCAGTGCGAATCGCTTCGGATCGCCCTGAAGCGCCATGCGTTCAACTGCCGGGCCGCCGGGATAGGGTAGGCCCAGAAGCTTTGCCGTCTTGTCGAAAGCTTCGCCGAGTGCGTCATCAATCGTGGTGCCAAGGCGTTCATAATCGCCAATGCCGCGTACCAGAACCATCTGCGTGTGACCGCCGGAAACGAGCAGCAGCAGATAGGGGAAAGGCAGACCATCGGTGAGACGCGCCGTCAGGGCGTGGCCTTCCAGATGGTTGACGGCATAAAACGGCTTCTGCGCCGCCATGGCCAGCGCCTTGGCAGTCATCAGTCCGACGATCAGCCCGCCGATCAGTCCCGGTCCCGCCGTGGCTGCCACTACATCGACATCGGCAAGCTTCATGCCGGCATCGTCCAGCGCCCGGGAAACCAGCCGATCCAGCGCTTCGACATGGGCACGTGCAGCAATCTCCGGCACCACGCCGCCATAGGGCTCGTGCTCGGCGATCTGGCTCAAAACCACGTTGGACAGAATCCGTCCTTCGCCCCGGTCGTCGCGTTCAACGATCGCGGCGGCTGTTTCGTCGCAACTTGTTTCTATTCCAAGAATGCGCATTTGCGGTTAGACCCTGCCTGTCTCATAATTCATTGAAAAATCCGGTACCATGGACGACGCAATATGCAAACAGCATCCTTGAAGAATGGCACGTTGAAGATAGGCACGCGGGGCAGCAAGCTTGCTCTCGCCCAGGCTTACGAGACGCGTCGCCGCCTGATGGAGGCACATGGTCTTCCGGAAGAAGCCATAGAAATCGTTCCCATGTCGACGGCGGGCGACCGCATTCAGGATCGCGCGCTTTCCGAAATCGGCGGCAAGGGGCTTTTCACCGAAGAAATCGAGCAGGCGCTGACGGACGGGCGAATCGATCTCGCCGTCCATTCGACCAAGGATATGCCGACGGTCCTGCCGGATGGTCTTCATCTTTCCGTTTTCCTCGAGCGCGAAGATCCGCGCGATGCTTTTATCGGCCGCACGGCCTCTCGGCTTCTTGACCTGCCGCAAGGTGCGACGGTTGGATCGTCATCATTGCGTCGTCAGGCCCTGATCCGTCGCCTTCGGCCCGACATACAAGTGGTGATCTTTCGCGGCAATGTCGATACCCGTTTGCGCAAGCTGGAAACCGGCGAAGTCGACGGGACGTTTCTTGCCTGCGCTGGGTTACGGCGTCTGGGCCTTGGTGGCGTCATTACCGATCTGGTCGATCCGGAAAGCTTTCCGCCCGCACCGGGACAGGGTGCCATCGGAATCGAGACCCGTATCGGGGATACACGCATCGATGCGCTGCTGGCGCCTCTCGCACATCGCGAAACAGGCATAGCCCTTGCCTGTGAACGGGCGTTTCTGGCTGCCCTTGACGGGTCCTGCCGCACGCCGATAGCGGGTCTTGCAACCGTGGACGGCGATAGGGTTTCATTCCACGGCATGATCCTGAAGCCGGACGGGTCTGAGGCGCATGAGATAAGGGCTGAGGGTCCGGTATCGAATGCCGCCGCACTGGGTAGGGAAGCCGCGGAGCGGATACGCGCCAAGGCGGGTCCGCAATTCTTTGAAGGCTGGGAGTAGACTTGACGGGGCGGGCGCACGCCATTTCGCTGGGCCGTGTTCTGGTGACGCGGCCACAGCCAGCTGGCTCTGAGACCGCCGCAAGACTGGTGTCTGGGGGCTATGAACCGGTTCTGCTTCCGCTGAGCCGGACCATTGCGCTTTCCTTCGCTTTCCCCGAAGGCTCATTTGCGGCTTTGACAGTGACGAGCGCCAATGCCTTTCGCCATCTGGATATGGAACGGCTGAATCCGTTTCTTGGCTTGCCGCTCTTTGCTGTGGGACAGGGAACGGCACAGGCCGCACGGAAGGCCGGTTTCGGCCACGTTATCGACGGCGGCGGCGATGCGGTTCGGCTTGCGGCGACCATGCAGCGCGAACTTCCCGAACAAGCCCGTATCCTTTATCTCGCCGGAAGGGTGCGCCAGCCGGTTTTTGAAGACGAAATGAAGGCTGCGAAACTTGATATGCATGCCGTCGATGTCTACGACACCGAGGCGATCGCTTATACGAGCGCGGCACTTCGAAATGCGCTGGGCGACACGCCTTTTGCCGCAGTCATGCTCTATTCCGGTGTTGCAGCGACGAGCCTCGGGCCTGCGATGCGCGAAATCGAACCGCCTTTTGACGAGAAAACACGATTTCTATGCATTTCCGCCCGTGTAGCCGGCCGATTGCCGCCAGTCTGGCGGGCAAAGGCGCTTGTTGCGGACCATCCCGATGAAGAGGGACTTTTCCGGCTGTTTGCCAAACTTTGACTCATTTTGGCGCAACCTTCCTTCATCTGGCGATTTTATCTGCTAGAGTTTGAGTCAACCAATCGGCACTTTCGAGAGGATCCATGGCGAAACCCGGCACTCCGCGACATTCCAAATCGGCCCGTAATCCCGTGACGATCAATCTCGATCCCTCGGATGTGAAGCGGGTTGACGAACCAGCGAAGGCAACGCCAGACGCGGAGCCGGTGGGAAATTTTTCGAAATCCGAGAGCCCGAAGCCGGAAGCTGCAAAGCCCGTCCCACCCAAGGCGGAATCGTCAACCGCCGAAAAGACCGTGAAGACGGAAAAGCCTGAGAGTGTGGCATATGCGAAACCGCCCTTTACGTCGGGTGTGAAACCAGAACCCCAGCAGCCTGCACAAAAGAACGGCGCGGGGACCTCACACCTCCTTGCCGGTATTGCAGGCGGCGTGATCGGGCTTGGCGGTCTGCTGGCCCTGCAATGGGGCAATGTTATCCCCTCTCCGGGGGCGAAAGTGACGGCGGAACAGCTGGCGCATATGGAACAGCAGATCGCCGATCTGCGGAGCAATCCGGCACCGGCGCCACTTGACGATGCAAGCCGCGCGCAGCTTGCAGCTCTGGAAAAGAACGTGCAGGCAGCCGAAATCAAGGCGGAAGCGGTTGCAGGTTCCTTCGCCGATCTCCAGCAGCAGATAGCGGCCTTGCCGAAGGAAACTGGCCAGCAAGCCGCAGCCGATACGTCTGCTTTGACCGAGCGGCTCGATGCGCTGGAAACCAAGCTTTCAGCAGCGCAAAACAGGGCCGATGAGGCGACAGCCGGAGTTACGGGAAATACCGGCACGATTTCATCGCTCGAATCGAAACTGACCTCCTTGCAGGAAAAGGTCACTCAGGCTTCCCGGCAACCCGATGCGACGGTGCTGATAGCAGCCAACGCGTTGAAAATGGCGATCGATCGCGGCGGTTCGTTCAAGGCGGAACTCGACACTTATGCGTCGATTGCACTGGATGAAGCCTCCATCGAACAGTTGCGTGCCCACGCCGACAAGGGCGTCCCGACTGTTGCAGACCTGAATGCGTGGTTCGGTGCCGTCGCAAACCGGATTGTAGCAACAGAGAACAAGCTGCCTCCAGACGCCGGGATTTGGGACCAGCTTGTCGCCAGCGCCAGAGGATTGGTCAGCGTGCGCCCTGTTGCTGGCAATGTCAGCGGCACCGGCGTCGGCCCGATCACTGCCCGCATGGAGGCTGCCCTTCAGGCTGGGGATCTGGAGCGCGCGCTCACCGAGTGGGAACAGTTGCCTGCCGATGCCAAGGCGACTTCGCAGGAATTTGCCGATCAGATGCGGGCGCGGCGTGATGCCGATGCGCTTGTGCAGCGACTTGTTGCCGACAGCTTGAAACCCAAGGCGTCCGCAGATGAAACCGGCGGGGCTCCGGCCTCTTCCGGCCAATAGGAGACGAGCCGATGCTGCGGGTCCTGTTCTATCTCGTAATCGTTGCTGCCCTTGGCTTCGGCTTTGCCTGGCTTGCGGACCGTCCGGGCGAACTCGATGTCACTTTCGCGGGCAACCACTACAATGTGCCGCTGATTACCGCCGTTGCGGGGATCGTTGCCATCGTCGCGGTAATCCTCACCCTGTGGTGGCTGGTCAAGAGCATCCTACAGTCCCCTTACACGCTGCGCCGTCATTTTCGGGCGCGCAAGCGCGACCGGGGCTATCAAGCGCTTTCGACTGGACTGATCGCCGCCGGTGCAGGCGATGCGGAAGCCGCGCGCCGCATGACGAAGCAGGCAGGCCAGTTGTTGAGTTCCGATCAGGAGCCGCTGATAAAGCTTCTGGAAGCACAGACCGCCATGCTCGAAGGGCGCACGGAAGATGCCCGCAAGGGTTTCGAGGCGATGGTGGACGATCCCGAGACCCGGCTGCTCGGCTTGCGTGGACTTTATATCGAAGCCCAGCGCGTGGGCGCTCGCGATGCCGCCCGCCATTATGCCGCCGAAGCCGCCGCCCAGGCCCCGCAACTCGAATGGGCTTCGTCGGCCGTGATGGGCCAGCTTTGTGCCGAGGGCGACTGGGATGCCGCCCTGAAGCTTGTCGATGCACGCAAGCAGGCGCTCAGCCACGGCAAGGACGTGGTGAAGAAGGAGCGCGCCGCGCTTTTGACTGCCAAGGCAATGGCGGTCGTCGATGTCGACCATGCGCAGGCACGGACGCTTGCGCTGGAGGCGAACAAGCTCGCGCCCGATCTAGTGCCCGCCGCCGTGGTTGCTGCGCGTTCGCTATTTTCCGATGGTGATATCCGGAAAGGCTCGAAAATTCTGGAAGCGGCATGGAAACGCTTTCCGCATCCTGACATTGCCTCGACCTATGTCTATGCCCGATCCGGGGATACGGCTCAGGATCGCCTGAAGCGTGCCAAGCATCTCGTATCGTTGCGCTCCAACAATGCCGAGGGCAGTCTTGCTCTGGCGCGTGCGGCTTACGAGGCGGGCGATTATCGGTCTGCCCGGGACAATGCCGAGCAGGTTCTGCGTGCGTCGCCGCGCGAAAGCGCCTATCTGCTGCTTGCTGACATCGAAGAAGCTGAAACCGGTGATCAGGGCAAGGTTCGTGAATGGCTGGCGCGCGCCGTCAAGGCACCGCGCGATCCCGCCTGGACTGCCGATGGTTATGTTTCCGAACAATGGTCGCCGGTATCGCCTGTTACCGGACGGCTGAACAGTTTCGAGTGGAAGGTTCCTGTGGTCGAACTGGCCCCAGTCATCGAGGCGGAGAAACCCGAAATCAAGGGACCGGTGGAAAACAAACCGGTCAATCAGATCGTTCTGGCAGAGCCTGGGGAAAAGGCCGACGTGACGGCAGCCGCAGTGCGTGCCGGAAACAAGCCGATCGTTCGCGATGTCGAGGAGGTTGTGGTCATCGTGCCAGCAGCCGAGCCGGTCAAGGCGCCCTCCGTGCCTCCGGCGCCCAAGCTCGACGAGATGACGCCGCCTGTGCCTGTTGATGTTACCGGTGCAAGTGATTCAGAGGATGGGCAGCATCACGCGCATATCGTGGTGGATGATCCGGGCGTCGATGAAGGCCAAACTGCTCAAAAGGCGCAGAGCGGATTGCGGCTATTCTGATTCTGCCCCGCTGATCGTTGCCGAAAAACAACGCAGCGCAACTCTTGGACGCTAAACGGTTGTATAGGCCGTTTTAGCGCCTTGCGCGACGTATCCAGCCCGTTACCTTCAATCTTGGTGATGAAATATGCCAACGCCGCCGATACGGCCGGCAAGCTCTAATGTGGCAGCGAGGTTGAATGTTCGATCGTCTTCTGGATTTTCTAAAAGAACTTCCGGCCAGCGGTTTTCGTGACCGGAATGAAAAATTTTCCAATGACGACCCGCGACTGGCTGCCGCCGCCCTGCTTTATCACATCATGGATGCTGACGGTGAAACGCGTGAAAGCGAGCGCAAGAAGCTCTCTTCAATGTTGTCGCTGAAATATGGTCTGAAGGGCGACAGTCTGAAGCGGCTGATCCGTGCAGCCGAAAAAGCCGATCAGGAAGCAATCGATCTGTCGGATTTCACGTCTGTCCTCAAGCGGCAGCTCGACTATCAGGCTCGTCTCGACCTGATCGGCCTGATGTGGGAAATGGTTTATGCCGACGGCAAGGTGAGCGAAGTCGAGGCAGACGTGATGTGGCGGGTGGCCGAACTGGTCGGCATCCGGCAAGATGACCGGAATGCCATAGAGGATCGCATGGACAAGGCGAACCGGAGCACCTCCGCCTCCTGAAACTCCCGATATTCCAAATGATCAGGTCCGGCCTTGCAGGTGCCGGGCCTTACGCAGTTGCGGGAACATTGCAGCCCAGGCGATGGCAACGGCGATCGATCCCAGTCCGCCGATGACAACGGCGGGAACGGCGCCGATTGCCGCGGCCATCAGACCGGCGCGGAATTCACCCAGTTCGTTCGATGCGCCGACGAAGACCATATTGACCGCATTGACGCGACCGCGCACGTGATCGGGCGTCCACAACTGCATCAGCGTTTCCCGGATATAGACGCTGATCATGTCAGCGGCGCCCGCAAGCGCAAGGGCAACGACCGACAGCCATGTCAGTGTAGAAACGCCGAAAACAATATTGAAGAAGCCGAAGAGGCCGACAAAGACGAACATCACGCGGCCGGCATGATCGCGGATCGGGTGTCCGGCCAGCCAGATGGCGGTCAGAACAGCGCCAATACCGGGAGCGGAGCGCAGCAATCCAAGCCCCCATGGCCCCAGATCGAGGATATCGCGCGCATAAATCGGCAGCAGTGCCACTGTCCCGCCGAGGAGAACGGCGAAGAGATCAAGGGAAATCGCGCCGAGGACAATCTTTTCCTTCCAGATGTAGCGGAACCCGGCCAGCATGCTCGTCAGCGACCGTTGTTCGGCGAGCGTGTGCTGCGTCGGCTTCGGGATGGAGAAGATCAGGACCGAACCGATGAGCAGAAGGACAGTTGCGACCGAGTAGGCCGCCACCGGCGAAATGCCGTAAAGCAGGCCACCTGCGACCGGACCGACGATGGTAGCCACCTGCCATGCGGATGAGTTCCATGAAACGGCGTTGGCGAAATCCTCCGTCGGCACGAGGTTGACCACGAGCGAAGCTGAGGATGGTCCGAGAAACGCCCGCGCCACGCCAAAAAGTGTCAGTGCCGCAAAGACGGTAAGGGGTTCAAAGAGACCTGCGAGCGTCAGACCGAGCAGCAATGCCGTCACGATGCTTTCCAGGATGAGCGAAAGACCCATGATGAAGCGTCTGCCGAAACGGTCGGCGGCGGCGCCGGTCACCAGAACTAGCAGCAGCGACGGCAGAAACTGCACCAGCCCGACCATGCCCAGATTGAAGGCGTCGCGGGTCAGATCATAGATCTGCCAACCCACAGACACACTTACGATCTGGACCGCAAAAGCGCTCAGGAAACGGGCGCCCCAATATTTTTTGAAGGCAGAATGCCGGAACGCTGCGTAACGATCAGCAGAAGAAGCGTCGGTTGTGGGGGACATTGCTCATAACATCTGAAGCATTTCCAGCAAAAGTGCGAAGCGATCTTGTGTTGGACAATGCGGGACAACAAGAAGATAGACGTTACTTACAGCATCCTTCCCATGATCGGAACCACTTTTGTGAACTATTTTGTAAGGCAGGAACTGGAAAATTGCGGTGCGGCCTGAAAGCAGAAAAGGTCGGTTTGAACCGGCCTTTCCTTGTTGTTGAGGGTTGTCGTTTCGGATCAATCCTTGCCGAGCAGGCCCTTCCAGATGATCGCGCCAATGGCAGCGCCGATGAGCGGTGCAACCCAGAACAGCCAAAGCTGACCGAGTGCTGCCGTTTCGGCAAACAGAGCGACACCCGTCGAACGAGCCGGGTTGACGGATGTATTGGTGACCGGGATCGAAATCAGGTGAATCAGGGTCAAGCCCAGGCCGATGGCAATCGGAGCAAAGCCAGCCGGTGCCAGCGACGAGGTGGAACCCAGAATGATGATGAGGAAGAAGGCAGTCAGAACGATTTCAATAAGCAGTGCTGCCATCATGCTGTAGCCGCCGGGCGAAAGCTCGGCATAACCGTTCGAAGCAAATCCTCCGGCGGTGAAGCCGTCCTTGCCGGAAGCGATCAGGAAGAGTACGGCCGCAGCCGCGATGGCGCCCAGAACCTGCGCAACCCAGTAAGGGATAAGGTCTTTGGCCGGAAGACGGCCCGCCACCATGAGTCCCAACGAGACGGCGGGATTGAAATGGCCGCCGGAAATGCCGCCAACGGCATAGGCCATGGTAAGCACCGTCAGACCGAAGGCGAAGGCTACGCCAAGAAAGCCAATGCCCAGTTCAGGAAAGGCCGCAGCGAGGACTGCGCTGCCGCAGCCTCCGAAAACGAGCCAGAATGTGCCGAAAAATTCAGCCGATAATTTGTTCAGCATGGAAATCCCCAGGGTTGGTGTAGTGAAACTGCTGCATGCGAATCATTTAGCAAGAAGCATATAATCCCCTTTTTCTTTCAACAATAATGTTTAACTTGAACTTCGGCGTTTGTTTCCTGTGGATTTGTCCTGTCGTTCCAGTAAACAGGAGGGCTATTCTTCTTATATTCGAATTTGCTTTTATATCTGTTCTAAACCGGGTTTCCCCGGACATTCAACCGTGCTCGACCGGACTTTTTTAAAGCCGTCAAACCCGTCCGGCTATATTGCGGAAGGGGGGCGCGGCACGTTATAAGCATTGAGGTCGAACGGGCGACGCTCTCCAGCGCAGAAGCGATTGGAGGGTGGTTTCGCGGGGCAGATTGGAGTTGTCAGCCTTGAACACTCATCGTGGGACGAAAGCGCAAAGGCTCGTTTCAGGGGCGGCCAAAGTCGTTCCGATCGTTGCGGTCCTGTCCGGCTGCACGGCGACGGCATGGACGGAAAAAGTGAAAATCGACAGTACCCCCATGCCGACTGAATGTGCAGGCTGGCAGAAGATCGATCTCAAACAGCGCACGACATTGGTCCTCCTGCGTGAAGATCCGCGCCTTGTGGTCGAGATCGACTCGCACAATCTCAAGGGCCGCAATCTCGGCTGCTGGCAGTAGCAAACAAGTCAGATCGGGGTTGTATGGACCGCGCCTGCTAAGCCCGGTCCGCCAGCCGAACGTCGACTTTTTCGATGGTGCCACGCAGGGCTGGCAGCATCGTCTCGAAGTCGATAGATTCGGCGGGTTTCAGCATCGTTTCTCCCAAAGCCAGACGGCGTTCGCGTTTGCTGCCGTCGCTATAGGTAATCATGACGATCAGCGGGGGAGCAGGGCGTTCTTCCGATGTTGTGTTCTGGATGCGGCCCCCGACGCTGAGAATATCGCTGTTCTCACGCATATTGGTTTTGAGATCGGTCAGCTGAAGTGCCGAAACCAGCGGCAGCATCGGTTGCCCGCCGGAAGCGGGCTTGTCGGCAAGCAGCGTATATCCGCCTGCAATCCAGAAAGCGGTTGTCGCGCAGAGAGCGACGAGAACCCAATATCCCAACCCCGGCCATTCGCTGGCCGGACGGGTTTCCGACAGGAACTGCCGCGAAGCGGGCGGCTTTTGTGCGATGACGGGGAAGGGGAATTTTCGGCGAGGCGAAACCGGGACGATGGTTTCGAATTCGGCATCCTCGACGGGACCGCGACCGGCGGCAAACCACGCCGCGGGATGGCTTTCACGCGAAGGCGTACGCGACGTCTGCGCTGTTGATGGTCGTTTCGCCATCATGACGACATCTTCCTTTGCGTTTTCGCCCCTTCGACCGGTGTCATACACTGGCTCATAATGGTTAATGCTTCATGGCCGATGCAACGGTCACGCATTTTTTTAAGGCTCGTTCGGGCTGAATTAACGCAACATTAACCATAGAGGATAAAGGTCGATCCGATATCGATGTCATCCGTGCGTCCTTCAGCGCGCGGACAATTGAAGAGAAACAGCCCGGTGATACGTTTCGAGAATGTCGGCCTGCGATATGGAATGGGTCCTGAAATCCTGCGCGATGTCAGTTTCCATATTCCGCCGCGTTCATTCCAGTTCCTGACCGGCCCTTCCGGGGCGGGAAAAACATCGCTCATGCGCCTTCTCTTCATGGCGCTGAAGCCGACGCGCGGCCTTATCAATATTTTCGGCAAGGATGTTGCGCGGCTCAATCATGCGGAAGTTCCGCTTTTGCGCCGCCGCATCGGTATCGTGTTTCAGGATTTTCGCCTGCTCGACCACATGACGACCTATGAGAATGTGGCGCTTCCGCTGCGCGTGCGCGGGAAGGAAGAAGCGACCTACCGACATGAGGTGGAAGAGCTTCTGCACTGGGTTGGGCTGGGCGATCGCATGAATGTCCTTCCGCCGGTCCTTTCAGGCGGCGAGAAGCAACGCGCCGCAATTGCCCGGGCCCTGATCGACCAGCCGGAACTGCTTCTCGCGGACGAACCGACCGGCAATGTCGATCCGCCGCTTGCAAAGCGTCTTCTGCGCCTTTTTACCGAGCTGAACCGATCGGGTACCGCTGTCATTATAGCGACCCACGATCTTTCCCTGATGGATCAGGTTGATGCGCGGCGCATGATCCTCGAACATGGGCGGCTCGACATCTATGATTGATGCAAAGAACGCCTTGCAACGCAAGCTGGATGATGTCCGGGTCCGTCTGGAAGACCTCAAGGACATGCTGCTTGTGCGTATCGGCAAGCGCCGGAAGCGGCAGGGGCCAAGTCCCATCGTTCCAGATGGCAGCGTTACCGGCACCGCCCTCGTCATTGTGATCGCCATCATGACCTTTCTGGCATGTCTGACGATGGGGGGTGTGACGCTCGTTCGCGCTTCGGCTGCAGCCTGGCAGAGCCAGATCGCACGCGAAGCTACGATCCAGATCCGGCCTGTCGACGGACAGGACATGGAGAAGGCGCTGACCCAGGCGAGCGAGATCGCACGCGGTTTTGCTGGCGTCAAAGGCGCGAGCATTATCGATAAGGATGCGACTGCACGGCTGCTCGAACCATGGCTCGGCAGTGGTCTCAACATCGATGAACTGCCTGTGCCGCGCCTTGTCGTCGTTACCATCGATGAAAATGCACCGCCTGACTTTGAAACCATGCGCGCTGAAATCACGCGCGCCATTCCGGCTGCAACCTTCGACGACCATCGCACCTGGGTCGACAGGCTTGTCTCCATGGCGCATACGACGGTATTCGTCGGGACCGGTGTTCTCTCGCTCGTGATCGCGGCGACGGTACTGACCGTGATCTTCGCCACGCGCGGCGCAATGTCGGGCAACGGCCACATTATCGAAGTGCTGCATTTCATCGGTGCGGAATCGAAATTCGTGGCGCGCGAGTTCGAATGGCATTTCTTCCGCACTGCCTTGAAGGGTGCGCTGTGCGGCGGTGCAGCCGCGATGCTGGTTTTTCTGGTCTTTTCCTGGTGGGCGTCGAGCCATATGGCAACGCCTGAAGGTGATCAGGTGGCTGCCATGTTCGGCAATTTCGCTATCGGGCGCAGCGGCTATATCGGTGCTGCCGTCATCATCATTCTGGTCAGTTTCCTGACCATGCTGACCAGCCGCCTGACGGTGATCCGCCAGCTTGCAACCATGGACGGTCCGGGAGTGCGCTCCGAATGAAGACCTTTTCCGCCACGGGCGCTTTCAGGACGAGATTTTCGTCCGCTTCTCCGACTTCTCGCCGCAATGCTGGCTATGATGGAAGGAGAGATAGTACGCGAATCCCGCAAGCGCTATCGAGCGGGCACCGGTCGAGTGACGATGCAGTGGCACAGAGGCAGACAGCAAACAGGCTCTCTACAGGCAATGTGGTCTGGCGCCGCCGCCGGAACGACGTTTCCCTCCAATCCTTTGCACTTGCATCCGGCAATTTCCTATGGTCTGTCATGATGCGCATGTTCAGACGTTTTCAGCCGGTTTCCATCGTTCTGTTTGTCATTCTTCTGGCGTTTCTCGTCGGCTTCGTTGCGTTCGGTGAAAAGGTCACCAGCATGCAGCCTCCGGCCATTGATGAGCCTGCCGATGCGATCATCGTTTTGACCGGTGGCCAGTCCAGAATTCAGGCTGCGGTCAATCTTCTGAAAGACAAGCGCGGAAAGCGGCTTCTGATCAGCGGCGTTCATCCATCGACCAACGAAAAGGTGCTGCAGCGCGCGACACATGCCGACCAGAGCCTGTTCGACTGCTGCGTCGATCTCGACCGGTCGGCGCTCAACACCATCGGCAATGCAGCGGAAAGTGAACGCTGGATTCGTACAAACAATTATCGCCGGGTGATCCTGGTCACCAATAATTATCATATTCCGCGCAGCACGCTGGAGATGTCCTATCTCATGAAGGATGTGGAATTCATTCCCTATCCGGTGGTGAACGGGGAACGTCGCGAACACAGCTGGGTTGCCGAAGGCGACACGTTGCGCGTGCTGTTCATCGAATATGTGAAGTATCTGGGCGCCGTAGTGCGTGTGGGTGCAAGCGAGTTGTTTGGGACGCAGCCCCAGCAAAGCGCGACGGCGGCAAACTGATCTCGCCCACGGAATACGATTTCCTGATGGAAATGGCCGATCTTCCTGATATATCGGTGCCGTCACTTTCTGAAGAAAGTCCAGAATTCGCGCGTGATCGTTTGCCGGAACCCGGAAACGAAAATGCTTTAGCCAGGGTCTCCGCCGACTGATGCTTCTCTACCTGCGCTCAATCCTGTTCAATGCGGCGTTTTATATCTGCACACTTGTTCAGATGATCGTCTATACGCCCTTTTATTTCCTGTTGCCCCGCAAAAAGGCCTGGATCGTGCCGAAGCTGTGGGCACGGGTCAATCTCTGGCTTCAAAAGCATATCGTCGGTACGGACTGTGTCGTCGAGGGATTGGAGAACATTCCCGAAGGCGCCTATATCTGCGCGCCGAAGCATCAATCTGCCTGGGATACTTATGCTTTCCTGCCTTATCTCGATGATCCGGTGCTGATCCTGAAGCGGGAACTGATGCGGATTCCGCTTTTTGGCTGGTATATCGCCAAGATGCAGATGATTCCGGTTGATCGGGGCTCCCGCGTCAAGGCGCTGCACTCCATCACCAAGGGGGCGGAAAAGGCGATTGCGGACGGCCGCCAGATCCTCATTTATCCCGAGGGAACGCGCCGGGCGCCGGGCGCTCCGCCGCAATACAAATACGGCATCGTTCATCTTTATGAGGCGCTCAATATTCCGGTTGTTCCGATTGCGCATAATGCGGGCCTCTACTGGCCACGCCGCAAGTTCCTGCGTTATCCCGGAACCGTTCGGGCCCGTATCCTGCCGCCCATTCCGCCGGGTTTACCGAAAGAGGAATTCCTCAAGAGGTTGATCGAAACGACGGAAACCGCCTGCGACGAGTTTCTGCTCGCCGCCAGCCGCGATCCAAATCCTCCCCCGATGCCGCCTACCGCCGCTCAACGACTGAACGAACTCGGCGTTTAACTTCACACCATGTTAACGGCCTGATCACGTTCAATTGCGTTGCGAGAACGACAATTCGCCGCGTTTTCTAGAACTTTCGTTTTTCTTGCGTGCAACCTTGAAACCCGTTATCAGAGCCCGACACGAAAGGACACATCATGAATATTGATGCCATCTCCATCGGCTCCAATCCTCCTGAAGACGTCAACGTCATCATTGAAGTGCCTGTCGGCGGCCAGCCGATCAAGTACGAGATGGACAAGAAGGCCGGCGCCCTCATCGTCGACCGCTTCCTCTACACGCCAATGACCTATCCGGGCAATTACGGCTTCGTGCCGCATACGCTTTCGGAAGATGGCGATCCGATCGACGTTCTCGTCTGCAACACCCGCCCGCTGGTTCCCGGCTGCGTGATCAATGTTCGCCCGATTGGCGTTCTGGTCATGGAAGACAATTCCGGCAAGGACGAGAAGATCATTGCCGTGCCGTCGCCGCACCTGACGCGCCGCTATGAGAAGATTCACGACTATACCGATATGCCGGAGATCACTCTGAAGCAGATCGCGCACTTCTTCGAACACTACAAGGATCTGGAACCCGGCAAGTGGGTGAAGATCGGTGACTGGGGTGACGAAGATTACGCACGCAAGTTCATCGTCGAAGCTATCGAACGCGCCAAGAACAAGTAAGCGGTAGCTTCTCGATCCGTCTAAACAAAAGCGCCCGGCAATGTCCGGGCGCTTTTGTATTTGTACTGATCGTCCGTTCGTGCCAGCTTCCGGCTCCCACTTTTCGGGAGGCCTTTTTAAAGGAAAAGCGGCAGCAGCGTCGTCCACATGAACTGGCGGATGAAGAAGATGATCAGCAGCAGGATGATCGGTGAAATATCGATGCCGCCCAGATTGGGCAGAAGATTGCGGATCGGCCGCAAGACGGGTTCCGTTACTTTATAGAGAAACTCCCCGATCGACGCCACGAACCGGTTGCCGGAATTGACGACATTGAACGCATAGAGCCATGAGAAAATGGCGCTCGCAATAATGATATAGGTATAGATATCAAGCGCCAGATCAATGGTGCGGAACAATGCGATCATGGGGGCCTCCTTGGCAATTGGCGGAGATGTAGCGGTTGCGTGGGTCAAGAACAAGGGCTGAGAACCTGAGCGCGGGAATTTTTGAGGAGCGTTGTGCCGGCTCACAGCTGCTTAAATCGTCGAATTCTGGTTGATATTGCGGTGGATTAGATCGTTGACGTGTTCCAGCCAGTGGTCGCGCACGCGCATATTGCGCAGATGCTGGAGCGTATTGGCGACATAATCCACATTGGCACCTGAATCGCCCCGGGCGGACGCGACGATTGCCGCCGCGTTCTCGGCTGAAAGAGAACCGGCATATTGGACGTGACGGCGGTCCGCTACATAGGTGACCGCATCGACACTGCGACCGTCGGCGAGACGCAGACGGAGATGCTTCTCGTGATAAACGTGGTTCGACATTTCACGTTCACGCAGATAGGTCATCACTTCGCCTGTCATGTCGCCGGGCACGCGAAAGGCGATGCCGAGGCACGAGCCGCCGGCATCCAACCCCAGCACCAAGCCGGGATGGTCCGGTGTTCCGCGGTGGACATGCGAATAGATGCAAAGGCTGCGCCTGTAGCCATAAAGACGTGCACGGACCGTCTCCACATGCGCAAAGCCGGGTCGCCACATCAGCGATCCATAGCCGAAAACCCAGAAATCGTTCATTTGCCTGTCATCGAGAGCCGTGGCCATGGGGGTGCGAATAAGAGCCTGTACCAGAAGTCGCCAGGCCGGTCTGCAAATCGCCTGCCGCTTTTGATTCAACCTCTAATGATTAGAGCGCATCACGAAAAGTGTGAAATGATTTTCGGAAAAGATGCCCGTCAAAACAGATAGGAAGAGCGTGAACCTCATTCAGTCAGATTGAAACGCACTCTGACGCGTGTCGATTTCCACCAGTAATCATCGGATATCCCTCGATTTTTCTTCCTCTTCCCTTCACAAGGCACAATCCTGCCATAATATGGCCACCAGTCGAGAGGAGCACAATGTAGACGAGATTTCGGATCCGGTCCGAATCCGGCGCGGGCTCCTCGAAACAACTGACTGATAAATAAGGCTTTTGAAATGGCGCATACTGGAATGAACGCACCGAAAGCCAGAAAGCGTCCTATAACGCTCCTCGTCATTCTTGTTGTCCTGGTTGCTGGCTATACGGCGGGCTGGTTCTATATCGCAAACAAGCTTGAAGCACGAGCCAAGGCTGACATGGCCAGGCTTGCCGCTCAGGGTGTCGGCGTGAAATGCGAAGACCTGCGCATGGGCGGCTATCCGCTGCGCGTCAATGTCATCTGCGACAGTATTTCATGGCAGCGCCCCTCCGAAGGCATGTCGTTCCGCGCCGGGCGGTTTACTTCCGGCTCTCCTGTCTATGCACCGCGTTCCCTGTCGAATGACCTGACGGGCCCCGCCTTCATCGAATTTCCGGGGCTGGCGCCGCTGGAAGTGAACTGGAGCAAATTTACCTCCAACACCCGGCTGGCGCGTCCTTTCCCGACCGAAATCGAACTGGCCGCGCGCGAAGTCGCGGTTGGTCTCCGCACGGAAACCACGACGACAGAACCGCTCAGCACGCTCGAGCAGATGGATTTCCGCATGAGCGAAGCGGATGGCGCCCTGAAGCTCAATGGCCGCTTTGCCGGATTGAAGCTCGCCAAGGCGGCCATAGGCAATGCCACCAGCCCTGAAGTCGATGGCGTGGCAGATATCGATGTGTCCGATGCCGCAACCCTGCTGGCGAGGAGCGACGCACCGTTTCATCAACGGCTGCGCGGGCATTCCGGCACTGTCAATCAGGCTTTCCTGTCCATGCCCAATGGAGCCATGGTTTCCGTTGCGGGACCGTTTTCCATCGATGCGGACGGGCTGATCAATGCGGATGTGAAACTGACGCTGGTCAACCCGCAATCGCTGGCACAGGCGGGACAGACGGTGTTTCCCGAGCAGGGCGGCAATATAGCCACCGTGCTGTTTGCTCTCTCGGCCATGCCGAAAGACGAAAACGGCAATCCCGTGATGGAAATTACCGTTCGCAAGGGCAAGGTCAGCGCCGGATTCATTCCACTTGGGCGGTTGCCCGCTCTTTAGGGGAGCAGGGGAATAAGGCAGTAAGGGAGTAGGGCAGTTGTGCTGCCCTATGCGCGCGTCGCAGCCTGACGGCCAAAGTCCGGCGCATCAACTTCCTGTCCGGCATCAATGATGCCGCGCCGCACGGCGCGTGTGCGCGTGAAAAGGTCGAACAGTGCTTCACCGTCGCCCCAGCGGATCGAACGTTGCAGCGAGGCAAGGTCTTCCGAAAAACGCCCGAGCATTTCGAGGATCGCGTCCTTGTTGTGCAGGCACACGTCGCGCCACATTGTCGGGTCGGAAGCGGCCAGACGCGTGAAATCGCGGAAACCGGAAGCGGAATATTTGATGACTTCCGATTTCGTCACCTGTTCCAGATCGCTGGCCGTACCGACGATATTGTAGGCGATGATATGCGGCAGATGCGAGACGATGGCCAGCACCAGATCGTGGTGCTGCGGGTCCATGCGATCAAGGCGCGAGCCGCAGGCGCTCCAGAAGTCGCTCAGCTTTTCCAGCGCCGCTTCATCCGTATCGGGCAGGGGCGTCAGAATGCACCAGCGATTAGTGAAAAGTTCTGCAAAGCCCGCGTCAGGGCCGGAATATTCCGTTCCCGCCAGCGGGTGGCCGGGGATGAAGTGCACGGTGTCGGGCAATTCAGGCTGCATCTGGGCAATCACGGACGCCTTGGTGGAGCCAACGTCGGTTACGATGGCGCCGGGTTTGAGATTTGCAGCGATCTGGCGCGCGACGGTGCCTGACGAGCCGACCGGCACAGACACGATGACGAGATCGGCATCCTTGACGGCCTCAGCGCTATCGGTGGCGTAGCTGTCGCCGAGCCCCAGTTCCTCGGCGCGCTTCAGCGTTTCGCTGCTGCGCGTGGCGATGGCGATGTGATCGGCAAGCTTCTCGCGTCGAATGACGCGCGCGAGCGACGAACCGATAAGTCCGATGCCGACCAGGGCGATCTTGTTGAAATGGACCGTTGACATTGTTCTACTTCAAAAACTCGGTCAGGGCGGCGACGACGCCGCGATTGGCTTCTTCCGGTCCAACCGTAATGCGCAATGCATTCGGGAAGCCGTAACCGCCGACGCGACGCAGGATATAACCGCGTCTGGAAAGCCATTCGTCAGCCTTGTCCGCCGAATGCGCAGCATCTTCGGGAAAGTGGATCAGCAGGAAATTCGTGACCGAAGGCGTTACCCGAAGTCCGAGCTTGGTAAATTCCTCGGTCAGCCAGCCAAGCCATTCCTCATTATAGGCGATCGACTTGTCGACATGGGCGCGGTCCCGGATAGCGGCAGCGCCTGCTGCAATGGCAGCCGAGTTCATGTTGAACGGTCCGCGAATGCGATTGACGGCGTCGATGACGTGCAAGGGCGCATACATCCAGCCGATACGCAGGCCCGGCAGCCCATGGATTTTCGAGAAGGTGCGCGTCATGACGACATTCTCGTTGGAAGAAACGAGTTCAAGGCCTGCTTCATAGTCGTTGCGGCGCACATATTCGGCATAGGCCGCATCGAGAACAAGAAGCACATGCTTCGGCAGTCCGGCATGAAGGCGACGGACTTCCTCGAAAGGAAGATAGGTCCCGGTCGGATTGCCCGGATTGGCGATGAAGACGATCTTCGTGCGCGGCGACAGGCCAGCCAGAATGGCGTCCACATCGATCCGCTCGTTCTTCTCCTTGACGGTGACCGGCGTTGCACCCGCACCCAGCGTCTGGATCTTGTAAACCGCAAATCCGTGTTCGGTGATGATGGTTTCATCGCCCGGAGCAAGATAGGTCTGGCAGAGCAGGCCAAGCAGTTCGTCTGAGCCGTTGCCGCACATGATATTCGCTAAATTGAGCGCCTGCGTTTCGGCAATCGCCTGCCGCAGAGCCAGCGCCTGCCCGTCGGGATAAAGCTCCAGTTTTTCGCCAGCGCGTCGATAGGCTTCCACGGCATGGGGGCTCGGACCGATCGGCGTTTCGTTGGATGAGAGCTTATAGACCTTGGCGACCCCTTCCACATGTTCCTTGCCGGGTACGTAGGCTGCGATGTCGAGCAGGCCTGCCTTGGGCTGGGGACGGGTAAGGTTCTGCGTATCGGTCATGATTTTGGCTCCGCCAAAAGGTCAATGTTAAAGGTCTGATGGGGCATATCCCGCCATTGCGTCCAAGTCGAGAAAAACCTTGGCCGATAGTACTTGTCGGCCGCAGCAACTGTACGTTTTTGCGGGGCTTGGTGCGTAAATGTCCTAGTTTGCGTTAGAATCCGAAATTCGGCGCCACACTAGTTTTTACGATCTGTCTTGCCGGTTCCTGCCGGTACTTTCCGCAACCCGCCGACAGGTGTTCCTTGCGGCGCAAGAACCGGAACGAAAACACGGCGCGACGAGCGCTGGGCAACGGGCAGCCCCTGATAAAGCCGCTTCTGTGCTTCCACCACCAGAACGCCGGAAAAGACCGGCCACAGCCGCCGCCCCATGCCTTCGAGCGCGAGACAGGGCCGCATCATCCATCGCCGCGTGGCAGGAGGGAAGTGCAGGGCGTCACTCACAGTGCTGACGGTGAAACTCGCCTCGCGCAGCAAGGTCGTCAGCTGAGTACGGCTATAGGGCCGCCCGCTGCCGAAGGGCGTGTGCTCGAAGCGGGCCCAGAGACCCCTCCGGTTCGGCACCACGATAACGAGCCGCCCATTGGGCGCGAGAACGCGCCACATCTCCTTCAGCGTTTCTGTCGGGTTCTCCGCATATTCCAGCGCATGCACCATGAGCACACGATCAATCGAGGAATCGGGCAGCGGCAGTTCCTCGTCGAAAACGAGCGCTGTCGCCGGCTTTTCCACAGACGGCCAGGCGACGGCGCCCTGACCGGCAGGCATGAAGGCAAAGGTCCGCTCCGTATCGGCGCTGAAACGGTCGAGATAGGGCAGGCTGTAGCCCATGCCGACAAGCCGCTCTCCCGGCACGCGATCCCACAGTCCGGCAAGCGCCATACGGATGGCGCGTTCCGCGAGATGGCCCAGAGTGGTATCGTAAAATGATCGCAGTTCGATGATGTCCGGATGCATGGATGCCACGCTATATGAAATCTCGACGTTGGGAAATGGAGAAGCCGGAGCATCTTCAAGTGGTGGGGTGCAATTTCCTCAAACCATGGTATAGAGCGGCCTTTCCGGCGCCTTTATGCGCCGCCCAAGTCTGCGCGTAAGCGAACGATCAGGAGAAGCAGCAGATGCCCGAAGTCGGCGGCAAGACAATCGAAGTTCTCTTTAGTCCGGATGAGATTGCAGGCCGCAATCTAGAGCTTGCCAAGGCCATCGCTGAACGCAAGTTCCACAATCTGCTGACGATTTCGATCCTGAAAGGGTCCTTCATCTTTGCAGCCGACCTCATCCGCGCAATGCATGATGCGGGTGTGGAACCCGATGTGGAATTCATCACCGTTTCGAGCTACGGCAAGGGGACGACAAGCACGGAAGTTCGTCTGCTGCGCGATATCGACAGTGACGTGCGCGACCGCGATGTGCTTCTGATCGACGATATACTGGAATCGGGCAATACGCTGAAGTTCGTCCGCGAACTGATGCTGGAACGCGGAGCCCGCAGCGTCAGTATCGCCGTTCTTCTCGACAAGAGCGTGCGCCGCAAGGTCGATCTCGACGCCGATTTCGTGGCTTTCGAATGCCCGGATTATTTTGTCGTCGGCTATGGCATGGACGTGGGGCACGCCTTCCGCCAGTTACCTTATGTCGGTCGGGTGATGGAATAGAGCCTGTTTCTCAATCGAACTTCAACAGGCGCTGCAGATATTCCTTTTCCATCTGCGGCGTCAGCGCGTTGCCGAGCTTGCGGCGGATTTCATCGAGAATTTCACGCGCGCGTTGAATATCGATTTCGCCGGGAATTTTGACGTCATCGTTAAGACTGTCCCCGGTACCCTGCTGCCGTCCGAGTGGATCGCGGCCCCTGCTGCCGTTGGCTCCGCTTTGCCCCTGTCCGTCCTGACCCATGGCCTGCTGCATCTTCTGCATCATGTCGCGCCCGCCGCGACGCAGCGCGTCAAGCGCACTGCCCTGCTGGTCGTTTGCTTCCGCGCCTTCGCTGCGGCCCAGCGCGTCCGTTGCATTGCCCATTGATTTTCCGGCATCCGAAAAATCCTTGCCGGGTTCGATGCCCATGCCCTTCAGATCGTCCATCAGCTTCTGCAGATCGGACTGGAGGTCCTTCTGCTGCTGTTGCAGCTTGCGCATGGCTTCCGCCATATCGGGCGGAACATCGCCCTTTCCACCCTGGCCTTGTCCGTTTTCGGTTTCACCGCCCATGGAACCGTCATCACCCGGGAACATGTTGTCGCCGAATTCGCCTTCACCGTCGCTGCCGCCGAACTGACGCTGCATCTTCTGATCGAGGTCGAAGGTCTCGTTCATGGTCTTTTGCTGGCGCTGCATCAATTCGCCAAGCTTGTTCATCTGCTGCTGCATCTGGCCCTGCTGGCCTTGCCCCTGACCTTGCTGACCCTGCTGCGCCTGCCCCATCTGCAGGTTGTTCATCAGGTTCTGCAATTGCGACAGCAGCTCTTGCGCCTGATCACGTGAGCCCTGACGCGCCAGATTTTCAATCTGGTCCATCATGCGCTGAAGATCTTTTTCCGTGAGCATTCGCGCATTGGGGTCGGGTCCGGCCCGGCGGGCATTCGGATTCTGCTGCTGGCGCTGGGCGAACTCCCGCAGGAAGTCCTGCATCGCCTTGCGCAGCTCTGCTGACAGCTTTTCGATTTCCTCCTGCGAGGCGCCGTTTTGCAGAGCGTTCTTCAGGGCTTCCTGTGCTTGCCGCAGGCGTTTTTCGGCGGCGGACAGATTGCCGTCCTCGATACCGAGTGCCACCTGCCACATATAATCCGCCGCATCACGCAAGTCGTCATCGCTTCTGGCAAGCCGCAGACGTGTGCCGATCGTGACCAGTCCCAGATAATGGGCGGCATTCTTGATGGTTTCTTCCGGACGGAGAGTTATTGCCGACAGCATGTCGAGCACATGGTCGCGCTGCGTCGCGTCAAGCGCCAGAATACGGCGCTGCTCCGCGACAGCACGGGCAAGCGGATTGCTGAAAGGGCGCTCCGGCAAGGTGATGACCTTGGTTTCACTGCGGCCCGTTTGCCCTGCCGCATCGGTTACAACCAGCGTGAGCGCAACCTTTTCGCCGGCCCATGGGTGCTCGGTCAGGTCCTTCGAAGTGGTGGCGTCCTTCACGCCACGGCGCGGCAAAGCAAGCGGCAGTTCCGGCGCGTCGTAAAGCGGCGCGGCTTCCTCATCCTCATCGTTGCTGAGCGGGACGATCTCACCTTCGGCCTTAACCGGCGCATAGTCGTCATCGATCTGGTAGGAGAGCTGCAATGTGCCATTCAACGCTCGCCCCGGCTCTTTTGTGAAGCGGATCGTCGGCGGGTTGTCCGGAGTAACGGAAAACTTCCAGCGGGCATCGGTGCCGGAAAGCGCCAGAGTCTCGTCCTGCTGCAGGTCATAGCGGAAGTTGCGGCTGCCATCGACGACAGCCTGTTCTGCAGGGGCCTTCTGGTCTTCACTGGCGTTTACCGGCTGCACGTCGCGGCGCTCGCCTTTCGCATCGGTCACGGTAAGCCGTTCAGAGCCGCCGCCAATCACCCGGACCGAAAGAATGCTGCCTTGCGGCACGTTGATTGCGGCCTCGCCTTCGTTCGTGGCGGTCAGGAACACGGGAGCGCGGCCGGTGTAGCGTGGTGGCGTCACCCATGCATCGATGCGCGCAACGGCAGTGCCATTGCCCGGACGGATATGAAAGGCATCGGCAATGCGGCCGCTGTTCGGACTGAAACTATAAGCGAAAGCAGTTACGAAAAGGAGGGCGACCGCCGCTCGAACGCCAAGAGGGTCGTGTTCGGGAACCCGCGTATAAGGCAAGCCGGATTGCAGGTTTTTCAGCCGGTCCGCCATGCGGCGCTGGTGTTCGCGCCATAAGGCCACCGCAAACGGATCGTTTTCTCCGGTTGCCATATGCCCCGTCTGCACGGCGAGCGGTTCGTGAACGAGGCCGTTGATCGCCTCGATACGGCTTGTAATGTCGCTGTCGGTCGGGGCTCGAAAGCGGAACGGCAGGTAGATCGATACGAGGCCGGCAAACCCGAAAAGCGCCAGAACGCCAAAATGCAGCCAACGCGGCATCATGCCGAACAGGCCAAACCAGCCGAGGCTGAGAAACAGGCCGACCAGAAGTATCAGCGGCAGGATGAGCGGCCAGAACCGCTCGACGCTGATTGAGAGAAAGGCGCGCAGACGTAAACGGCGGAGGCTGGCACCGTCGCCCGAAAACAGCCGCAGAAAAGCATCTCGCGCAGGGCGCGGCCTGTCTTTCCTGTCGTTGCTACGGTCCGTCATCTGGGCTTTCTGGCGTGTATCACGTTTTCATCTTGCAACAGGATAACACGCATCATGGCAAAGGCGAGGCTTTGCCATGATAATTGTATTCGCGGGATTATAACCACTCGGGCACGGAATCGAGTGCGAGCAGTTCTTCATAAGTTCGGCGCGGGCGCACGACGTGATAGCGGTCGCCATCCACCAGCACTTCAGGAATGAGCAGGCGGCTGTTGTAAGTGCTGGAGAGCACGGCGCCATAAGCGCCCGTGGTGCAGACGGCAATCAGGTCGCCGGGCGCCGGTTTGGCCACTTCCCGGTCGAGGCCCAGATAATCGCCGGTTTCACAGACCGGGCCAACGAAATCGGCGCGGATACGGGGCGCATCGTCTTTCGGCAGGGCAACCGGCTTGATGTCGTGGAACGCATCATAAAGTGTGGGACGAATCAAATCGTTCATCGCCGCATCGACGATGACGAAGTTCTTGGCATCGCCTTCCTTCACGAAGATCACTTCCGTCACCAGAAGTCCTGCATTGCCGACAATCAGGCGGCCCGGTTCGAACACGGTCTTGAGACCGAGCGGCTTGATATGCCTGGCGACGATTTCAGCATAAGCCACGGGCAAAGGTGGCGGCGTATTGTCGGTGCGATAAGGAATGCCCAATCCGCCGCCAACGTCGACGTGGCGGATATTGTGGCCGTCGGCCTGCAATTCCTTGACCAGTTGCGCCATCAGTGCAAACGCATCGTCGAATGGTTCCAGGTCGATGATCTGGCTGCCGATATGCATATCGATGCCGACCACGTCGAGACCGGGCAGGCTTGCTGCACGGGCATAGGCTTCCCGCGCCTTGACGCGGGGAATGCCGAACTTGTTCTCGGACTTGCCGGTCGAAATCTTGGCGTGGGTCTTGGCATCCACATCAGGGTTGATACGCAGCGATACGGATGCGACCTTGCCTGCCTTGACTGCGCGGGCCGAAAGAATTTCGAGTTCCGGTTCGGATTCCACATTGAAGCAATAAATGCCAGCTTCCAACGCAAAGTCCATTTCGTGCGGCGTCTTGCCTACGCCGGAAAACACGATCTTGTTTGCCGGGATGCCTGCCGCAAGCGCACGGCGAATCTCGCCCTCCGAAACGGTGTCAGCACCGGCCCCCAGCTTGGCCAGCGTTTTCAGGACGGCCTGGTTGGAATTGGCTTTCAGCGCATAGGTAACGAGCGTTTCCATACCGGCGAAGGCTTCGCTGAACACGCGGAAATGGCGCTCCACGGTCGCGCGGGAATAGACGTAAAACGGCGTACCGACGGCCTGTGCGATTTCAGGCAGGCTGATATTCTCGGCGTGAAGGACGCCGTTGCGATATTCGAAATGGTTCACAGAAAAGGCCCTACAGCGGAAACTTACAACAGCTTGTCGAGGATGATCGGCTTGTCTTCTTTCGGTTTCGGCTTGGTGTGACCCTGTTCGTCGGTCACGACGGCAGATGGCGGCGGCTCAAGCGGGCCCTTGCGGCCGCAAGCGGCAAGCGTGGCGCTAAGCGCGGCGATCAGAAGCACGGAAGAAATGGCGGAGCGGCCTGTCATCAGCTTTGGTTCCCGAAATAAAATCTGTTGGCGCTAGCTGTAACGCAAAATTTCCAAGAGTGGAATCATCCGTTGACTGGATGATTCCACATGACGTCATGTTGATCGACTGTCAGGCCCTGGTAATGCGCTTCTTCCAGTAACGGATCTGGCGGCGCACTTCCTGCGGGGCCGTGCCGCCGAAGGACTGGCGGCTCTTTACCGACTTTTCGACTGTCAGGTAGCCGAAAACGGCATCGGTGATACCCGGATGGATCGATTGCAGTTCCTCCAGCGACAGCTTCGACAGATCGACCTTGCGGCTTTCAGCCAGAGCGACGGCGCGTCCGGTCACGTGATGGGCCTCGCGGAAGGGAAGTCCCAGTTCGCGCACCAGCCAGTCGGCGAGATCGGTCGCAGTGGAATAGCCGGAACCTGCCGCCTTCTTCATCGAGGCCACATTGATTGACAGGTCCCGCACCATACCGGCCATGGCTGCAATGGCGAGTTCCAGATTTTCGGCGGCGTCGAAGACCTGTTCCTTGTCTTCCTGCATGTCCTTGGAATAGGCGAGCGGCAGCCCCTTCATGATGGTCAGAAGTGCAACCAGCGATCCGTTGATGCGGCCCGTCTTGGCGCGAACCAGTTCGGCGGCATCCGGGTTCTTCTTCTGCGGCATGATGGACGAGCCGGTCGAAAAGGCGTCCGAAAGGCGCACGAAATTGAACTGCGGTGTGGACCAGATGACGATCTCTTCGGCGAGCCGTGACAGATGGCCTGCGCAGATCGCGGCAAGCGACAGGAATTCCAGCGCGTAGTCACGATCGGAAACGCTGTCGAGCGAATTGCGGGTCGGCTCACGAAAGCCGAGCGCCTTGGCGGTCATATGACGGTCGATCGGGAAGCCCGTGCCTGCAAGGGCTGCTGCGCCCAAAGGCGATTCGTCCATGCGCTCTATGGCATCGCGCACACGCGACAGGTCGCGGCCGAACATTTCCACATAGGCCATGCAATGATGACCGAAGGTAACGGGCTGCGCGGTCTGGAGATGGGTGAAACCCGGCATCACGGTGGCGGCGTGTTCTTCGGCGCGCTCCAGAAACGCTTCGATCAGGTTCTTGAGCGCGGCGGCGGTCTTTTCCAGTTCCTGCTTGACCCAGAGGCGGAAATCGACGGCCACCTGATCGTTGCGCGAGCGGGCGGTGTGGAGACGTCCGGCGGAAGGGCCGATCAGTTCGGCAAGCCGCGCTTCGATATTCATGTGAATGTCTTCGAGCTTGCGCGAGAATGTGAACTTGCCTTCCTCGATTTCCTTGAGAATGGTTTTCAGGCCATCTTCGATTTGTCTATGGTCCTCCGCCGCAATAATGCCCGTCTTTGCCAGCATGGCTGCATGGGCAAGCGAGCCCTGAATATCCTGCGCATAGAGCTTGCGGTCGAAGCCGATCGATGCATTGATCTCTTCCATGATCGCATCCGGGCCTGAGGCAAAACGGCCGCCCCACATCTGGTTGCTTGATTTTTGTTCGCTCATGCTCATATGCCCCGAGTGACGATTTGGCGGAATATTGGAAAGAAGTAACGCGACATGGCAGAAGACAACGAAAAGGCGAATTCCGAACAGCAGACGAAATCGGGAAATCGCAAGATCGTCCTTCTTGCCGCCCTTGCCGGTGTCATTGCCGGTATCGTGGCGGTATACGTGATGGAGCGGCCTTCTGGCAATGTCGTTGACCAGAATGTTTCAGCGAATGTTGCAGCCGAAAGCGACGAAGCATCGGCGCAGTGCGCTCTTAAAGCTGATGCGCTGAAGGCGCTGGATGCAGCTGCGACCGGCGGCGTGGCAGCCATGCGCGCTGCCGAAAAGCCGATTTCCGTCTCGCATATCGCCTTTAGCGGCCCGGACGGCAAACAGATGACGCTCGGCGACTACAAGGGCAAGACGCTGCTGGTCAATCTTTGGGCGACGTGGTGCGCTCCCTGCCGTGAGGAAATGCCCGCTCTCGACAAGTTGCAGGGCGAGAAAGGCGGTAGCGATTTCGACGTTGTCGCCATCAACATCGATACCGGCTCCGACGACAAGCCCAAGGGCTTTCTCAATGAAATCGGCATCAACAACCTGACCTTGCACCGGGATGCTTCCATGTCGAGCTTCAACGAATTGAAGCGCAAGAACCTGGCTTTTGGCCTTCCCGTAACCCTGCTCGTAGACAAGGATGGCTGTCAGATTGCATCCATGAACGGCCCTGCGCCGTGGGACAGCCCGGAAGCCAAAAAACTCATCGAAGCGGCTAAAAATCTTTAGTCTCGACAAAAGCGAAATGCGGTGGCTTTCTTTCCTGTGAGGGAAGGAGACCATCCATGACCTTTGAAGTCTGGCTCGCATTTTCCGCCGCATCCATCGTGCTTCTGGTAATACCGGGCCCGACCGTATTGCTCGTCGTATCCTACGCTCTGGGACAGGGGTGGAAGGCGGCTTTTCCGATGGCGGTCGGTGTCGCGCTTGGCGACTTTACAGCGATGACGCTTTCCATGCTTGGCGTGGGCGCGCTGCTGGCGGCATCGGCAACCGTGTTCACCGCAGTCAAATGGGCGGGTGCGGCCTATCTGGTCTGGCTCGGCATAAAGCTGTTCCGGGCTGGTGGTGCCCTTCATGCAAGCGCCCGGCATGACAAGGTGCATCCGGTGCGGATGCTGGTTCATGCATGGCTGGTGACGGCGCTCAACCCGAAGAGCATTACATTTTTTGTGGCTTTTCTTCCGCAGTTCCTGAGCCCGCATCGGGATTTCCTGACCCAGATGCTGGTTTTCGAAAGCACGTTCCTCGTGCTCGCTTTCCTCAATGCCTTTGCTTATGCGCTTCTGGCAACCCGCGCGCGCGGCTTCTTTTCGAGCGAACGGGCGCTGCGCATCTTCAATCGTGCGGGCGGAACTTTGCTGATCGGCGCGGGTGTCGCCACTGCCTCGATGCGGTCAGCCTGAGACAAAACCGGCTCGTTTCAGCCGAACGATGGCAAGGTCCAGCGCCGAAAGAAATGCAGAGCGATCTTTTGGTGAAAAGGGGGCAGGGCCGCCGGTGACTTCGCCTGCGGAACGCAAGCTGTCCATCAGATTGCGCGTCGCCAGCGTGTTGCCGATGGTGTTCTGGGTGTGAATGCGCCCGTTCGGTGCAATTACCGAGGCACCTTTTTCGAGCGAGCGGCTGGCCAGAGGAATGTCGGCGGTAATCACGATGGCGCCCGGACGGGAATTTTCGGCGATCCAGTCGTCGGCAGCGTCCAGCTTGTCCGATACGATGACGCGTTCCACGCGCTCCGCATCGCGCGGGATGGCAATGAAACTGTTGGCCACCAGCATGACGGGAAGATTGTGCCGTTCCGCCACACGATAGATTTCAGCCTTCACCGGGCAGGCGTCTGCATCGACAAAAATGTGGATCTTTTCGGGTTGCGTGTTCATGCTGCTTCATAAAATGGGAGCGGCTGTTTGGCAAATTCAACGCTGCGATCAGTTTTATGCGATAGGGGATCGGCGAAAAACGGTATAAGGCGGGCCGCAAAAGTGAGAGTTCCGCCATGGCCGCCCGTTTCTTCCCCATCATGTTCGTCCTGCTTTGGGCCACCGGTTTCATCGGCGCGGGGCTTTCCATGCCTTATGCCGAACCGTTCACCTTCATGGCGGTGCGTTTTTCCATTGCAGCCCTCATCATGACGCTCTGGGCGCTGGCAAGCCGGAGCATCTGGCCCAAGGGAGATGTTCTTCTTCATGCGGCGATTGCCGGTTGTCTCATCCACGGCGTTTATCTCTCCGCCTTGTTCTGGGCAGTTCACCACGGTCTGCCTGCGGGAATGTCGGGTCTTGTGGCAGGCCTTCAGCCGATGCTGACCACGCTGATTGCGGCCATTCTTCTGGGCGAACGAGCGAGCGGACGGCAATGGGCCGGGCTTCTCATCGGCTTCATCGGCGTGGCGATGGTTGTATGGCCGAAATTTTCGGCGGGCAGCGGCGTCGATCCCAAAAGCCTTGCGGCGGCTTTCGTGGCCGTGCTGGCGATTAGCACCGGCACGGTCTGGCAGAAACGTTTCGGCACGGCGGGAGATCTCAAGGCCGGGACAGCCGTTCAATACATCGCTGCGGCCATTCTCACCGCTGTGTGTGCGTTTGCCTTCGAGACGCGTGTCATGATCTGGTCGCCATCGCTGATCTTTGCGCTGGTCTGGCTGACGCTTGCCATTTCCATCGGGGCGATTCTGGCACTTCTGGTCATGATACGCGAAGGCGCAATGTCGAAAGTTGCCTCGCTGTTTTATCTCGTCCCCGGCACGGCCGCGATCATGGCCTATCTGATTTTCGGCGAAACGCTGTCGGCGATCCAGATTGCGGGTATGGTGGTGACGACGCTCGGCGTTGCGCTGACGACTTTACGCCGGACATGATGCCGAAAAGTGGGGACTGGTTTTCGGACTGGATCGTGCGCTGATTTTTACGAGTTAAGCTCGGGCTGTTGCTCGCGCTTGCGGAAAATCATGATGGCGGCGTTTATTTCCGCGCCGATGATGAAAATTGCCGACAGCATGTAGAGAAAGACGATCGCCACCATGATCGAGGCCAGACCGGCATAGGTCGTCACGTAATTGGCAAAGGTTTCCAGATATTTGGCAAAGGCCATCGCAGCGGCAAGCCAGGCGATGAGCGTGATCAGTATGCCCGGCAGGATGTCGCCGAGGCTGCGTCGCCCGGCGGGAAGCCAGATGTGTACCATGAACAGCGCCAGAACCAGAACCGCCACCGCTACCGTATAGCGCCAGAAGGCGATGGTGCCTGTGAACGGCGCTATGTCGGGAAACCATTGTTCGGCAATACGCACGGCAAGCGGCGCCAGAACCAGCAGGAAGCTGATGGCCATCAGGCTCAGCGTGCCGACCAGAACGAAGCCGAGACTTTGCAGGCGGCAGAAAATGATCGAACGCTGGTCTGTCACGCGATAGGCGCGGTTAAGCGCGATGCGCAGCGCCTCAACGCCGTTGGAGGCAAAATAGGCGGCCGCGATGACGCTGAGGGTCAGAAGCCCGCTGCGTTGGACGGTCAGCACGTTCATCACCTCGTTGGCGATGGGAGCGGCGATGTTCGACGGCCACATGTCGAAGATGACATGCACCGCCGTATCGGCAAATTCCTTGGTGCCGAGAAAGCTCGCGAGCGTCGTGGCGAAGATGAGGAACGGAAACAGCGCCATCAGTCCGGAAAGCGCAATATGGCTGGCGAAAGCCCAGCCGTCGTCCGAACTGAAATGACCAATGACGTCCCAGGTGATCTGACGGAGAAAACGTCTGATTTTTCGCATCCGCAGATTTGTCCCCAAAGTCGCGATTGGCGTCTGAAACGCGTTCAGCCGATGTTTCAAGGCCTTAAATCTAGCATCGGTCCGCGGATTGCAAGGGCAGGCCCCGTTTTAAACCGGGCACGAATCAAGCAATCTTGGCAAAACGGCAGCGGGAAACGAACATATGGCTCCGGCACGATCCGGTCAGAACCAACAGCGCAGCATCATCATTACCGGTTGCTCCTCCGGGATTGGCGCCTATTGCGCGGAAGCGCTGAAGAGCCAAGGCTGGCGCGTCTTTGCGACCGCCCGCAAGGATGCGGATATCGAAGCGCTCCGGGCAAAG
Source organism: Brucella sp. NBRC 14130 (assembly GCF_040371715.1). NCBI lineage: Bacteria > Pseudomonadati > Pseudomonadota > Alphaproteobacteria > Hyphomicrobiales > Brucellaceae > Brucella > Brucella sp. NBRC 14130. The sequence continues at coordinate 428,183 of NZ_BAABTE010000006.1, forward strand.
GGCATTGAGACGCATTACCTCGATTATACGCAGCCGCAGTCGATCGCGAACCTGGTCGACGAGGTGCTGCGCCAAACTGACGGCACACTTGATGCGCTGTTCAACAATGGCGCATATGCACAGCCCGGCGCGATAGAGGACTTGCCGGTCGAAGCCTTGCGCCAGCAATTCGAAGCTAATTTCTTCGGCTGGCATGATTTGACCCGGCGCGTGATTCCCGTCATGCGCCGGCAAGGACACGGGCGCATCGTTCATTGCTCATCGATTCTGGGACTGGTGCCCATGAAATGGCGCGGCGCTTATGTGGCGTCCAAATTTGCGCTTGAAGGGCTGATGCTTGCGCAACGCATGGAGCTGGAAGGTTCCGGTATCGATGTGTCGCTGATCGAGCCTGGTCCGATTGCGTCGCGCTTCACCTACAATGCCGCCAGCCATGCGGAAGCCAATATCGACATGGAGGCGTCTGTTCATCGCGAGCTTTACCAGCGCCAGATGGCGAAATTGAAAAGTGGCGGCACAAAATCCAAGAACAAGCTTGGACCGGAAGCCGTCTATGCTGTACTGCTTCATGCATTGGAGGCGCCGCGTCCCCGCCCGCATTACGTGGTGACGAGACCGGCGAAACTTGGTTCACTGGCGCGGCGTCTGATGCCTGCACGCTGGCTTTACCGGATGCTTTCCGACCAATCATGAGGTTCGGAACAGTGCGCATGGGAAGGAAATGAAATGGACGTTCTGTTCAAGGGCGCGGCAATGGTGGCCATGTTTGCAGTGGCTGTCGTTCTGATCATCGGCCTGCGCAACATGATGCGCGGCGGCGACGCCAATTTTTCCAACAAGATGATGCAGCTGCGTGTTTTCCTGCAGTTCATTGCCATAGTCCTGATCGTCGGGGCGATCTATTACGCCCGCGTGAAAAACGGTCAATAAGGCATGGTCAAGCTCAACAAAATCTATACCCGTACAGGCGACAAGGGCACAACAGGACTTGCCAGCGGGCCGCGCCGGCTGAAGTCGGACCTGCGCGTCGAAGCCTATGGCACTGTGGATGAAACCAATGCCTGCATCGGCATGGCACGCCTCCATACAGGCGGTGAAAACAATCCTCATGCACAGATCGATGCCATGCTGGCACGCATCCAGAACGATCTTTTCGACCTTGGCGCCGATCTGTCGACGCCGGATGACGGGAAACCGCTCGCCTACGAACCGCTACGCATCGTCGCTTCGCAGGTCGCGCGTCTGGAAGCCGACATTGATTTCCTCAATGCCGATCTGCAGCCGCTCCGCTCATTCATTCTCCCCGGTGGGTCGGCTGCATCTGCCGCATTGCACCTTGCCCGCACGATCTCACGCCGGGCCGAACGGCTGATGGTTGCGCTTGCCCGTGTCGAAGGTGAAGTCGTCTCGGCGGAGGCTTTGCAATATATCAACCGCGTTTCCGATTTCCTGTTCGTGGCGTCGCGAACCGTCAATGATAATGGCGCGCAGGATGTTCTCTGGGTGCCGGGCGCGAACCGCTAGTCTAAACCCCCCGTTTGTTGCCCCAGATCAGCACGTGGAGCTGGGGCAGGACGTGCGCTTCGTACCAGCCATCCGCGATCACCTTTTCCACCAGCCATTCCATCCGCCGCATGATGCCGTCGATGTCTATTGCAGCGTCATTCGCTTCGGGCGGTGGCGGAGTGTGATTACCCGGCTGGAGATAGACTGGCAGGTGAGGATGCCGATTAGCCGCTTCTTTGGCGAAGGCGTAATCGGCGACATCAAAGATCACGAATTTCAGCACCGTTCGCGGCGTATTGCCCGCAACCTCGATACATGCGGCCAGCGCATCGAAATCGGTATCCATAGTGCTGGATGGCGGCTTCGGGCTCAATACCAGCGTGTCGAGGGCTGAAAACCAGCCTTGTGCAACCGACCCTTGCGTTTCCAGCGCAAAGCGATAGCCGTCTTTCCTGCCATGCTCGATCAACGGTCCGAGTGGCTGGATGGCCGGATTGCCCCCCGAAAGTGACACTGTGAGGGGCTTATTTCGGGAAAGTGCCGTCACTTTATCCCAAATGGCCTCGACGCTCATTGGCTTCCATTCATGGCGAAAACGGCTCTCGACGGCATGCAGGCTGTCGCACCATGCGCAGCGATAATCGCAGCCGCCGGTTCGCACGAAAACCGTCGGCTCGCCGATCAGCACACCTTCGCCCTGTATCGTGGGTCCGAAAATTTCCGCGATCCGTATCCGCGTCACGGTCGGTACTCGGCCCATGTCTTGGGCGTTTCGCTGACCCGCACGGCGGATATTTCCGGCCAGCGCGCATGGCACCACTCAAAAAAGTGCCGGGCGAGGGTTTCAGCCGTGCTCTGATCATGGCCCAGAACGTCGTTCAGATGGCGATGGTCAAAACAATCATCGATATAGCGCTTGAACGGCGCCAGCTCATGATAGTCGCGAACAAAGCCGTGCTCGTTGAGATCGGAAGCCGAGAGTTCGACCTCAACGATATAGTTGTGCCCGTGCAGGCGGGCGTATTGATGGTCTTCCGGCAGGCCGGTCAGCTGATGCGATGCGGAGAAATGAAATTCCTTGGTAATGCGAAACATCAGACGCTCCGCTTCTCGATTGCCGCACGCCAGAAATCGGCATCCACATAGAAGGTCGGGTCTTCGATACCGGCGAGATGAAAGGCTTCCCGTCGCTCGACACAGGTGCCACAGCGTCCACAATGATGTTCGCCACCCTTGTAGCAGGACCACGTTGCGGCAAAGGGCGTGCCATATTTTGCGCCATCGATAACGATGTCGGCTTTGGAAACGTGCACATAAGGCGCGAGCAGTTTTATGTCGGCATAGCCGTCCAGTGCATGGTCCTGCATGGTCTGGAAAGCATCAATAAAATCGGGGCGGCAATCGGGATAGATGAAATGATCACCGCCATGGACGGCGAGCGCCACAGCGTCGGCCTTTTGTGCGGCGGCCACACCAAAGGCAATCGCCAGCATGATTGCATTGCGGTTCGGCACGATGGTGATCTTCATCGTTTCTTCGGCGTAATGCCCGTCGGGCACATCGACATCGTCGGTGAGGGCAGAGCCGGTAAGGCTCGCGCCGATAGTCCGTATGTCGATGATCTGATGGGAAACGCCGAGCCTTTCGGCACAGGCTCTGGCCGAATCCAGTTCCTTCCTATGGCGTTGGCCATAGTCGAAGGAGAGGAGGGCTGTGAGTTGATGTTCGGCTGCTATTCTATAAGCAAGCGAAACAGAATCGAGTCCGCCGGAGCAGACGACGAGCGTTTTCATAAGTCAGGGTTCCTTGTTTTGACCGGGTAGGCTGCGACCGGATTGCGAGGCGTTACCTAAAGCATGCTGCATCGCTTGTAAACGACACGAAAAAGGGGAGGCGTCGGGTTGCTCGGATTCGGAATGACCTGTTGTCAGAATAAATTGATTTTAATCGATATAGCGGCCTGTGCCTGATTGACGTGCACGTCAACCGTCTTTAGGTTTCGTGCCGGTTCCCGGCGGAGAGGCAGCGCATTTGCGTCACTACCCAGTTTTGCGCCGGTGCCGCTTTCATGTCGGATTTTGACATGCGGGTGGGAGTTCACGGCGGCATAGTCGTGCTGCAGAAGTCATTGAAGAGGTAATCGCGGATGAAAGTCCTTGTCGCAGTGAAACGGGTTGTCGATTACAACGTGAAGATCCGTGTAAAGGGAGACGGTTCGGGGGTTGAGCTTTCGAACGTGAAGATGTCGATGAACCCTTTTGACGAGATTGCGGTTGAAGAGGCGATCCGTCTGAAGGAAGCGGGCAAGGTGACGGAGATCGTCGCGGTTTCGGTTGGCCCGGCACAGGCGCAGGAAACGCTGCGTACGGCACTTGCCATGGGTGCGGATCGCGCGATCCTGGTCAAGACCGACGAGACGGTCGAGCCGCTTGGCGTTGCCAAGGTCTTGAAGGGCGTGGTCGAAGCGGAAAAGCCGGACCTCGTCTTCCTCGGCAAACAGGCAATCGACGATGATTCCAACCAGACCGGCCAGATGCTGTCGGCGCTCTTGAGCTGGAGCCAGGCAACCTTTGCCTCTAAAGTGGAGCTGGGCGATGGTTCGGCCAAGGTAACGCGTGAAGTGGACGGCGGTCTCCAGACCATCGATGTGAAGCTTCCGGCGATCGTCACGGTCGATCTTCGCTTGAACCAGCCGCGCTATGCGTCGCTGCCCAACATCATGAAGGCCAAGAAGAAGCCGCTAGACGAAAAGTCGCCTGCCGATTTCGGCGCCGATATTGCGCCGCGTCTGAAGGTTCTGAAGACGGAAGAGCCGGGCGGCCGCAAGGCTGGCGTCAAGGTCGGCTCTGTCGCAGAGCTGGTTGAGAAGCTGAAAGCCGACGGCATCATCTAAGAAATCGGAAGGGACGAGACAAATGGCTATTCTTCTTATTGCCGAACACGACAATGCAACCCTTTCCGACCAGACGGCCAAGGCGCTGACGGCTGCCGCCCAAATTGGCGGCGACGTGGATGTGCTGGTTGCTGGCAAAGGTGCAAAACCTGCAGCTGATGCGGCCGCAAAGCTCAATGGCGTGCGCAAGGTTCTGCTTGCTGAAAGCGATGCGCTGGAAAACCGTCTGGCCGAGCCGACGGCAGCGCTCATCGTGGAACTGGCTGCCAATTACGACACGATCATTGCGCCTGCGACGACTTCGGCCAAGAACATCCTGCCGCGCGTGGCAGCCCTTCTCGATGTGATGCAGCTTTCCGAAATCATGGAAGTCGTATCGGCTGATACGTTCAAGCGTCCGATCTATGCGGGCAATGCGATCCAGACAGTGCAGTCGACCGACGCGAAGAAGGTCATCACGGTGCGCACGGCTTCCTTCTCGGCAACGGGCGAAGGCGGTTCGGCTGCGGTTGAAAGCGTCAATGCGGCTGCCGATCCGGCGCTGTCGAGCTTCGTCGGCAATGCGCTTTCGGAATCGGATCGTCCGGAACTGACCTCGGCGAAGATCATCATCTCGGGTGGTCGTGCGCTTGGTTCTGCTGAAAAGTTCCAGGAAGTGATCCTGCCGGTTGCCGACAAGCTGGGTGCCGCAGTCGGCGCCAGCCGTGCAGCAGTCGATGCCGGCTATGCGCCGAACGACTGGCAGGTTGGCCAGACGGGCAAAGTGGTTGCACCGGACCTTTACATCGCGGTCGGTATCTCCGGCGCGATCCAGCATCTGGCAGGCATGAAGGACTCACGCGTCATCGTCGCCATCAACAAGGACGAGGAAGCGCCGATCTTCCAGGTCGCCGATTATGGCCTCGTCGGTGATCTTTTTACCGTCCTGCCGGAACTGCAGAAAGCGCTTTAATCGACCAGAAAGCGGCGGGCCAGTCCCGCCGCTTTCTGTTTGGGGGTTTGGGCAGGGAAGTGCTGATTTTGCTTTCGCTGAATGAGGGCTGTATCTGTCTCAGGCAGAATTGGTATACTGAAGCATTTCCAGCAAAAGTGCGAAGCGGTTTTGCGTTGGATAATGCGTAGAGACAGAGCATTTCCAGCAAAAGTGCGAAGCGGTTTTGCGTCGGATTATGCGTAAGAACAAAAGTTAGAGCATATGCTCTCGGCCTCGGCTCTGTTGTGGAGCGGCTGAATGAAGGAGTTATGATCGTGGCAATCAAGACGGTAGGGGTGGTCGGCGCAGGACAGATGGGCAGCGGCATTGCTCACGTATGCGCGCTGGCCGGGTTCGATGTGCTTCTTCACGATGCGGCAGCGGACCGGCTGGAAAAGGGCATCGCCACCATCAATGGCAACATGGCGCGCCAGGTCGCATCGGGCAAATTGCTGGAAGATCAGCGCGCAGCCGCGATGAAGCTCATCCGTCCGGCAAATTCCATGGAGGATCTGGCGGGCGTCGATCTGGCCATTGAGGCGGCAACGGAAGACGAAACCGTCAAGCGCAAGATCTTCGCGCAGCTTTGTTCGGTTCTGAATCCTGAAGCGATCCTTGCCACAAACACGTCGTCGATCTCGATCACGCGCCTTGCATCCACAACCGATCGCCCGGAGCGTTTCATCGGCATTCATTTCATGAATCCCGTTCCGGTGATGAAGCTTGTCGAACTGGTGCGCGGCATTGCAACGGATGAGGAAACTTTCCGCAAGTCGAATGATTTCGTGACGGCGCTTGGCAAGACGATAACCGTTGCCGAAGATTTCCCGGCTTTTATCGTCAACCGTATCCTGTTGCCGATGATCAACGAGGCCATCTACACGCTTTATGAAGGTGTGGGCAGCGTCGAAGCCATCGATACGGCCATGAAGCTTGGCGCCAACCATCCGATGGGACCGCTGCAACTCGCCGATTTCATCGGCCTCGACACCTGTCTCTCCATCATGCAGGTTCTGCACGACGGGCTGGCGGATTCCAAGTACCGGCCATGTCCGCTTCTGGTCAAATATGTCGAAGCTGGTTGGCTCGGACGCAAGGCAGGCCGTGGCTTTTACGATTATCGCGGCGAGCATCCGGTTCCGACGCGCTAAGGCGAACAACTGTTTTCATGGAAGAGGCCGGATCGAACCGGCCTTTTTCAATTGTGGCGACAATTCGGGAGGCTGTGGAAAAGCTTCAACATCCTTACCATTAACTTACCCTTAACCATATGAGTTCAGGGCTTATTCATCTTTGATTGTTAAAGTTTTCATTAAGATGTTCGGAAATGAAAAACGTTTCATCGTCCCGGTTGGACGAAGGGCATCCATTCCGAATAGCGTGTTTTTGACGAAGGTTAAGACGATGAGCATTCTTGTTCAGCTGCGTGACAGCGTTAATGTCATCCGTGAGTTCGTCGCACCGAGCTACAGGCCCGAGCGCCACTATATGCGCGGGCCAGGTCCTGCTTGCGCTGCGCGTACGCATCATTGACATGAGCGCATGAGCTTCCGTTTGCCCGGCAAGCGGATCGGCATTGAAAAAAGTAAAGCCAGAACGGTTGTCCGCTCTGGCTTTTGTTTTTGGCTACAGAACGAGATGCGGCTTATTCCAAGCCTTCGAACAGCGCCGTTGAAAGATAGCGTTCGGCAAAGGACGGAATGATGATGACGATGTTCTTGCCGGCATTTTCAGGCCGCTTGCCGATTTCGACGGCGGCCGTCAGCGCGGCGCCGGAAGAAATGCCGACAGGAATGCCTTCAAGGCGGGCCAGCAGGCGTGCATTGGCAAAAGCGTCCTCATTGGAAACCTGAACGATCTCATCATAGATGCTGGTGTCTAGCGTTTTCGGCGCGAAACCTGCGCCGATGCCCTGAATCTTGTGCGGGCCCGGGGTGCCGCCGGAAAGCACGGGTGAATCCTTCGGCTCGACTGCGATCACCTTGAACGATGGCTTGCGCCCCTTGATGACCTGACCGACGCCGGTAATCGTGCCGCCGGTTCCGATACCCGAAATCAGGATATCCGCTTCACCATTGGTGTCGTTCCAGATTTCTTCCGCCGTGGTAAGGCGGTGGATTTCGGGGTTCGCGGGATTTTCGAACTGCTGGGGAATGATTGCGTTCGGATTGCCTTCAGCAATCGCTGCCGCCTCGGCAATGGCGCCCTTCATGCCTTTGGCACCTTCGGTGAGCACCAGTTCCGCACCGAGCAGCTTGAGGAGCTTGCGGCGCTCCACCGACATGGTTTCCGGCATGGTGAGAATAAGGCGATAGCCCTTGGCTGCCGCCGCAAAGGCAAGCGCAATGCCGGTATTGCCGGATGTCGGCTCGACGAAGACCGTCTTGCCAGGCACGGCCCTGCCGTCGCGTTCAAGCGCTTCGATCAGCGCCAGGCCGATGCGGTCCTTTACGCTCGCCAGCGGGTTGAAGAACTCAAGCTTGGCCAGAAGGTTCGCCTTCACGCCCTTTTCCTCGGCAAACTTGTCGATGCGCACCAGAGGCGTATTGCCGATTGTGTCGAGGATTGAATCGTAAATGCGGCCACGGCCTGCGGTTTTACCGGCGTGCGGTTCGTTCAGGGGCTTGTTCATGGCGTGATCTCCCTTTTTGTCACGCGAAGTTTAAGAGGAAACTGCGCAAAAGCATAGTTGAGCATGTGCGCGTGAGGGGGCAAGTTTGGAAGTTTATTCTGTATAATCGGGAAAATTAGGAGTAAATTCCATCATAATTGGGAGAGCGCGTATTAGCCTTGAATAATGCTCGATTGATCCGCGTCAATGCACCCCGACAGGGACGCGCGCATCTTCGGGTCTCAGGCAGCCAGGAGAGCACGAATGTACAAGAACATATTGATCGCAACCGATGGATCGGAACTTGCCGAAAAAGGCGTTGACCAGGGCGTGGCGCTTGCGAAGGAAACAGGTGCGAAGGTGATCTTCGTTTCCGTGACGGAGCTTTTGCCTTCCTACGGCATTGTCGTCGCAGCGGAATGGGCGTCGAGCCCGGCGGCGTTTCAGGAATATCGCGAGGCTATCACCAAAGCGGCGACGGAAATCCTGTCGAAAGCCAAGGTGAAGGCGACGGAACTTGGCGTCAGCGCTGAAGCTGTGCATATCGAGAATCAATCACCGGCGCAGGGCATCGTGGAGGCCGCGAAAGCCAGGGATGCCGATTTGATCGTCATTGCATCGCATGGCCGCCGCGGCGTGAACAAATTGCTGCTGGGAAGTCAGGCGGCGGAGGTTCTGTCACTCAGCACCGTGCCGGTATTGGTCATCAAGTAATCGAGGCATTTCCACCGGACAGGCATCTTCCGGCATTGCAGCGATTTCACCGAACCGCGAAACAACGCAAGAAGATTCCCGAAAACCTCTGTTAAGCTTCTCCTGTCCCAATGCGGACAGGAGGATTTTCTCAAGGAGGTATTCATGACTGCGCCACGGCCTTCAAAGACCATGTTGGGCAATCATCCGCTGCATCCTGAAACGCAGATGCTCAATTATGGCTATGATCCGGAACTCTCCGAGGGAGCGGTGAAGCCGCCGGTATTCCTGACCTCGACTTTCGTCTTCAAGACCGCCGAGGACGGGCGCGATTTCTTCGATTTCGTTTCCGGCCGCAAGGAGCCGCCTGCCGGTGTCGGCGCCGGTCTCGTCTATTCCCGTTTCAATCATCCCAATAGTGAGATCGTTGAAGATCGCCTCGCGGTCTATGAAGGCACCGAAAGCTGCGCGCTGTTTTCATCCGGCATGTCGGCAATTGCCACGACGCTTTTTGCCTTCGTGCGGCCCGGCGATGTCATTTTGCATTCGCAACCGCTTTACGGTGGCACGGAAACGCTCCTTGCCAGGACGTTTCTCAATTTCGGCGTCGAAGCCGTCGCTTTTGCCGATGGTGTGCATGAGGCCTCGATAGAAGAGGCAGCCGAAGAAGCCGTTAGCAAGGGCCGTGTTTCGGTGATCCTCATTGAAACGCCAGCAAACCCTACCAACAGTATTGTCGATATTGCCGCCATCCGGCGCGTTGCGGAAAAAATCGAACAAAGGCAGGGGCATCGCCCGATCATCGCCTGCGACAACACCCTGCTCGGGCCCGTCTATCAGAAGCCGCTCGATCACGGCGCCGATCTTTCGGTCTATTCGTTGACCAAATATGTCGGCGGACACTCCGATCTGATCGCCGGCGCGGTGCTGGGGGCCAAGACTGTTGTAAGACAGGTAAAGGCTCTGCGCGGCGCCATCGGTACGCAGCTTGATCCGCATTCATGCTGGATGCTGGGGCGCTCGCTTGAAACGCTTGGACTTCGCATGGAGCGCGCCAACAGCAACGCCCATGCGATCGCGGAATTTCTGCGCGATCATCCGAAGGTGGAGAAGCTACACTATCTTCCATTCGAGGATGAGAATTCGGATGTTGGAGCACTGTTCAAGCGTCAATGTACGGGTGCCGGGTCGACGTTCTCGTTCGATATAAAGGGCGGGCAGGCGGCGGCATTCCGCTTCCTGAATGCGCTACAGATATTGAAGCTGGCAGTCAGTCTCGGCGGCACGGAATCGCTTGCGAGCCATCCTGCGGCGATGACCCATTCCGGCGTGCCGATTGATGTGCGGGAGCGCATCGGCGTGCTGGAATCGACGATCCGGCTTTCCATCGGCATCGAGCATCCCGACGATCTTATCGCCGACCTCGCCCAAGCGCTCGAAGCGGCGTGATTCATGATGCGACGGAAAGCAGCGACCGGTTTGTTGCTGCTTTCCTCGGCAGTTAGTCCAAGGAACGCGCGTTTTCGTACGCTTCGAACAGAGAGGAGACGACAACGCCGTTTATCCGCATACCGGTCACGTCTGCATCGGTTATATTCGTATGTGCCAAAGTCACGCCGCTCATAGCCAAGCCGCTCATGTTGGCATTCATAATTGTTGCACCGGTCAGATTGATATTATGAAGGCGCGCCCCTGCCAGATTGACATCGTCGAAATCAGCGTCGCTCAAATTGGTATCGATGAACTTTGACTTGGTCAAAACGGCAAAAAACTTTGAGCCGGACAAATCCACGCCATCGAAATTCGAGCCCGACATATCCGCACGTTCATAATGCGCATTCTGCAACTGTGGTCCCTGAAAGGGGTGGGTGTCATCCATGGTGGCGGTTCCTCCTGCGCGAGTATCCCAGAAGTGTTAAACGGCACCATCGTTGTCGATATGGAGAGAATAAGCAAACTAAAGTTGCCAGAGCGTCCTCTGACAATCTTCTCGATCCCCACTGCTGTGCGCTCAGGCTCGCTATGGAAACCGGTTTCGGATATTAGTTTGTAAGATGGTGCGGGTGGTCGGAATCGAACCGACACTCCTTTCGGAACCGGATTTTGAGTCCGGCGCGTCTACCAGTTCCACCACACCCGCACGTTGCTGCCGAAGCAGTTTGATATGGTCCAAAGGGACAGCGAGTTGGGATATACCGGCTAAACGAAACAAGGTCAATTGCTCAAAAGTGCAGCTTTCACCGCTCTTGAGGCCAATGGCTATCAAGGCATGGAAGTGGCGACACATCACCCTTCCGGCCGCCTGTCAGCACGGCCGCGCTCGCTCAAAACTTCGTTCCCGCGGCGTTATACGTAACAGGCCTTATGGGTTCGGCGCGGCTGCGAGACAGCCGGCCTGTTTATCTGCGCAGGCTCGCTTCGACCAGATTCCAGAAGACCAGCAGGGCGATGAAGCCCAGCAGGACGTAATCCAGCGTGCTGATATAGTGAAAATATTCCATGGCGCATCTCCTTCCCCGGGAGGGCGCGATAGCGTTTGAGCAAGACGGAAGCTTATAATTATCCGGGCTTCAAGCACTTGTTCAAAGTGCCGGATTGCACCGGTGCGGACCTCCTCTTCCGCCTGTCCATGCGCTCTCCCAAAACGAAGTGTATCACGCTTTGCCGTATGGCTCAACTCATTGGTCTGGCTGGCATAATTGACAGTGTTCGTGCGATCTCGGGCATTCTAGTTCGAAGCCGCGACATTGGCTTTCCGGCAACTGGCAAAGCGGTCGAGCGCCGGATCGTAGGCCGAGGTCTTCACGCCCATCATGCCGATGACCGTGTGGAACAGATTGTCATGCGAGGCGGGTGCGGCCGCATCCTGTTTTACACAGGCCGTATCGAGTTTGGTGGCATTCGCATAGTCTGGTGAGAACCACGCGACAAACGGGATATGGGTCTGGACGTCAGGAGCGATGAAATAGGGCGCTGCGTGCAGATAAAGGCCGTCTTCGCCCAGTGATTCGCCATGATCGGACATATAGATCATGGCTGGAGCAAAACGGTCTTCGCTGGCTTTCAGGACATTGATGATTTCCGACAATATGTGATCGGTATAGAAGATCGAATTGTCGTAGGCATTGACGATCTCGTCTGTGGTGCAATCGGAAAATTCGCTTGTGCGGCATTCCGGTTTGAACTTGGCGAATTCCGGCGGATAGCGGCGATAGTAGGATGGTCCGTGACTGCCGGTCATATGGAGAACAATCGTGGCATTGCCGCTGACGTCCTTCAGGTGATCGCGCAGTTGGTCGACCAGAATCTGGTCGAGACATTCGCCGCCTTCGCAATATTGCGCATTGTTCGAATTCTGCAGGTCGACCGTCGGTATGCGGTCTGAAACGCCCTTGCTTCCCGTGTTGTTTTCGTACCACGAAACCTGCACGCCGGCATGATTGAGCAAATCCATCAGATTTTCCGAGCCATGGAACTTTGAGCTCGAATATTCCTGCCGCGGAAAGGGTGAGAACATGCATGGCACGGAAACGGAAGTGTCGGTGCCGCAGCTCGTCGTATTCGTGAAGGTGACAATATCCTGCTGCTTGAGCTCGGGATTGGTTTCCCGCGGATAGCCGTAAAGGCTGAAATTCTTGGCGCGGGCTGTTTCACCCACAACGATGACCGTCAGGAGCTTCTTGCCGGCTGCTGGCGGCAGCGATTGTGTGGCGTCAAGACCCAGCGGCTGCATCACGATCTGCCTGTCGTACAGGTCATGGGCGATATATTGCACCGTGCTCTTGATCGGTGTTCCGGGCATCAATCGTTCCATGATGTCGGAGCGATGTTCGCGATACATCGAGGAAAAGCTGCCATAGTCGGAACCGATCAGCGCGATTGCGACCGCAAGGCAGGCGATGATCGAAACGGTATTGACCATAAGCTTTTGCAGCAATGGCCGGTGTTTCACGCGGACCCAGATGATGAGAAGCGAGGGAATGACGGCGTAAAGCAGCATATGCAGCAGGAAGCCAGCCGTTACCAGATGGCCCGACTCGGCTTTTGTCGTTGTAAACGTTGCCTCGACCACGTTCCGGTCGATAATCGTGCCGAAAGTATCCGTAAAATACGACCCGCCGGCGGCGACCCATACAGCGAAAAGGAGAACGGGCTTGATGACATATTTTGCGGAGAAAGCCATCAGCACTGCGATATGGATGAGGAGGATGGCCACCGCCGCGACAACCAGCTTTTGCGGATGATCGGAAAAATAGGTGATCAACCGGTGCCAGAAAGAAGTGTTGGTGAAGGCCAGGAGATAGATCGCGGTCAGGACGCAAAGCGTACCGCTGGCAATGGACGGGCGTGGAAATCGCATTCCTGAACCTTCAAATCCGACTTGGCCGCTACCGGCCGATGAACCATAATGAGGAGCTTCGCAGGGCTTCCGCAAAACTGCAATCGCAACATCTATTGCCCGGTAAATTCGGGGATCGGAGATTCAGGACAGTGATTTCTGGGCTTTTTTAAGGTTGCTTCAATCTGGCCCTATTTTCTTTCGGTGATGCTGCGGATGCGATTGCGCAGGATACGGGCCAGATTGCGGGTCCGCTGATAGAGGTGGATCTGCGATGCGGCCTGGCGGACCAGCTTGTCGGTTGCCGGATTGAGCCCGATGACCAGAGTTTCGATCGTCTCACGCGCATCGAAAAGCCGCGTCATGACCGGATGGTCAGGCACCGCGCAGGAATCGGTGCGGTTGATGTTGGGGTCGTTGAGATGGTTCTTCACGACTTCGATCATCAGAAGCACGCCGGGTGACCAGGCGTTCAGGCTCTCGTCATAGGCCGTCTTCCAGGTCCAGGCTTCCCCTGAAACCGTGAAGACGATCAGAATGGCGATGACCCGCCCGTCCAGTTCAAGCGTATGCACACGCACACAGTCACGCTCGGCCAGATTGTTCACCGCCTCGCGGGCGAAGGCGGCACGAAACCGGTCGACGGCCATGGCGGTGCCACGCTTGCCCTTCCAGCCGCTCGCCTCAAGGGTCAGGAAATGTTCGAACGCATGGCGGACTTCGTCAGGCGCGCGGGCGACGCGATAGGCAAGTTCACCCTTTTCCGCCAGCCTGCGCCACAAGCGATTATAATCTCGCCGATGGTGCGCGCCGATGGCCTGCCTGATATAGGCGTCGCCATCCAGATCGCTTTCAAGAAATGGACGCTCTTTCTGCTCAATGGCCACCAGCGGCAATTGCCGGCCTACCGCGACAGAGCGGATCAGCCTTGCCGCCGGGCCGTCGGCCCGCATTTCCGGCAGGACAAGCACGTCGGGCATCTTGAGGTGCGTGCGTGCCAGAATGTCGAACAGGTCCTCCAGCACGCCGACCGGGTCGTCCTGATCGATCAGCGGCGTGCCCTGCGGCCCGAACGGCGTCGACCAGGCACGGATGACGGGCGTTGAAAGCGGCAGTCCGGGACGCTCGATCGTGTAGGGCATGACGAAGCGCAGGCGGCTACGGATTTCGTTCTCGTCGCGCATGACCATGAAGCGCACTTCCCGATCTTCGAGGCGCGGCATGGCAGGCGCCAGAAACCGCGCATTGAAGAAGACGTTCGGTTCGACCGTGCGGTTGCTCAGGTGATCGAGCTCATCGCGCAGTTCAAAGCCTGCGGCCGCTCCATAGATCGCGAGCTTGCGCGGTATGTCGCGGCTGTGCAGGCTCTCCTCAATCTTCTTGATGGCTTCGTGCGCGACACCGCTCTCGGATAGTTCCGAAACGATGTGGGCGGCATTTCCGCCTGCCGATTCTTCGAGCAAAGGTTTCGCGGCCATTACGAAGTTCCCTCCGAGGTCTTGGCACGGTCTCGTGGAATGAGAATGAACATGGTTATGTGCAGGGTGCGTGACACGGCGGTCGAGAGAAGCGCGGCCTCCATCAGCATGGCGACGGCGGTCGAGACGGCAGCGCCCGTCAGGCCGAACTGCGGTATCAGCACCAGATTGAGAATGACATTGACGGCAAGTGTCGCGGCATAGAGGAGCGCGCAGATATTCTGCTTCCCCGACATATTGAGGAGGCTTTCCGCCGGGCCAACGCTGGCGCGCGCGATCACCCCGATGATGAGGATGAATAGAAGCGGATAGCCGGCGGTAAAAGCGGAACCGAAAAGCCGCAGAAGCGGATAGCCCATCAGCAGGATGATGATGCCGAGAAACAGCGTCGGCCAGAATGTCCAGCGAACGGATGCTTCGGCAAAGCTTGCAAACGCGGCGCGGTCGCCGCTGTGAAGCAGGTCGGAATAACGCTGTGCGACGCTGGCCTTGACGGCAAAATAAACGAAATGGGCGAGCGCCATGATCTTCGTTGCTGCAAAGTAGATCGCCACATGCTCGGGATCGAGTGCATGGCCGACCATCAGAACATCGACATTGATGAGGAGGAAGAAAAAACCCTCCACCAGAAAAATCGGCAGGGAGACTTTGATCCACTCGCCAAAATGCTGCTCCTTCGCTGCGGCGGGGATATCGTTTTTCAACGAACGGTCAACCGTCAGCAATTGGCCGATGGTCGTTATCCAGGTCGCCGCGATCGACAAAGCCAGGGCGGTGGTCGCGGTGGAGGGCAGCCCAGCCTGGTGCGCGATGACCATGAACAGGAGAATCAGGATCGGACGGACGATATAGCTTGGCGTCAGCGCCATCATGACCCAGGTGCGCGAGCGCGCAATGCCGTCCAGCATATTGCCGAGCGCAATCATCGGCAGACAGATGAAACCGAGGATGAATGGCACGAGATAATAGCTCGCAACATGGTCCTTGAGCAAAAGCAGCAGGATCGTCCCCATAAGCGCGATGAGTGTGGCGGCTGTGAAAGCAAAAACGCGTCCGGTGGCTATAATGCCCCGTACTAGGCCGAATGACTGGCGCTGCACATATTCCGGCACGAAACGGATGATGGTCGTATGCAGTCCGAAACAGGCCAGATCGCCCATGATGATCATGGCCAGCCAGACGAGAACGAAAACGCCGTATTCAAATTCGCCCATCCAGCGCGCCAGAATGACCTGAGACACAAGAGCAATGCCGGCGCTTGCCACGCGCACCGAAAAGGCGACGAGGGAAGAGCGCTGTGCGCTGGCCTGCGGTCCGCTATCCGTGAGCACGGCATCCAGCCGCTCCGTCACGGGACGAAGCCTCGCCGCGATCCTGCCGGGTAAGAACCGGCTCGCCGTTTCAGCTGCCGAAAACCGCACTATTTGCCAACCCTGTCTTTGCAGGTCTCTTCGGGCCTGCTTGTTATGCGCCGGACAAGCCGGCTTTTCACGCCTGTGCTTTGCTGCCTGCGACGCGCAGGGAAACCTTAGACAGGAGTTCTTTATAAAGAGAAAAAGAAAAAGTCTAATCTTCCGAAGGTCGGAAGACTTCAAGGAATGGTGAGTATTTTCTAAACGGTATCTATATTTGAATCATCTAAAATGAAACAAGCATAGAACTGCTCGTCAACCGCAGCGATATGCATTGCCGCTGAAACAATAAACCCCGGCAATTGGCTTGCCGGGGTTCATGAATTGGAGAAGGCGGGAAGCCTTGGCTCACATCACTCGAAAGCGCCGTGGCAGTGCTTGTATTTCTTGCCGGAGCCGCAAGGGCAGGCTTCGTTCCGGCTGACCTTGCCCCATGTGCGTGGATCGGCTGGATCGCGTTCGGCGGCAGGCACGTTGCGGTCGTAATGCTGGTGTTCCGCCCAGGCCGCTTCGTCGAAATCGTTTTCGCCGGTCGTGCCGTCGATATGACGGCCGGTCATCGGCGGCAATTCGGGCTCAGGCGGCGCTTCACGAACGATCTCGACGCGCATAAGCTGGGAGATGACTACTTCGCGCAGATTGGCAAGCATCGACTGGAACAGTTCGAACGCTTCGGTCTTGTATTCGTTCAGCGGATCGCGCTGGGCGTAACCGCGGAAACCGACAACCGAACGCAGATGGTCGAGATTGACCAGATGCTCACGCCAGAGATTATCCAGCGACTGCATGATGACCGACTTCTCGACATAGGTCATGATCTGCGGGCCGAAGCGTTCGGCCTTTTCGGCAGCAGCCTTGTCGGCGGCTTCCTTGATGCGGTTCTCGAATTCTTCTTCCGCGATGCCTTCTTCCTTGGCCCAATCCTCCACTGGCAGGTCGAGATTGAGCTTGGAGATGATGTCCTCCTTGAGACCGGCAATATCCCACTTTTCCGCATAAGCGTCTTTGGGGATGCGCAGGGCGACCATGTCCTCGATGACCTCATGGCGCATTTCGCCGACGGTCTCGGTCAAGTCTTCTTCATCCATCATTTCCAGACGCTGTTCAAAGATCACCTTGCGCTGATCGTTCATCACGTCATCGTATTTCAGAAGGTTCTTGCGGATTTCGAAGTTGCGCGCTTCGACCTTCTTCTGCGCCTTTTCAAGCGCCTTGTTGATCCAGGGATGGACGATGGCTTCGTCTTCCTTGAGGCCGAGCTTCTGCAACATGCTGTCCATGCGGTCGGAACCGAAGATGCGCATCAGGTCGTCCTGCAGCGACAGGAAGAACTTTGAGCGGCCCGGATCGCCCTGACGGCCCGAACGGCCGCGCAGCTGGTTGTCGATGCGGCGGCTTTCGTGGCGCTCGGTAGCGAGAACATAAAGCCCGCCCGCGGCCAGAGCTTTTTCCTTCAATTGCGCGATGTCGGCCTTGATTGCAGCAATTTTCGCCTCGCGCTCCGGACCTTCCGGCACGTCGGAGAGTTCCTGACGGACGCGCATTTCCAGATTGCCACCGAGCTGAATATCGGTACCGCGACCGGCCATGTTGGTGGCGATGGTGATCGTTCCCGGCACGCCGGCCTGCGCGATGATATAGGCTTCCTGCTCGTGATAGCGGGCGTTCAGGACCTGGAATTCCTTGATGCCTTCCTTGCGAAGGCGTTCTGCCAGCTGTTCCGACTTTTCGATCGAGGTCGTGCCGACGAGGATCGGTTGTCCCTTTTCGTGCGAGGCGCGGATATCGCGCACGATGGCGCGGTATTTTTCTTCGACGGTGCGATAGACTTCATCGTCTTCGTCGATACGCTGCACCGGCAGATTGGTCGGAATCTCGAGTACTTCGAGGCCGTAAATATTGCCGAATTCTTCCGCTTCCGTCGCAGCCGTGCCGGTCATGCCCGACAGCTTGTTGTACATGCGGAAGTAGTTCTGGAACGTGATCGAGGCCAGAGTCTGGTTTTCCGGCTGGATGGTCACGTGTTCCTTGGCTTCCAGTGCCTGGTGCAGACCTTCCGAATAGCGGCGGCCCGGCATCATGCGGCCGGTAAATTCGTCGATGATGACGATCTCGTCATTGCGGACGATGTAGTCCTTATCGCGCTGGAACAGCTTGTGGGCGCGGAGCGCATTGTTCAGATGGTGAACGACCGCGACATTCTCGATGTCGTAGAGGCTTTCACCCTTGAGGTGGCCCGCCGCTTCCAGAAGCTGTTCAACCTTCTCTGTACCGACTTCGGTGAAGATGGCGGTCTTCTGCTTCTCATCGATTTCAAAATCTTCCGGCTGAAGGGCTGGAATGAAAGTGTCGATGAGATTGTAGAAATCCGAACGGTCTTCCAGCGGGCCGGAAATGATGAGCGGCGTGCGCGCCTCGTCGATGAGGATCGAGTCCACTTCATCGACGATGGCGTAATTGTGCGGGCGCTGCACCATCTGGGCGCGCTCATACTTCATGTTGTCACGCAGATAGTCGAAGCCCAACTCATTGTTGGTGCCATAGGTGATGTCGCAGGCATAGGCTGCGCGGCGCTCATCGTCGTCGAGACCGTGCTTGATGACGCCGACGGTCAGGCCGAGGAAGTTATAGAGCCTGCCCATGGTTTCAGCGTCGCGGCTGGCGAGGTAGTCGTTGACCGTCACCACATGCACGCCCTTGCCCTCAAGCGCGTTGAGGTAGACCGGCAGCGTTGCCATCAGGGTCTTGCCTTCACCCGTACGCATTTCAGCGATGCCGCGCTCGTGCAGAACCATGCCGCCGATCAGCTGCACGTCGAATGGGCGCATGCCGAGCACACGCTTCGCGGCCTCACGCGCCGTCGCAAAAGCGTCGGGCAAAATGGAGTCGAGCGTTTTGCCACCAGCCAGCGCCGCGCGAAATTCCGCGGTCTTGGCCTGCAGTTGCTCATCGGTAAGATTTTCGTAATTCTTCTCGATAGCAGTAATTTGATTGGCCCGCTGGCGCAGGATTTTCACGCGGCGGTCGTTGGATGAACCGAATATCTTGCGGGCGAGGCCGCCAAAGCTGACCATCACTGGTCCTTTCCTGTCCGTTCAGCCGGAAGCGCTTCCGGCAATGTCGAATGCTTTATTCACGCGTATTGAAACAATTGCAAGAAAACTGCGCTGCGAAAGCTGCCAGATACGGCGCATTTCCGGCGCAATTCCCCCGCCCCTTACTGGACGTAAAGCCGAAGGACAGATAAGAGGGGCTTCGGGCGATGTCAACGTTGCTCTAAAGGCTGGAAAACCTTTCCTTTGTCGTAATATTGGAGGTGTCCGGGCCAAATTCCGCCGCATTCATCGGGCCCGTAAGCGGTCACGAAGGAGAGAATTCCATATGAAAGCCATTCTGAAAGCCCCTTATCGTAAGGCTCTCGCTGTCGTCGGCATGTCTCTGGCGGCCTCGGTGGCGCTGGCAAGCTACTCTGGCGCAGCATTCGCACAGGATGCCGCCCAAGGTACGGAAAAGCCTGCTGCCGCTCCCGCGGAAAAGGAAGATCCGACCAAGGTTCTGGCGACCGTCAACGGCAAGGACATCACTGTCGGTGAAGTCGACCAGGCTGCAGGCGATCTCGATCCGCAGTTCTCGCGCCTCCCTGCCGAGCAGCGCCGTCTGGCCGCGCTCGCTGCCCTGATCGACATCAAGGCAATGGCTGGCGAAGCGGAAAAGGAAAAGCTCGATCAGTCGAAGGAATTCAAGGATCGCATGGAATTCCTGCGTGAGCGCGCTCTCCATAACGAATATTTCAAGGACGCCGTGGTCGACAAGATCAGCGATGACGATGTGCGTGCGCGCTACGACAAGGAAATCGCCGCCATGCCGCCGCAGGTGGAAGTGCGCGCGCGTCACATCCTCGTGAAGACCAAGGAAGAAGCCGAAGCCATCATCAAGAAGCTTGCAGGCGGCGCGAAGTTCGAGGACCTCGCCAAGGAAAGCTCGACCGACGGCACGGCTTCCAATGGCGGCGACCTCGGTTACTTCACCGAAGGCCAGATGGTGCCGGAATTTGAAAAGGCCGCCTTTGCGCTGAAGCCGGGGGAATACACCAAGGAGCCGGTCCAGTCCCAATTCGGCTTCCACGTCATCCAGCTCGAAGATCGCCGCACCAAGCAGCCTCCGGCATTCGATCAGGTCAAGGACCAGATCCGTTCGATCATCATGCGCGAGCGTTATGTCGAAACCGTCAAAAAGCTGCGTGATGGCATGAAGATCGACTACAAGGACCCGGCTGTCGAGAAAGCCATGAAGGACGCTGCCGCTGCTCAGGAAGGCGCGGACAAGGACGACGCGCCGGAAGAAGCTGCTCCACAGCAGTAAAATCCCGCTTCAGACGTCGACGCCCCGGCTTGCCGGGGCGTTTTTTATTTCGATCTTGCGTTTCCCGCTTGATTTTAGATCGCAAACCTTTCCAATGCGCGCGTCAGGCTTTTGAATCCGAAAACACGTAGTAGCCATTTGATGGCATTGCGATTTCCGGGTCTTCTACGAAACCGCATCCCATTGAGGCACATATGTCCGCGTCAGTTTCTCCGCTCGCACCAAAACACTATCCTACAATGCCGGTTGTCCATGGCGTGCGCATCGCCACCGCGGCTGCCGGGATCAAGTATAAGGGTCGAACGGATGTGATGCTGATGGTCTTCGACCGACCGGCGGAAGCCGCTGGCGTATTCACCCGTTCGCTCTGTCCGTCGGCGCCTGTCGATTTTTGCCGCCGCAACCTCGTGCACGGAAAGGCCCGTGCGGTCGTCGTCAATTCCGGCAACGCCAATGCCTTTACCGGTATCAAGGGTCGCGCGGCGACGGAAGCAACCGCTGAAGCCGCCGCCAAGGCTGTCGGCTGTGCCACGACGGATGTCTTTCTCGCCTCGACCGGCGTGATCGGCGAACCGCTCGATGCCGGCAAGTTCGCCCATCTGCTTGGCGACATGAACAGGGACGCGGTCGAGGATTTCTGGACGGAAGCCGCCAAGGCGATCATGACCACCGATACCTATCCGAAAGTTGCCACCGAAACGGTGCTGCTCGGTCAGGTGCCGGTCACGATCAACGGTATCGCCAAGGGCGCAGGCATGATCGCGCCGGATATGGCGACGATGCTTTCCTTTGTCGTCACCGATGCGCCGATCAAGGCGCATGTGCTGCAAAGCCTTCTGTCGAAGGGCGTTGGCTCCACCTTCAATGCGGTGACGGTGGATAGCGACACATCCACGTCGGACACCTTGATGCTGTTCGCCACCGGCACGTCGGCGGAACGCGGTGCGCCGGAGATTACCGACCCCGCCGACAAGCGGCTGGGTGAATTCAAGAAGGCGCTTGGCCGTCTTCTGAAGTCGCTGGCGCTGCAGGTCGTGCGCGACGGTGAGGGCGCCCGCAAGATGGTGGAAGTGGAAGTGACAGGCGCAAAGTCTGCAGCTTCCGCCAAGAAGATTGCACTTTCCATCGCCAATTCGCCGCTGGTCAAGACGGCTGTCGCCGGCGAAGACGCCAATTGGGGCCGCGTGGTCATGGCCGTCGGCAAGGCTGGCGAACCGGCTGACCGCGACCGGCTCGCCATCTGGTTCGGCGATATTCGCGTTGCGCATCAGGGCGAGCGCGATCCGGCCTATTCGGAAGCCGCGACGTCCGCCTATATGCAGGGCGAGGATATTCGCATTCGCGTCGATCTGGGGATGGGCAAGGGCAAGGCAACCGTCTGGACCTGCGATCTCACCAAGGAATATGTCGCCATCAACGGCGATTACAGAAGTTGATCGAACTGATGGAAAAACCCGGCACCCCAAGCCTCGCCATCGTACGCCAGCTTGAAGCCGTCGGCTTCCGTGCCTGGCCGGCCACGTCTGTCCACTATGACGGCACATGGGCGATACGCATGACGGCAGCGCATCCTTCCCGGCGTCTCAACTCGATCAATCCGCTCGACCCCGGCGACACGCGCGACATTCCCACACGCGTGGAACTGGCCGTGCAGCGTTTCCGCGCCTATGGCCGCATTCCCTGCTTCCGGCTTTCCCCGCTCGCGCCGCGCGAGCTGGAGGATTATCTCGAGGGGCTCGGCTGGAAGCGCCGGGACGAAACCATCGTGATGACCGCCAACCTCGAGGAACTCGATCTGTCGGGCGCGATTGACCAGATACCCCTGAAGGATGTCGGCCGTTTCGTGGACGCTTCGCTGTCCATCCATGAAAGACCGGACGACATGCGCCCCGGCTTCTCCGAGCTTCTCAACAATGTTCGTCCGAACAAGGGCATGTTCGTGCTGGAGGAAGGTGGCCGTGCCGTCTCCAACCTGCTTTGCGTGCAGGACGGCGTGATGGCGGGCCTGTTCGATGTCGGAACGTTGCGTGATGCAAGGCGCAAGGGCCACGGGCATGCGATTGTCGGTTCGGCGCTCAAATGGGCAGCAAAGCTTGGCGCGAAGACCGCATGGCTGCAAATCGAGGCGGACAATGTGGCCGGGCTTGCACTTTACGAAAGCTTCGGCTTTCAGGAAGCCTATCGCTATGCCTGTCGGGAGAGCAACGAGAAATGACCGAGGTGAAGGGACGCCGCATTCTTCTGGTGGCGGCTTGCGCGCTGGTGGATTCGGATGGCCGGGTTCTTCTGACGCAACGCCCGGAAGGCAAGCAGCTTGCCGGGCTGTGGGAGTTTCCCGGCGGCAAGGTGGAGCCGGGCGAGACGCCCGAAGAAACGTTGATCCGCGAATTGCAGGAAGAAATCGGCATCACCACGAAAGTGGCCTGCCTTGCGCCGTTGACATTCGCCAGCCACACCTATGATGACTTCCACCTGCTCATGCCGCTCTATGTCTGCCGCCGTTATGAAGGCATTGCGCGGGGGCTCGAGGGGCAGGCGCTGAAATGGGTTCGCCCGAAGGATATGCGCGACTATCCGATGCCGCCGGCCGATGAACCGCTGATCCCTTTCCTGCTCGATCTGCTTTAAGCCAACTGCCTGCGCCAGTTGTGGAAAAAGGTTGGCAATATCTTACGATTCCGCTGGCCGGTTAATCTATGATTCACTCCGTTGAGGCATTCTCGTTTACGAGCTGCCCCGGAGTTTTGAAGCATGGGTTTCGACAACAATTATTTTAGCGCCGATCACAACGAATATACGGCCAAGCCGCTAACCAAGGCTGGTCGTGGAATCCTGCGCGTTGTGCTGCTGTTCGGCTCTGCCGTTGTCGCCCTGGCGTTGATCATCGTGCCGATCCTCAACGATCAGGCAAACAAGATCGCGGCTCAATCGGTGTTGCCTGCCGGGATCGACCGCACCATGACCGGTTCGATCAAGCGTGACGCCAGCGCCCAGGCCCACGCACCAGGTCAGACCTATACGGTGCGCAAGAGCGTGCTTCAGCCAAGCCCCGATTCCGTCTGCATCATCGAGGCCGATGGCAGTCACCGCGGCGATTGCTGATCAGTTTTCTCCGGCCTTTTTGAGCGCTTCCGCCAGCGATGCTTTTGCGGAGCCCGGCTTCAATGGCTTCTGCTGCGATTCATGCGGCGCCCAGCCCGACAGCCAGATGACGGAGAAGGTGGCGCGAATGCGCCCGTCCGGGTCGGAGAACCGTTCGGCATAGATTTCGGCGGCGCGCAGAAACAGACGTTTCGATACCGGCTTTCTGGAACGGTCGCGCAGGATGTTCTGCATGCCCATGGCGCGCAGGTCGGCCATGAGGTTGAACAGCGAATCATAGCGCACGGTGATGTTGTCGACATCCGTTACGGGCAGGGCGAAGCCCGCGCGTTGCAGAAGGCCGCCCACATCGCGTACGTCCGGGAACGGAAAAATGCGCGGCGAAGCACCGCCAGTAAGTTCGATTTCGGCCTGAAGAAGACTTTCGCGGAGTTCTCCAAGCGTTCCGCTGCCACTCAAAGCAGCCAGAAAAAGCCCATCCGGTTTCAGGGCGCGGGCAACCTGCACCATGGCACCCGGCGTATCGTTCGTCGCGTGCAGGGCCATCAGCGAGACGACAAGATCGGCGCTGGCGGATTTCAGCGGAAGGATTTCCTCATCACCGACAATAGCCGGGAATGGACCTTGCAAAAAATCCCTGTCGCGTTCGATGCGGACAATCAGGTCGGCCTTGCCGGACCGGGCAATGGCCGCCGCCGCCGCGCCGGTATGGCCAGCGAGATCGACGGCGACGGGAAAACGGCGCTCTACAGCGTCGAGGCGGTCGGCGAGATCGTCGGCGATGCGCTGCAACAGGAAATCCGCGCCGGGTTCGGCGCGCGCAAAGGCGCGGCGGCGAAACGAGAGCAGGAGGTCGCGATCGAAGATCGCGCTATCATCGGTCGGCGCAGGCATGGATTCCGTCTTCTCTTTCGAGCAAGGTTCAGTACAATCGTTGCGGGGATAGATGCATTCGAACGGGGGCGAATGCAATGGCGCATGACGACAGAACGCATCAAACCTTTTTGCGCAGCGCTGGCCAAGGGCTTCGGCAGCTTGTCGGCAGGGCTGTCCGATCATCGGCGGATACGCTGTTCCCGCCGACATGCATCGGCTGCCGGATGCATGTGTCCGAACCGGGGACATTGTGTCCGAAATGCTGGCCGGAGCTGCGCTTTATCGAAAGGCCCTATTGTCCCGTCCTCGGCATACCTTTCAGCCACGATTTCGGCGAGAATTTCATGAGTGCGGAGGCGATTGCCGACCCGCCGCCTTTCCGGCGGCTCCGCTCCGCGGTTCTGCATCGGGGGGCGGCACAACGCATGGCGGTCTCGCTGAAGTTTCATGACCGGACCGATCTGGCCCCGTGGATGGCGCGCTGGATGCAGCGCGCGGGCCGCGAATTGCTGGACGAATGTGATGTGATCCTGCCTGTGCCCCTGCATCGCTGGCGGTTCTGGCAGCGGCGTTTCAACCAGTCGGCGGAGCTTGCCCGGGCACTGGCGAAACTGGAGATGAAACCCTTCGCACCGCAAGGCATCAAGCGGGTACGCAGGACGGAACAGCAGATCGGCCTCGGCATCAAGGAACGAAAGCGCAATGTGGACGGCGCCTTTCGCGTGCCGCAGGAACATGAGATTCATGTTCGCGGGCGCCGGGTCTTGCTGATCGATGACGTCTACACGACTGGCGCGACGGTCAAGGCGGTGACGCGCGCCTTGCTGCGTGGCGGCGCAAGAAGCGTGGACGTGCTGACATTCAGCCGCGTTCTGCCGGATTAGGCTCACCACTCAACACTGGCTCGTGAAAAGCTTCGGGGCTTCCAGTGGGCACCTTTGCCGCTTATATAGTGGCAAAGAATGGAGTTTTTCATGGTTGACGTTACTATCTACACGCGCCCCGGTTGCCCATATTGCACCATGGCCAAGGAATTGCTGACCCGCAAGGGCGTGGAATTCAATGAAATCAATGCGGGAGCAACGCAGGAATTGCGCGCGGAAATGCAGGCGCGTTCCGGACGCAATACATTCCCCCAGATTTTCGTCGGTTCGGTTCACGTCGGCGGCTGCGACGATCTTCATGCGCTGGAAGATCAGGGAAAACTCGATGGCCTGCTTGAAACTGGCCAATTGAACTGAGGTTATTGGGAGAAACCGATGAGCACGTTCCGCGCTGCCGCAATACAGATGCGTTCGGGTACCGACGTCGTCCGCAACGTCGAGACCCTGGAGAAATTCGTCGCCGAGGCGGCGTCGAAGGGCGCGGCTTATGTGCAGTCGCCGGAAATGACCGGCGCTATGATGCGCGATCGGGTCGCCTCCAAGGCCAGCCTGCGTGACGAAGCCAATGATCTGGTTTTCAAGGCTGCTTCTGCACTGGCGGCGAAGCACGGCATCTTCCTGCATATCGGTTCAACCGCCATCGATGCGGGTGACGGCAAGGTCGCCAATCGCGCCGGAATTTTCACGCCTTCTGGCGAGAAACTCGCGACCTATGACAAGATCCATATGTTCGACGTCGATCTGGACAATGGTGAAAGCTGGCGCGAATCAGCGACCTACGAGCCGGGCAGGGAAACCATTATTGCCGAACTGCCTTTTGCCAATCTCGGCATGGCGATCTGCTACGACATCCGCTTTCCGCAATTGTTCCGCGCGCAGGCACTTGCCGGTGCCAATGTGATTACCGGCCCCGCGGCCTTTACGAAGCAGACCGGTGAGGCGCACTGGCACGTTTTGCAGCGTGCGCGCGCCATCGAGAATGGTGCATTCCTGATCTCGGCCGCGCAAGGTGGCCTGCATGAGGACGGGCGCGAAACCTATGGCCATTCGATCATCGTCTCGCCATGGGGCAAGGTTCTCGCCGAAGCCGATCACGATGAGCCGGGTGTCATCCTGGCCGACATCGACGTGGCGGAAAGCGCAGCCGCACGCGCCAAGATACCGAACCTGAAGAATGCGCGGGAGTTCGATATACGGACTTGCTCCGCCCAACAGAAAGAGGACGCATAAATTCCATGATCCGCTTTTCGCTTCATTGCGATCAGGGCCATGAATTCGAGGGCTGGTTTCGCGACAATGCCGATTTCGACCGCCAGTCGGGAATGAAGCTGGTCGCGTGCCCGGTATGCAATTCGCAAGCTGTCCAGAAATCGCTGATGGCGCCGGCCGTTTCGACAAGCCGTGGCAAGGAGAAGATTGCCATGGCGCTGGGCGACACCCAGAAACAGATACTGGACGAGATGCGGGAGTTGAGTCGCAAGGTTCGCGAGAACGCGGATTATGTCGGCGACAAATTCGCCGAGGAAGCCCGGAAGATCCATTTCGGCGAAGCCGAAACACGTGGCATCTACGGTGAAGCCTCGCGCGAAGACGTGCATTCCTTGCTCGAAGACGGTGTCGACGTTCTGCCGCTGCCGGTATTTCCCGAAGACAAGAATTGATTGCCGCGCAGGAGACAGGCGCATGAAACTGACGGATTCTGCGCCTTTTTTGCTGATCGCAACCGGCACCTTGCTGGGGCTCATCCTGCCGCTCGGCAAGATTGCCGCGCAGGCGGGTATTCCGCCTGCCATCTGGACCTTTCTGTTTTCGGCGAGTGCCGGGATCATTCTTTTCGCGGTTATTCGCCTGCAAGGGAAGAAGATCGGCTTTTCGGGCGGGCGGCTG
The DNA here is from genome assembly GCF_040371715.1 of Brucella sp. NBRC 14130. Lineage (NCBI taxonomy): Bacteria > Pseudomonadati > Pseudomonadota > Alphaproteobacteria > Hyphomicrobiales > Brucellaceae > Brucella > Brucella sp. NBRC 14130. The sequence continues at coordinate 455,199 of NZ_BAABTE010000006.1, forward strand.
CGTTATTATATCTGCACCGCCTTCGTCTCCTATGCCGTGCCCAATCTCCTCATTCTTTCCGCCATTCCGCGTCTTGGCGCCGGTTTTACCGGCATCATGTACACGCTGTCGCCGGTGATCACGCTCGTCCTGTCGATGGGTTTCGGGCTGCGGCGTCCCAATGCGCTCGGGATCGGCGGCATAGCCTTGGGCTTTGTCGGCGCGGTGATGGTGGCGATGACGCGCGGCGAAGTGGGCAAGCCAGCCGATCCGCTGTGGATCGCCGCGGCATTGCTCATTCCGGTCTTTCTGGCCATTGGCAATGTCTACCGCACGCTCGACTGGCCAAAAAACTCCGATCCGACCGAGCTTGCCGCCGGAAGCCACCTGGCGTCTGCGCTGATGCTGTTTGCCGGAATATTCTTGCTTACCGGCCAGTTTCCGATTGAAACCTTGGCGCTCGCGCCATGGGCTGCCCTTGTCCAGTCGATTGCATCGGCGGGCATGTTCGCCCTGTTTTTCCGCCTGCAGGCGGTCGGCGGGCCGGTCTATCTCAGCCAGATCGGCTATGTCGCGGCGGCGCTGGGGCTTATTTCGGGAACACTGTTCCTCGGCGAACATTATCCGCCGCTGACCTGGATCGGTGCGCTGGTCATTTGCGCTGGCGTTGCAATGACAACGCGCGCGCAAAAAGGCTGAGAAGATCAGGCGGGCCGTTCGGCAAGCACCATATAGTTCACGTCGGTATCGCGGGAGCGGTTCCAGCTGTCAGCAAGCGGATTATAGGTTACGCCAAGCTTATCGATGAGCCGCAGGCCGCCTTTTGCCAGTGCGGATTCCAGCTCTTCCGGGCGCACCAGTTTCTCATATTGATGCGTGCCGCGCGGCAGCCAGCGCAGGACATATTCCGCGCCGATGATGGCAAGGCCGTAAGCTTTCAGCGTGCGGTTGATGGTGGCGACGAACATCAATCCGCCGGGCTTCACCATTTCGCTTGTCGCCGACATGAACAGGTCGACATCGGAGACGTGCTCGACCACTTCCATATTCAGCACCACATCAAATTTTTCACCGGCTTCCGCCAGCGCCTCTGCGGTCGTGGCCCGGTAGTCCACCTCGACGCCACTTTGTGCTGCGTGAATTTTCGCCACCTCGATGTTCGTCGTGGAAGCGTCCGCTCCGATCACGGTTGCGCCAAGACGCGCCATCGGCTCGCAGAGCAGCCCGCCGCCGCAACCGATGTCGAGGAGGCGCAGGCCTTCCAGGGGACGCGGCGCATTGGGGTCGCGGTTGAATCTGGCGCAGATTTTTTCCTTGATATAGGCAAGCCGCGTCGGATTGAACTTGTGCAAGGGGCGAAACTTGCCCTGCGGGTTCCACCATTCCGCAGCGATGCGTGAAAAATGCTCGATTTCCGAAGCGTCGATGGTGGTGCGGGCGGTCTCGGTCATTTCATTCTCCAGCGGCGGAAGCGTGCAGGTCTGCTTTCAAGGTAGTACTCCAAAGTCGAGGAACAAATCAAATTTGCTCTCAGGAGCCCCGATGCGAATCGCGGCCTTGCGGAAGCGCGACATATTAGCTATGTGACCCCGGGTTTGCCTGTCGCAACAATATAAGGTTTGGGCAGGTGAGAGTGTAATTTTTCTAAAGAGCGGGACGTATCCTTAAATGGCGCGCATCGTGATGAAATTCGGCGGCACTTCGGTGGCCGATCTGGAACGCATCTATAATGTGGCGCGCCACGTCAAACGCGAGGTCGAAGCGGGCAATCAGGTTGCCGTCGTCGTTTCGGCCATGTCCGGCAAGACCAACGAGCTGGTCGGCTGGGTGCAGAACATGCCGAAGGTCTGCGGCGCAAGCTCGCCCTTCTATGATGCACGCGAATACGACACCATCGTCGCTTCCGGCGAGCAGGTGACGAGCGGTCTTCTGGCGATCGCGCTCCAGTCCATCGGCGTCGATGCGCGTTCGTGGCAGGGCTGGCAGATTCCGATCAAGACCGACAACGCCCATGGCGCGGCCCGTATTCAGGAAATCGATGGTTCGGAAATCATCCGCCGCATGGAAATGGGGCAGGTTGCAGTGGTCGCCGGTTTCCAGGGGCTGGGTCCGGACAACCGCGTGGCGACGCTTGGACGCGGCGGTTCGGATACCTCCGCCGTCGCCATTGCGGCCGGTGTGAAGGCTGATCGCTGCGATATCTATACGGATGTGGACGGCGTCTACACCACCGATCCCCGCCTGGAGCCGAAGGCGAAGCGCCTTTCGAAGATTTCCTTCGAGGAAATGCTGGAAATGGCGTCGCTCGGCGCCAAGGTTCTGCAGGTGCGTTCGGTCGAACTCGCCATGGTGCACAAGGTGCGCACTTTCGTGCGCTCGAGCTTTACGGACCCAGATGCGCCGGGCATGGGTGATCCGATCAACCCGCCCGGAACCCTTATTTGCGACGAGGATGAAATCGTGGAACAGCAGGTCGTCACAGGTATCGCCTTTGCGAAGGATGAAGCTCAGATATCGCTGCGGCGCGTGGCCGACCGGCCGGGCGTATCGGCGGCAATTTTTGGGCCGCTCGCCGAAGAGCACATCAATGTCGACATGATCGTGCAGAACGTGTCGGAAGACGGCTCCAAGACCGACATGACCTTCACCATTCCGACCGGCGACATCGACAAGGCGCTGAAGGTGCTGGACAAGGTCAAGGGCGAGATCGGCTTCGACAATATCCAGTCGGAAACCGGCCTTGCCAAGATTTCCGTCATCGGCATCGGCATGCGCAGCCATGCGGGCGTTGCCGCGACCGCCTTCAAAGCGTTGGCCGAAAAGGGCATCAATATCCGTGCCATCACGACGTCCGAAATCAAGATTTCGATCCTGATCGACGGTCCTTATGCAGAGCTTGCCGTGCGTACGCTGCATGCGGTCTACGGTCTCGATAAATAATCAACAGGATTAGCATGTGCTTTGGAGCTTTGCCGCGTAACCGAAAGGGTGCGCGGCATCGCAACATTTTGCGAGGCGCGACTATTTGTTCTGGACGCGGGTGTCAAAAATGCTCACAAAGGGATTGGCGTAACGCATCGCGGGCGGGTATTGGGAAATCGGCTGGCGAAGGCGCGCCAGCAACCTGAAAGGAGCCCCCGACGATCATGCGTGAGCTGACAACCGGTCCCCGCGTACTGCTCAAGCGGTTGCGCGAATTGATGGCGGAGCCGCTGGAACCGCAGGCGCGCCTCGACCGGATCGTCCGTGAAATCGCGCAGAACATGGTCGCGGAAGTCTGCTCCTTCTATATATTGCGCGCCGATGGCGTTCTCGAACTCTACGCGACCGAAGGTCTTAATCCGCAGGCTGTTCACCTGGCCCAGCTTCGTCTCGGCCAGGGTCTGGTCGGCACGATTGCTGCGAGCGCCCGTCCGCTCAACCTGACCGATGCGCAGAGCCATCCAGCCTTCGCCTATCTCCCGGAAACAGGGGAAGAGGCCTATAATTCCTTCCTTGGCGTTCCCGTCCTTCGCGCTGGCCGCACTTTGGGCGTTCTTGTCGTCCAGAACAAGACCAAGCGGGCTTATCGCGAAGACGAGGTCGAAGCACTTGAAACCACCGCCATGGTCCTTGCCGAAATCATCGCGACCGGCGACGGTCTGCGCCTTGCCCGTCCGGGCATAGAGCTTGATCTCGGTCGTCCGATGAGCGTGACGGGACATGCTTTCAACGACGGTATCGGCCTTGGCCATGTGGTGCTGCATGAGCCGCGCATCGTCGTCACCAATCTTTTCAACGAGGACAGCCAGGCGGAGCTGAACCGGCTGGACGAAGCGCTTGGCTCCTTGCGCATATCCATCGATGACATGCTCTCGCGCCGTGACGTGGCGGTGGAAGGCGAGCATCGCGAAGTGCTGGAAGCCTATCGCATGTTTGCCCATGACCGCGGCTGGGTGCGGCGGCTGGAAGAAGCCATCCATAACGGCCTGACCGCCGAGGCGGCGGTTGAAAAGGTGCAGAGCGACACGCGCGCGCGCATGGTGCACCTGACCGATCCCTATATGCGCGAGCGCCTGTCGGATTTCGACGATCTTGCAAATCGTCTGCTGCGCCAGCTCATGGGGCATGACATCAAGACCATCGCCGAATCACTGGTCAAGGATGCGATTATCGTCGCCCGGTCGATGGGGGCTGCCGAACTTCTGGATTATCCGCGTGAGCGCTTGCGTGGCGTCGTTCTGGAAGATGGCGCGGCCACGAGCCATGTCGTGATCGTCGCCCGCGCCATGGGCATTCCCGTGGTAGGCCAGGCCAAAGGCATCGTCTCCATGGCGGAAAACAACGATGCGGCCATTGTCGACGGCGACGAAGGCATCATGCACCTGCGCCCGCAGGCCGATCTGGAAACGGCTTATGCCGAAAAGGTTCGCTTCCGGGCACGGCGTCAGGCCCATTATCGCGAATTGCGGGACAAGCCATCCGTCACCAGGGATGGTGTCGATATCTCGCTTCTGATGAATGCGGGGCTGCTCGTCGATCTGCCGCAGCTTTCGGCGTCCGGCGCGGCGGGTATCGGCCTGTTCCGAACCGAGCTTCAGTTCATGGTGGCTTCCACCTTCCCGCGCGCCGAACAGCAGGAACGCCTCTATCGCTCCGTCATCGAAGCGGCGGGCGACAAGCCGGTGACTTTCCGGACGCTGGATATCGGTGGAGACAAGGTTCTTCCCTATTTCAGCTCGACCGTGCAGGAAGAAAATCCGGCGCTCGGCTGGCGCGCCATCCGCCTGACGCTCGATCGTCCGGGCCTGCTGCGTACCCAGATAAGGGCGCTTTTGAAGGCCGCGGGCGGGCGCGAGCTGAAAATCCTGCTGCCGATGATCACGGAAGTGAGCGAGGTGAAGGCCGCACGCGAGATTATCGATCGTGAAGTCCGCCACCTGTCGCGTTTTGCCCACCAGTTGCCGATGTGCCTGAAGCTCGGGGCCATGGTCGAGGTGCCGTCGCTGCTTTGGCAGCTCGAGGAGCTGGTGTCGCTCGTCGATTTCATTTCCGTCGGCTCGAACGACCTGTTCCAGTTCCTGATGGCGACGGATCGCGGCAACTCGCTGATGTCTGGTCGCTTCGACCAGCTTTCGCCAGCATTCCTGCGCGCACTGCGACACATTGTGGAGACCGGTAACCGGCATGGCAAGCCGGTTACCCTGTGCGGTGAAATGGCCAGCAGGCCGCTTCCAGCCATGGCGCTGGTGGGTATCGGGTTCCGGTCGATTTCGATGTCGGCCGCAGCCATTGGTCCGGTAAAGGCCATGCTTGGCGCGCTGGACGCGGGCAAGCTCACCGCCTTGCTCAAGGAAGAGCTGGACAAGCCCAACAGTGCGCATTCGCTGCGCGAACTGCTGATGAGATTTGCCGAAGACAACGATATTCCGTTATAGCGAAGCAGATTGACCTGACTGGATGGCCGCAGTGCAGGATTGCGCGGTGTCTTGTTTCGTATTTTTGCAAGCGTTGATAATTTCTAGGACATGATATGATCGCATTGCCGCAGGATCGGATGGACCAGCTCTTGAAGCGGTTCTCCATGATCGAAAGCCAGATGGCCAATAATCCGGATTCGGAAACCTATGTGAAGCTCGCATCGGAATATTCCGAGCTGCAGGAAGTGGTGGGCAAGATACGCGAACTGACCGACGCCCGCAGGCAAGCGGTCGATCTGGCGGCGATGCGCGACGATGCGGCCACGGACGCAGAGATGCGGGCGCTGGCGCTGGAAGAACTGCCGGAAGTCGAAAAGCGCATCGGCACGCTGGAACAGGAAGTGCAGATTCTCCTTCTGCCGAAAGACGCAGCCGACGAGAAGAACGCCATTCTCGAAATTCGTGCCGGTACCGGCGGTCTCGAAGCCGCGCTCTTCGCTGGCGACCTGTTCCGCATGTATGAGCGTTATGCCGCCGAAAAAGGCTGGCGGGTCGAACTGGTATCGGCCAGCGAAGGCGATGCCGGCGGCTACAAGGAAATCATCGCCACCGTTTCGGGCAAGGGCGTGTTCTCCAAGCTCAAGTTCGAATCAGGCGTGCACCGCGTGCAGCGCGTGCCTGAAACGGAAGCTGGCGGGCGCATCCATACCTCGGCTGCGACAGTCGCAGTTCTGCCGGAGGCCGAGGACATCGATATCGAGATACGCAACGAAGATATCCGCATCGATACGATGCGGGCTTCGGGCGCCGGCGGGCAGCACGTCAACACGACCGACTCGGCTGTGCGCATTACGCATATCCCGACCGGCATCATGGTCGTCCAGGCTGAAAAATCCCAGCATCAGAACCGCGCCCGCGCCATGCAGATCCTGCGTGCCCGCCTCTATGACATGGAGCGCCAGAAGGCCGAAACCGAGCGTTCGGAATCGCGCCGCAGCCAGGTCGGCTCGGGCGACCGGTCCGAGCGTATCCGCACCTATAATTTCCCGCAGGGCCGTGTCACCGATCACCGCATCAACCTGACGCTCTACAAGCTCGACCGGGTGATGGAAGGCGATCTCGACGAACTGGTCGATGCGCTGATTTCCGATCACCAGACCGCACTTCTTACTGAACTGGGCCAGTAAGGTGGGCGAGACGCGCCTCGACCGGCTGATGGCCGATGCACGGGCGAGGCTCCGTGCGGCAGGACTGGATACACCAGATCTCGACGCGCGGCTTCTGGTCGAATGGGCTACGGGCAGGACACGGCTCGACCTGATATCCGCGCCGGAACAACTGGTGGATGGCGCTGCCATTGAGACGCTTTCCGATGCACTGGAGCGACGCGTTAAAGGCGAACCGGTTCACCGAATCATGGGGGTTCGCGAATTTTTCGGCCTGCCTTTCCGGCTGTCCGCCGAAACGCTGGAACCCCGACCCGATACGGAAGCGCTGGTGGAACTGGTCATTCCGGCATTGGACGTGCTTGCGCAGCAGGAGAACACGCTTGAACTCCTCGACATGGGGACGGGAACGGGCGCGATCATCATCTCGCTTCTCCATCGCTTCGAGCGTGCGCATGGCGTCGGCCTCGATATGGCGGAAGGGGCGCTGGCAATGGCGCGAATCAATGCCATCGCCCATGGGGTATGCGACCGTTTCGCCGCGCTCAAAAGCGACTGGTTCCAGCATGTGAGCGGGCGGTTTCATCTTATCGTCTCAAATCCGCCCTATATTCCGCATGAAGACATTGCGGGCCTGTCGCGCGAAGTACGCGAACATGATCCGCTTGCGGCGCTCGATGGCGGCGTGGACGGACTGAATTTTTACCGGGCCCTTGCACAGAAGGCCGCAGATCACCTATATAGGAAAGGAATGGTTGCCGTAGAGATCGGCGCCGGACAATTCCAGGATGTAGAAGCGCTGTTCGAAAGCGCAGGTTTTTCACTCGCAGGACATGCAAGTGATCTTGGCGGCCACAGAAGGGCCATGCTTTTCGCGCTCAGATCGAATACGTAATTTTGATGCGGCGAACCGCTAAAAAACACTTGGAATTTGCGGCGAAGCCGTTTAGTTTCCGGCCACCGTATACAGCCAGAATGGTTTTGCCCGCTGATGGGCGGTGGCGGAAATGCTCCATGACGATTTTTGGTCATGCTCCCTGGAGGGTTCTTTGGGGATGGCTTGTGCGGAAGTACACGACTTTCAAGCATAATCTCGAAGAGCAGAGCTTTTCGGAATGGTTATGTATTAATGCAACCGCGGAGTTTCGGTGACCTTCAAATGGTGCACCTAACTCAGGAGCAGTCGATTTGTGGGAAGTTTTTAGGGCGTACTTCCTCCATGGCTCGATAGCGTGAAACCGGCAGCTTTTTTGGCTGTGGAGTTTCTACGCCCTTTAATCTGAAAAGAGATGAATATGAGGCCAGCACAGCAGAACAGGCGCATGCGCGGACGGGGGAATAACAATAATAACAACAACCGCAAGGGCCCCAATCCTCTGTCGCGCAACTATGAAAGCAACGGCCCGGATGTGAAGATCCGCGGCAATGCGCAACATATTGCAGAAAAATACTCGGCGCTTGCGCGCGATGCACAGGCATCTGGCGATCGCGTGATGGCCGAAAACTATCTTCAGCACGCTGAACATTACAATCGCATCATCATGGCTGCCATGGCGCAGAATCCGGTGCCGTTCCAGCGCGAAGAAACTTTCGACGATGACGGCGCGGATGACGAGGAAGCAGTTTTCACGCCCGCCGCAGTGCAGCAGCCCGTCAACGGCTCCGGCCCGCAGCCGGTCATCGAAGGCACGCCAGCCGAGGTTGTCTACGGTGAGGAAAGCGGCGAGCCGGTAAAGTCCGGCGAAGGTCGCCAGCAGCCGCGCGAACGCGACAATCGCGACCGCCGTCTCGGTCGTGGCCGCCGTCCGCAGCGCGAGCGCTTCAACGCCGACGAACGTTCTGACGAACAATCGCCGGAAAAGCAGGCTCAGCCGGAAGCAGAAGAAGTTTCGGCCCCCGTGGAGGCCGTCGCCGCGCAGGCAGCACCGGCAGCCGCCGAGGCTGCGCCTGCCGCCGATGCAGCACCGGCCGAAGAAACCGCACCGCGCCGCGCCACGCGCCGCCCGGGCCGTCCGCGCCGCGCCGCAAAGGATAGCGGTGACGAGACGCCGGTAACGGAAGCGGCGAATTCCGACGCCTGATCGTTTCCTCGGATTGACTTCAAAATGGCGCGGTTTCCGCGCCATTTTTATTTGGTTCTCCAAGTGCCTGTAACCCTTGCCGAATCCCGGCGATCGTCCCATATGCTGTCTTGGAAAGAAGCTCGCCCAAAGTGGGGGCTTCGTCACCATACATCTTCTGGTGCCGCATGACGGGCCGGAAGGCAAAGGAGACATCATGAATATTGAAAAATACACGGAACGCGTTCGCGGTTTCATTCAGTCTGCTCAGACATTCGCGCTATCGTCCGGCAACCAGCAGTTCACACCGGAACATGTGTTGAAGGTTCTCGTCGATGACGACGAGGGACTTGCCTCCTCGCTGATCGAACGGGCAGGCGGGCGCATTGCCGATGTGCGCATCGGACTGCAGACCGCGCTCGAAAAGCTGCCCAAGGTATCGGGCGGCAACGACCAGCTTTATCTTTCCCAGCCGCTTGCCAAGGTCTTCTCGCTTGCCGAGGAGCTTGCCAGCAAGGCCGGTGACAGTTTCGTCACCGTGGAGCGCCTCCTGACGGCGCTGGCGATGGAAAAATCCGCAAAGACGTCCGAAATTCTTTCCGCCGCCGGTGTGACGCCGACGGCTCTCAACAAGGTCATAAACGACATGCGCAAAGGCCGCACCGCCGATTCGGCGTCTGCTGAAAGCAATTATGATGCGTTGAAGAAATATGCCCGCGATCTGACCGAAGATGCGCGTTCGGGCAAGCTCGACCCGGTGATCGGTCGCGACGAGGAAATCCGCCGCACCATCCAGGTTCTGTCGCGCCGCACCAAGAACAACCCGGTTCTGATCGGTGAGCCGGGCGTCGGCAAGACCGCAATCGCCGAAGGTCTGGCGCTGCGCATCGTCAATGGTGATGTGCCCGAATCCTTGAAGGACAAGCAGTTGATGGCGCTCGACATGGGCGCGCTGATTGCCGGCGCCAAATATCGGGGCGAGTTTGAGGAGCGTCTGAAAGCAGTGCTTTCGGAAGTGCAGACGGCTGCCGGACAGATCATCCTGTTCATCGATGAAATGCATACGCTCGTCGGCGCAGGCAAGTCCGATGGCGCAATGGATGCATCGAACCTGTTGAAGCCTGCCCTTGCACGTGGCGAACTGCACTGCGTTGGTGCCACGACGCTTGAGGAATACCGCAAATATGTCGAGAAGGATGCAGCGCTTGCCCGCCGTTTCCAACCGGTATTCGTCGATGAGCCGACCGTCGAGGATACGATTTCGATCCTGCGGGGCCTGAAGGAAAAATACGAGCAGCATCACAAGGTGCGCGTTTCGGATTCGGCTCTGGTCGCCGCGGCAACCTTGTCGAACCGTTACATCACCGACCGTTTCCTGCCGGACAAGGCTATCGATCTTGTCGATGAGGCCGCGTCGCGTCTGCGCATGCAGGTCGATTCCAAGCCGGAAGAACTGGACGAAATCGACCGCCGCATCATGCAGCTGAAAATCGAGCGTGAAGCGCTGAAGGTGGAAACCGACGCCGCCTCCAAGGATCGTTTCCAGCGTCTGGAAAAGGAGCTGACCGATCTGGAAGAGGAATCGGCGGAACTGACGTCGAAATGGCAGTCGGAAAAGCAGAAGCTCGGACTTGCGGCCGATCTCAAGCGTCAGCTTGAAGAGGCGCGCAATGCCCTCGCCATTGCACAGCGCAGCGGTGAATTCCAGAAGGCTGGCGAACTTGCCTATGGCACGATTCCGCAATTGGAAAAGCAGCTCGTCGAAGCGGAAAGTCAGGAAAACAAGGGTTCCCTGCTTGAGGAAACCGTTACGCCCGACCACGTGGCGCAAATCATTTCCCGCTGGACGGGCATCCCGGTCGACCGGATGCTGGAAGGCGAGCGCGAGAAGCTGCTGCGTATGGAGGACGAACTCGCAAAACGCGTCGTCGGTCAGGGCGAGGCGGTGCAGGCAATCTCCAAGGCCGTTCGCCGCGCGCGCGCCGGGCTTCAGGATCCCAACCGGCCTATCGGTTCGTTCATCTTCCTCGGCCCCACGGGTGTCGGCAAGACGGAACTGACCAAGGCACTCGCCGCGTTTCTTTTCCAGGACGACACGGCCATGGTTCGTATCGACATGTCGGAATTCATGGAAAAGCATTCCGTGAGCCGGCTGATCGGTGCGCCTCCCGGCTATGTCGGCTATGAGGAAGGCGGCGTTCTGACGGAAGCCGTGCGCCGCAGGCCCTATCAGGTGATCCTTTTCGACGAGATCGAAAAGGCGCATCCGGATGTGTTCAACGTGCTGTTGCAGGTGCTGGACGACGGACGCCTGACTGACGGGCAGGGCCGCACGGTTGATTTCCGCAACACGGTCATCATCATGACCTCCAACCTCGGTGCCGAATATCTCGTCAATCTTGGCGAGAAGGACGATGTCGAATCGGTGCGCGAGGAAGTGATGGGCGTCGTGCGGGCTGCCTTCCGTCCGGAATTCCTGAACCGTGTCGACGAAATCATCCTGTTCCACCGGCTGCGCCGCGAAGACATGGGGGCAATTGTCGATATTCAGATGCAGCGTCTCCAGATGCTTCTGAGCGATCGCAAGATCGTGCTGCAACTGGAAGAGGATGCACGCGAATGGCTGGCCAACAAGGGTTACGACCCGGCCTATGGCGCGCGTCCTTTGAAGCGCGTGATCCAGAAGGAAGTACAGGACCCGCTCGCCGAGCGCATTCTTCTGGGCGACATTCTGGACGGTTCCATCGTCAAGATCACTGCCGGTTCGGACAGGCTCAACTTCCGTCCGATTCGAACTGCGCAGGAGGATGAAAGCCGCAAGGTCGACGAGAACGCCTGAACGTTCATGAGTTGAAAGCCATGGGCGCCGCAACCGGACAGGTTGCGGCGCCTTTTTCATATGAACCCTGACAAGTTTTCCGGTTTTCGGCCGACCTCGGCCATTTTCATGTCCAGTTCATCTGGCATCTGCTTTATCAGCTAATCAGTTATTAACCATATTCGCGGCATCCATGATCTCTCGATCACCCAGGGCATTCTTCATGGCGCATTACACACGCATGCTTCGTTTCGCTTTGTTTGCTTCCGTTGCGGCAGTTGCCGTCGATGGTTCTGCCCGCGCCGACGAAAGCAGTTCTGCAACGGTTGCCGAGCGCCCGGTACAGCTTGCGCAGCTTTACGATCCGGGTGAGGAAATCTATCATGATCGCCGGGTGCGGGTGTTCATCGATCAGTATGGCCGCCGCGTTACCATGGATCGCCGCGGGCGTATCCTCAGTGTCGAGGATGCCAACAATTATGATCCGAACGCCTATGATCGCCGGGTTCGCCGCGCACCGCAGCCGGATGACAACTGGACGCTCGATGGCCCGGTCGATGGCGGCGCGCCCTATGATGGTTTTGGCAATGTGCCCGAGGACCCGAATTATTACCCTGATGCTCCGGCAGCGCCGCAATATGGCGGCAACCGGGACGGACAGGTGCAGCGGTCGGAACTGCCACCGGCAGGCGATCAGTATCCGGACTATACCAATTCGGCCAGCGCCAATCCCGGCTATGATGGCCAGCAGGATTACGGCCAGCCCGGTTACGAGCAGCCGCGCGGTGTTCCCAATCCGAGCGATATGGCGCCTGCCATCGAAATGCCGAAGGGGCAGGGCGCCAAGGCAAGGATTGCAGCCTATCAGGTACTTCTTGACCGTGCTGGCGCATCGCCCGGCGTCATTGACGGTCGTTCGGGCAGCAATGTCGACAAGGCGGCGGCAGCCTATGGCGAACTGACCGGCAAGTCGGTCAATCCGACGGATGAAGCCGCCGTCAATGCGGAGCTTGAGGCCACCGGCGGCCCGGCTTTCACCGAATACACCATCACCAACGAGGATGTGGGGCGCCAGTATGTTGCCTCGATCCCGGAAGATTACGCCCACAAGGCCCAGCTTCCCGCAATGGCCTATACTTCGGTCACCGAAATGCTGGGTGAAAAGTTTCATATAGACGAAGCCTATCTGAAAGAGATCAATCCCGGCGTGAACTTCAACCAGCCCGGCTCGATCGTGAAGGTTCCCAACCTCGGCAAGCCTGTCCGGACCAAGGTGGCCCGCATCATCGCGGACAAGGGACGCAAGCAGGTTCGCGGCTATGACGAAACCGGCAAGCTGGTCGTTGCCTATCCCTCGACCATCGGTTCGTCCGACAATCCGTCACCGTCCGGCACCGTTCAGGTCGAGCGTATCGCGATCAATCCGAATTACACCTATAATCCTAAGATCAATTTCAAGCAGGGTAACAACGACAAGGTCCTGACCATTCCGCCCGGCCCGAATGGCCCCGTCGGCACGGTCTGGATCGCGCTTTCAAAGCCGACCTACGGCATTCACGGCACGCCCGAACCATCGAGAATCGGCAAGACATCGAGCCATGGCTGCGTGCGATTGACCAACTGGGATGCGGAAGAGCTGGCAAAGCTGGTGAAGGCTGGCGTAACGGTCGAATTTACCGAATAAGCATTTCGGTAAATTCAAAGAAATGGGCGGACCTTTCCCGGTCTTTCCGGAGCATTTCCCGCTCAAGCTGAATCGGCGGAAATGCTCTATTCCTTTGTTTTGCATATGTCTTTAACCGGAAGCCGGGTTTCCCCTTTCGGGCGTCACGCTCTATCAGCTCTTGGCCGATCCGTTCGAGGCGAGCTTGGTGCCGTTATCATCGCTGTTCAAAAGTGCGTCGATGCGGTCACGTTCCTGCTTGAAGGCTTCCAGTTCCTTGCCGGAAAGCGCCTTGTTGTCGGGCAGGCGAATGCGCAGCGGGTCGACCTTGGTGTCGTTCACGATCAGTTCGTAGTGAAGGTGAGGGCCGGTCGAAAGGCCCGTCGATCCCACATAACCGATCACCTGTCCCTGCCGCACGCGTGCGCCTGCGGTGACGCCGCGGGCGATTGCGTTCTGGTGGCTGTAGCTGCTCACATAGCCGTTGGCATGGCGGATGAGGGTCTGGTTGCCGTAACCGTTGGTCCAGCCGGCCTTTTCCACAACGCCATTGCCCGAAGCGATGATCGGCGTGCCGCGCGGTGCGGCCCAGTCCACGCCGGTATGCATGCGGCTATAGCCGAGGATCGGGTGGCGACGCATGCCGAAAGGCGAGCGGAAGACACCATTGGGAACCGGATTGCGCAGCAGGAACTGCTTCGCACTCTTGCCGTCGCCATTGAAATAATCGACGCTGCCGTCCGGCGCCTGGTATCGATAGAATTTGCGGGTCGTCCCACCAAAATTGGCCGCCACGTAGAGAAGCTGCGAATCGGCTTCGGGCTTGTCGGGATCATCCGGCAGCGAGAAGAATGCGTCGATCTGGTCGCTTGGCGACAGACGTGACTGCAGGTCGACATCGCTTGCAAGCATCTTTATGAGCTGCTCGCGCATCGTTTCCGACATGCCATAGGCGAGCGCCGCCCGGCTGATCCCGTCATAGACGCTGGGGAGGTTGCCACGAATTGCCGTTGGCAATGCGTTGCCGTCGAAAGCCGTCTGCAGAAGCGGGGTCTGTTCCGGTTCGTCGGACGGTATATATTGTCCGCGATCGTTGAGGGCGACCGTCACCAGATGGGTCGTGCGATTATAGATGCTGGCGCGCACGATACGGTCCGCGCCGTCACGGGTTTCGGTGCCTACCCTCAGAACGCTGCCTTCCTTCAATCGGGGCGAGTTCATCAGCTTGGTAAGCGAGTCGGCCATGTTTCCGGCATCGTCGCCGGTGTAGCCGGCATCTTCAAGCGCCTGCGTAATTTCGGCGGTCTGGCGGAAAGGAATCAGTTCTTCTGAAAAACCTTCGCTGACCGTATCTTCATCGCCGCGCTGGGCGACGCTGACATTTTCCTGCGTAATCTTCACACCAAGCGCGGGGCCCAGCGCGAACGGAGAGTCAGAGCCGCCAAAACGGGCGGGGTCGACATAATGAAGCGAGGCGACCTGCACGTCCCCGTCGGTCAGGAGGCCGCCCGTATCGCGCACGACTTTTTCGACCTCATCGACGGTAAGGTCGCTGGAAGCATCGAAGGTCGTGCTGTTCATCGGGAAGTCGACGACATGCAGGCTGACTTCGCTTTCCACCTTTGCGCCGTAAATCTGGCCTGCATCGGCAGGTTGCGGTGCCGCGGGGCCTTCCGAGAATACGGTCAAGGCGTCGAATGCCGGATATTTGCGGTTGGTCGGATGATCGACGGCAAGGGCCATGCGGACGAATTCGAAGGGCCGGGTCCGGATAACCTCGCGCTCACCCACTTTCTGCATCGTGGAAAGATCGAAACGGCGCCGGTCGCGCGGTTTCTGCTGCGAGACGGTGCTGACCAGACGTCCGCCCTTGGTAACGTCAACATCGTCAGTCACACCCGGCATGTCGTTTCGGGCAAGGATTTCAGGCGGGGTGGCCAGCTGTTCGCGCCCGTCCAGGGCGGCAAACAGTGCGACGCCTATCAGCATGCATGACGTTACGCCAGTCAGGAAGGTTCCGGCGAGCCAGCGGGCAGAAACTTCACGACGATCCGGAGGCCGCCGCCGTCCGCCTACGCTGAGCGGGGGCTCGTCACCCGGATCGAGATTGTTCGGCCCCATGTCTTTCATACTGCTGTAGCCGGTCCTTCTTTATAACTGACAGCACGAACGTGCTTGAAATCGTTTGTCGGAGAAGCGGAGAGCCGCCAATCCGGTATCAAGGTGTCTTCCATTCTGTCGGAAGGCTCCCAAACGGGCATGTGAGTTTTGCCTGCCGAAGAAACGTAAGTCAACGACAAGCCTGCCCGACAACGATATCCACAATCCCCCCGCAAGGCTCGTCGATTGCTCGTTTCGAAAATCCGGCAGAAGCTATTCGGGCAATAAGGCCGGTTTAAGGCCCTCCCAAGTGCTGGAGGGGCAATGAGAGCCCCATAATATAAGACGAATACGTGGAAATCCGGCGGCTTGTGGAAAGCTGTCAAAAAAACATCAAAAAACTTCCTTGATGCTGTTGACAGATAGCAGAGGTCCCCCCTATATACGCCTCCACAACGAGGGTGGCGGCGCCGCAAGCGGCAGGCTGATGCGTCCTTGGAGTTGGTTGAAGGTGTCTGGCAGAGATGCTGGGTGTTGGTAGGCTGGCGGCGTTGACGGGGCATTGAGTCTTGTTGATGTTAGAAGAAAAGAACTTCGATTAAGTTTGTGATTTTCTTCGAAAAAAGTGGTTGACAGGTTGGTTTGACTGATCTAGAAGCCCGGCACCGCAGACGAGGCGCTGACAGGATTTGACCTTCGGGTTGGGTGATTGGCGGCGGGCTTTGTGAGCGGATTGAGATTTTCGACGGTTTGAGATCGTCTGTTCTTTGACAATTTTATACAGAAGAAAGAGAAACGTGGGCGGCATTGTCTGCGGATGGTTCGAGAGATCGAACTGTCGAAAGAACTTTGGCGGACACGTTTCTTTGATAGAACTATGTTACCTGGATGATCAGTGATGATTGTCTGGTGTGTAAATATGTTCTCGTCAATTTGAGCGTGACCAAGGTTTTGAGCATTTGTCTTTGAAGATGAATGTTTGACCAAAATAGCCAATTATCAAATTTTCAACTTGAGAGTTTGATCC